>NZ_NSGC01000001.1:0-835580 GCF_002294795.1 Mesorhizobium sp. WSM3866 | reverse complement strand
ACCGGGACAGTGAATCAGACAGGATCTATCGCGTGAAGGTCCTCAAACCGACTCTGTGTTCATCAAAGATGCTCTAGATCGAGCGAGCCGATCGCAGCTCTAGACGCAATCGCGACATCTTCAATTTCAATGCCTTGGGCCGCCGGGTTCTCTCAACGAGAAGCGCCACCTCCGGTCGCGGCGCTGCTTGCAAGCGAATGAGAACAGGCCGCTGCGCCTGGGGACACCTCATAACGAGGCATCGTTGGCACGTGTTATGGAGGTTGACCGGTTGCAATTGCCGCGCAGCGCCCCAGCAGCGCGACGATCTCGAGATCGGTTTATATCTGTGGCCGCCGGTGCGCCTCGCCGAATATGGTAGTTGCCGGAAATCGGTTGCCGGCTCGAGAAGGTTCTCATTTTTCGGCGAAGGGTCGCCGCCCTTACAGGCAAACTCGTCCCGTTTCTCAAGGGTATGAAGGACAATCTCTGCGCCAAATCAACGCAACCTCAGTCGATTCCGGTCACTGAGGCAAGTCTCGCCGCCTTGGCTGATCGCGATTTCAGCGCTTACCCCGCAGCTCGGCTTCGGCCAAAGCTCTGCGGGTCGGCCGTGACCCGCGATGTTGGCTGTCGGAAGACTCTGACCGATCACAACGGTCGGGATGAAGGATGGGAAACGCTCACAATAGTGATTCCGCAGCACAGACGTTTTGGATACTCGGCGATGATCCTGGCAGACCGCAAGCTTAGGATTTGATCGAGGTAAGGAGTGGTCCCGACCAGAGAGGTCGTAGCTGGGGCGCATGCGACGTCGACGCAGCCCTTTTCATATGTTTCGAACAATCCGTCGCTGAAGGGAACGAGTTCAACTTGGTCACCAAAGATGTCCAGCGTGGCTTGATGGGTCCAAGTACCCTGGGGCCAATGTACCCGGCCCTCTTGATCCCCGAGGTGTTAATCGCTGGAGGCCGCTTGAATTGCTCGTTCATTCTCCGGCCACGTCGATCGAGAGAGCGTCAGACCCACATCCCAGGAACAATCACAATGGCGAGGTTCACAGCAGAACATGAGAAGCCGGGAACGTGCCCCTCTTCTCCCGCAAGCATCTTGTTTCAGTAGGAATTAGCAGCTTCCCACAATCTGCTCCCGCGGCGACGGGATCCATGTTCTTGCCCGCTCTTTGCGCCGGTCGGTGGCACGTCTGCCCGGCTCTTGCCGGGCAGACGCAGAAAAGTTCAGCCAGCTTTGCTGAGACTGCCAGCGGAGGACTTGCCGGTACGCCGGTCCTGTTCGATCTCGTAGTTGATCTTCTGGCCCTCATTAAGGGTCGAAAGGCCCGCTCGTTCGACAGCCGAAATGTGGACGAAAACATCCTGACCGCCATTGTCGGGCTGGATAAATCCAAATCCTTTGGTGCTGTTGAACCACTTTACCGTTCCGGTCGCCATTATTGTATTCCTCTGTAACCATGTCGATGTGGGCAGGCCATAAGCCAGTCCGCTTCATATCCGAGATTTCAGGAGCAGCAAAAGCGAAAATTGCAAAAGCCCCGCTCCAATCGCAAAGGGCTCGCGCCCTCGGCGTTGGAGGCAGCGTCGGCGCCGGAATCGGTATCGCTTCGGCGTGCGATTCAGCGTTGTTTACAGCCCCAGTTTCCTTTTGAGTTCCGCGTTCTCCTTGCGCAAGCGTTCCGCGAGCAGGCTCTTCAGCCGCTTGTTTTCTCCCTCAAGCGCCACGAGGTCCTTCAGATCGTCACCATTCGATGCAGCCGGCGCAGCCTTCTTCCATTGATAGTACGTCTGTTCCGAAATGCCGGTCTGCTTTACGGCAGCTTTGTGAGTGGCGCCGCCACTAATCGACTTCTCTATCTGGGCGAGCATCTGGGCACGCTCCTTTTCAGAGTAAATCTTCCGAGTCCGCACGGCCACTGCTGGTGCTTCCTTCGCCTGAGGCGCCGTATTGGCGGCATTCTTCCGAGCAGCCTGCCTAGGCTCAGCGTCCGCCTTCCGCAGGCCTTTCTTTTTTCCAGGCGTCTCCACTTTGGCTGCCGCTTCCGTTGCTGTTATTACTGATTCGGCATCCAAGGGATTTGCCATGAGATGCTCCGCTCGTGGTTTGTGCATGTCTTCAGCATCAAGCGCTACGGCACTAGAGTCAACAAGGCGACCATTTGGCAACTCCATCTCCTTTAGTTCCCTTGTTGTCTCGGCCATTGCTGCGGAGAGATCGACATCGCTCCAGATGGAACGACCCCGGTTGTGAGAACTGCGCTTTTGTCTGATCTCCACGGTGAACGGTCTGGTCTGCCGCCTCATAGTTTCTTCCTTGTTGGACGAATTGCGCGGAAGTCGCGGCAGACGACGAACGAACGTCTGGCCCTTCTGCTGTCGCCCCAGCTATACGCATGCGACGGCACGAGCAAGCCTGCTGGCCACTCGCATCCTGAACAGACCGTTTTTATGAAGCATGTGAGCAGGTAGGCTGACCGCTATGAACTTTCGCCTCATCGCTCGATTGATTGTGAGCAAGCGCCGAAGGTTGATCCGCAAGCTGATTGCGATCAAGCGCATGACTTTACTGGTAAGTTCATAATTTTGGGAGGTCACTACCGGCGCCGATGGTACCTCTCTTTTTCATATTGCGATGGTGGATGAACGGGTTACGGTCAACTTGTCAGGGGATCAAAACTTCGGCGCTCATTCGCAAAGAGTGTCATGTTGTCGAAGACCCACTGTACCTCAGAGGAACTCGACTTTGCTTGGCAATCGGAGGCTTGCTCCGTCTGTTGCAGGAGCACATGGACTGACCCCATGGTGGACGCGTCTTAAAAGTCTGTCTCATCAAGGTCAGCCAACTCGAGCAATAATTGCCGATTGAATTGCCGCTGCCGTATATAGGGAAGCATCTAACGACAAATTCCCAAATGCAAGTTGACAAAGGAGGTAGTTTGCACCTGCCTCTCCAGCTGATCAAGAAGAGCTTGTTCCCCAGAAGCTGTCGTTCCTACTACGCACAATTCCTTCTCGATTGCCCAATCGAAAGTCAGCGGCAGGTTTGGTGGTGTCGGCATTGCGTTGAGATCGTAAAGTAATTTAAAGCTCTTAAGCCACCCTTCGTAAGCGGGTACGGCGAGTGAACGTACATCTGTTTCAGAACGCCCAATCACGACCGTTCGGAGCAATCCAAGAAATGGCGCTTGGTCGCCCGCGTCGCTGGCGTGCTCTCGACCGGCGCGGAAGGCATCAGTAATTCTGCGAACAGAAAAGGAAGGTCCCACGCGCGCGATGTTCACGCCATTCGCAGCGGCCCAGGCTGCCGGTTCGGGTCCGTTCGTGGCGATCCAAGTCGGCGGATGCGGACGCTGATGAGTTTTTAGCGTCAACGGAACGCTGTTCAACTCGAAATGGCGGCCTCGATAGGATAGCGTGCCGCCTTTCAGCGCATTCATAAGAATTTCGCTGGCTTCCGCATATTGGTCTCGCGCCGCGTCCGAGCCGATGCGGCTGGCAACGCCATCCAGGAGGGGAGCATGGCTGTTCCAGCGCACATTGATATGACGTGTCGGGCCTGCGGCGGAGAGGGCAGATTGAAGCGTTGGCAGGCTGACCAGGTGGACCTGCGCGACGACGAAATTGTGGAGTGCCCGACGTGCAAAGAGCGCGACCCTGAATTATGCAGTACCTGTGGGGGCAAGGCGAGATACCCCGCTGGTTTGCCGACCAGCTCTAGAAGTGAGCCTCCGACGAATTACGTTATGGCGAATGGAACGGTGCGGAGGCTGATGCCGGTCACGACCGGCCAAGCTTCGCCATTTCTTTCTGAAAGAAGGGCGATCGGTGACGGCACCCAAGCTCCACCACTACGTCCCGCAATTCCATCTCCGCCGGTTCGCTGACGAGCGGGGCGGGCTGTGGGCGTGGGATAAGCAAAGCGATCGCATGTTCCGGAGCTCGCCGAGCGGAATAGCTGCCGAGAAGCAGTTCTATTGGCTGACGCAATATGATGAGGACGGCAACGATCCGCTGACGATGGAGAAGCAGCTGTCGCAGATGGAGGGCGAGGTCTCGCTTATCACCGACCAGTGGCTCCAATGGCTCTCCCAAATGAAGGCGCTCGACGCTCTACCAATCCCGCGCATCAATCGCTGGCTCGTTGCGCGGTATCTTGCGGTCCAGATGCTGCGCACGCTCGACACGCGCGATCTAGTATCGGCGATGGCTCAGATTGACCGCGGCGAACCGGTCGACGCAATGGAGGCGCGTGAGCTGCATACTGAACTTATGTGGGATCCGCGCGTGGTGGAAAAATTGACGAAGAGGTTCATGAAATCGGTCTGGATCTTTGCTCGCAACGACAGCGCGACGCCGTTTGTGACCTCAGATAATCCCGTCGCTTTTCGCAGCCCCGACCACCGACAATGGCTACGATCCCTAGCGCTGGTGCCCGGCGCGTATCTCGTATTTGCGCTGTCACCCGGCGTGGTGCTCTATTGCCACCCGCCCGTGGGACCGTTCCGCAAGCTGGGCAAATTTGCGAATCGCTTGTCGCCGGTTGTGTTGGACGACCAGATGGTCGAGAGCGAGAATAGCGGTCAGGTGTTCATGGCCTCACGCTTCGTGCTGTCGAAACGGCCCGAGTTTAAGGCCGAACGCGCCTTTGCCCGGACGATCGGCGCCAATATCAACGCGCCGTCCAACTGATGCCCATCAAAATTGCCATCGAGCGCGATCGGCCTCGAATCTACAGTTCCGCAACGAGGCGACCAGCCTTGATGGGTTGGGTCCAGGCGCAAAGCTGCCGTTGAAATCGGATTTGCGTCGGCTTGAGTCCGATCCGGCGGGTCAGCCATGCTGATGGTGTGGCTAAATGAAAGGCGCGCTATGGTCGAGGCTGGAAGAGGCCCGATGGGTCGTTAGACCGATCATTCGCAGCCAATTTTCCAATGACCGAAAGGGGACCGTTAGCCGACAGTCCGGTTGTGGCTGAGGAATTCGGCAAAGCGGTCATTGGACTGACGACCCAAGTCTCCTCGTTCAGCCAATTTGATCCCAACGCGAAAGGCAGCCGTTGCCGGACGACCAACCCGCCGAGCGCTTAAATCTTGGGCGATCAGGTCAGGGTTATGCAACGAAGCGCACAACGCCGCCGTCCACCCGGAGCGCCGCTCGGCGGTCGATTGAAGACGAACCCAGAAGGTCGACGGCATACTGCGCGGTCACGCCTTGCGCCCGCCCTTTCGAGCCGCCTCCGGTTTTGTCCTTATGCGAAGCGTCCCGCCTTCGGGTCGTTCGATCTCGAATGCGTTCGTCTTGCGGACGAGATCGCTTAGCTTGCGAAAGCCGAAGGTGCGGGGATCGAAGTCGGAAGCCAGATTGGCAAGCCGCGTTCCGACCGCACCGAGCGGAACCCAGCCATCCTCGGTTTCCATCTGCGCGATGGTTTTGCGGATGATCGGCACGGCCGCGGAAGGCGGCTGCAGTGGCTTCACAGTCGATACGGCTTCAGCCTCGTTTGCAGGCGCGGAAGCCAGCAGATTCTCGGTATAGACGAATCGCCGGCATGCCTGGCGGAAACTCTCAGGCGTCTTCTGCTCGCCGAAGCCGAATACGTCGATGCCCTGCTCGCGGATGCGGGCCGCGAGCCGGGTGAAATCGCTGTCGGAGGAAACCAGGCAGAAACCGTCGAACCGGCCGCTGTGCAGCAGATCCATCGCGTCGATGACGAGCGTGATGTCCGAGGCGTTCTTACCTGTTGTGTAGGCGAACTGCTGCTGGGGTACGATTGCGTGCTTTGAAAGGACGTCGGCCCACGCTTTCGAGCGCGAGCTGGAAAAATCGCCATAGATGCGACGCACGCTGGCCTCGCCGATCTTGGCGATCTCCTCGAACAGCCCATCGGCGATCTTGGCCGAGGCATTGTCGGCATCGATCAGAACGGCAAGGCGTGGTGAGCGCGGCTCTGGCGGCATCATGGTCTTTTCCTTAGCGCTGTTCATGCCACCTGAAGTTCTTGCTCTCAATGTCGATGATTTCGCCGCAGTTCGCGCATTCAATCTGGGTGTGAGTACGAATCCAACCGACGAGCGTCTTTGCCTGATGATGGCAACGGGGACATTCCACGTCGATTTCGAAGCTGTCCGACTCGCGCTGCGTCATCGCCATGCCTCAGCTTTCGTCAGCAGCGGGCTCTCGCTGTTCTTTCTGCTCTATGGATAATGGTTTCTCCTTCGCGGCTTTCCCCGCAAGCTTGGCTTCTTTCTTGGCCGCCTTGGCCTTGTCTCGTTGACTGCGCTCGTACCGATAATTCGGCTTCATCGCCATTCAAACTCTCCCTATCTGGTAGATCCGTCAGGCCGAATGCCGGCTGAGGATCGCAATCCGGCCAGCGCGTGGCTCCAACCGCGCAGTCGCTCGCCAGGCTCAGTAAATCTCAACCGTGCGGTCGTAGCTGATCCCCGCCCCCTCAAGCGCGGTGAGGAATGCAGCACTCGCGTCATCGGGAGCGCCACCTTCGGCACAGCGCTTCATCGCGTCTGTCCAGGCCAGGCTGTCGTTTCCAGGCCAATGGTCAAACAGGAAATCCGAAGCCTGTGCTAAGGACTCGATCAGCGTGAAGCCGCTCGGGCCGGCGACATAGACAACCACGGGAACCCGGAATTTTTTTGCAGCCATCGCGCACCTTACGCCCGCTTGCATGGAAAGACGAGGTAGCGTTCGATTGTCGACCAGGCTTTGATCGCGGAAGCTGCTACCTGAAATCGGCGGCGGTCAAAGTGTAGGAGTCGCGGCGGTGGCGAGCATAAACCTTGCCAGCCATCTCCTGGATGGAGGTCCGCAAGCCATCGAATGCCGCAAGATAGGCCGTCTCTACGCTGGCTTTCCCGCCCAGGGCAATGCCATTTTTGGCCAGAGCCTCGGCCTCGACGAAGAAGCGAATTTGAAACATGCCGTCGTGACCGACGAAGTAAACGCCGTTGCGCTCCTGGCAAAGCTTCGGCTGGTGTTCGGGAATGCGAGCGTCATCATCGGTCTGCCAGATTCTCGGGCGCAATTAAAAAGCGCGCGGCGATCCTCTCCTTGCGGCGCTCGCTGCTGCAAAAGTTGAGAAACAGCATGCTTTTCGTCGCTTCCGAACGGCTGAGCCCGATCATGGCGGCGCCGTTCACATGCGCCGGAATGCCCGTGAAGACGTGATAGACGGACCAGGAACGATCGGCTTCGACGCGACGGCCATATTGATGGTCCCCAAAGTGGCATGGCTGGGCGCCCCCTGCATCGAGGTGATGGGTGCTAGTGTTCATGATATCGGCCCTTTGTCTATGTCGGCGCGGCGATGATGCTGGAATAGATGGTCGTGCCGTCGGCGTCGGCGATGGCGACGGCATCTGGCCACTGAGGCATGTTCAATGTCCTTGCCAGATGCCGCGCGATCTCGATCGCCGCGTCGCGGTCGGCCGCGTCTACGGTTTCACGGCCGACGACGGCGTGCGCGTCGTCGGCAACGCGCGTCCGATAGAATTCGATCACGACCTTCATAGGAGTCCTGTTTAGCGAAAACATCCTGCCATTAGCGGCCATTGCTCTAGGCTTTGCGCCGGAAACACTTCCAACCTTCAGCGGACGCTTTTGCCGCTCCGGCTTTCGGCTCCAGCATCTCCGTTCCTTGGCGCATGTCCGAATGTGCTTTCGATAAGAATCTTCCCGCCGTCCGACGCCTCGTCCATCAATTCCAGCATGTCCTCCGTCACCACCCGCTCGTGCGGTTCAGCGTCACTGCAGATGCGGTATTGCGGCGAGTTTCCCCTCGGCGGAAGAGCAAGGGTCACACGGTAGAGTTCGCCGGTCCTCGGGCCCGTGCCTAAACCGCCCTTCAGTCGAACTGACTGTCCGATATCGAAAAGACGTGCCAGAGCTCCGTGCTGGATTGGTCGTGCATTGCGCTGCAAGAGGGTGGTCATAGTTTTCTCCGGTTCTTTTGAGCGGCGCCTCGACCGAGGTTGATCAATCCGCTCCCTTGCTGCATCGACCCCTTCGCGGATCGCTGGCAGGTGATGAATGTGGTTAGACAGCGCCGTTCGGTGCGGGACGCTTCCGAGGGACTTCTCATCGAGATCGACGCGATACTTTGCGGCCGGCTGCGCACATCGAAGCCCCGGCAAAACAGACGATGGATCGGGGCAAATGACGGTTTGCGCGAGCGGTCACTTGCGACTTCCTGCAGAAGTGGAGCGCTCCATCCGCTTCAATTCAAGCCCTCAAAACAATGCCTGATGCCGCCAGTACATCCGTGGTCCGTGCCGGCATTCCATTTCAGGGTTCGATCCATTCGAGATGCCCCGCCGCGAACAGCGCAATGCAATCCATATCGAAAATTCGGAGCAGAATGGCGAGGCCTTCGATATGACGAAAGCTAGGTCGGCCAAATCAACGAGCTTCATATATGCGCTTCAATTGCGCTGGGAACAAGCGCTAGCAGCTTTTTATTTTTCTCTGCTAAGTGAAATTCCGAAGACGAGGGTATGAGATCAGCATAAAATTATCTCATCCACGGGAAAAAAGTTCGAGACTCGCAATTAAAACAAGCGACAAATAGCGTTTTTCGGCGAATATCTTCGATGGCTGCTATCTATCGCAAGGCCGGCGGTCTACGGTGAGACATGCGTACCCATTCCGCCACGAGAATGAAGTTGCCTAAACTAGGTCGGGTGATAGCCTTGCCAATTGTGGAGCCTGGCGTCCCGCACACAAACGGCGCCGTGGCCGTGGTTGAACCGCGACGGGTGTTCGGCAAGCTCGCCACCAAGCGGCCATTGGCTGTCGCGGTGGCGCGGGCTGGCGCGAAGGATACGATGGCCGTGCGCGCGAGGGCGGCGCTCTCTTCGCACGGTCAACTGGCCGTAAAAATATATGTCGCGCTCTGGATGGTCGCTCTGCTTGCCTCGGTTTTTCTCATTGTAAAAGGCTGAGCAAGGTCGGCATAGTCGAGAGGCGAAACGTCAAGGACGCGAACATGGCAAAACGCTATGAGCTTCGAATGGACGAGCCGAACAGTTGAATATTCGGAGGAGTCCCACCGGACTTCCTAATCGCGACGCGACCGATACCGCGATCCAGTGCTCCTTCTGGGCGACTTCGGTCCCCCATGCATTTCAGTTGAAAGGGAATAACCGTGAGAACCATGACAACACCGGATGTCCCCCCTGTCGCGGCGGTTGCGCTGGCCAAGTCATCCCGGAATTTGTCGGCTCGGCTGACGATCAGAACCGACGAAGCGGCAAGGCGCAAGATCGCTGACACCGACGGCACCCTGAGGCGGGCACGGGAACTTGCGGAACGCAACCGGCTGATCTGAAACTGCTTCCCGATTCCGGACAGAGCAGCCTGAACGAACAATGCTACCTAACCACGACCTATCGGCTGACCAAGTTGATGAGCGACTGCTTGACGCTTTGCGAACAATGGCGAAACGGTATCGGGGCGGATCGTCTAAATCAGGTGAGGAATTGGTCGAGCTGACACTGCGGACTGCGATCGAAAAATATGACTGTCGACCGGCAAACATGAGCTTATATGGGTGGCTACACAGCATAATGCAGCGGCATATGAACTGATTGATAATGTCGGATAGCTAGCTGCTAACTTCGTCGGATTGACCGCCACATCGCCTCAAGGCAACCGCGGGCACCTCTCACCTAGCACAAACTCGGATTATGTCCCTGGGTTGCGAGGAATGCTTCCCGCGCAATTCCGCAGCGGCTAACCAGTGGGGCCGAGAGCAGCGGAGCTTTCCATCTGCGTCCGGAACCAGCGTAGCGTCTCGAGCGTCGAGGGAAGCGCGTTCTGCTTTCGGGCAAGAATTTCCAACTCCCTGAAGCGCAACGCGAACGGCCTCTGATCCGGAAGCGCATGCAACAGCGAACTTACGATAATTTTGAGGCCGTCTATTTGGCCCTGCATTTCAAGGCGCAGGTCTGTGTCGGTCATCAAGTCTCTCCTGAAGCTTGGAATCGTATCCTGCCCAAGGAAGAGGAGCGGCCGTCTGCGCACCCCAGTTCCTGTTGCCGCTACTGGCGTAATCGCTGGGCAGCACGGAGCGTCAGAGCCTTTCGTCCTTCCGAAACTTGGTCAGGAATGAGCGCCACTTCCGCTTGGCGGCGCCGTCACGGAGTCGCAAGATACGCGGAGCCATGAAGTGAACGACGGCCATTCCGCTGCCGTGCCGTTCGGCTTCGGCAACTGAATGCTGATCGTAGAGAGCATCGTCCATCGATGCGACGTCCTTGCCTTCGAAGGCATCAAGCGCGGCTCTGCAGCGCTTGAAGCGCTCCATGAATGCATCGAATTCCCCGCGTGAGTCTTCATCCAGCCGGAGCGATTGCAACTCATCGAGGGTGAGCTTTTCCAGGATGGACGGCCGCGGCTTCGCCGCGCGACGCAGCGGCCTTTTCCCTGCTGTACGGAAGACGCTATATGCTTGGCGGCATCAGTCATTTGGATTTCCCTTGGATTTGCTGAACTGGCAAGTCAGCGCCGCCCAATCAATGATTGACAGCCGGCGGAGCCGTGGCACGTGCGCTTGCCGAGGTGTTTCTGGTACCGGCTCGCACTCAAGCATCGGAAACGAAAAGGCCGAGCAGTGCCCGGCCTCTTGATCGGAATTTGCAGGGCACCAGTACATCCGTGGTCGCCGCGCAAAGATCTGGAGTTGGTCAGGCAGCCTGAAGCTGCTCAGCCGCCATCTTGCCGGACTTGCTGTCACGAACCATCTCGTAGCCGATCTTCTGGCCTTCGACGATGCTGGTCATCCCAGCGCGCTCTACCGCGGAGATGTGGACGAAGACGTCCGAGCCGCCGTTGTCAGGCTGGATGAACCCGAAGCCCTTGGTGGAATTGAACCATTTTACTGTGCCGGTGGTCATGATGAACCCTTTCCTCAGCAGCATTGCTCTCTCGCGATGCGGATGCACCGGGAGTAGAAATCGAGATTTGTGGGAAGGAAGATCGTAGACCAGCGCCGAAGCACGAATAAACAAAGTCCAAACTTCAAAAGTCGATTGGTTTGTGTACCTGCAACGGATCTGACTGTCCAGCTTTTGTTTCGTCCTGCTGCAAACGCATGAACTAGCGCACTGGTTCTAGCTTGTGACCGCAGGGAGTACGAAGCGAGAAGCGCCAAGGGGAGATAGACGCCGGCCTGCCTTGAGGTTCAAGTTCGCCTCCGAGCTGCTCGACCAGCGACCGCACCAAACCAAGGTTAGCACGAAAGTCGCAGATGAACCTGCTGCCGAGTACTGCGCATCCGAATGACAGGTTTCACGATCAGTATGCCGGACGCTGAACGTCCGGGATGAGGCACCGGCGCAAAGCGGTCATTCGTGAATGATCTCGTTTGGAGCCTTAAATCAGGATGGCCCTTGAGGATGCTGCCACTCTGAAGTCCGATCGCCAACTTCAACTCTGGCTTGGCCGGCTTTTTAATCTGGCAGCCTTGTAACAAACTGCCTAACAAGCGACGAGACCCCCCCGCGCCGCCTAACATAGAGAGTTATGGGACCGACAGGTCCTATTCCGGAACCGAACCTATCCACAGAAATATTTTATTGGTATTTCTGTTGGTAGCTGCGGCGGTGACCCTTCCCTACGCATTTGAAAGTCAAGCGGGATTTTCTCCACTGGGATTCCGCCTCTGGCACCATCACCCTCTTCTCCCCGCATTCGCTTTCGCCGAAGCTTCTACGCTGCAGCAAGCAGCTGGTGTTGGCCATCTTTTTGCTAGCGATGGCGCAATTTGGCGGGATTAGGAGCGCTGCGCTGGAGCTGTTACGGCTGCACGCTTGCCAGCCGGTTTAGCCGTGCCCAGGTTCTTCGAGCTTTTCCAGTCTCGCGGACAGCCGGTCAAGGTCAGTTGTGCCCTGGCCGAAAAGGCTCATGGCCCTCATGGCGACCAACTGGCGGTCTTCCTCGCTCTCAAGTCCATGCCTTGAACAATAGCGATGGACAGCTTTTGAGAGGATTTCAAGTTGGGTGGAATCCAAAACACCATGCAGGGACATGCGTGCCTCCTAGCCAGGGGCGAAAGCACGATACCGCTTTCAAGCGTCCGCTTGCCTCACTACTCGGTACGAACGACAAAGGGGTGATACGCCTCTCCGGCAAGTCGCGCGCTAACAAATGAGGCCGTGATGAAAATCGCGCCTGTGCGGTTATGTCTTCTTGAGAAGGCGCGCCTGCCGAAGAAGCGAAGCTGCGTCGATGCTGATCAAGTCGATGAGCTCGCGTGCTTGGCTGCGGGGATGCCGGTCCCGCGGGGCTGAAATCGCACCCGAAATTCCTTTTCGGCCTGTGACATTCCACCTGAACGTCGGGTACGCGAGCCTTGGCGGCGGCCCGCCTCGCTTGTCATGTGACAGCCATCAAAGACCCAAGAATATCAATCGGCACTTCGCGAACGTTTTCTCCGCTCCAGGCTTTTCGCCTTTCGGCGAGCGATTCTGAGTTCGCCAAGCGTCGGCCGCCACCACCCTCTCGATCGTTCCGCTGATCCGGCAGGACGCCGCGCCGGCCATGTCTTGATCAGTTCAGCCAAGGTCGGCGGCCGCCACCTCGCCCAAACGGCGCCGAAGCCGGTCTCCATCGACTGTGGGTAGAACGGCGCCAGCTCAGAGGGGTCGGCGAGCTCGCCTGAAATCCCGGTGAAGACAACAACGTCATATTGCACCGTCGCCACGGCGCGACCGAGCGGAGGCAGGTCTTCGGCTGGAACCGGATAGCGCCGGCGCCTGCGTTCGGCATGGCGCAGCCTGGCGGCCTTGTGCTCATCGGAGTGTTTACCAGCCTCCCGCCGGCGTTTCCTCTCCTCCGGCTCGGCGCGTTGGGCGGCTCTTTCGATGCTTGGCCAACGGCGCCGCAGCTCCTCATAAGCGCGAAAGGCACCCGCCAGACCCGCAGTTCGTCGTCCCAACTCGCCCATGGAACCGCTCGCAGTTCCTTCAGCACGGTCTTCGAATAAGGCGTGCGAATGCGCAGGTCGTCCGCGACTTCCAGATAGTGGCTCGACAGTGGATCGAAGGCGAAGGCATCCCGCCCCTTACTGTCGTCATGGGCTGCGCGAGCCGCTGTCTCCTGTGCCAGCCAGCGCTCGATCCGCCGCGCCGCCGTTTTTCCGGGCACGAACCAGCTCCTGAGCTCGTCGCTCCACCTCGCGCGCGGAAACGCAAGCTGGAACCGCTCAACTGCCGCTCGATCGTACGGGAAGCGCGCTTCGGCACCACGAGGCTTCTGCGGTTCAAAATGGGCTTCGGATTTTTCCATCGGATTGCGCTCGCTAGCTCTGCTCGCAAGGAACGCCGCGCAAGTTCCTTGGGTTCAAGCCACACAGCCGAGACAAGCCGAACTGCTCGAGGAACCGCGAGCGGAAACCTTCCCGGCATTCGACGGTTAATCCGGATCAGGAGAGGTCAGCCCATGGCGAGACGACGTGATGCAGATGAAACAGCGGCGAGCCGGCCCAGAAGGCCACGTTCGCGCCCGCTGAAAGGCGAAGAAACGGAAGTGAACCATATCGTGGAAACGCAAAACATCTCGCCGGCCCAGGCGCGGGAGCTGGTGCGGCGTCACGGAAACGATTGGCGCAAGATCGATGAGGCCGCCAAATCCTACAAGAAAGACAGCTAGTATTCCAAACCAAGTATCGGGGTGACTGCCCGGAGAGATCATCGGCCAAGATAACCGGATGACCAGGATCGCTACTTTCAACGTAAATGGCGTCAATGGGCGATTGCCGGTCCTCCTGAAATGGCTTGGCGAAACCGGCTATGACATCGTCTGCCTGCAGGAGCTCAAGACATCCGATGAGAAGTTCCCTGCCGAGGCGATCCGGCAGGCTGGTTACTGCGCCGTCTGGCATGGGCAGAAATCTTACAACGGCGTAGCGATTCTGGCCCGTGGGAAACAGCCGCAGGAGCGCAGGCGCGGACTGCCAGGCGACCCGGACGATACGCACAGCCGCTACATCGAGGCCGAGGTGGATGGGCTGGTGATCGGCTGCATCTATCTGCCGAACGGCAATCCCGCGCCTGGACCTGAATTCGATTACAAGCTCGCGTGGTTCCAGCGTTTGATCAGCTATTCCCAGACCTTGCTTAAAGAGGAAACGGTCCTGTGCGGCGATTACAACGTGGTGCCAACCCCGATTGATGCGGTGGTGCCGGCGCGCTGGTTGGGCGATGCAGTGTTTTTCCCGCAGAGTCGTGACGCTTACGCCGATTTGCTGAAGATGGGCTGGATGGATGCGGTTCGGCAGATCCATCCCGAGAAGGGGGTCTACACCTACTGGAACTTCTCCTACCGGGGCGGTTATGACCGGAGCTCCGGCCTGCGAATGGACCATCTCCTGATCAGTCCGGCACTTTCAAACCGGCTGCGAGGGGCGGGCGTCGATGCTGCGGTAAGAGCTTTGGAAAGGCCAAGCGATCATGCCCCGGCGTGGATCGAGCTGACCTGGCCTGGAAAGCTCGACTGAGGTTCCGATGGCCTGCCCAGGAGCGGCATCAGCCCGAGCGTATCACGCCGGGCTCATCGGTCTGTTCGTGGGCTTGTCCGACAGCTTGGGGCGCGGCCACAAGGTCCTGGAATCCGATCGTGGCGACCAGATACCCCGCTTCGTCGTAGATTCTCGTAACCCACGATGTCGGGTCGACGCCTTCGACAATCCCATCGAGCATCGCCTCCTTAGCCGCGCGTTTCGCCTCGGCCTTGGCGGCATCCAAATTTTCCATGTCGACCTGGATGGCCGGCTGCGCCGTACTTTCGATGAACTCAAAACGGAACTTCGGCATTGGTTTCTCCATTCGGCGCCGCCGGGAGCGGATCGGGCGGGCTCTCAATCTTGCCGTTGCTGGAAGTTTCGTCTCCGAGCACTGTTTCCGCGATGTATTGCTTGAGATCGCCGACTTCGTCGCCGATATCCTCAGCCAGTATTCCCAGGCCTTCGGCATCGGCGATGCATTGTTCGGCGAGCTTCTCGGCGGCGATTTCGGCCGGGATTGCAGCTGCGGCTTCCGCCTTGTGCTCGTCGATCCATTCCCCGACGAAATGTGCGGTCTTGTTCACGATGATATCCGGTTCCTGAGCGGAAACCGTGTCAGCGTCAGTTGGCTTCGTGTCCATGTCTAAACCCGCCCTCTAGGATCCTTCTTCAACGCCGATTGCCTGCGAAGGATGCAGGCGTTGGTCGAAAGTTGTTATAGCTTCAGGCTTGCACTTCAGACTCCCGGCTCAAGGCTGGAACCTGCGTCAGGATCAACAGTTCTTGAGCATGGCAAATCACCCGATAACGAGTTTCCTCACCTCAATCGGCACTTTTGCGTCCCGTCCCGCCGCATTCCTGGTGCTGCTGGCCTACGCAGCACTGTGTGTCGTTTTCGATCGGCAAAGTCTGAATTGGTATGGGGCGGCCACCCTGGCGCCTCCAGCGGGCGCGTGAAAGGTGAGATTTGGTCGGAACCGGCGGAGGCTGCTCAGCAGCCTCAAGTATTTGGCCGTCGCGCTTGTCGCCAGTCTGGTCACGCTGCTCGCGATCAACTTGATCCCCGAGACCCGTGTCATCCGCACCATCGTGCCGCACCGTTTCGATGCGGCAGATCCGCAATTCGCAAGGAGCATGAGCAGCTATTCGCAGGGGCAGATGTTCGAGGCGAACGCCGTGCAGACCCTCGTCAACGGCGACGAGATTTTTCCCGCCATGCTGCAAGCGATCCGTTCGGCCCGAAAGACCATCAACATGGAAACCTACATCTATTGGTCGGGCTCGGTCGGCTACGAGTTCGCCACGTCTTTGGCTGCGAAAGCCCGAGAGGGTGTCGAGGTGCGCGTGCTCGTCGATTGGCTTGGCAGTCTTCCCTTCGATGAGAAGCTGATCCAAATCATGACGAGTGCTGGCGTTCGGTTCGAGCGCTATCGGCCGATCCACTGGTACACGCTCGACCGCGTCAACAACCGAACGCATCGCAAGCTGCTCATTGTGGACGGGCGGGTCGCCTTCACAGGCGGGGTCGGCATCGCGGACAACTGGCTGGGAGATGCGCGCAACCCCAATGAGTGGCGCGACACGCACTACCAGATCGAAGGGCCTGCTGTGCCCGGGTTCCAGGCGGCCTTCGCCGAGAACTGGCTGGAAACAGTGGGCGAGACGTTGCAGGGCGAGAACTTCTACCTGCCGCCCGAAGCCGCGGGTGCGCTCCGTGCCCAGCTGATCCTTTCTTCGCAGCCGAACGGCTCCGAAAACATGGAGCTGATGATGCTGGCCGCCATAGCCGCGGCCAAAGACCACCTGCGCATCGGCATGGCCTATTTCCTCCCGGACGACATCGCCCTGCAGCAGATATTGGACGCCAGAAAAAGAGGCGTCGCCGTCGATGTGATCGTTCCCAATTCCCTGACGGATGTTCCGATCGTCCGCAAAGCTTCGCGCTATTTCTGGGGCAAATTGCTCGAGGCCGGGGTGCGGATCTACGAGTTTCAGCCCACGATGTATCACCCCAAACTGCTGATCGTGGACGACGTCTGGGCGAGCTTCGGTTCCACCAACCTGGACCAGCGGTCTTTGCGTTTGAACGATGAGGCCACGCTCAACGTCTATGGCAAGGAATTCGCACGAACGCAGATCGACTTGTTCAACGAAGATCTGAAGCGCTCGAGGCAGATCAGCCTTGCCGAATGGAGATCGCGTCCCATGCGCGAAAAGTTCACCGATTGGCTGGCCAGCACGCTCCACGCGCAGCTCTAGTCAGCCCATGGAGCCGAACGCAAACACCAGCCGCTGCTTGTCTCTTCGGCCGCCCGTCACCCAGATCGGCGGAGTTGCCAACCCACCCCAGGTGAGCCAGGGTCGGCCGCCACGGGGCGGCTCTTGACGCCGAAAATCGCGCTTCCAATATTTCACCTCAGCGCCGCCGGCACATGCCCAACACCTTGCTGAGCATCTGTTTGGCCTGCCGGCGATTGGCGCATCAAGCGGAGGAAGGTCATGGGCCCAAATGTCTTCGGGGAGCCCGTTGGGCGTGCTTTGATTTCTCGGCAAAGCGACAACTATGGTCACGACCACGGCGCGGCAGAACCAGGCGCGATGAGCACTGATGTGTTCGCTGAACCTGTCCTTGTTGATGACGTGCCATTTGGCGTGAGGAAAATCCGTTGCGCGATGGACGCCATCGAATTCCTGGAGGAGTGGCCGTTCGAGAAGCGGTGCCGCCTGCACGGTTTGGCCAGCGACGCTTGCTGCGCGGCATATGATGGCCGCGGGCCGGTCGCCGCGGCCAGGAAAGTGTTCGTCAGCTGGGCGATCCAGACCGGGATTTGCGCGAGCGCGCCTTGCCTCGAGCTCGACGCCGCCGAGGCAGCGGATCAAGTCACAGGCAGTGGCACGTCCTGATGAGGAAGAACACGCCGACCCCATAGGGAAGCAACAAAAGCAGCAGGGCCAGCCAGTAACCGGGCTGTGCGATCGGCGCGAAATCTGAACGAAGCTGCTCCATTGCCCGTCCAACGCAGGGCGGCACAGCTGGTTCCTCTACTGCACATGTCGCAAGACCAAGGAGCCGCGTACCTCCTGCTGTTGACGGCTGCAGCAATCGAGGAACGCTGGCCGCCTCCCAGGAGCGGTGATGGCACCGCCAGGTCCTTGGTGCTGTTGGGCCGGACTTCGATATGGATGCACCTGCCACACGCAATTCTTGCAGTCCCTTTCTGGGCAGCAGGAACAAAGGGGCTCGTTGTCCGTTCGGTTTCGCGCAGCAAGAGCAGGATCAGCTTGCAGAACGGCGAGACCGGAGTTTCTGCCGCCAGATTTCTGTTTTTCCTTGTTGTCCGCGTTGAACAAGGTGTTCCGAAGCGCCATGCATTTCCCCCAGTGTCCGTCGGCCGCTCTTGGCCTCCTGCTCTTGGCCATCGCGGTGCTGCCGTACGATCCCGCTTGGGCGCAAGCGCCCTGCCCGGCCGATCACGACAAACTGCTGTCGGCCTTGAAGGCCAATGTCAAGGCGAGTGGCGGGCCGGCAAATGGCGGCTTCGAGAGCAATGAATGGGCCGCGATCGTTGCCCGTGACGGTACGGTCTGCGCCGTCGCCTTCAGCGGCCCTACCGTGGACGCGCAATGGCCCGGCAGCCGGCTGGTCGCGGCGGAGAAGGCCAACACGGCCAACGGGCTCAGCCTCGCGAATATGGCCCTGTCGACCGCCAATCTTTATGCCGGCGTGCAACCAGGCGGGCCGCTGTTCGGCCTGCAGGCCACCAACCCCGTCAATCAGGCGGCGGCTTACGCCGGCGACGCCAAGACATTCGGCAGCCCCAATGACCCGCTGATCGGCAAACCGATCGGAGGCGTGGTGGTGTTCGGCGGAGGCCTGGCCCTGTACGACGGCAAGGCGATCGTCGGCGGCCTCGGGGTCAGCGGCGATTCCTCCTGCGCCGACCACAACGTCGCCTGGCGCGTCCGCGCAGCGCTCGGCCTCGACAAGGTTCCGGCAGGCGTCAATCCCAACCGCAAGGACGCCATCATCTACGACCTCGACCCAGGCGGCAAAAGCGCGTCCGGCTGGGGTCATCCGCTTTGCGCCGGGCGCGAGGCCGACATAGCCGCCGAACTGGGCGCCAGCGTCGGAGGCTCGGTCCCGAAATGAAGGCAGCGCGACAGCTGACGGCGAGGTGTGCGCAGTCCGGACGCGCTCGCCTCACCCGGGCTGCGCGGCAATATGCGGGATTAAGCATTGTTGGGGCGATGATGCTGGCCTGTCTCCCAGTTCTGATGGCCGCCTCGGAGTCGCCCTCGACGCCTGCGATCTCGCCGCCGGCCTCCGCCGCCCCGCCCGACGACGGCCAATGGACGATGCCAGCCAAGAACTACGCCTCGACCCGCTATAGCGAGCTCGCGGAAATCAATGCAGGCAACGTCAAGAACCTGCAGGTCGCCTTCACCTTCTCGACCGGCGTGAACAAGGGCCAGGAAGCGGCACCGCTGGTGGTCGGCAGCACGATGTATATCGTGACGCCCTTTCCCAACATCGTCTACGCGCTCGACCTCTCCAAACCTGGCGCACCGATCAAGTGGAAATACGAACCCAATCCCGAGCCCGCGGCACAAGGGGTGGCGTGCTGCGACGTCGTCAATCGCGGCGCCGCCTTCACCGACGGGCGCATCTTCTTCAACACGCTGGACGGCCACACGATCGCGCTCGATGCGAACTCCGGCCAGCCGATCTGGAACACCCATATCGGCAACATCAATGTCGGCGAGACCCTCACCATGGCGCCGCTGGTGGTGAAGGGCAAAGTGCTCGTCGGCAATTCGGGCGGCGAGATGGGCGTACGCGGCTGGGTCAAGGCGCTCGACGCCGGCGATGGCCATGTCGTCTGGACGGCTTACAGCACGGGTCCCGACAAGGAGGTGCTGATCGGCCCGGATTTCAAGCCGCATTACGACATGGACAAGGGCAGGGACCTCGGTGTGACGACCTGGCCGCCGGAGGCCTGGAAGATCGGCGGCGGCAATATGTGGGGCTGGATCTCCTATGATCCCGATCTCAATCTGATCTTCCACGGCACCGGCAATCCAGGCCCCTGGAACCCTGACCTGCGCCCCGGCGACAACAAATGGACATCGGGCATTTTTGCCCGCGATCCCGATACCGGAGCGGCCAAATGGTTCTATCAGTGGACGCCGCACGATCTGCACGACTATGACGGCATCAATGAGCAGATCCTGCTCGACATGAACTGGCAGGGCAAGCCGCGCAAGGTGCTGGTCCGGCCGGAGCGCAACGGCTATCTCTACGTCCTTGATCGCACCACCGGCGAGGTCCTGTCCGCAAAACCCTATGGCCCCGTCAACTCCAGCAAGGGTGTGGATCTCAAGACGGGCAGGCTGATGGCAAACCCGGACAAGAAGACCGGGACCGGCAAGGTCGTCCGCGACATCTGCCCGACCGCCTCGGGGCTCAAGGACTGGCAGCCTTCCGCCTTCTCGCCGAAGACGGGCCTGCTCTACATCCCGCACAACAATCTGTGCATGGACGAACAAGGCGTCGAGGTGAACTACATCGCCGGCACACCCTATGTCGGAATGAACGTGCGCATGATCCCGGGCCCCGGCGGCAATCGTGGGGCCTTCACCGCGTGGGATATCGCCGCGGAGAAACCGGCCTGGAGCCTCAAGGAAAACTTCCCGGTATGGAGCGGCGCGGTCGTAACCGCCGGCGATATCGTCTTCTACGGAACCATGGAAGGCTGGTTCAAGGCCGTCAGTGCGAAGACCGGCGAACTGCTTTGGCAGTTCAAGACCTCTTCCGGCATCATCGGCCAGCCGGTGACTTATCGCGGCCCCGACGGACACCAATATGTCGCGATCCTGTCCGGCGTCGGCGGCTGGGCCGGCGCCATCGTCTCAGGCGATCTCGACCCGCGCGATGCCACTGCTGCGCTCGGTTTCGTCAACGCCATGAAGGACTTGAAAAACGCGACAACGGCGGGAGGCACGCTCTATGTGTTCCGACTGCCTTGATGCATTCAAACCGACGGCGCTGGCGAAAAGATCCGCCATGCGGGCCCTCGTGACCGGTCTCGTCGCGTTGGTCTGGCTGGTTCTGGCCGGCGCGGCGAATGCGCGGGAACTGCGCGCCTGCGCGGATCCCAACAACATGCCGTTCTCCGACGCCAGCGGCGAAGGCTTCGAGAACAAGATCGCCGAGATCGTTGCGGCCGACCTTGGCGCGAAGCTTACCTACACCTGGTGGGCGCAGCGCCGCGGCTTCGTTCGCAACACGCTGAAAGCGGGGCTTTGCGATCTGGTGCTCGGAACGCCGGCAAATGTCGAAATGCTGCGCACCACCTCGCCCTACTACAGATCCTCCTACGTCTTTGTCGCACGACAGGATGGACCGGACGTAACGTCCTTTAACGATCCACGGCTGCGCGACATGCGCATCGGCGTTCAGCTCATCGGCGATGACGGCGCCAATTCGCCGCCGGTCCAGGCGCTCGGCCGTCGCGGCATTGTCGGACATCTCGTCGGCTACCCGGTCTACGGCGACTATTCCGCTCCCAACCCCGCGGCGCGCATCGTCGAAGCTGTCGCGAGCGGCGAGGTCGACGTCGCCGTGGTCTGGGGCCCGCTCGCCGGTTACTTCGCTACGAAGCAAAAGGTGCCGCTCCGGATCACGCCGGTCACACCTCGCATCGATGGACCGCAACTGCCACTGATGTACGACATCTCGATGGGCGTTCGGCGCGAGGACGAGCGACTGCGCGGCGATGTGAATAGCGCGCTCGCCAGGCACAAGGCCGAGATCGACGCGGTTCTGACGCAATATGGCGTTCCGCTTCTCGACATCGCCGGGAGCCCGGTGCGATGAGGCTGGGTCTCGCGACGCTGCTGTCCGTGACGCTCGCCTTGGCGGCATGCCAGCGCGAGGAGCGGGACACGCGCCCGCAATCTTCGCTCGGCTCCGGCGGGCAGCCGACGCCCGTGACTACGCTGGAACCTGGCGGCCAAAGGCCCTCCCCCAGCAACAACAAGGCGGCGAGCTTCGAGGCGAACGCCTTTCATCTCAGCGAGGGCAAGCGCCTGTTCGGCTGGTTCAACTGTTCGGGATGCCACGCCAATGGCGGCGGCGGCATGGGCCCGGCGCTGATGGACCAGAAGTGGATCTATGGCAGCTCCATGGAAAGCATTCACGCCACCATCCGCGACGGACGTCCGAACGGCATGCCGAGCTTCCGCAACAAGATCCCCGACGATCAGATCTGGGAACTGGCGGCCTTCGTGCGTTCGCTAAGCGGCAACGCGCCCTCTTCCGCTGCGCCACAGCGAAATGACGACATGATGCCCCATCCGTCGGAAAACCGCATGCCGGATGCCGCCACGCTGGGGAAGTCGCCGTGAAAGGCCTCGCCTCGATGGCGTTTGCCGCGGCAAGCGTCCTTTCTCTCCAGGGATGCGCGGGCTGGCAATCGGCGCTCGACCCGAAAGGCCCCGCGGCGAGCGAGTTGGCATGGCTGATCTGGTTCTTCATAGGGCTTTGCTCGGTAGCGTGGGTGCTGGTGATGATCGCTCTCGCCGCACCGCTGTTGATGCGGCCACCCAGGCGCACCGAGCCGCTGATGCTCGACGCCAGCGCCGACCATCGCAAATTGCGCGTTGTGGTCATCGCTGTCGGGCTGACCGCAGCGACGCTGGTCGGGCTGACCCTGCTCAGCTTCTTGGCCAACAGGACGCTTGCGGCAATCGGCTCGAACGCTGCGCTCACCATTCGGGTGACCGGGCACCAGTGGTGGTGGGAGGTGCGCTATGAGGATGCCACGCCGAGCCGCATCCTGACGACGGCGAACGAAATCCACATCCCCGCCGGCGAGCCGGTGCGGCTTCTTCTGACCTCGACCGATGTGATCCATTCCTTCTGGATCCCAAGTCTGGCCGGCAAGCTCGACCTCATCCCCGGTCACATGAACGTGCTGGATGTCAAGGCGGACAAGCCCGGAACCTATCGCGGCCAGTGCGCCGAGTTCTGCGGCGCGCAGCATGCGAACATGGGCACCTTTATCATCGCCGAGCCGCGGGCAAAGTTCGACGCCTGGTGGAACGACCAGCTGCAGCCGGCCGCGGCCCCGACGGGCGACGAGGCGAAGGCGGGCGCGGACTTGTTTCTCAAGCGTCCCTGCGTGATGTGCCACAAGATCGGCGGCACGCCCGCGGGCGGAACGGTCGCTCCGGATCTCACCCATATTGCCAGCCGGCAAACACTTGCCGCGGGAACCTTGACGATGAGCCGCGGCAATCTCGCCGCCTGGATAGCCGACCCGCAAGGCATCAAGCCCGGCTCCCACATGCCGGTGGTTGAGCTCAATGGCGACGAGCTCAACGCGATCGTCGCCTATCTCGAGGGCCTGAAATGAGCAGCGCGGACCTGGCCAGCGAACGCGACCTGCCGCCGGAACGTGAGGCGACTGCCAAGGGCGACGTTGCCCCCGAACGTGATGGGCCGCGCGACACCGGCATGGACGATGCCAGCCTTCACCGCTGGCTCGCGCGCACATGGCGGACGCCGCCCGGCATCATCGGCGCGTTGTCCAGCGTTGATCACAAGGTCGTCGCAAGGCGCTATCTGATCACGGCATTCGGGTTTCTGTGCCTGGGCGGGCTGAGCGCCGTCGCCATGCGCATCCAGCTTTCGGGACCGCAACGCGGCCTGATCGGGCCGGACCTCTACAACCAGCTGTTCACCATGCATGGCGTCACCATGATGTTCCTGTTTGCCGTGCCCATCGTGCAGGCGACCGGCATCTATCTGGTGCCGCTGATGGTCGGCAGCCGCAACATCGCCTTTCCGCGCCTGAACGCGTTCAGTTATTGGATTTATGTCTCGGGAGGTCTCTTCGCCTGGGTGTCCTTCGCCCTTGCAATGGCGCCGGATGTCGGCTGGTTCGCCTATGTGCCGCTGTCAGGTCCCGAATTCAGTCCCGGCAAGCGCGCCGACGTGTGGGCGCAGATGATCACCTATACCGAGGTCTCATCGCTGGCGGTCGCCGTCGCGACCATTGTCACCGTATTGAAGCAGCGTGCGGCAGGCATGTCGCTGGACAAGATCCCGCTCTATGTCTGGGCGTTGCTGGTGACCTCATTCGTCGTCGTCTTCGCCATGCCGGCGGTCATGATCACCTCGACCTTCCTGATCCTCGACCGGCTGGTCGGAACGCATATTTTCAATCCAGCGGAGGGCGGCGACGCCCTGCTGTTCCAGCACCTGTTCTGGTTCTTCGGTCACCCCGAGGTCTACATCATCTTCCTGCCGGCGACAGGCATCGTCTCCGCGATCATTCCCGCTTTCGCTCGAAGGCCGGCGTTCGGCTATCTCGGGCTGGTCCTGTCGTTGATCGCGGTCGGCTTTCTGTCGTTCGGTCTCTGGGTCCACCACATGTTCGCGACGGGATTGCCGAAGCTCGGTGCAAGCTTCTTCACGGCATCCAGCATGTTGATCGCCATTCCCAACGGCGTGCAGATCTTTTGCTGGCTGGCGACCTTGTGGGACGGCAGACCGGTGATCCGCACGCCGTTGCTCTTCGTCTTCGGTTTCTTCTTCATCTTCGTCATTGGCGGTCTCACCGGTGTCATGCTGGCCTCGGTGCCGCTCGACCTGCAGGTGCACGACACCTATTTCGTCGTCGCGCATTTCCACTATGTGCTGATCGGCGGCTCGGTTTTCCCACTGCTGGGTGCCGCCTATTTCTGGTTCCCCAAGATCACCGGCCGCATGATGAGCGAGCGCCTCGGACGCTGGCATTTCTGGCTGGCCTTCATCGGCTTCAACGCGGCCTTCTTCCCGATGCACCTTGTCGGCCTGTGGGGCATGCCGCGCAGGGTCTATACCTATCCGGCCGAGCTTGGCTGGGGGAACATCAACCTGTTCATCACCGGCGGCGCGGTGCTCTTCTTCCTGAGCTTCGTGCTGTTCACCTTCAACCTCGTGCATGGCGCCTTGAAAGGCGCGCCGGCCGGCGACAATCCCTGGGATGCCGGCACGCTGGAATGGGCCACGTCTTCGCCGCCTCCAAGCTATAATTTCGCGCGCATTCCAATCGTCACGAATGTCGAGCCGCTCTGGGCCGAACGCGAGGCCCTTCCCGTCGCCACCGGCCTTCGCGTCGATGTGCGCGAGCTCCTCATCTCGACGGTGGCGGAAGCGCATCCCGATATCCGCGAGAAATCGGCGACGCCGTCGATCTGGCCCTTGTTCGCTGCGATCGCTGTCGGCGGCACCTTTCTGTATTCGATCTTCACGCCCTGGGCGATCGTCTGGGGCGCCGCGCCGATCGCGATCACCCTGATCGGCTGGTTCTGGCCGAAAGATACGCCGGAGGACGAGGAATGAAGCAGCGTCCCGCCGCCGATCTGTCGGGCCTGCCAAGCTTCGGGCTTGGTCCGCGCAGCTCGACCTGGTGGGGTACGCTCGGTTTCATGGCATTGGAAGGAATGGGCTTTGCGCTGGCGGCCGGCGCTTATCTGTATCTGGCGACCTTGTGGCCCAACTGGCGTCTGAGCGCCCCGGAGCCCAACCATTGGCCGGGAACGATCGTGACGCTGCTTCTCATCGTCAGCCTGGTGCCGAACCACCTCCTCAACCGCTACGCCAAGCAATGCGCCATCGGGCCGGTGCGGATCGGCATGGTGGTGATGTCGCTGCTCGGCAGCGCGCCGCTCATCGTGCGCTGGTTCGAGTTTCCGGCCCTGAACATCTATTGGGACACCAACGCTTATGGCTCGATGCTCTGGGTGCTGCTCGGCCTGCACACCATCCATCTGATCACCGATGTCGGCGACACGATCGTTCTGACAGTGCTGATGTTCACGCGCCACGCCTATAGCGGCCGGCGTTTCGGCGACGTCGGCGACAACGTCTTCTACTGGGATTTCGTGGTCTTGACCTGGATCCCGATCTATCTGCTCATCTACTGGGCCCCGAGGCTAGGCTGATGCGCGCGCTGCGTTTGGGAACGTCCTGGGGTGGTCTTGTGTCGGGGCCTCTGGCCTGGGCCATCTCTACGCAGCTGAATTACGCGCTGGTGCCCTGGCAATGTAATCGCCAGGTCCCGGTGGTGCTTTCCGTCGCACTGGTGCTCATGGTGTTTTCGCTCCTCGGCGGCGTCCTGTCGTGGCAGGCGAAGCGGCAAGGCGGCGCCGCCTTCAAACCGGAGCGTACACGCAGCACCGAGCGATTCATCGCCGATCTCGGCATGCTTTCGGCTTTGCTGTTTGCCCTCGTCATCGTCATGCAGGCCAGCGCCGCGCTCATCCTCGACGAGTGCCTGCGATGAGTTTCGAGGCGTTCTTCTCGACCTCGATCTGCTACGGCGCCGGCGCGCCCGAGACCGGGTGGACGCTTGCCCTTCCCATCACGCTTCCGCTGGCCGCGCTCGCGCTGGTCTATGCGACCGGCGCCAACCGGCTGTGGCGCCGCAGCAGCCGAGGCCGACCAGAGCGGATACGACAAACCTTGCTGTTCGCCGCAGGGTGGTGCGTGCTGACGGGAGCGCTGGTCAGCCCGATCCATGCGCTCGGCGAGCGGGTCTTTGCCGCTCACATGATCGAGCACGAGCTGCTGATGGCGCTGGCGGCTCCGCTGCTGGTTGCAGCCCGCCCCGGCGCGGCACTGGTATGGGCATTACCGGTCGCGTTTCGGCAGAGAACGGGAAGGCTCACGCATGGCAAGATGCTGCAGGCGGTCTGGGCCTTCGCCAGCCGCCCTCTCAACGCAACAATCATCCACGCGATCGCCATCTGGATCTGGCACATCCCGTTCCTGTTCGAGGCAGCCCTGCAGCGGGGCGTGCTGCACTATACCCAGCATGCGAGCTTCCTCGGCACTGCCTTGCTGTTCTGGTGGGCGCTTCTGCCCCGTTCCGGTCGGCAGCAGGCCTATGGCAGCGCCGTCATGCATCTCTTCTTCACCTCGATGCACACCGGCCTGCTCGGCGTGCTGCTGCTGCTGTCGCCCAAACTCTGGTATCCGGAAAATGCCGGTGGCGCAGCGCTGTGGGGTTTAAGCCCGATCGAGGACCAGCAGCTTGCGGGTCTGGTGATGTGGGTTCCGGCTGGCCTGATCTATGGCGGAGCCGCTTTGCTGCTCGCCGGCCTCTGGATAAGCAAGAGCGGAACCAGGGAGGCGACGCATGCGCTCCGATCTGGCTAGACTGATCGCCGGCGCCCTCGCCGCCATGATCGTAGTTGCCGTAGCCGTCGCCGCCGTGGCCTTATGGGCCGACCGGCGTGATCGTGTCCGGCACGAGTCGGACGCGGCAACCGGCGGCGTGGGCGCGCGCGCCATTCCGATCATGACCGCGAACGGCTGCTCCGGCTGCCATACGATCCCTGGCGTGCCGGGCGCGCAAGGTCAGGTCGGCCCGCGCCTCGACGCCAGCCTCGCCGGCCGGGTCATTATCGGCGGCGTGCTGGCGAACAATCCGGAGAACCTGATCCGCTGGATACGCGGCGCCAGAGAGGTTAATCCGCACACCGCCATGCCATCGACGAGGATCACCGAGCAGCAGGCGCGTGATATCGCGGCCTATCTCTATGCTTTGAAATAAATGAACCCCGCCGCGCCGGAACCTGGGCTGTCACGCAACCTTCGACAGGACGCTGATATCGCATCTGGCGAGGCCATATCGCCAGCGATGGTTCGTCGCCGCGACACGGCTCTGGTAAAAAAGCGTGAGCTGTTCGCCCTCGATCATGACGGTCGAGTGACCGTTTTCTCCTGGCCCGCCTGGATCAAGAACCGGACCGATCGAAACGTACGGTCCGGTAACCTCGGCGGCGATGGCGAAAAACACGCGTTGTCGGCTGCCTCGCGCTCCCCGCGGAAGGAAGCACGTGGCGTTCAGAAGCACGCGGCCATCGGGGAGCTCGACCAGTTGGGCGCCTTCGATCCCCCACTCGTAGTCGGGATCATCGCGCGTATTGTGGTGTGGGATCTCACTATGGTCGAGGATCTTGCCCAGCCGCTTCCAAGGTCCGAACCACGAGTCCGACTGGCTGCGCGCCAGGTAGACATCGGGTTGCGGCACACGACTGAATTTCGGCATGCCGGAATAGACGATGTAGCGCTTGCCGCCGATGATCGCCGGATGCGGATCATAGATCCCATCTTCGTCCGTGCCAGGGATCGACAGGATTGCCGGGTTGAGCACCACCCAGTTGAAGCCATCATTCGACACCGCGTGCTCACAGCGGCCGCCGGACTTCATGAACTCGGTCTGGATGAACATGTGGAAGACGCCGAGCTCGTAGACAACACCGGGCGCGGCAACGCCCGATCCTGTGACAGGAAGCTCGATGGGCTCGTGCTCCGTCCAGGGACCATGCAGCTCCGGCGCGGTTGCGTGAAGTATCTTCCAGCTCTCGGTTGTTACCGTGCCGCTCGAGCCGAAGACGTGCCAAAGCCTGCCGTCAAAGACGGGGCATGGATCCTTAAGATCGTCCACCGCCTGCGGATGGAAGAGCGGGAACACATTCGTCTCGAACTCGATCTTCATCACCTGCCCCAACAATTGCCGGCCGTTTGAGACTCGTTTGGCTCCGGTCCAGGCGAATCGTTGGAGCCGTCGAACAGCTTAGCTGCCCATGCTACCGAAATACGGCCACCGAGTGACCGTCCCCAAGAACCTGCGTGCGAATCTTGGCTCCACCTCCCAAAGGGGCAGCAGCACCGCGGCATGATCCTTCGCCGCTTTAACGGTTCGCGACTGGAACAAGTTATTCGACGGAAAGTTAGACGGAAAGGTGGATCTCGTCTCCGCTGCCTGCGATTAACAAATGTTAATCGCAATATAATTTCGGCTGCCACTAGGGAAATTTGTATGGACTCGGCAATAAGAATACCAACTCGCAGAAGAACCACCAAGACGCAAGACTTACTGGTATGTTTCTCTCATTTACGATGGAATTTTGTCTATCAGCGTCCACAGCATATTCTTACCTTGGCCGCGAAGGAACATGAGATTATCTATTTCGAGGAACCTGTTTTCGAGGAGCGCTCGCATCCTTCGATGCGTTTCTCAGAAGTGGCGCCGGCAATTCGGGTCGCGACTCCTCTGCTTCCAATTGGCACAAGCCCGGCCAGAGCTGATGCCGTGCAGCGCAAATATCTCGACCGGATCATCGCTTCGACGCCGCACACTAACCTGACCGCCTGGTACTACACGCCCATGGCCCTACGCTTCAGCGCGCACATCAATTGCGATGTCTGCGTCTATGACTGCATGGACGAACTTTCGGCGTTCAAGAATGCGCCAACCGAGTTGGCCATGATGGAGCGAGCCCTCTTCGGGCGTGCCGACGTGGTCTTCACCGGCGGCTTGAGCCTCTTTGAAGCGAAGCGCTGCCAGCACCGTGCCATCTATCCGTTTCCGAGCAGCATCGACGTCAGCCACTTCCACAAGGCAAGGACACCCGGCAAGGACCCGGCCGATCAATTCGGCATTCCTCATCCACGGGTGGGCTTCTTCGGCGTCATCGACGAGCGCCTCGACATCGATCTCGTGGCCCAGGCCTCCAAGGCCATGCCGGACGTGCATTTCGTCATGCTCGGTCCGGTGGTCAAGATCGACCCGAGCAGCCTGCCGACAGCGGGCAATCTGCATTGGCTCGGCGGGAAAGCCTATGCCGATCTTCCAGATTATCTGCGCCACTGGGACGCCGGCTGGATGCCGTTCGCGCTCAACGAGGCCACACGCTTCATCAGCCCGACAAAAACGCCGGAGTTCCTCGCCGCTGGCCTGCCGGTGGTTTCAACAGCAATTGTCGATGTTGTGCGAACCTACGGCGCAGCCGGGCTCGTCGACATAGTGGACGCCGAGGACGTCGACATCAAGCTGCGATCCGTCCTTACCCAATCGCGCGAGGCGCGGCTTCAGCAGGTCGATGCCTATCTCCGGGACATGTCCTGGAAGCGCACATGGAATGGCATGGCCGCTCATATCAGGAACGCCAGTGCTCGGAAAAAGGTCGTCCCGTTCCGCAGGAGCGCCTGACCATGTTCGACTGGCTGATCGTCGGCGCCGGCTTCGCCGGCAGCGTTCTCGCCGAACGGATTGCCTCGCAGCGGGGAGAAAGCGTTCTCCTCATCGATCGCCGCAATCACATCGGGGGTAACGCCTATGACTGCTACGACGAAGCAGGCATCCTCATCCACCGCTACGGGCCGCACATATTCCATACAAATGCGCGGTCCATCGTGGATTATCTGTCACACTTCACGACATGGCGGCCGTATGAACATCGTGTGCTGGCGGCGGTCGACGGAATGCTTCTCCCGATCCCCATCAATCTCGATACGATCAACCGCCTCTATGGTCTCGATTTGGATCCGGTGGAACTGGAAGACTTCTTCGCGTCTCGCCGCGAGACCATCGAGGAAGTCCACACGGCCGAGGACGTCGTGGTCAGCACTGTCGGGCGGGAACTCTATGAGAAATTCTTCCGCGGCTACACCAGGAAGCAATGGGGCGTAGACCCCTCCCAGCTTAGCAAATCGGTAACCGCCCGGGTTCCGACCAGGACCAACCGCGACGACCGCTACTTCGGCGACAGCTTCCAGCACATGCCCGCGAACGGGTACACGCGCATGTTCGAGCGCATGCTCAACCATCCCAATATCAAGATCATGCTGCAGACGGATTATCGTGAGGTCCGGGACCGGATTCCGTTCCGCAAGCTGATCTACACCGGCCCTGTCGACGAATTCTTCGACTGGAGACTTGGCCGTCTGCCGTATCGCTCACTGCGTTTCGAGCACGTGACCGTCGAATGCGAACAGTTCCAGCCGGTCGCTGTGGTCAACTATCCGCAAACGGAGGACTTCACCCGGATCACCGAGTACAAGCATCTGACCGGCCAGAAGAACGCCCGGACAAGCCTCACCTATGAATACCCGACCGACATTGGCGATCCGTATTACCCGGTGCCCAGGCCGGAAAACGAAGCGCTCTACAAGCAATATGAAGCCTTGTCCGCCAGTCGCCCGGATGTCTGGTTTGTCGGCCGCCTTGCGACATACCGCTATTACAATATGGACCAGGTCGTGGGTCAGGCTCTGGCTACTTTCGCCCGCATTCAGAAGACGGTCCCAATTGGAGGCGCCTTGCAGCCGGCAATGGCTGTGCCGGGCTAAAGCCGCTTGCTACTCCGGCAAAGGCTGCGTGGGTCGAGAACGCTGGCCAAACAGCCTCTGCTGCCTCGCCAGTTCATCGGCCATGGGCTGACGGGTGCGGCGCGATCCATCCGCATGGATGACGGAGAAAAGGCCAACTTCGGCGTGGCGTGAATTGTCCCATCCCGGGTAAGCCGTAATCGGATAAAGGCAGATTCCCTCCACCGGCGCGCCTTGGCTCACGGCGTCCCGCACCTCGTCGCACACATAGTGAAGCCATGCCGGGCCTCCCGATCCTTCCGCACCGGTCTCTGCAATGTACATCGGCTGTCGGTAGCGTTGGGCGACCTCGACGAGCATTTCCGACAGAGCCCGGCATTCGTGATGCCCCATCGGGATTGTTGGCCCGTGCAGGTACCACTGATTGTGCGGGTAAAAATTCAGACCGATGACATCGATGAGATCTTCGCTGCCGCCAAGCTGCGGCTCGACGTGCCCCATCAGCATGTCGTACGCTTCGAACTGTCCTTGACGGACTTTTTCAGCCGCCCGCATTTCCCCGCGGCTTCGATCGCGCGGCGCGATGTGAATAAGCGGCTCGGCCCAGATGAACCGGCATTCTGGATCCGCTTGGCGCATGGCTCGTATGCCTTGCACGGCAGCCTTGACGAGGTGGCGTTTGAACCAACCCCTTCGCCTTGGGCCGGCCGGTGGAAAATAGCCCACTTCGACTGCCCAGGCGAAGAACGATATCTCGTTGATCGGGCAGACGAGCGCAGGCTTCCCGCTGACGGCCCGATGCAACCGGACAGCTTCCGCTGCGAAATCGGCATAGCGCTCGATCAGCTCCTTCCCGCCCTGGTCAAGATAATCGGGGGTTCCGTAGTGAAAGACATCCCAGATGACCTGAACGCCGGCGAGATTTGCCGCTTCGATCATCGGCGCCCAACTCGACCAATCGTACACGCCCGGCGCCTTCTCGATCAGGTGCCAGCGTAGCCCGTCACGAACAGTTCTGAGCCCAAGGTTCGCGCAGCCGCGATAGTCGCGTTCTGCGTGAGAATCATGGCCAGTCGCCCGCACGAGATCGAGACGCACGCCATCCTTTCGCCGGTGCGAGGAGCATTCGAAACCGCCCATGAAAAAACTGTCGAATGTGACCGCGCTGGCAGCCGGATTCACGTTTGGGCTAACGGCTTGCGGCACATTCTTACTCCTTGCATTGGCCGGACGGTCGACCAACGGCCGAAACCCTCTTTGGGTTGGGCAAATTCTTCGTTCTTGCCGCGTGCTGAACGGCGTTCAGCCCAGCGTGATCTCCTGATCGTTCACAACCTCGGCCAGCCGACTGAGGAAACTCACGAGGCCGGGTGCCGGATCGTCGTTGTCGCCTGTGAGCACGGAAATACCCCAACGCCCCAGCACGGCTTCTTCGACGGGGTCTCGGCTCGCCATGAAAATGTATGACGGCGGCCGATCCGCCTCGTAGCCCGATCGGTTCCATGTCTGCCAAAGCCGATGCAACAGCAGCCGGATGTTCAGGTCCGACAGGCTATAGCCGACGAACAGAACCGTGCTGCCCAGCGCATCGGAACGAAACCGCACATCGAGCGGCGAATCGAAGGATAGCCGATCGAGATAGTCGGTTTCCGTAAGGACCAGCGAGGAATCGTCATCGAAGTCGCCGTGGAATTTCACGATGCACGCGACGTCCCGGCGAGCCTTCGAGACATCCCGAGCATTGGCCACCTTCACGTATGCGCGGCCGTGTATCTCAAAGGCGACTTCGAGGTTCCGGTCATAGTTGGTGGTGTAGATCACCGGAAAATCCAGCGCGACGATCAGACGATGCAGTTCGGACTCCCGAATCTTCTCCCTGGTCACGGTCCAGTGCCTGTCCATCCAACTGCGCAACGGCCCGATGCTGCCGTGCTTGATCCGGTAATACTCGGCCAGGGTTTGGAAGCGATCACGCGGTCTTGCTCCATCCAGGCCGAGTTCGCTCGCCATGCGCTCAATCAGCTTCTCCCAGGAAGGCAGCCCGACGCTCATCGAAACACCAGCGCCGACAAAGAGCACCGCATTGCGCTCTCGGATCGCTTTAGCGAGTGGAAGAATCGGGTCCTCGTTCATTGCCGAAGCTGAGTGGGCTGCCGCGGGTGGGGCATGACGCATACTTCCGAACCTGGAGGTGGATGAAGTGTTCCCCGCTCAGCCGTGAAAATCCAGAAGACGCCGATACTCAGGTCAGACTCGCCGAAAGCAATGCGCAGGCAGGGACAGGTGGCTTGGCTTCGGTCCCTCTCAGCATCGGCGAATCGCCAGCGCGACATCGGTCGCGAACGGTGGCACCTCCAGCTTCAACCTACCGTCCGCTTGCGCCCGCCATTCCGCCGCTTGCGTGCCGGCCGCAGTATCCCAGCCGACTATGCGGTAGCTACCCGGAGCCAGCCCAGGCAGGTCGATCATGACGGGCTCGGTTTGCACGTCGGCCTGCAGCATGCCGTTGGGCCCGATCGTTTCGGGCACCAGCCACGCCACCGCCTGGGCATCGTCGCCGCAGGCTACCGCCGCGACATCGGGGCGGGAAACCCGCACCCGGCCGCCGAGATGGACACGTCGGAACCGACTCCAGTCGATCAGCGGCAGGAAACCCGCCAGCGAGCGCTGCGCCCGCCGCATGCCGGGTGTGAGCACATGCGGCGTACGGTTCGGCCAGCGCATGCCGCCACCGGCACCGCCGGCAGCCAGGTGCGCCCATTGCATATGGCGGAAATATTCGTCATCGAACGGCTCCGGCAGCGTGATCTTCTTGTCCTTGAAGGTATGGATCGGGCCATGTTCGCTGTCGAGGAACGGCCGGCCATCGCGAGTTTCGGCCAGGGCCTCGCCGACGATCCGCCCCAGGCCGAGCGCCGGGGCCACTGTGTCGCGGGGATGATCGATCGTGCCTTCCTCGTAGATGTGGAGGGAGGCGAAGTCGAGATCCGGATGCCGGAAGATAGGTTCGCGGAGCGGCATGTGCGCCCGCCAGCGAAGCTCCGGTCCGAAGAGCGAAACCGTTTGCGGGTGAGAGCGGCCGTAGAGCGAAATCTCCAGCCGGCGAACGAAAGCACCGAGATCGTGGATGAAGTCGCCGAAATCGTCGGCGCTGCCTTCGGCCTGCTCGGGATGGATCTCGTTCCAGAGGTCCCAAGCGAAGAGCGCGCCGCTGCCGCCCCATCTGCGGACCGCGAATTCCAGCCTTGCCTTGATGGCGCGGCGCGTGGCCGTGCAGACCAGAAAGCGCGAGGGCTGATCCAGCACGCCGCCGTTCCTCTGATTATAGGGGTGATGACGCCAGTGCCGCCACTGCCAAAATGTATCGAACGGGGTGAGCAGTATTCTCAAACCGTGCTTTTCACAGAGACGAAAAAGATCGTCCCACAGCCGCACGATAGCAGGAACGAAGCGACCGAGCGGCCGCTCGAAGTAGCGGTGGCGGACCTGAGCATATTCCAGCATCAGCCTGAGGCAGGTGACGCCGCTTTGCTTAAGCCAGCGGAGGTGAGCCTCCACGCCGGCTATGTCCTTGCGCCGGAACAGCCCATTTAGCTCAGGCCAGCTTATCGCGTCATTCTGCCCGATTGGCATCCACGGCTCGCCGTCCTCAGTGGCGAAATATGAGCCGGCCACCGTGATCCACTGCAGACCCGCGGACCGGACAGCGAGTAAGCGCTCCGCGTCACTGGTCGTGCTGTCCGTTAATCCCGTGTTGTCCAAGTGGCTTTCCGGTATTCCCCAAGGCACTCCAAACTGTCTCAGGGGAAAAATGTTCACCGGCGCCGGAGCAAAAAAAACGCAGCCCGCCCGGGCCTCATCGCCGAGAGAATGGCCCGTTATTAAAGAATGGCCAGCTGATCTGCTCCAGCTTCGCTCGACTGAAAACCCTAGCTAGGATCCGCTCGCCACCATCCCGGCCGTAGGGGCCTGGGCAGGCCACCGAAAGCCAACCAAGTCAAGTCATAGCGACGAGTAGAGATTCGCCGGCGGGATCTCGCCAACCAGGAAGGCCGGCTTCAGGCGATCCTCTGCTGAAGCTGCGGCATGTCTTCGCTCTTCCGCAGACCCGTTGCGACGACCGACACCCGAAACTTTCCGGCCAACGCCTGGTCGAAGATGGCGCCGACGATAATGGCGGCGTCGGCGTCGACCTCTTCCCGTATCCGTGTCGCGGCTTCGTCGACCTCGAAGAGCGTCATGTCCGTGCCGCCGCAGATCGATACCAGCAGGCCTCTGGCGCCCGTCATGGAAGCCTCATCGAGCAGCGGGTTGGCGATTGCTGCCTCGGCCGCCGTCCTTGCGCGGCCCTCCCCCGAGGCTTCACCGGTTCCCATCATCGCCCGGCCCATGTCCCGCATCACCGACTTCACGTCGGCAAAATCGAGATTGATCAGGCCTTCCTTCACGATGAGATCCGTGATGCAGCCGACACCAGCGTAGAGAACACGGTCCGCCATAGCGAAGGCATCAGCAAACGTCGTCCTGGCGTCGGCGACCCTGAAAAGGTTCTGGTTGGGGATGACGATCACGGTGTCGGCGCTTTCGCGAAGGCGTTCTATGCCCTCTTCGGCGGCCTGGGACCTGCGCTTGCCCTCGAACGTGAAAGGCTTGGTAACGACGGCCACCGTCAAAATGCCGGCATCGCGCGCCGCACGCGCAATGACGGGCGCGGCGCCAGTCCCGGTGCCGCCGCCCATGCCCGCCGTGATAAAACACATGTGCGTTCCCGCCAGATGATCCATGATCTCGTCGATGGATTCTTCGGCGGCCGCGCTGCCGACGTGGGGGAGAGATCCGGCGCCCAAGCCTTCGGTCACATGCGCGCCCAACTGGATCAGCCGCGGCGACTTCGACATGGTGAGCGCCTGGGCGTCGGTATTGGCGACGACGAACTCGACCCCCTGCAGGCCTTCAGCGATCATGTTGTTGACGGCGTTTCCGCCAGCGCCACCGACCCCCACAACGGTTATCTTAGGTCTCATCTCCAGGATTTCCGGCTTGGCGGTCATTGTGATCTCTCTACGGGACGCAGTGGCTGCGCCAGAGCAACTAGCAAACGAATCAGATGGTCCCGCCAAGATCAGGGAATCAGAGGACAGGCCTCGCCGCAAGGTCAAGCTGAGGGCGTCAAATCGCAAGTTTTGCTTCAGGAGCGCCGTGGTCCGAGCGCAACCTGCGTGAACCGGTGGGGGTGCGGGGGGCGACGAAAGACAAATGGTTCGCCGAAGCAACTCTTCCCTGAGATACGTCCGGGCCGCTTCGGACCGTCGCGCGGCCAGCATCGTTCGGAACTTACTGCGCAGTTGCCGGCAGAGCCGGAGACGTCCTGCTCACGAGGTTGATAAATCCCGCCGGCTCTCTAAGTTCGCCTTGGGACACCTTGACTTCGCGCTGGTCCGGCAAACGATCGGACTTAGGCGCAAGAACGGTGATTTGTCGATGACAAGCGCGGTGTCGGGCACCTTGGCGGCCCTTTTGTGCTTTCTGTCCCTGACCGCTGCTGCTCCGCGTGCGTTCGCCCAGCAACCGACCGTGCAGCCGGCCGGAGCGATCAAGCCGGACGAGAAGACAACCGAAATCAAGATACGCTATTTACGGGCCTACGCGCCGCGCCTGACGCTTTCCCTGCTGGACGAGCCGCCGCGTGACGAAGGTGTCGCGGGCGCCAATGTCGCCATCGGCGACAACAACACCACGGGCAGGTTCATCAATCAGAAATTCAGCCTCGACGTCACCGAGATAAAACCGGAGGCCGACGCGGTTGAGGCATTCAACGCGTTGATTTCCAAAGGCGACCGCTATGTCATCGCGGATCTCTCGGCCAAGCAGCTGCTGTCGATCGCCGACATCGCCCGCGACAAGGGCGTGCTTATCTTCAACGTCGGCGCCACCGACGACAGACTGCGCGAGGAGGACTGCCGCATAAACGTCTTCCACATCGCGCCGACGCGAAGCATGCTCGCCGACGCTCTGGCCCAGTATCTGATGGTGAAGAAATGGCCGAGCTGGGTGCTGCTCTACGGCTCGCATGATGAGGACCGCCTTTATGCCGACGCGTTGCGCCGCGCGGCAGCCCGCTTCGGCGGGCAGATCGTCGCGGAGAAGGAATTCAAGGATACCGGGACGGCGCGCCGCACTGACACCGGAGCCACGCAGATACAGCAACAGATTTCGGTATTCACGCAGGACCTGCCGGAGCATGACGTGCTGCTTGTGGCCGATGAAAGCGAGGTGTTCGGGACCTACGTGCCCTACCGCAGCTGGACGCCGCGGCTCGTCGCAGGCACGGCCGGTCTTGTGGCATCGTCATGGCATCCCGCGAGTGAACAGTGGGGCGGCATTCAAATGCAAAATCGCTTCCTGAAGACGGCAGGCCGGCGAATGATGTCCAAGGACATGTCGGCCTGGACGGCCGTGCGGGCCGTCGCCGAAGCCACCACGCGCACCAATGGTGACGATCCGAAAAAGATCAGCGATTACATCCGCTCGGACGACTTCTCGGTCGCCGCGTTCAAGGGACAGAAGCTGACCTTCCGCAAATGGAACCTCCAGCTTCGCCAGCCGATCCTGCTTGGCGATGCCAAATCGGTCGTCTCGACATCTCCCCAGGAGGGCTATCTCCACCAAGTCTCCGAACTCGACACCCTCGGCATCGATCAGCCGGAAACGAAATGCGTTCTCAGGTAGCGCCGATCGGGAGGAATTCGTGCAGAGCCGAGCTTGCGTACTCGCCATTCTCGCAACCGGCGTCATGGCCGGCCCGGCATCGGCCTACACGGCCTATGTCTCAAACGAGAAGGACAATACGATGACCGTCGTCGATACGGCGACCATGCAGGTGGTCAAGACCGTCGACGTCGGCCAGAGACCGCGCGGCATCGCCATCTCGCACGACGGCAAGTTCATCTATTTGTGCGCCAGCGACGACAATACGATCCAAATCATCGATACCACGACGCTGCAGGTCGTCGGCACGCTGCCCTCCGGCGACGATCCCGAATTGTTCGTGCTTTCGCCCGACGGCAAGGCGCTCTACGTCGCCAACGAAAACGACAATCTGGTCACCGCGATCGACCTCGACAGCAAGCAAGTCACGTCCGAGATCCCGGTCGGCGTGGAACCCGAAGGCATGGCCGTCAGCCCCGACGGCAAGACCCTGGTCAACACCTCGGAGACCACCAGCATGGCGCATTTCATCGACACCGAGAGCCATGAGGTAACCGACAACGTGCTGGTCGACACGCGCCCGCGCGTCGCCGCGTTCAAGCCCGACGGCTCGCAGGCCTGGGTCAGTGCCGAGATCGGCGGCACCGTCAGCGTCATCGACAACGCCAAGCGCCAGGTCGTGAAGAGGATCAAGTTCGCGATTCCCGGACTGCGAGCCGAAACCATCCAGCCGGTCGGCATCGCCATCAGCGCCGACGGGAAGAAGGCCTATATCGCGCTCGGCCCGGCGAACCATGTCGCAGTGATCAACACCGAAACCTACGAGGTGGAAAACTACATCCTCGTCGGACAGCGCGTCTGGCATCTGGACTTCACCCCGGATCAGAAGACACTGATCACAACGAACGGCAATTCCAACGACATCACTTTCATCGATACGGCGACCGAGGAGCCGGTTCAGTCGGTCACCGTGGGGCAGCAGCCGTGGGGCGTGGTCATATCGCCCAAATAGAAAAGCAGGCTAAAGATTAAGGCCATGAAGCCGGGCCAAAGACGTCGAGCGCGCTAGATAGCATCTGAAGGAGCGTCCATGCAGCATGCGAGGACGGCGAAAACGGGGACCGGAGCGGCGGCACTCGATGTCGCCGGCGTCAGCCATTCCTATGGCCCGACGCGGGCGCTCAACGACGTCTCGTTCTCGATAGCGCCGGCGACTTTCACCGGCCTTCTCGGTCTCAACGGCGCCGGCAAGACGACCCTGTTCTCGCTGATCAGCCACCTCTACGACACGCGCCAGGGATCGATCCGCATCTTCGGCCATGATGTCCGCCGTGCGTCCGGCGAGGCGCTCAGGCGGGTCGGCATTGTGTTCCAGGCACGCACGCTCGACCTCGACCTGAGCGTATACCAGAACCTCTCCTATCACGCCTCGCTGCACGGCATCGGACGGCACGAAGCCCGGCAGCGCATTGCAGCGCTGATCGAGACGGTCGACATGCAAGGCCGTCAGCATGACAAGGCTCGCGGCCTTTCCGGCGGCCAGATGCGGCGCATCGAGATCGCCCGGGCGCTGCTCCATAGCCCGTCCCTGCTGCTGCTCGACGAGGCGACGGTGGGTCTCGACATCCAATCGCGCGCGGGCATTCTCGCCACCATCCGCAAGCTGGTCGAAACCGAGGGCATCGGCGTGCTTTGGGCCACCCACCTGATCGACGAGGTTGAAGACGGCGACCATGTCGTCGTGCTGCGGCAAGGTGACCTGGTCGCCAAAGGCAAAGTGGCCGACGTGGTCCAAGCGAGTGGCGCCGCGTCGATCCGCGACGCCTTTTCCAAACTCAGCCGCGGCGAAGCAGCCGGCCAGGCGGAGATCTCGCCATGAGCACTCCCGCAATGCCGGAAAAGGTCGCATCCGTCACGCCGGTGAAGTCCGGCGCGTTCGGCTTTCGTCACTACCTCATCTGCCTCAAAGGCGTCGTCGTGCGGGAAGGGCTGCGCTTCCTGCACCAGCGCGAGCGCTTCATCTCGTCGCTGGTGCGACCGCTCGTCTGGCTGTTCATTTTTGCCGCCGGGTTCCGGCAAGTGCTCGGTGTCTCGATCATCCCGCCCTACAAGACCTACGTGCTCTACGAGGTCTACATCACTCCGGGCTTGTGCGGCATGATCCTGCTGTTCTCGGGCATGCAGTCTTCGCTGTCGATGGTCTACGATCGTGAGATGGGCAATATGCGTATCCTGCTGGTCAGCCCATTTCCCCGCTGGTATCTGCTGGTGTCGAAGATGCTCGCCGGCGTCTCCGTGTCGATCGCGCAGGTTTATGCCTTTCTGATCGTTGCCTGGTTCTGGGGCGTCAAGGCGCCGCCGCTCGGTTACCTGTTCGTGCTGCCGGCTCTGTTCCTGTCGGGGATGATGCTTTGCGCGCTCGGCATGCTCCTGTCCTCGATGATCAAGCAGCTCGAGAATTTTGCCGGGATCATGAACTTCGTCATCTTTCCCGGCTATTTCGCGTCGCCGGCGCTCTATCCTTTGTGGCGCATCCAGGAAGCGAGCCCGCTGCTTTACAAGCTCTGCCTCGCCAACCCCTTTACTTATGCCGTCGAGCTGATCCGCTTCGCCTTCTACGGGGAGATCGATTGGGTGTCGCTGGGTGTCGTCGGCGGCTGCACGCTGCTGTTTCTCGGGGGCGCCATCATCGCTTATGACCCTTCGCGCGGCCTGATAACCCGCAAACAAGGCGCGGGAGGAAACGGTTGATGGAACGGATGAGCCTCGTTCGCAGCTTGGTTGCGGCTGTCATGCTCATGCCCACGGCGCCATGGCCGCGAAGTCGCCGGGGTGAGCTTGATCGAACGGGAGAGAGACGAAGCTAAGGAACTGATCCCTGAGCTAGGCAGTTGTGTTTTGTTCCTGTGTTTTTTGGCTGTTTGAGAACCCAGCGTTTCATTTGTCCGTTTGTGAGGTGATGGAGGGGCTATTGCTTTCCCCGCAATGGCGCCAATGACGACCGGTCCCTTCGGACTGGCTAAAGAGGAGAATGCAATGAAGAAGAAGAGCTGGAAGAAACCGATGATGTGCCAGGTTGCCGCGGGCTTCGAGATTTCGCGGTATCTGCCTGCTGAAACGCCTCCCAGGAAGTAGGCCGCAGAGCTGCGTGTCCCTGGCTGCGGGGGCATGCATCCCCTTGCCGCTTGAGGTCGTCGAGACGGGGGTTGCGCGGGAAGCGCGGGCGCGAAGCCGTTTGGCACCGAGAATTTGGCGTCGGTCAAATGGGCCGCAGAGCAGGCATCGCCATGCGCGTGAAGATCATAGGATCGGCGGCGGGAGGCGGCTTTCCGCAATGGAACTGCAACTATCGCCTGAGCCGCTCGGCTCGGAGCGGCATGGCCGGCCTGCATTCGCGGACCCAGTCGTCCATTGCCGTATCGGCGGACGGGACAGGCTGGGTTCTGTTCAACGCGTCGCCCGACATTGGCCGGCAGATCGCGCAAACGCCTGAACTGCAGCCCGCGGCCGATGCGCCGCTGCGCTCGACGCCCATCCGCGCGGTCGTGCTGACGAATGGCGACGTCGACCATGTCGCCGGCCTGCTCAGCCTGCGGGAGCGGCAGCCCTTCGCAATCTATGCAACGGCACAGGTGCTGGCGACGCTGGCGGCGAATTCGATCTTCAACGTTCTCGATCCGGCGATCGTGCCGCGCCGCCTTCTGGCGCCAACGGAGGAACTGGCGATCTGCAACGCGGACGGCCAGCAGACCGGCGTGGTCGTCGACGCCTTTCCCGTGCCCGGCAAGATCGCGCTCTATCTCGAGCAAAGAGGCGATCCAAGTGCCGATTTCAGCTCCGACACGGGCGACACGATCGGCGTGCGTGTCAACGGGGCTGGAAGTCGCGCCGCTGTCTTCTACATTCCCGGCTGCGCGGGCATCGATGCCGCCCTGCGCACGCGTCTGGCGGACGCCGCCTGCCTTCTGTTCGACGGCACTGTCTATACAGACGACGAGATGATCCTCGCCGGCGTCGGCCAGAAGACCGGTGCGCGCATGGGGCACATCGCAATGTCTGGAGAAGCGGGTTCGATCGCCGCCTTGGCCGATGTGAGGATCGGCCGCCGCGTCTTCATCCACATCAACAATACCAATCCTGTTCTCGACGAGAGTTCCGCCGAACACGCGACGGTCAGAGCGGCTGGCTGGGAAATCGGGAGCGACGGAATGGAGATCGAACTTTGAGCGACTTCCACGACGCGGCGCGACATGGTCTGTCCAAGAGCGAGCTCGAGGCGGTGCTGCGGCAGGTCGGCGCCGAGCGTTATCACAACCGCCATCGCTTTCATCACAGGATGACCAGTGGCGGGCTGACGAAGGCCGAAATGCAGGCCTGGGCATTGAACCGCTACTGCTACCAGGCCGTCATTCCGCGCAAGGACGCCATGATCCTGGCACATGCCGAAGACCCGGCGTTTCGCGCCGCCTGGCGCAAACGCATCGAGGATCACGACGGCGAGGACGGCTGGAGCGGCGGCATCGCGCGCTGGCTGCATCTGGCGACCTCGCTCGGGCTCGATGCCGAAGCCGTCAAGAGCGAAAGGCTGGCGCTGCCGGCGACCCGCTTCGCCATCGGCGCCTATCTTTCCTTCTGCACGAACCGCACGCTGCTCGAGGCGGTGGCATCGTCGCTGACCGAGATGTTCTCGCCGATCATAATCGGCGAGCGAGTGCCGGCGATGCTGGCCAAATACGACTACATCACCGAGGACACGCTGGCCTATTTCAGCCGGCGGCCGGAACAGGCAACGCGCGACGCCGACTTCGCCCTCGCCTATGTGCTGAGCCACGCCGATACGGCCGAGCGCCAGCAGCAGGCGATCGATGCGCTGGTGTTCAAATGCGATATATTGTGGGCCATGCTCGATGCGCTTCAACATGCCTATGGCGCGCCGGGAAACCTACCACCGGGCGCCTTCCGGCCGGAGGCAACCCGATGATGGCGATGCGCGAAAGAGCCATCGTCTCCTTGCAATCGATGCCGTCGCTGCCGAGGCACGTGCGTATTCAGTACGACCCCGTGCGGCAGGCCTTCGCCGTGCTTTCGCCGGAAAAGGTATTCTGGCCGAACGATATCAGTCTCGACATATTGCGCCGCTGCGACGGGCGGTCCGCGGTCGGCTACATCATCGCTGGTCTTGCGGCCGATTACGATGCTGAACAGGAGGCCGTAGCGGCCGATGTCATCGCCTTCCTGCAGGAATGGTCGGACAAGCTGCTGGTGAAGCCATGAGCGAGCCGCTTCTGCCTCCGATCGGCATGCTGGCGGAACTGACGCATCGCTGCCCGCTGCAGTGCCCTTATTGCTCCAATCCGCTCGAATTGCTCAAGGCCAATCGTGAGCTCGACACCCACACCTGGCTCGATCTTTTCTCGCAGGCCGCCGATCTCGGCGTTCTGCAGGTGCATCTGTCCGGCGGCGAGCCGACGCTGCGCCGCGATCTCGAGCAATTGATCGCCGGGCTTTCGGCGCGCGGTGTCTACACCAACCTCATCACCGCCGGCATCAACATTGCCGAGGGCCGGATCGCGGCCTTTGCCGAAGCCGGGCTCGACCACCTGCAGCTGAGCTTCCAGGGCGCCCGCCCGGCGACGACCGACGGTATCGGCAACCACAGCGGCAGCCACGAAAAGAAGCTGGAGACGGCACGCCGCGCCCGCGCGGCCGGGTTGCCGCTCACCATCAATGCGCCGATCCATCGCCACAACATCGAGGAAGTGCCGGAATTCATCGACCTGGCTCTTTCGCTGGACGCCGAACGGCTCGAGATCGCCAATGTGCAGTATGCCGGCTGGGCGCTGGCCAATCGCAATACCCTGATGCCCGAACGCGCCGCGGTCGAACGGCAAGCGGAGATCGTCGCGGCGGCGCAAGCACGGCTTGCCGGCGTCATCAACATCGATTTCGTCCCGCCGGACTATTTCGCCGTCTATCCCAAGCCGTGCATGGGCGGCTGGGCGCGCGACGCCTTCATGGTGACGCCCGACGGCACGGTGCTGCCATGCCATGCCGCGCAGACCATTCCTGCGCTCCGCTTCGAGCGTTTCGGAGAGCGCTCGCTGGCCGAGATCTGGACCGATTCACCGGCATTCAATGCCTTTCGCGGTACCGAATGGATGCTGGAGCCGTGCCGAAGCTGCGAGCGGCGCGAGATCGATTGGGGCGGCTGCAGATGTCAAGCGATGGCGATTGCCGGCGATGCCGCCGCAACGGATCCGGTCTGCATCAAATCGCCGATCCATGCCCGGGTGGGCATGCTCACCGACGAAACGCGGCGCGCCGCGGCAGACAATGCGGCGGGCGAACCCTTCATTTACCGTCGGATAAGAGCTGTGGCGGAGCTCGCCTGACCGTTCTTCCCCTGGGTGGTCCCCAATAGGATAGAACCGGAATTCGGCATGGCGGGATTTGTGCGAAAGCGTCGCCTGAATCCGTTCCAGCGCGACGCGCTTTAGAGAGGGTCAAGGCGCAGTTTGTCCCGGGCGATCTTCCAGGCGGATTCGACGTGGCGCCGTGCCGCGGCTTCCGCCTCCCGCGGCTTACGCGCCCGGATCGCATCCATAATCGCGTTCATCTCGGCGATCGCCGGCTCGCGACGGTTTGCCGAGGCGATCGTCATCGAACGCAGCTGGTTGATGCGCACATTCAACCCGCTGACGATCTCCCAGGCGACACGCTTGTCCGCAGCCTCGAAAAGCGCTTCGTAGAACTTCGTCGTCGCGCGCATCACTGCCGGCGGCTTGCCCGAGGCCCAGGCCTCGAAGAGCTCGCCGAGGGCGTGCTCCAGTACGGCCAGTTGGCCATTGGTGGCCGATTGCGCGCAGGCGCGCGCCGCGATGCCCTCGAGCAAAGCCCTGAGCTCATAGATCTCGTCGGTGCGGCCGATATCCGGTTTGGCCACAGCCGGACCATGCCCGGGGATCATCTGCACAAGGCCTTCAGCCTCCAGCTGCCGCAGGACCTCGCGCACAACCGATCGGCTGACGCCGAGCTGGTCGCAAAGCGGCCGCTCGACCAGCCTTTCGCCGGGCTGGAAATGAAAATCCATTATGGCCTCGCGCATGCGCTCAAGGGCCAATGTTCTCAAGGTTTTGGCGCTGCGATCGATGCGAAGCGTGTCGTCCTGCATGTCTCTGCTCCCTTGGCCGCCACGAAAACAGATTCCATGGCCGGTTGACAAGGTATTTGGTGGTCCATATTATGGTATACCATAAGACGACAGAGAAGTTGGCGTTTTCTCGAGCGCCACCTGACAGAGGTTTCCATGCAGCCGGCCATTCGCAAGATCGTCATTTACAGCGAGAACACGCTGATCGAAGGCGGCAAGGCAGCATCCAAGCCGCTGCGCCTGATCGGCGTCGCCGCCGTGCTGACGAACCCCTGGGCGGGGCGCGGCTTCATCGAGGATCTTTCGCCCGAGATCCGCGCCTTTGCGCCGGTGCTTGGAGAAACCCTGACCCGCGAGATCGTTGCCGCCGCCGGCTCGGCCGAGGCGATCGAGGGCTACGGCAAGGCCGCGATCTGCGGCACGTCGGGCGAGATCGAGCATGCCTCGGCGCTGATCCACACACTGCATTTCGGCAATCATTATCGCCGCGCCGTCGCCGCCAAGACCTATCTCGCCTTCACCAATCTGCGTGGTGGGCCGAACACACCGATCATGATTCCGCTGATGGACAAGAATGACGAGGGCCGCCGCTCGCACTATCTGACCGTGCATTTCCAGATCGGCGACGCACCGGCGCCGGACGAGTTGGTCGTGGCGCTCGGTGCTTCGATCGGCGGCCGTCCTCACCATCGCATCGGCGACCGCTATCAGGACCTCAAGGAAGTGGGCGACCTGCATGGCTGACGCCGTCGCACCTGGATGGACCCGGGCAGCCGCGCCCGACGGAACCGGCTTTATCCGCGCCGGATCGGGCGCGCCGGTGCTGTTCATCCACGGCGTCGGCATGAACGCGACGATCTGGCAGCCGCAGATCCAGCGGATGGCTGACCGCTTCGACCTGATCGCCATCGACATGCTTGGCCACGGCCGCTCGCCGCTGCCGCCGCAGGAGCCGGAACTCGCCGACTATGCCGCGCAGGCGATCCGGCTGCTCGATCATCTCGGCCTCGACAAGGTGTCCGTCGTCGGTCACTCGATGGGGGCTTTGGTCGCGCAGGAACTCGCGCTGCTAGCGCCGGAGCGCATCCGCCGTGTCGTGTCGCTCAACGCCGTGTTCCGTCGTCCGCCTGATCTGGCCCAAGCCGTGCTCGAGCGCGCGGCGGCGCTCACCGGCCACGGCGATGCGGCGGGGGTCGCCCAGACCATCGCCCGCTGGTTCGGCGATCCGGTTCCGGCCGAGCTCACGGCGGCGGCCGGGAAGGCGGCGGCAGCGTTGAGCGAGGTCGATCCCGAAGGCTACGCCCGCACCTATCGCCTGTTCGCCCGTGCCGACGGCGACCACGCCGAGCGCCTGCAGACCCTGGCCATGCCGGCGCTGTTCATCACCGGCTCCGAGGACAAGAACTCCTCGCCGGCAATGTCGGCCGCCATGGCCAGGCTCGCGCCGCATGGCCGCTGCACCGTTCTCGCCGGCCAAAGGCACATGATGGCGGCGGCGGCACCGGATCTCACCTCACGATGCATCGCCGAGTTCCTGAACGAAGGTGAAAGCCTGGAGCAAGGAGCAGCAGCGGACGCCAGCTTCGACAGCGGCGAGTTCCGGCGTGCGCTCGGCTCCTTCCTAACAGGCGTCACCATCGTCACCACGATCGGCGCGGAAGGCGAGCCGCGCGGGTTCACCGCCAACTCGTTCACATCGGTGTCGCTTGATCCGCCGCTGGTGCTGGTCTGCATCGCCCACAAGGCGCTCGGTCATCCGGTGTTCGCGACATCGAAGAGCTTCGCCATCAACATTTTGAACGAGACCCAGAAAGCGGCCTCCGGCATCTTCGCCTCGAAGGCAGCGGATAAATTCGCGTCGGTCGACTGGCGCCCGGGGAAGACCGGCAGTCCGGTTCTCGACGGCTCGGTCGCAACCTTCGACTGCGATATGGAGCGGTTGGTCGAGGCGGGCGACCATTCGATCCTGATCGGCCGCGTCCGCGACTTCCAGCACAATACCTCGCAGCCTCTCGGCTATTGCCGCGGCGCCTACATCACGCCCGGGCTCAGTCAGGAGGCGCTGGCCGCCGCCCAGCCCGGCACCGATGTCGGCGCCATCCTCGAAAACGGCGGCCGTATCCTGTTCCTGGAAACGCCAGACGGCTTCCTCGAACTGCCGCGCGGCCGGGGGCTGGGCTCGGCAAGGGACGGCAAGAGCCTCAACGGGCTTCTGGCCGCAAAGGCCATCGAGGCCCAGCTCGGCTTCCTCTTCGCCGTATGGGACGACGCGGGCAATCCCTCGCGCACCCATGTTTACTATCGCGGTACCTTCGACGTGCCGGCTTCCAGCGATCGCGGCATCCGGCTGATCGACATCGACGCGATCGACGGCTTGAAGATCGCCGATCCGGCCATCCGCTCGATGCTCACCCGCTATGTGCGCGAATGCACTGGAGACGCATTCGGCGTCTATGTCGGCAACGAGGTCGAAGGCGAGGTAAGGCCGCTCGCCAGGACCGCCGCCCTCAATACAGGTGACCAGGGATGAAGTTCTCGCTCTTCGTGCATATGGAACGCTCGGATCTCGCCAAGCCGCATTCGGAGTTGTTGCGCGAGTTGGGTGAGCTGGTCCTGCTGGCGGAACAGGCGGGCTTCGAGACCGCCTGGATCGGCGAGCATCACGGGATGGAGTTCACCATCTCGCCCAATCCATTCATCAACATCGCCTATCTTGCGGCCAAGACCAGCCGCATCCGCCTCGGCACCGGAACCATCATCGCGCCCTTCTGGCACCCGATCAAGCTTGCCGGCGAGGCGGCGATGACCGACGTGATTGCCGGCGGCCGGCTCGACATCGGCATCGCCCGGGGCGCCTACAGCTACGAATATCAGCGCGTCTTCCCCGGGCTCGATGCCTGGGGCGCCGGGCAGCGCATGCGCGAGATCATTCCGGCGATCCGAGGTCTCTGGGACGGCGACTACGAGCACTCCGGCAAATTCTGGCAGTTCCCGCCAACCACCTCCTCTCCCAAGCCCCTGCAAAAACCCTACCCGCCGATCTGGGTGGCGGCGCGCGATCCGAACTCGCACGACTTCGCTGTCGCCAACGGATGCAAGGTCCAAGTGACGCCACTGGCGTCCGGCGACGATGAGGTTGCAAGCCTGATGCAGCGGTTTAACGACGCCTGCGCCGCGCATCCTGAAATCCCGCGTCCGGAAATCATGCTCTTGATGCACACGTTCGTCGCCGAGGACGCCGCCGATGCCGATCGGCTGAGCCAGGATCTGTCGAACTTCTACTGCCAGTTCGGCGCCTGGTTCCAGAACAAGAAGCCGGTGCACCAGGGCATTTTGGAACCGCTGAGCGCCGAAGAGATCGCGGCCATGCCGCAATACGCGCCGGACAAGATGCGCCAGAACCTGGTGATCGGCGAGGCGCACGAGGTGGTCGCGCGGCTGAAAGCCTATGAGACGCTCGGCTTCGACCAGTACTCGATCTGGATCGACAGCGGCCTTTCGCACGAGCGCAAGAAGAAATCGCTGCAATTGTTCATCGACCGGGTGATGCCGGCCTTCATCTGATCGCGAACGAACGGGCAAGGCCATGACCGACGCCGCATTCAGGAACTTCATCGACGGCCGCTTCGACGAGCCGTCGGCCAGCTTCGACAGCGTCGATCCGTCGACCGGTGCGCCATGGGCGAAGATGCCGGCTGCAACCGAAGCCGATGTCGACCGCGCCGTCGAGGCCGCGCATCGTGCGCTGCGCACCGGCCCTTGGGCATCGATGACAGCAACCGCGCGAGGCAAGCTGCTGGTCAGGCTCGGCGACCTCGTGGCCGCCAATGCGGGCCGCCTGGCCGAGCTGGAGACGCGCGACACCGGCAAGATCATCCGCGAGACGCGCGCCCAGATCGCCTATGTCGGCGACTATTGCCGCTACTATGGCGGACTCGCCGACAAGCACGAAGGCGCGCATGTGCCGATCGACAAGGCCGATCTCGACGTCACCATCCGCCGCGAGCCGATCGGCGTCGTTGCCGCGGTGGTGCCGTGGAACTCGCAGCTCTTCCTCTCGGCGGTCAAGCTCGGCCCGGCGCTTGCCGCGGGCTGCACGGTGGTGCTCAAGGCCTCAGAAGACGGCCCGGCACCGCTGCTCGCCTTCGCCGAGTTGGTCAGCGAAGCCGGCTTTCCGGCCGGCACCGTCAATATCCTCACGGGCTTCGGCCAGGAGTGCGGACGGCGCCTGACCAGTCATCCGCTGGTCTCGCGCGTCGCTTTCACCGGCGGCCCGGCCACGGCGCGCGCCATCGTCAGGAACACGGCGGAAAACCTCGCGCACACGACGCTCGAGCTCGGCGGCAAGAGCCCGGTCGTCGTCTTCGCCGACGCCGACCTCGACAGCGCCGCCAATGCGGTCGTCGCCGGCATCTTTGCGGCGACCGGACAGAGCTGCGTCGCCGGTTCGCGCCTGCTGATCGAGCGTACCGTAAGACAAGAATTCCTCGGTCGGTTGAAACGCAAGGCCGAGGCGATCCGCATCGGCGATCCTCAGGATCCGGCCACCGAGATGGGGCCGCTCGCGACCCTGCGCCAGCGCGACCGGATCGAGACCATCGTGGCCGAAAGCCTCGCCGCCGGGGGCACGCTGGTCACCGGCGGCAGGCGCCCCGACGCCGGCGCCGGCTTCTACTATGCGCCGACGATCATCGATGCCGGTGATAGCAACCTGCCCTGCGTGCGCGAGGAATTGTTCGGGCCGGTGTTGAGCGTGCTCGCCTTCGACACCGAGGCCGAGGCATTGGCTCTAGCCAACGACACGCCCTTCGGTCTCGCCTCCGGCGTCTTCACCTCGAATCTCGGCAAGGCGCACCGCATGGCGCGCGACATCCGTGCCGGCGTCGTCTGGGTCAACACCTATCGCGCCGTGTCGCCGCTCGTTCCCTTCGGCGGCTACGGGTTGTCGGGTCTTGGCCGCGAAGGCGGGCTCGACGCCATCCGCGACTACACGCGCTCGAAATCGGTCTGGATCAAGACCTCGGACGAGCCGATTCCCGATCCCTTCGTCATGCGCTGAGAACGCATGCCGAGGGTGCAGCGACAAGAACAAGAAACGGAACAGAGAAATCAGAGGAGAATGACATGAGACTGATCTTAGCCGGCGTGCTCGCCGGACTGCTATCGGCAACCGCCGCCAAGGCCGACGAAATGGTATTCACCAGCTGGGGCGGCACCACGCAGGAAGCGCAGACCAAGTCCTGGGCCGAGCCGTTCGCGGCGAGCTCCGGCATCAAGGTGCTGCAGGACGGCCCGACCGACTACGGCAAGCTGAAGGCCATGGTCGACGCCAAGAACGTGACCTGGGACGTGGTCGACGTGGAAATGGATTTCGCCATCAAGGCCGCCAAGGACGGGCTGCTCGAGCCGATCGACTTCGCCGCCGTGCCGAAGGCCGATCTCGACCCGCGCTTCAGCAACGAGCATGCCATCGGCAGCTTCTACTATTCCTTCGTGCTGGCCTGGAACAAGGGCGCCGTTTCGGGTGAGCCGACAAGCTGGGCCGACATGTTCGACACCAAGAAGTTTCCCGGCAAACGGACCTTCTACAAATGGTCGGCGCCGGGCGTGATCGAGATCGCGCTGCTCGCCGACGGCGTGCCGGCGGACAAGCTCTATCCGCTCGATCTCGAGCGCGCTTTCAAGAAGCTCGACACGATCAAGTCGGATATCGTCTGGTGGGGCGGCGGCGCGGAGTCGCAGCAGCTCATCGCTTCGGGCGAGGCTGCCTTCGGGCAGCTCTGGAACGGCCGTGTCTTCGCGCTCGAGAAGGACGGCGCCGATGTCGGCGTCTCCTGGAACCAGAACCTCACCGCCGCTGACGTTCTCGTCGTGCCGAAGGGCGCCAAGAACAAGGACAGCGCGATGAAATTCCTCGCCGCCGCGACCAGCCCGACCGGCCAGGCGAAATTCGCCGAGGCAAGCGGCTACGCGCCGATCAACACCAAGGCCAAGGCGGAAATGCCCGCCGACGTGGTGAAAGGGCTGCCCGACGCGCACGTCGAGGGTCAGATCAATCTCGACATGAACTACTGGGCCGAGCACCGCGACGAGATCGCCACGCGCTGGTACGCCTGGCAGACCAAGTAGCGCCACAGCAAGCCGGAGGCGCGGCAAGCCGCGCCCCCTTCGGGACGACGGGAACCGCTCGATGCAAGCACACTCCCTCAGCCGCGGCTCGGTTGCCGGCCTGCCGGCCGGCAGCGGCGGCGCCCTGCCGGCCCTGGTGCTGGTCGGCCTGTTCTTTGTCGTGCCGGTGGTCGCGCTCTTGCTGCGCAGCGTCACCGATCCCGAGCCCGGCCTGCAGAACTATGCCGCGCTGTTCGGCAGCGGCACTTATGTGCGGGTGTTTCTCAACACCTTCCTGGTCGCGGCCGTCGTCACCGTCGTGACCATCCTCGTCGCGTTTCCGGTCGCCTGGATGCTGGCGATCATGCCGCCGGCGCTCGGTTCGGTCGTCTTCGGCATCATCATCCTGTCGATGTGGACCAATCTCCTCACCCGCACCTATGCCTGGATGGTGCTTTTGCAGCGCACCGGTGTGATCAACCGGGCGCTGATGGGGCTCGGCGTCATCCACGAGCCGCTGCCGCTCATCAACAATTTGACCGGCGTCACCATCGGCATGGTCTACATCATGCTGCCCTTCATGATCCTGCCGCTGGTCGGCACGCTGCGCGCCATCGATCCGATGACGCTGCGCGCCGCCGCCCTTTGCGGCGCTAGCCCGTCGCAGGCATTCCGCCGCATCCTGCTACCGCTGTCGCTGCCCGGCATCGCCGCCGGCGGGCTGATGGTCTTCGTCATGTCGCTCGGCTATTTCGTGACGCCCGCGCTGCTCGGCGGCACATCGAACATGATGCTCGCCGAAATGATCACCCAGACGGTGCAGTCGCTGCTCAACTGGGGGCTCGGAAGTGCTGCGGCTTTCGTGCTGCTCGCCGTCACCATGGTGCTCTACGCGATCCAATTGCGCATGGTCGGCGCCAGGCGCCTCGCCGGAGGGCTCTAAGATGCTGCTCGACTACGACCGGCTCGGATGGCTGCGTGCGGCGCTCGCCGGCTTCACTGCGCTCATCGCGGCTTTCCTTCTGTTACCGGTGGTCTTCATCGTCCTGTTGTCGTTCGGCTCGTCGCGCTGGCTGGCCTTTCCGCCACCAGGCTGGACGCTGAAATGGTATCAGGAACTTCTTGCCGACCCGGCCTGGGTCGACGCCGCTTTGACCAGCGCGAAGATCGCCGCGATGGCCGCCATCCTCGCGGTTCTGATCGGCCTGCTCGCCTCGTTCAGCCTGGTCAGGGGCGAATTTCGCGGCCGGCAGTTCCTGCGCGGCCTGCTGCTGACGCCGATGGTGCTGCCGGTGGTGGTTTTCGCCATCGCCATCTACGCCTTTTTCCTGCGCATCGGGCTCGCCGGCACGACGATCGGTTTCGTCATCGCCCACACGATCCTGGCGCTGCCCTTCGCCATCATTCCGATCGCCACCGCGCTCGAAGGTTTCGACAAATCCATCGAGGACGCGGCGATCGTGTGCGGCGCCAGTCCGCTGCAGGCAAGGCTCAGGATCACCCTGCCCTCGATCCGCATCGGCATCTTCTCGGCGGCGATCTTTTCCTTCCTCGCCTCATGGGACGAGGTGGTGGTGGCGATCTTCATGGCGAGCCCGACCCTGCAGACCTTGCCGGTGAAGATCTGGGGCAGCCTGCGTGCCGATCTGAGCCCGGTCGTCGCCGCCGCCTCCAGCCTGCTCGTCGGCCTCACTCTCGCCCTGATGATCGTCACCGCACTCCTTCGCAGAAGACTGTCCAGATGACCCGGCCATTCCTGTCCATCCGCGCGGTGAGAAAGGCGTTCGGCGCCTTCGTCGCCGTCCACGACGTCACCATCGATGTGCCGAAGGGCGAATTCCTGACCTTTCTCGGGCCGTCAGGCTCCGGCAAGTCGACGACGCTCTATGCGATCGCCGGTTTCCAGGATCCGACGTCGGGCGACGTGCTTTTGGAAGACAAGTCGCTGCTTTCGGTGCCGTCGCACAAGCGCAACATCGGCATGGTGTTCCAGCGCTACACGCTGTTCCCGCATCTGAGCGTCGCCGAGAACGTAGCCTTTCCGCTGCGGGTGCGCCGCCGGCCGGATGCCGAAGTGAAGCGCAAGGTCGCCGATATGCTGGCGCTGGTGCGCCTGGAAAAATTCGCTGAGCGCTATCCCGGCGCGCTGTCCGGCGGCCAGCAGCAGCGCGTGGCGCTTGCCCGCGCGCTCGCCTACGATCCCCCGATCCTGTTGATGGACGAGCCGCTCTCGGCCCTCGACAAGAAACTGCGCCAGGAAATCCAGGCCGAGATCCGCCGCATCCACCGCGAGACCGGCGTCACCATCCTCTATGTCACGCACGACCAGGAAGAGGCGCTGCACCTTTCCGACCGCATCGCCTTGTTCAAGGAAGGCCGCATCGAGCAGATCGGCACCGGCGAGGACCTTTATCTCAGACCAGCGAGCGAGTTCGTCGCCGGCTTCATCGGCAATTCCAACTTCCTGCCGGCGGAGCACCTCGAAACAGAGAACGGCGTTGCCTTGGTGCGGCTGGCTGATGGCTCGATCGTCAAGGGCGTGAAAGCCACACAGGGGCTCGGCCGCGGCCAAAAGGCCAGGCTGATGGTGCGGCCGGAAGCGTTCCGCCTGACGCCCATGGAGGGGAATGCGTCGCTTGCCGTCGAGATCGTCGACACCGCCTTCTTCGGCGATCGCCGGCGCGTCGTGGCGCGCACCGGGTCGGGCGACGAGATCGACGTCAGGCCAACTTCGGATACAGCCGAACCGGGCGGCACCGATGCCGCTTCGGGACGGCAGATTTTCTTCGATCCCGCTACGGCCTTCCTGTTTCCGGTCTGAAGCCGGGCTGGGTCATCCCGGCGACTGGCTCGCCGCCATCCAGTGCCACGTCGTCACAACCGCGACATGGCCGGCGCCTCGATCACCGTCATGCATCTCGATGACGAATTGCAACGCATGATCGACCATCCGTGCGACTGCGCCATGTTCCGGAGCTGAGCGCGATGGATTTCACGACCGGGGATTTGAAAGCCCTCTTCGGCGCTTTCGCCGAACGGATGGCGACGGAACGCGACAGGCTCTGCGCGCTGGACGGAGTGATCGGAGACGCCGATCACGGCATTGCCATGGAACAAGGCATGAAGGCCGCGGCCGAAGCGGCGCAAGCCGCGGAAGGCACGCTGCAGGATATATTCAATGCCGCCGCGAAAGGCTTTCTCAACGCAATCGGCGCCTCCTCCGGACCGCTCTACGCGACCGCCCTTCTGCGCGCCGGCAAGGCCGCGGGTCCGCGCGCATCGATGCCGACCGGCGAGTTGCGTACCATCATTGCGGCGATGCGCGACGGCATCGCCCAGCGTGGCAAGGCGGAACCCGGCCAGAAGACAATGCTCGACGCCTGGGGGCCGGCCGCCGACGCGGCAGTCAATGGCCACAACGCCGATGCCATAGCCGCCGCTGCCCGCCGGGCACGGAAGCGACGCGCGACATGATCGCAACCGTCGGTCGCGCCGCGCGTCTCGGCGAGCGCTCGCTCGGCCATGCGGACCCCGGCTCGGTCTCGGCCGCAATGCTGGTCGAAGAAATCTGCAGGGCGATAAAGATCGCTTAGGCGGTGTACCGCCATGCGATCAGCACTTGCCAGCAGGCCTGCATTCGATACAGGAGGCGCTTCAGCCGTTTACGATCGATTGTATCGATCAACTCTCCAGCGACATGACGGCAAGGTGAAGCGCGCGGACGCCTTTCTTAATGATCGGCTCATGTCGGCGTCGGGCGAGGACCGCCGTGTAGACGGGCTGATGCAGAGTTGGAGCTTCTTCCACGATGTGGGAGGGGCGCTCGGCGGTGAAGCGTCGCGCATCGTCGGCGCGCATGTAGCATGTGCCGCCGGCCCGCCGCAGCATATTGTCCGCAAGCGTCTCGGAGCCCATCGAAAGCCGGCACGCAGTCAGGTTTGGCAGCGCCTCGGCATGAGCCTTCTCGAGCACCACCGTGTAACCCGGCCGGATGTAACTGTCGGGGCTTACATCGCAAAGCCTGCGCGCCGTGGTCGAGACCATCACATATTCCTCGACCATGAGCTGGTCATATGTGATCTCGGGCAGGTAGCGCGGAGCATAAACAAAAGCAATATCGAGGTTTCCCAGGCTTAGATCCGATATCATCTGCGGCGAATAATCGGATTCGACGTGGATCGAGGACCGGGGCAAGACTTGCAGCAGCATTTCCAGCCAACCAGGCAGGATCGAGCGGGTCATCCCGACCTGGGCAGCGACCCGTAGGCTGCCCTCGAACCTGTTGAAGGCGCGCACATCGTGACGCGCCTGGGACCAGGTCGACAGCATCGACCGCGCATAGGCCTCAAACCGCCGCCCTGCCGCCGTCGGCTCGGCACCGGCGCGGCCGCGGTGGAAGAGCTCGGATCCAACGGCGGTTTCCAGGTTCTTGATACGGGTGCTGACCGTCGATTGCGTCAGTCCGAGGCGCTCCGCCGACCGGTTGAAGTTCCGCGATTCTATGATGTCCAGAAAGGTCTCGACCTGTTCCAGTTGCATAGGCAAGCCAATCGATTTTTACGATCGTATCGGCCCGATCATACGCTTGATCCAAACACTGACAAGGCGGAAGTTCGATGCAGGAATCCAGAGGCGTTCAGCGGCGCCCGCATCATCAAGAGGGACAAGTGTTCATAGTCGATTGCGATTGCCACAATTACTGGTCCAGCGCGACGGTGCTGGAGCCCTACCTGTCCGGCGTCTGGAAAGACATGTTCATCGAAGGCGAGAAGACCGGCCCCGTCGGCGCCTTTCCGCACGGCCATCGCCCCTGGTTTCATCCGCAGGATTTCTCCCGGAAGGACGTGCGGCCGAAGGTCGAGGCGGACAATTACCTGATCATGAAGGAGAAGCACCTCGATAAATACAATATCGGAGTGGCAATCCTGACTGGCGACGAGCCGATCGAGGCTTCGACGCTGGCAAATCCCTATTACGCCAGCGCGCTGGTAAGCGCCTATAACGACTATCAGATCAATGAATGGCTGCCGAAAGACAGCCGCTTGATGGGCTCCATCGTCATCGCGCCGCAGGACCCACGCCTTGCGGCGGCGGAGATCCGGCGGCTCGGCGCGCATCCCCGGATGGCGCAAGTTCTGGCCTCCCAAGGCTCGGTGCGGCCGTATGGCGATCCGTTCTATCACCCGATCTTCGAGGCCTGTGCCGAGGTCGGCTTGCCGTTCGCCATACATCTTGGCGGGCATGGCGGCATCAACTGGAATGCCGTCGCGCCCGCGCCCACGACTTTCTTCTGGGAGACCCATGCGATCCTGCACATGTCGGCCATGTCGCATGTCGCGAGCATGATCGCGCATGGTGTGTTCGAAAAATGGCCGGATCTTTACTTTGTCGTCATCGAGTGCGGCATCGCCTGGGTGCCGTCGGTGCTCTGGCGACTTGACGCCGACTACAAAGCCCTGCGCAAGGAGACGCCATGGCTGAAGATGCTGCCGTCGGAATATTGTCGACGCAACATACGCTTCTCCACGCAGCCGTTGGAGCAACCGTCGAACGTCAAACACCTCTGGGCGCTCCTGGAAGCGATGGACGGGGAGAACACGCTGCTGTTTGCGTCCGACTACCCGCATTGGGATTACGATGACGTCAACACGCTGCACATCCCGCCGGAATGGCGCGGCAAGGTGCTCGGCCAGAATGCGCTCGATGTCTACAAGCGGATCCCCCGCCCGCAAGCCGCCGCGGCAGCGTGACGAGGACCCAAATGGCCGAGAAGACGTATATTTGTCGCGCCGACGAGATCCAGGTCGGGACGCCATTCATCGCCAAGGTGCGCAGCCTGTCGATCGGCGTGTTCCGGATCGGCGATAGTTTCCATGCGCTGCTGAATGTTTGTCCTCACCGAGGCGCTCCGCTTTGCGAAGGGCCGCAATGCGGAACGACCGCTCCCGTCGAGGGACCCGAATTCATCTACCACCGCGAGAACGAAATCGTTCGCTGCGCCTGGCATGGGTGGGAGTTCGACATCCAGACGGGTGCGGCCCTGGTCAACCCGTCCGTTCGCGCGCGGACGTTCCCAGTCACCGTCGAGGCCGGGAGCATTTACGTGACGGCCTGATCGGAGCGGCGCGCGCCTTGGCGACCGGTTGGGCGCCGTTACCCGAAGCAGCCGTCTTATGCGCCCGGCTTTTGGCATGCTGCTGCTGGCGCCGATCGCATCGGCATCCGCTGCAATAGGCCGCTGACGGATCGGCGCCGGTTTCTTCGCGACAAACCGCTGGGCTATGGCGAAGACGCATTTGCGGCTTGGCAGGTCAACATGTGGCGTTAGAAATGGGAAGCTGGTGCCGACCGGCGATACGGCATGCGTCCCTTCTATGACGCCTCCGCCGGCCACACCCCAACCAAGGAGCATTCCATGACCTGGAGCGGCGTGTTTCCAGCAGTGACGACCAAGATGCAGGCTTCCGGCGCAGTCGACCTGAAAGCCACGCAAGCCAGCATCGAGCGGCTTGTTCAGAACGGCGTGTCAGGCGTGATCGTCCTGCCCATGCTTGGCGAGAATGCCACGCTGACACAGGCCGAGCGCGATGCCGTGGTTTCAGCGGCCAGGGAAGTCGTGGCGGGACGGGTGCCGCTGCTCTCCGGTCTTGCGGAATTATCCACCGACGACGCGGCCGCGGCGGCTCGCAACTACCAGAAGCTTGGAGCCGAGGGGCTGATGACCTTCCCCAGTCTCGCCTATCGCACCGACCGCCATGAGACGGTGGCATGGTACAAGACCGTGGCCGAGGCCAGCGACCTGCCGGTGATGATCTACAACAATCCGCTCGCCTACAAGGTCGACGTCGACGTCGAGACGCTGAAGGCGCTGGTCGATGTTCCTGGCATCGTCGCCATCAAGGAAGAGACCGGCGATATCCGCAGGGTAACCGACCTGTTCAACGCCTTCGGCGACCGTTTCGACATCTTTTGCGGCGTCGACGATCTTATCCTTGAAAGCCTGACGCTCGGTGTCGCCGGCTGGGTTTCGGGCATGACCAATGCATGGGCGGCCGAGTGCGTATCGCTGTTCAACGCCGCCCGCGGCGGCGATTATGCGGTAGCGCTTCCGCTCTATCGGCTGATGACGCCGGCATTTCATCTCGATACGGACGTCAAGCTGGTGCAGTACATCAAATTCGCCGAGCATCTGGTGTACGGCGCTCCGGAACACGTTCGAAAGCCGCGCCTGCCGATCGGCGGCGAGGAACGGTCGAAGGTGGAAGCGGTGATCAGGAAGACGATTTCCGATCTCGCAGCGCTGAAACGTGTTTGAGAAACGTTTGCAGGTGACGGCGCTGCGGAGCGCCGAGCAGTCGGCCATCGTCAACTGCCGGTTCGCACCCGCACCTTTTCGGCGAAGGCCTCCACCTCGCCCTGGCGAGGTTGCTTGCCGGTGTGCGTGAGCAGGTAGGCCGGCGTCAGAGACAGACGGTTGCTCACCGGCTCGACGATCTCGAGCGAGTAATAGCCGATCTGCGTGAAGTACAGCACGCGCGCCCGCACGAAGGCTTCGGTGTCTGCGTAACCGTGCCGCAAAAACATCGCCCGGATGGCATCGACCCGCGCATCGTCTTCCTCATTCACGATACGATGGACCTTGGCGGACTGGCGCGACCAGGCACGCACGGCGAAATCCAAGCGCGGATTGAACAGCTTCTCATCCAGCCAGCACTCGAAGACATTGAGCACGGCCTCAGTTATCGACGCGGCGGGCCGGCCGGCCTGCTCGAGGATGAAGCGGGTGTTGTTGTTGCGCCAATAGTCGAGAAGCTGATCGAGCAGGTCCTGACGGCTCTTGAAGTACCAGTAGAAACTGGAACGGGAGACGTTCAGCTTCTGCCCGAGCGCGAGGACGCGCACCGCCTCCACGCCTTCGGAGATCAACGTCTCCAGCGCGAGCTTCATCCAGTCTTCGCGCGTCACCTTGGTGTTGCCGATCAGACCGGACCGTCGCACGACTGCCTCTGCACTGGAATCGGAAAGCATGTCGGGCCGGCCAGGTTTGAATGCCGGCTAGATAGACCTGAAACCGCCCCGCTACAATACTTGCACCTGTTCGAGCCACTCCCAAAGATACGGGGCAAGGCCCCGGTCGACGTGCACACGCGCCCGATCGGGGTTGCCGAACCGGTAGAAGAGAACGCCGGCGCCGGCAAAAAGGATCGAAGCCGAGGGACTTGCCTGCCTCGGATCGAGCGCCGTGCCCCTGGCGACCAGACCGGCCAATCCCGGCCCTTTCATCTCGAATACATGCAGCCCGGCATCCATGACCGTGACCGCGAAACCGGCCGCGTGCCAGCCGGCCTCGACGGGCAATGGCCGTTCGCTTACGGCGAGAATGCGATCGCGCGCGATGCGCACCATGTATTTGTCGCCATTGGCAACCGCGCCGGCACCGACACCTTCCCCCGCGAGACCCGAAGCCTGCGCCCAAGCCGTCAGGTCGCCGCTGACCAGAAGCTGCTTCAGCCCGTCCAATGTGCCCACGCTGATCCCGTCCGTGTTCAGGACCGCGGTGGTCCAGTCGGGCGCTGCGGGCCATTTTTCGGCAAGGTTACGCATGCAGGCGGCTCCCTTCCGGATCGAAGGCGCAGGGCGCGACGATGGTGGCCTGGCGCAGGACGCCGAGGTGCTGAACGTCGATCGTTTGGCCATGCCGTGCGGCACCCCGTTCGATGAGCGCCAGGGCGACGGGGCGGCCCAGGGTCGGGCTTTGATAGCTGGAGGTGACGAAGCCGATGCTCCGGAGCCGGCCGCCGCTTTTCTCCACACCATGCGCGCCGGTCGCCAGCGGCGCCTCGCCTTCGGCGACAGCCAGGCCGACAAGCTGATTGCGATCGGTTCGGCTCGCCGCTTCGGTGAAAAGCGAGCGCCGGCCGACGAACTCACCTGTACGCTTGGTCCGCGGTCCCGCGACGCCGAGGTCGTGCGGCATGACGTTGCCGTCGGTGTCCTTGCCGATGACGATGAAGCCCTTCTCGGCGCGCAGGATCATCAGGGATTCAAGCCCGAGCAGCACGGCGTCGAACGCGCGGCCTTCCTGCTGCATTCTTGCCCAGAGCGCCTCGGCCCGGTCGGCGCGGATGGAGATCTCGTAGCTTCGGTCGCCGGTGAAGGAGACCCGGGCAATGCGCACCTCGTCGCCGGCAAAGCGGCCGGCGGTAACCGCCATGTGCGGCAGGCTGGCATCGTCCAGCGCAGCACCCAGATCGAGCGCCTCTATCAGGCCGCGCGCTTTCGGACCCGAAATCGTCAAGGTGGCGTATTGCGCGGTGGCGTTGTGGATATAGACCGCATCGCGGCCGAAACGATCCTGCCGCCATTCTTCGAGACGCGCGTGGACAGCGGCGACATGCGACGACGAGCAGGAGACGATGAAGCGGTGCTCGTCGAGACGAACCAGCACACCGTCATCGAAGACGACGCCATTTTCCGACAGCATGAAACCGTAGCGGCAATGGCCGGGTTTGAGGGTCGACATGGTGTTGTAATAGATGAAGTCGACGAATTCGGCCGCGCGTGGACCGATCACCTCGATCTTGCCGAGCGTCGAGCCGTCGAAGAGCGCAACGGACTGCCGGGCGCGCCGCGCTTCCTCCTGGATCGTGGCTCCGGCTTCGCCGCTTCCGTAATAGGCCGGCCTCAGCCAGCCGCCATATTCCTGGAACACTCCGCCTGCTGCGCGATGGTTTGCCTCTAGCGGCAGGCGACGGACCGGGGCGTGCATGCTGCCCCGACGCGCTCCCGCCAGGCTGGCGAACGGCACAGGCGTGAAAGGCGGCCGGTAGGTGGTGGTGCCGACATCCGAGATGGCGCGGCCGGTAACCGCGGCCAGCAGCGCTAGACCGTTCAGGTTCGACGTCTTGCCCTGGTCGGTCGCCATGCCAAGCGTCGTATAGCGCTTCAGGTGCTCGACGGAAACAAAATTCTCCCGCGCCGCCAGTTCGACGTCCTTGGCGGTGACGTCGCTCTGGTAGTCGATCCAGACGCGGCCCTTGGCTTTGGGCTTCGGCCACAGGCTGACGACGCCAAGCGTTCTTTCCTCGCCAGTGCTGCGAGGTGCCGGCGGCGCCGAGCCGAACCCGCCGAGGGCCGCCAGGCCGCTGGCCAAGGTCTCGGAAAGCGAGACCGTGCCGGCGACGGCGCCGGCTACGCCGATCCCCTCGATCGCTTCTGCGGGAATGAAAGCCGACAGTTGATCGCTCCAGGCGAGCTTGCCTTTTGCCTGCGAGAACAGATGCACGGTGGGTGTCCAGCCGCCCGAGACGAGCAGGCAATCGGCCGCAAGGGCGGTACCGTCGTCGAGCAGAACACCCTGAACGGCGTTGCGGCCGCGCGCCGCTGCAATGGCGCGTCCGGCGAGGACCCGAATACCGGCCTTGGCTTGCACGCCACCCTCACGCCGGCAATCAACCACCGTCACCGAAGCGCCGGCCGCAGCCAGCGCCGAGGCCGGCTCGTAGGCGCTGTCATTGTTGGTTGCGACCACGATCTGCCGGCCGACAAGGATGCCATGCCTGCGCAGGTAGCTCAACGCCGCGTCAGCGGAGAGTACGCCCGGAAGGTCGTTGTTGGCGAACGGGACCGGCCGCTCGATCGCGCCCGTCGCCAGCACGATGCGGCGCGGGCGCACGCGCCACAGCGTGTCGGGTCGGCCGTCGCGGTGAATCTGGTTGAGCGCGACCAGATTGTGATCATAGAGGCCGAAGGCGGTCGTATCGCTGAGCACGAGATGCCCACTGCTCTTCAGCCGGGCCACCGTCGCATCGATCCATGCCGCACCCTTGACACCGTCGATTTCGCCTGCACGGTGGCGCAGCGACCCGCCGGGATGCGTCCGCTCATCGACCAGCACGACCGAGTGCCCGGCTGCCGCCGCGCCGGCAGCCGCGGCGAGGCCGGCCGGTCCGGCGCCGACCACCAGGACGTCGCAATGGTGGTTGATCTGGTCCGAGACGGGACGCGGCTTCCAATTGCGGTCGACGACGCCAAGCCCGGCCATGGCGCGGATGCGCGGCTCGAACAGGTGCCAGTCCGGCCACATGAAGGTCTTGTAGTAGAATGCGGCGGGCAGGAAACGGGCAAGGCGGTCCAGCACCGCGTTGCGGTCGGCCAGCGCCGTCGGCGACGCGTTGACGCTCTTGACCATGAGGCCGTCCCGCGCCGGCACGGTCGTTGCCCGCGCATTGGGCATGCGGCCGCCGGCGCTCTCGACATCGACCAGCGCATTGGGCTCCTCCACGCCGGATCCCCAGATGCCACGCGGCCGGTGATATTTGAAGCTGCGGCCGACGATCGCCCGGCCGCTCGCCAGCAAGGCAGAAGCGATCGTGTCGCCGGCAAAGCCGTCGACGCGCGTGCCGTCGAAAGTGAAGCTCAGCGGGCGGGCCCGATCGATGTCGCTGCCGCCATTGGCAAGTCGCGAAGCGCTCATGCGCCATGCTCCGCGTCGCCGAGCACGGAGGAACCCGACACCTTGTGATTGACGCTGTCGCGGCTCATGGCGAAGAACTCGCCGCAGGTCAGGTGCATCCAGATCTCGCGAGTCGGCCCCTTCGGGTTGTCGCGCATGTGGAGATAGCCGGCCCAGCGCTCGGCCCCCACTTCGCCACCGTCGGGCCGCAAATTGCCGGCCTCGCCGCCATAGTGAAACTCGCTTTCTTCGCGCGGCCCGCAGAACGGACAGGGAAAGAGCTGCATCTTCTCTACACCTTCAATGGGCAATGCCGGAGCCGGCAGCCTCGTCGATCAGCCGGCCGCGGGCGAAGCGGTCGAGATCGAAAGGCCGGCTGATGTCGTGGTGCCTGCCGGTGGCAAGCAAATGGGCAAGCAGCGTGCCGCCGGCGGGAATCGCCTTGAAGCCGCCCGTGCCCCAGCCGCAATTGAGGAAAAGCCCGGGCAGTGGCGATTCGCCGATGATGGGCGAGGAATCGGGGACGACGTCGACGATGCCTGCCCATTGCCGCATCATCTTCAGCTGGCCGAAGATCGGGAACATTTCGAGCATGCCTGCGATCACGCCTTCCAGCACCGGCAAGTTGCCGCGCTGGCCATAGGACGGGATGCGGTCGAGCGCGCCGCCGATCACCAGTTCGCCCTTGTCCGATTGGCTGACATAGACGCCCGTATCCGGCGAGATCACCACCGTGTCGATGATCGGCTTGACCGGCTCGGACACGCAGGCCTGCAGTGCATAGGAATTGACCGGCAGCCGGAATCCCGCCTTCGTCGCCAGCACCGAGGAGTGGCCGGCCACCGCCATCCCCGTACGCTCGGCCCGGATTGCGCCGCGCGACGTGACGACCCCACGGCAGCGCCCGTTCTCAATGATAAAGTCGCTGATCTCGCAGTTCTGAATGATGTCGACGCCGAGACGGCTGGCGGCGCGCGCATAGCCCCAGGCGACAGCGTCATGACGGGCCGTGCCGCCGCTCGGCTGCCAGGTGCCGCCATAGACGGGGTAGCGGGCATCCGGGCCGAAATTGTAGATCGGCACCACCCGGCGGACGTCCTCGACCGAGAACAATTCGCAATCGATGCCGTTGACCTGGATGGCGTTGACGGACCGGGCAGCGGTTTCCATTCCCGCTTCGCTATGCGCGAGGGTGAGAATGCCGCGCGCGGAAAACATCACATTGTAGTTCAGATCCTTCGATAGCCTCTTGTAGAGACTATGCGCCAATCCGTAGATCGCCGCGCTTTCAGGGTAGAAGTAATTTGAGCGGACGACGGTTGTGTTGCGGCCGGTGTTGCCGCCGCCGATCCAGCCTTTCTCGAGCACCGCCACATTGGTGACGCCGTGGTTCTTTGCGAGATAGTAAGCCGTGGCGAGGCCGTGGCCGCCACCGCCGACGATGACGGCGTCGTAACGCGGTTTGGGCTCCGGCGAGCGCCAGGCCTTCTCCCAGCCCGTCTGGCCGGCGACGCCTTCCTTGAATAGCGAAAGCGCTGAATAGTGCCTTGTCATGCGCTCAGGCCCGCATCACGTGAGCGATAGTGCAACGGGCCAAGAAACCTTGAGACGCCATATCGGCGGCGCAGTACCGAACCGGCGCAATCAACTCGCCCCGTCCTCGAAAGTCCATAACCCATCCCGTTCTGCCGCGGTTCGACAAAGTCGTCCACCTTCGCGCGGGGCGAACTTAGCTTGAATGGACACCTGTGTCCATTGAGGAATCGAGGCTGCGCCTCGCAGGGAGCGCGGCAACCGGCCATCTAAGCCAAGTGAAATGCATTTGCGCGTGTCAGGCGCATGGCGGATCTCATTTGCTTGGTGATCCTCCTCCCATGGGCCAAACTCCCGCCGGGCTGTCAGGAGGAGAAATGAGAGCACGCGCAGCGACGGTCGGAGATCTCGAGGATGTTTTCCGCGGCCTGTCCAAGCGAATGTCGGACGAGTACCTGGCGGCCGGCAAGGACAGCAAGGCCGCCTACGACAATCTGATGATGAACCTGAAGGAAGGCCGGGCCCATGCGCTGGTCGAGGGCGCGCAGGCCGTCGCCTTTATCGCCTGGCATGAGCATGGCGACGCGGCCGACACGCTGTTTGCCGCGCAGGAGGACTTCTTCAGAGCGGCAACCGTTCGCTTCTGCAGGCGTCACATCCGCCACATCCAGGCGCTCGCCGGCAACCTGCCCGTGCACTCGCGCAGCTGGCTCGATGGACCGGACGTCGCAAAATGGTTTCGGCTCATCGGCTATGTCGAGCGGGGACAGGAGAATGGCGCCACCCTGTTCGAACTGCCGCCGGCGCCCAATGGGTGACACGGGTTATTGGCGCAGCGGCTTGCACCGCGCAGCAATTGGCGGGATGGTGTGGAAGGCAGCCGGGGGCGCTGGCAGGCCGGAGATGCATGGCTGCTGGAAATCAAAATGGTGCGAGCTTGTTTGGCCCTTGTCGCCCTTGTTGCCCTTGCGAGGCCAACAGAAGCAGGCGAGCGAGCGGCTCCTCTCTTCGACCGCTCCGATCTGGCGTCCGCGTATTCGGGTGAGTCCGACCTCGTAACCGCATATACGACCGGGATGGCCCGGTACCGTCTTCAGCTCATGGCGCGTACCGGCACCGCCAATCTCGCCGCCCCTCTCGAACCTTTGGCCCTGCGGCCGGAATTTCGCCAGCGGACATGGCGCTCGGCCGATGGCAGCCTGCTGCAGGGCTTCGCCGGCAAAGGCGGCTTCCGGCTGACTGTCGGCAACTGCCTTGCCCGCCTCTGCGCGGCCAGCGAATGCAGCGAGGCCGGCTGGCCGGTCTATGCCTGCAGCGACGGCCATAAGCGCAAGATGTCGGTGAAGAGCTTCGTGACGGCAACCTTCGACGGCGTCCCTTACCGGCGGTTGAGCGCTCCGCCGGAACCGTGATTTGATTGCGGTCGACGACGCTGCCGGTTCAGCAAAGTCAGGTACTCGTCACCACCCGAAACGCTGGCTGCACCGCTTCTCGTCACCGGAGCAGTCACATCAGCACGGGACCGCCAGCGAGCGTGGCGACCAGGCCGGCCGGGATCTGGCGCGGGATCAAGGTGCGGCCGATCTGGGAGCGAAAGGCAATGCGAGAAGTGCAAGCACGGCGGCCAGGTTGCGCCGGCGTTGCCCGGCATGGCATCTGTCGGCCGATGACACGCAAGCCCCTACGACAGCTTCCCGAATTCCCGCGACGACCGATCGCTGGAAAAGTCAGCCTCAACCGAGCGCTGTCGAAGCTAGGATTCTGCTCGCGCAAGCAGGCCGAACTGATGATCGCCGAAGGACGCGTGCGCGTTGCCGGCAAGGTGGCGCGCGATCCGTCGCTGCGCGTCGATCCGGATCGCGACCGCATCGCAGTCGATGGCGCACAGGTCGCCGCGGAACGAAAAGTGTATCTGATGCTCAACAAGCCGCGCGGGCTGGTCACCACGCGCGACGACCCCGACGGGCGCGGCACGGTCTATGACTGCCTTGCTGATCTTGACCTGCCCTTCGTGTCGCCGGTCGGCCGTCTCGACAAAGCGAGCGAAGGTCTGCTGTTGATGACCAACGACACGCGCTGGGCGAACGGCTTGCTCGATCCTGCCTCGCATGTCGCCAAGACCTATCATGTGCAGATTGCTTCCGCGCCCGACGAGAAGATGCTCGAGCGGTTCCGCCAAGGCGCTGTCGTCGACGGGGAATTGCTGACGGCGAGCTCGATCGCGCTCTTGCGCAGCGGCGGGCGCACGGCCTGGCTGGAGATCGTGCTCGACGAAGGCCGCAACCGCCAGATCCGCCGCATGCTCGGCGCCTTCGACATCGAGGTGCTTAGGCTGGTGCGGGTGGCGATCGGGAGGCTGCAGTTGGGTGATCTCGCGAAGGGCAAGGCGCGGCATTTGACGGCCGTGGAGCTGGCGATGCTTGCCGCTTAACAGGGGCCGGAACTACTTTTGGTTCCAGCGGCGGATGACCGGTTCGGTCAGGTCGTGCTCGTAGCCGAGGATGCTGAGGCTCGCGGTATCGAGGACGAAATGTTCGCCGCCTTCCGGCGGCAGGCTGATCCAGCGCGCCGCAAGCACGCGCAGGAAATGCGAGCTCGAGAAGATGAGCACATTGCCGGCCGCCGTCCGGATTTCGGCCACGATCGCATCGGCCCTTGCGCCGACATCGGCTGCCGTCTCGCCGCCCGGACAGCCGTCGCGAAACAACTGCCAGCCGGGACGTCCGGCAAGGATTTCCTTCGTCGTCACGCCTTCATAGGCGCCATAATCCCATTCCTGCAGGTCGGCCTTCTTGAGCGCGCGCCCGCCGAAGCCGGCCAGCCGGCAGGTGTCGAAGGCGCGCTGCGATGGGCTCGACCAGACCGCCTGGAAGCTCTGCTCCTTGAGGCGGTCGGCGACGCCGCGTGCGGCCTGTTCGCCTTTCGCGGTCAACGGAATGTCGGTGCGGCCGGTATGCTTTCCCGATGCGCTCCATTCCGTCTCGCCATGGCGGACAAGGTAGATCTCGGGAAACGCGCTGCTCATCCGCCGGCCCTCACGCTTGGATGCACCGGCAAGAATGCCGGCCCGCGCCACCCTATGCGGCGTCCGACAAAAAGAACAGGCCGCGGCGGAGCCACGGCCTGTTTCGGCTTGGGTGGGCGCTCTTTGTCTGTGCAACTCCGGATCGAAGGCTACGGTGAAGTCACCGAGGCAATTTTCCGGGAATTGTTTCGATCGCTCAGGCCGGCTGCAGGCCGCCTGAGAGCGCGAGGTCTGCCTCCTCCGGCATCTGGCCGGCCATGGCGGCGGCGAACTGCTTCTGGTCGAGCTCGCCTTCCCAGCGCGCCACGACGATGGTCGCGACGGCATTGCCGACGAAGTTGGTGAGCGCGCGACACTCCGACATGAAGCGGTCCACGCCGAGGATCAGCGCCATGCCGGCAACCGGCACCGAAGGCACGACCGAAAGCGTGGCCGCCAAGGTGATGAAGCCGGCGCCGGTGATGCCGGCGGCACCCTTGGAGCTCAGCATGGCAACGAGCAGCAGCAGGATCTGGTCGCCGAAGGTGAGCGGCGTATCGGTCGCCTGGGCGATGAACAGCGCTGCCAGCGTCATGTAGATGTTGGTGCCGTCGAGGTTGAAAGAATAGCCGGTCGGGATGACAAGACCGACCACCGAGCGATTGCAGCCGGCGCGCTCCATCTTGGCCATCAGGCCGGGAAGTGCTGCCTCCGACGATGAGGTGCCGAGCACCAGGAGCAGCTCTTCCTTGATGTAGCGGATCAGCGCCAGGATGGAGAAGCCGTTGTACCATGCCACCGCGCCCAGCACGATCAGCACGAAGAGCAGCGACGTCAGGTAAAAGGTGCCGATCAGGAAGGCGAGATTGGCGATCGCGCCGATGCCGTATTTGCCGACGGTGAAGGCCATGGCGCCGAAGGCGCCGATGGGCGCAGCCTTCATCAGGATGGCGACGAGGCGGAAGATCGGCGCCGTCAGCGCCTGCAGGAAGTCGACCACCGGGCGAGCGCGCTCGCCGACCAAAGCGAGAGCGACGCCGAACAGCACCGAGAAGAACAACACCTGCAGGATGTCGCCCTGGGCGAAGGCGCCGGTTATGGTGTCGGGGATGATGTTCAGCAGGAAGCCGACGATCGTCGTATCATGGGCCTTCTCGGTGAAGGTCGAGACCTTCGAGGCGTCGAGCGTCGCCGGATTGATGTGCATGCCGGCGCCGGGCTGGACGACATTTGACACGATCAGGCCAACGATGAGCGCCAGTGTCGAGAAGACGAGGAAATAGATCATCGCCTTGCCGGCGACCCGGCCGACCTTGTGCAGGTCGGAGACGCCGGCGATGCCGGTCGCGACGGTGAGGAAGATCACTGGCGCGATCACCATCTTGACCAGCTTGATGAAGGCATCGCCGAGCGGCTTCAACGAGGCGCCGATGTCGGGATAGAAATGGCCGAGCAGGATGCCGGCGGCGATCGCCGCCAGGACCTGCACGTAAAGATGCCGATAAAAGGGAACTTTGCCGCGCGGTTCCGCGGCAACGATTGCCGTCTGCATGATGTCCTCCGTTCGGCCCCGATCGAGAAGCTCGACCTCCCGGGGCAGTTGACCTTCACAGCCTCGCGGCTGCTGCGGATGCATTTGCAACAGCCGTGCCAGATTGCGCTTTAAGGCGTCGAGCATTGATTTTGTTTGGTTTTCTGACGCAACGCGCTTTGCCATTCGACAGCACAGTGCGGCGATCCGCATAGCTCGAATTGTGCTTTGTGCGAAATCATGCACAAATGGGCGATGCTGCAACGCCCCGCCGCTGCCCTCGCTTCGACGCCCGAACTGCTCGCCGGGCGGGCGCGGCGCGCCTGGCTGCTGTTTGCGACGGTGGCGCTTCTCATCGTCTTTGCAGCGCTCTATGGCGCCGGCCTCTACGGACGCTCGACCGAGATCGAGGCGCTGTCGGCGCAAGGGCGGACCGACGCCAATCTCAAGGTGGCGCTGCTGCGTGCGGTGCTCGAAAACCCGCGCGCGCTGCCGCTGCTTCTGTCCGAAGACCAGCAGGTGCATGACGCGCTCGCTGAGCGCAGCCCCGCCTCGATCGACGTGCTGAACCGCAAGCTCGAAGGGCTGGTTTCGGGCACCAAGGCCTCGGTGCTTTACGTCACCGGCCCGGACGGGCTGGCCATCGCTTCCAGCAACTGGCGCGAGCCGGTTAGCTTTGTCGGCAATGACTACGGTTTTCGCGCCTATTTCTCGGGCGCCATGCAATCCGGCACGGCCGAGTATTTCGCGCTCGGCAATGTCAGCAAGCGCCCGGGCCTCTACATTTCGCGCCGTGTCGGGAGTGCGGCGGCCCCGCTCGGCGTCGTCGTGGTCAAGATGGAGTTCGACCAGCTCGAAGCCGACTGGCACGAGGCGAACCGCCCGGCCTATGTCAGCGACGAGCATGGGGTGGTGCTGATCACCAGCGTGCCCTCCTGGCGCTTCATGACGACGGCGCCGCTGGCCGCTCCAGTCGCGGCCGACATCCGCGCCAGCCAGCAGTTCGGCGAGGCTCCGCTGGTGCCGTTGCCCATCACGAGGCCGCAACCGCTGAGCCTCGATGTCGCACTGGTGCACGCCATCACGCCCGGCGGCAGCGACGCGGAGTATCTGCGGCTATCCACCGCCGTGCCGTCGACGCCATGGCGCCTCGACTATCTCGTGCCGGCGGAAGCGCCGATCGCGGCGGCGCAGCGCGAAATGCGTTTGTTGGCCCTCGGCGTCCTTGTCCCGCTGCTCGCTTTGGCCGCTTATCTGTTGTGGCGCCGGCAGTCCGCGCAGATGCGGATCGCTGCCGAGCAGGCGGCGCGCGCCGAACTCGAACGGCGCGTCGTCGAGCGCACGCAGGACCTCAGCCTCGCGCGCGACCGGCTGCAGGCCGAGATCGCCGACCACCGCAGCACCGAAGCCAAGCTGCAGGTCATGCAGCAGGAGCTGGTGCAGGCCAACCGCCTGGCGACGCTCGGCCAGGTTGCCGCGGGCGTCGCGCATGAGATCAACCAGCCGGTGGCGACCATCCGCGCCTATGCCGACAATGCGCGCGTTTTCCTGGAACGCAAGCAGACGGCGCCGGCGGAGGAAAATCTCGGCGCCATCGCCGCGCTGACCGAACGCATCGGCTCCATCACCGAGGAGCTGAAAGCTTTCGCCCGCAAGGGTCGCACCGCCGCCGAGCCGGTCGAGTTGCGCAGCGTCATCGAAGGCGCAGTGGTGCTGCTCAGGAGCCGCTTTGCCGGCCGATTGGACGCGCTGGCGATCACGCTGCCGCCGGCGACGCTGAAAGTGATGGGGAACCGGCTGCGGTTGGAGCAGGTGCTGATCAACCTGTTCCAGAACGCGTTGGAAGCGCTCGAGGGGCGTGACGGTGCTCGGGTCGAAGTGTCCGCCGCGGAAACCGCCGACGGCGTCGCGCTGATCGTGTCCGATAACGGACCGGGGATTCCGCCGGCGATCCTGAAATCGCTGTTCACGCCTTTCAATACCTCGAAGGAAAAGGGCTTGGGGCTCGGGCTCGTCATCTCGAAGGACATCGTCGCCGACTATGGCGGGCGTATCGAGGTGACAAGCAGCGGGACCGGCACCCGCTTCACCATCCATCTCTCGAAGGCTGGCCCGAGATGACAGACGGCAATCCGGTCATCCTGATCGATGACGATAGTGACCTGCTCAAGGCGACGAAGCAGACGCTCGAACTCGCCGGTTTTGCCGTGTCTGCCTTTTCCTCGGCAAGCGAGGCACTCGCCGGCCTCGATGCCGGCTTTGCCGGCGTCTTGGTGTCAGACATCCGCATGCCCGAAATGGACGGCCTGCAGCTTTTCGACCTCGTGGTCGACCTTGACCCGGATATCCCCGTCATCCTCGTCACCGGGCACGGCGATATCGCCATGGCGGTAAAGGCGATCAAGGACGGCGCCTATGACTTCATCACCAAGCCCTTCGCGGCCGACCGGCTGGCGCAAAGTGTATGGCGCGCCGCGGAAAAGCGCCGTCTTGTTATGGAGAACCGCGCCTTGCGCGAAGCGGCCGAGCAGGCGCAGGAAGGCCTTCCGCTGATCGGCCAGACACCGGCTATGGAGCGGCTGCGCCGCACGCTGAGACAGATCGCCGACACCGATGTCGATGTGCTGGTGACCGGCGAGACAGGCTCGGGCAAGGAGGTGGTGGCGAGCCTGCTGCATCGCTGGAGCCGCCGCGCCAAGGGCAATTTCGTCGCGCTCAATTGCGGCACGTTGCCGGAGACGGTGATCGAAAGCGAATTGTTTGGCCATGAGGCCGGTGCCTTCACGGGCGCGCAGAAGAAGCGCGTCGGCCGCATCGAGCATTCGAGCGGCGGCACGCTGTTCCTCGATGAGATCGAAAGCATGCCGCCCTCCACTCAGGTGCAGATGCTGCGCGTGCTCGAAATGCGCGAGGTGACGCCACTCGGCACCAACGAAATCCGGCCGGTCGACCTGCGCGTCGTTGCCGCCGCCAAGATCGATCTCGGCGATCCCGGCCAGCGCGGCAATTTCCGCGAAGACCTCTATTATCGGCTGAATGTGGTGACGCTTTCGATCCCGCCATTGCGCGAGCGCCGGGACGACGTGCCGTTGCTGTTCGGGTATTTCGCCGAGCGCGCCGCTGCCCGCTTTCATCGCCAGGTGCCCGCGGCGCCGGCCGCCGTCCAGCGCCATCTGCGCGAACACGACTGGCCCGGCAATGTCCGCGAGCTCGCCCATTTTGCCGAGCGCTTCGTGCTCGGTCTGGAAGAGATCGGCAGCAGCCCCGCCGCTCAGCCGACAGATTTGGACGTCTCGATGCCCTTGCCGGAACGGCTGGAGCGCTACGAGGCCGAGATCATCCGCGAGACACTTGGCCGCAATGGCGGCGATGTCCGGCGTACGATCGAGGCGCTCGGCATTCCGCGCAAGACCTTCTACGACAAGCTGCAGCGGCACGGCATCGTGCGCAGCGATTTTTCCAGAGAGATCAAGCTTGTGGAACCGGATCGAAGCCCTCGGCGTTGAGGCTATCCAGGAAACCGTGGCACGTTGGCACCAGCCGGGTGGCGAACGCATGATGGCGGTGGCGTTGCCGGTTGCACTTGGCAAGCGTTGATGGTTTGTTGCCGCTCAGCGGAGAACGAATGATGCGCGAATCCCTCGGTCAAGACGAATACGGCTCGGCCAGCCCCTTTGATCCGGACGATCTGCCGAATCTCAACGCAATGGGACCGGCGATGGGCAGCGGCAATGATTTCGAGAAATATGCCGTTGCCGTCATCATCGTGTTCGGCGCGCTGATCATCGGTGGCCTGATGGCCGCCTCGATGACCTTCGGCCACCGCAACGGCTTCCTGTTTGCGTTGGGCGGCGCCACTTCGGCCTGGATTTCGGGCAACGCGCTGCTGATTGACCGGCCGCGCATGTATGCGCTGTTCGTCGGCATCGCGGCGGTGCTGCTGATTGCCTCGACCATTACCCTTGTCGTATAGTCAGTAGCCCAGCGCCTCGCCGGAAGCGGCGCGGCTGTCGATGGCTCCGTTGTAGCGGGCGCCGCCACCTTTCTCGATCTCCGCCAGGCTCTTGCCGCCGACAAGGATGCCGGCCGCCTGGCCCCAGGTCTGGTCACTGAGATCGAGATGATAGCCCATGCCGGCAAGCAGCCTTTCGGTGTCGGGAGAAAGCCCGAAAGGCTCGACATAGACGGTGTCGGGCAGCCATTGATGGTGCATGCGCGGAGCGTCGATCGCCTCCTGAATGTTCATGCCGTGGTCGATGACGTTGACGATTGCCTCCAGCGTGATGGTGATGATGCGCGAGCCACCCGGGCTGCCGATGACCATGAACGGCTTGCCGTCCTTCACAACGACGGTCGGGCTCATCGAGGACAGCGGCGTCTTCTTCGGCTGGATCGCGTTGGCCTCGCCTTGGATCAGTCCGTAGAGGTTGGGCACGCCGGGCTTCTGGGTGAAATCGTCCATTTCGTTGTTGAGCAGGATCCCGGTGCCGTCGGCGACGACGCCGGCGCCAAAGGAACCATTGAGCGTATAGGTGACGGCTACCGCGTTGCCGTCCTTGTCGATGATAGAATAATGGGTGGTTTCCTTCGACTCGCCGAAGCCCTTGGGCATCAAGTCCTTCGAGACGCCGGCGCGGAACGGATCGATCTTGTCGCGGATGTCCTTGGCATAGCCCTTGTCGAGCAGTTTCGAGACCGGATTGTCGACGAAATCGGGATCGCCGAGCGCCGAATTGCGGTCGACATAGGCATGACGCATGGCCTCGACCATGACGTGGACGGTCTCGGCCGAGCCGGCTCCGAGATAGGACAGCGGATAGCCTTCGAGCACATTGAGGATTTCGCAGATGATGACGCCGCCCGAACTCGGCGGCGGCGAGGAGATGATCTCGTAGCCGCGATAGGAACAGGTCACCGGCTTCAGCTCGCGCACCGCGTATTGCTCGAAATCGCCTTTGGCGAGGATGCCGCCCTTGGCGCCGCTCGCCTTGACGATCGCGGCGGCAATCGGCCCCTTGTAGAAGGCATCGGGGCCTTTCTCGGAGATCGCCGAGAGCGAGGCCGCAAGGTCCGACTGAACTAGCTTCTCGCCGATGCCATAGGGCTTCCCGTCTTTTTTCAGAAAAATAGCGGCCGCTGCCGGATCCTTGGCCAGCCGGTCGGCGCCGCCGGCGAAGGAGGCCGCGTCGCCCTGGTTGAGGACGAAGCCGTCCTTGGCATAGGCGATCGCCGGGGCCATGAGATCCTGTCTGGACAAGGTCCCGTATCTCTCGCGCGCCATCTCGAAGCCGGCCACCGAACCAGGCACGCCGACGGCGAGATAACCGTCGAGGCTGGCACCTTTGATCGGCTTGCCCTCCTTATCGAGATACATCGTCTTGGTCGCCGCAAGGGGCGCGCGCTCGCGGAAATCGATGAAGGTCGAACGGCCGTCCTTCAAGCGGATGGTCATGAAACCGCCGCCGCCGATATTGCCGGCATTCGGATAGACGACGGCCAGCGCATAGCCGACGGCGACCGCCGCATCGACGGCGTTGCCGCCCTTCTTCAGCACGTCGACGCCGACTTCGGTGGCGAGATGCTGGGCGGTCACCACCATGCCGTGCTCGCCCTTGGCGGGAGCCGGCGAAGCCGCAAAAACGGCGGCCGATGGTGTGAAGGCAACAGTGAGCGCAAAGCTGACGGCGATCAGCGTCCGGCGGGTGAGATGCATGGTGGGTCTCCAAGGCGGGGGGACACCCAGGAAAGACCGTTGGAGCGCGTTAGTCCAATAACAATTGGAGTAGCATTGGGCAGAGCCCCTCACCTGCCCCGAATTGCGAAGGGCAATTCGGGGCAGTCCGACCTCTTCCCGCGGGGGAAGGAGCTCGTCAGCGCCGACGCCAACCTCTTCTGCCTTGGGAGAAAGGCGGCCGCGAAGCGGCCGGATGAGGGTGTCAGACGATCCCGCCGCCACCGCCGGCGACGCCCGGCCGCTCCGCCGCGACCTTCGCCCGGTAGCCGGCCTCGCGATAGGCGGCGACTGGATCAATGGCGCCGCCGGTTCTCAGCCGCGCCATGGCGAGGATCGGCTCGACATCGGTGCGGTAGGCGGTCTTCAGCGTCTGCGTCGCCATCAGCGCGTCGTTCGCTTCCTGAAAACCGTCCAGCGCCTTGCGGTCGACCAGCAGCGCCTGCGCATAGGCGCGCTGCACCTCGACCGCGGACAGCATCAGGCTTTCGATCGGATCGGTGACGTTATGGCTCTGGTCGAGCATATGCGCGGGATGGAATCCCTTGGCACCCGAAAGCTCTGCATCGACCAGCTCATTGAAGACCAAAAACAGCCGGTAAGGATCGATCGAACCGGCGTCGAGATCGTCGTCGCCATATTTGGAATCGTTGAAGTGGAAGCCGCCGAGCTTGCCGAATTGAATCAGCCGCGACACGATCATCTCGATGTTGACGTTGGGCGCGTGGTGGCCGAGGTCGACGAGGCAGAAGGCCTTGTCGCCGAGCTCCTTGGCGATGATGTAGTTCGTGCCCCAGTCCTGCACGACGGTCGAATAGAAGGCCGGCTCGTACATCTTGTGCTCGGTAAACAGCCGCCAGTCGTCCGGCAGGCCGGCGTAGATTTGCCGCATGGCGTCGAGATAGCGCTCGAAGGCCTTGGCGAAACTGACCTGGCCGGGGAAGTTCGAGCCGTCGCCGATCCATACCGTCAGCGCCTTCGACCCAAGCGTCCTGCCGATCTCGATGCATTCGAGATTGTGCTCGACCGCCTGGCGGCGCGTGCCGGCATCGGCGTGCGACAGCGAGCCGAATTTGTAGGAGAGCTTCTGGTCCTTCGCGTCGGAAAAGGTGTTGGAGTTCATCGCATCGAACCCGAGCCCGAAACGCGCCGCCGCCTGCTTCAGCCGGTTCGGATCGGCCTTGTCCCACGGGATATGCAGCGAGACGGTAGGCGTCGCTTGGGTCAGCTGGCTGATGACGGCGCAATCCTCGATCTTGTCGAAGATGTCGCGCGGCTCGCCGGGGCCGGGAAAACGGGCAAAGCGCGTGCCGCCGGTGCCGACGCCCCAGGACGGGATCGCGACGCCGAATTTTTCGACTTGGTCGCGGATCGCATCGATGGCGATGCCGCGCCGGTCGAGGCGCTCGCCGAGTGAGGCGTAGTCACGCTCGAGGGCGGGTTGGCGAGCTGAGTTGTGGTTGGCGACGAGGTCGGCTGAGATGATCTGTTTGGACATTCTGTCCCTCCCAAATATTCGTCGGCGCTGCCCCTCATCCGCCTACCGGCACCTTCTCCCCGTATAGTGACGGGGAGAAGGGACGCGCTCCAGCGCTGGCGCCCCCCTCTCCCCGTTCTTACGAGGAGAGGGTAAGGGTGAGGGGCAGCGCTGGCTTTGACAATTTACCGCGTAAAGCTCTGCGCGTTGCCGGCGTCGACATTGACGATGTTGCCGGTCGACTTGGCCGACATGTCGGACGCGAAGAAGTAGATCGCTTCGGCGATATCTTCCGGAAATACCGAGCGTTTCAGCATCGAACGCGACCGGTAGTGCTCCTCGAGATCGTCGGTCGACATCTTGTAGGCGGCGGCGCGCTGTTCCTTCCATTCGCCGGTCCAGATCTTGGAGCCGCGCAGCACGGCGTCCGGATTGACGACGTTGACCCTGATCTGCGCCTCCGCACCCTCAAGCGCGAGACAGCGCGCGAGATGGATCTCGGCCGCCTTGGCCGTGCAGTAAGCGGCGGCGTTGGGCGAAGCGGCAAGGCCGTTCTTGGAGGCGACGAAGACGACATTGCCGCCGATCTTCTGCGCGCGGAACAGCCGGAAAGCCTCGCGCGAAACGAGGAAATAGCCGGTCGACAGGATGTCCATATTCTTGTTCCACAACGCCAGCGTCGTCTCCTCGATCGGCGCCGAGGAGGCCAGGCCGGCATTGGAAACGAGAATGTCGATGCCGCCGAACTCGACCGAAGTTTCGGCAAAGCCCGACGTGACCTGATCTTCCGAGGTCACGTCGATCCGCACCGGACGGACGAAGTCTTTGCCGTAGGCTTTCGACAGCTCTTCGTGAGCGCCGGCAAGCGCGGTCTCATCGATATCGGCCAGCACGACGCAGGCGCCTTCGCGCAGCAGGCGGCTGGCGGTGGCGCGGCCGATGCCGCCGGCACCGCCGGTGACCAGGGCGATCTGTCCCGCCAGCGCCTTCGGCTTCGGCAGGCGCTGGAGCTTGGCTTCTTCCAACTGCCAGTATTCGATGTCGAAGGCCTCCTGAGCCGGCAGGCCGACATAGGACGAGACCGTCGAGGCGCCGCGCATGACGTTGATGGCGTTGACGTAGAACTCGCCGGAGATGCGCGCCGTCGCCTTGTCGCCGGCGAAAGTGAACATGCCGACGCCCGGCATCAGATAGACGACCGCGTTCGGATCGCGGATGGCGGGCGAGTCCTTATGTTTGGAGCTGTCGTAGTAGGCCTGGTAGCCAACCCGATAGGCCGCAATGTCGTCGGCGAGGCGCGCGATGACGGCATCGACATCCGGCTTTGCCGGATCGAACTCGATCACCAATGGCCGGATCTTGGTGCGCAGGAAATGGTCCGGACAGGACGTGCCCAGCGCCGCCAGCGGGCGCAGGTCTTTCGAATTGACGAATTCGAGCACTGCCGGCTGGTCGTCGAAATGGCCGAGCTTATGGCTCTTTTCCGAGATCATGCCGCGGATTCTCGGCATGAGTTTCGCGGCAATGGCACGCCGTGCCGGCGCCTCGAGCGCCTTCACCATCTCGCCGCCGAAGATCGCCTTGCCCTCGGATTTGCGCTCGAACCAGTCGATCGCCTGGTTGATCACCGAAGTCGTCGTTTCGTAGCATTCCTTCGGCGTGTCGCCCCAGGTGAACAGGCCGTGGCTTTCGAGAACCACGCCCTTGGCGTCGGGGTTCTCACGGCAGAATTTCTCCAGCCAAAGCCCAAGCTCGAAGCCCGGCCGCTTCCAGGGCAGCCAGCCGATGGCCTCGCCAAACACCTCTTTCGTGATCGCTCTGGAGTCCTTCGCCGCGGCAATCGCGATAATGGCATCGGGATGCATGTGGTCGACGCAAGCCTTCGGCACAAAGGCATGCAGCGGCGTGTCGATGGAGGCCGCGCGCGGATTGAGGTTGAAGGTGCAGTGGGGCAGATAGCCCACCATCTCATCCTCGTGGTCGACGCCGCGATAGAGGCTCTTCAGCGCGCGCAGCTTGTCCATGTAGAGGGTCGCAAACCCGTCGAGCTTGATCGAAGCGCTGTCGCCGCCCGAGCCCTTGACCCACAGCACCTCGACGTCCTCACCGGTCAGCGGGTCTTTCTGCCACACCTTGGACGAGGTGTTGCCGCCGCCATAATTGGTGACGCGCTTGTCTGAACCCAGCGTGTTCGAGCGATAGACCAGAAGCTCGGGGCCGCTCATCCCTTCAGCCTTTGCGTCGTCCCACAGATTGGCGAGGCGCGAGCCAGAGCGCTTGTCGAGCATAGGTATCCTCCCTTGGGACGCTAAAAAATGCGCAGTCCAATTTGGTTGGAATGTCTACGCAACAGGACCTCTTGTCAATCATAAACGATCAAGATCGATCATATTGCACTGCACAATGAAAATATGTGATCGGAAATGATTGACACTGCGCGTTTTCTGGTGCCTGATAGCCAGGCAGGGAGGAACCATGCACGAAAAAGAGCGCCACAGGATCATTCTGTCCGCCATCCAGGAAAAGCCTGTGGTGACGGTGCAGGAAATGGTCGACCTGACGGACTCCTCCGAGGCGACGATCCGGCGCGATATCGCGGCGCTGCATGTGCAAAAGCGCCTGCGCCGGGTGCGCGGCGGCGCCGAGGCGATCTCACCGCCGCAAGTCATCGGCCTTGCCGGCCGGCCCTTCTCGGTCAACGAAACGCTGAACGCCGCGCAGAAGCGGGCGATCGCGCGGGAAGCGGTGAGCCTTTGCAAGGACGGCGAGCCAATCATCATCAATGGCGGCACCACGACCTTCCAGATGGTGCATTTCCTGACCGGCCGCCGCATGCCGATCTTCACCAACTCGTTCCCGATCGCCGAGCATCTGCTCAAGCACTCGAAGAACACGGTGATGATGTCGGGCGGCACGATCTATCGCGAGCAGAACATCATCCTGTCGCCCTTCGACAATGACGTGACGCGCAATTTCTATGCGCGGCGCATGTTCATGGGCGCTCAAGGGTTGGGCCCGCTCGGCCTGATGGAAGGCGACCCGCTGCTGATCCAGGCGGAGCAAAAACTGATCGACCAGGCCGACGAGCTGGTGGTGCTGGTCGATTCCTCGAAATTTCGCATGCGCTCCAGCCTGATCCTGTGCGGGCTGTCGCGCATCACGACCGTGATCACAGACGAAGGTATCGACGACCGCGAAGCCAAGATGCTGGAAACCGCGGGTGTGGCGCTGATGGTCGCCCGCAAACAGTCAAGCGACAAGGAGGAATCTTCACTGCAGGCCTGAGGACAACTCGCGCCCGCAGCGGCGATGGAATGCAACGCTCAAGGGAGGATATTCGATGAGCTTTTTGAAGAAACTGCTGGTCACGGCGGCCTTTTCCGCCGCCATGTTCGTGAATGGCGCCTATGCCGAGAACGTCAAGATCGCGCTGGTCGTGAAGTCGCTCGGCAACGGCTTCTTCGACGCCGCCAACAAGGGCGCCGAGGAAGCGGCCAAGGAACTGGGCGACGTCGACGTCATCTACACCGGCCCGACCAAGGCGACGGCGGAGGCGCAGATCGAGGTGATCAACTCGCTGATCGCGCAGAAGGTCAATGCCATCGCCGTCTCGGCCAATGACGCCGATGCGCTGGTGCCGGTGCTGAAGAAGGCGATGGATCGCGGCATCACCGTGATCTCGTGGGACTCCGGCGTCGCCAAGGAAGGCCGCCAGCTCCACCTCAACCCGTCCGACACCAATTTGATCGGCGAGACCATCATCAAGCTCGCCGCCGACTACCTGCCGGAAGGCGGCGATGTCGCCATCCTCTCGGCATCCTCGACCGCGACCAACCAGAATGCCTGGATCGAAGCGGCCAAGAAGGTGCTGCCGGAGAAGTTCCCGAAGATCAAGCTGGTCGCCACCGTCTATGGCGACGACGACTCCGCCAAGAGCACCGACGAAGCCAAGGGCCTGTTGAAATCCTATCCGAACCTCAAGGCGATCATCGCGCCGACCACCGTCGGCGTCGTTGCCGCCGCGCAGGTCGTCACCGACGAGAACCTGATCGGCAAGGTCAACGTCACCGGCCTCGCGCTGCCGTCGGAGTTCAAGAAGTTCATCGACAACGGCGCCAGCCAGGCGGTCGCGCTGTGGAACCCGATCGACCTCGGCTACTCGGCGATCTATCTCGCGCATGACCTGGCGGTGAAGAAAGAAGAGGCCAAGCCCGGCGCCACGCTGTCGATCGGCCGCGTCGGCAAGGTGACGCTCGACGACACCAACTCGGCTGCGATGGCTCCGCCCTTCCAGTTCGACAAGACCAACATCGAGAAGTTCTCAAAGATCTATTGATCTGAGGAGCTTGCACCCTCCCCCTTGTGGGGAGGGTCGGCGAGGCGGTGTCGCGAAGCAAAACTGGCGAGACGGGGCGGGGATGACGACGCTTCCATGCACCAGGACCTTAATTTGATATGCTAGACAACCCCCATCCCGCTCACGTTGTTCGCGACCCTCCCCGCGAGGGCGAGGACAAATTGGCCCCGCGCCTGACGCTCTCAGGCATCTCCAAGAGTTTTCCGGGCGTTCGGGCGCTGCACAATGTCAGCCTGTCGCTCTATCCCGGACAGGTGACGGCGCTGATCGGCGAGAACGGCGCCGGCAAGTCGACGCTGGTCAAGATCATGACCGGCATCTACCAGCCCGACGCCGGCGAAATCAGCATCGACGGCCAGGCCACGACGCTGCCCAGCGCGCATGCCGCCTTCGGCCACGGCATCACCGCCATCCATCAGGAGACGGTGCTGTTCGACGACCTTTCGGTCGCCGAAAACATCTTCCTCGGCCATGCGCCGCGCACCCGCTTCGGCACCATCGACTGGCGCACCATGCGCAAAAATGCGCGCGAGGTGCTGGAGACGATGCGCGCCGGCCACATCGACGCCGACACCCGCCTGAAGGACCTCGGCATCGCCAACAAGCATCTGGTGGCGGTGGCGCGCGCCATGTCCATCGACGCGCGCATCGTCATCATGGACGAGCCGACCGCCGCACTTTCGATGAAGGAGATCGACGAACTTTTCCTCTTGATCGAATTCCTGAAGAGCGAAGGCAAGGCGGTGCTCTTCATCAGCCACAAGTTCGACGAGATCTACCGCATCGCCGACCGCTACACCGTCTTCCGCGACGGCGAGATGGTGGGCGAAGGCCTGCTCAAGGACACCGGCCAGAACGAGATCGTGCGTATGATGGTCGGCCGCAACGTCGACCACATCTTTCCGCAGCGCGAGCCGAAGATCGGCGCGCCGGTGCTGTCGGTCTCCGGCCTGTCGCACCCGACCGAGTTCGACGATATCGGCTTCGAATTGCGCAAGGGCGAAATCCTCGGCTTCTATGGCCTCGTCGGTGCCGGCCGCAGCGAGGTGATGCAGGCGATCGCCGGCATTACGCGCACCAGCCGCGGCACGATTTCGCTGGACGGCAACTCAATCGCGCCGAAATCGGCGGCGGATTCGATCGAGGCCGGCATCGTCTATGTGCCGGAAGAGCGCGGCAAGCAGGGTGTCGTCATCGGCCTGCCGATCTTTCAGAACGTATCGCTGCCTTCGCTTGCGCGCACCTCGAAATCCGGTGTGCTCAAGCTGGCGGAAGAATTCTCATTGGCCCGCTCCTACACCGAGCGGCTGGACCTGCGCGCCTCGTCGCTCAGCCAGGATGTCGGCACGCTTTCCGGCGGCAACCAGCAGAAGGTGGTCATCGCCAAATGGCTGGCGACGACGCCGAAGGTCATCATCCTCGACGAGCCGACCAAGGGCATCGACATCGGCTCCAAAGCCGCCGTGCACGGCTTCATGGCCGAGCTCGTGGCGCAGGGGCTATCGGTGATCATGGTCTCCTCGGAACTGCCGGAAATCCTCGGCATGTCCGACCGGGTCGTGGTCATGCGTGAAGGCCGTATCGCGGCCACCTACGACAACAAAGGCCTCGACGCCGAGACGCTGGTCAGGACCGCAGCGGGGATCGCGGCATGAAGAATTTTCTCAAATATCGCGAGATCTGGCTGCTCGCCGGCATCGTCCTGTTGATCGGGCTGATCTCGACCCGCTTCCCCGGTTTTGCCGATCCGGCCAATCTGCGCCAGGTGTTCAACGACACCTCGATCCTGATGATCCTGGCGCTCGGCCAGATGGTGGTGATCCTGACGCGCTCGATCGATCTGTCGATGGCGTCCAACCTCTGCTTCACCGGCATGGTGGTGGCGATGCTCAACGCTGCCCATCCGGCGATCCCGATCCCGGTGCTGATCGTCATCGCACTGCTTGTCGGCCTCCTACTCGGCGCCATCAACGGCTTCCTGGTGTGGCGGCTGAATATCCCGTCCATCGTGGTCACGCTCGGCACGCTCACCATCTATCGCGGCGCCACCTTCGTCGTCTCCGGCGGCGCCTGGGTCAATGCCGACCAGATGAGCCCCGACTTCATCAACTTCCAGCGCGCCGCCTTCCTCGGCCTGCCGGTCCTGTCGTGGATCGCGCTTCTCGTCATTGCGCTGTTCTTTCTGGCGATGACGCGCACGCAGATCGGCCGCTCGATCTATGCCATCGGCGTCAACCCGACCGCCTCGGTCTATGCCGGCATCGATGTCGGCCGCACCAAGTTCATCGTCTTTTGCATTTCCGGCATGATCGGCGGGCTAGCCGGGTACTTATGGATCTCGCGCTACGTGATCGCCTCGGTCGAAGTCGCCAACGGCTACGAGCTCAACATCATCGCCGCCTGCGTCATCGGCGGCATCTCGATCGCCGGCGGCATTGGCTCGGTCGGCGGCGCGGTGCTCGGCGCGCTCTTCCTCGGCATCATCTCCAACGCGCTGCCGGTCATCAACATCTCGCCCTTCTGGCAGATGGCGATCTCGGGCAGCGCCATCATCCTGGCCGTGGTGCTCAACGCGCGCGGCGAGCGCCGGCAGGGTCGCATCATCCTCAGAAAGGCGGAAGCGGCATGACCGACACCCCTGCCCCGCGCCATATCCCCGACCGGCTCGACAAGCCGCTTTCTTCGGCGATCTTTTCCTGGGAGGCACTGCTCGTAGTCATCGCGATCCTCATCTTCGCGGTGAACAGCTTCGCCTCGCCCTATTTCCTCGACCCGTGGTCGCTCTCGGATCTGACCTTCAACTTCACCGAAAAGGGCCTGATTGCGCTTGCAATGGCGCTGCTGATCATCTCGGGCGAGATCGACCTGTCGGTTGCCGCGATTGTCGCGCTCGCTTCGACGATGATGGGCATGGCGGCGCAGGCGGGCGCCGGCACGCCGGTGCTGGTCGCGATCGGCATCGCCGTGGGGCTCGGCTGCGGCGCCTTCAACGGATTGCTCGTCACCAGGCTCGGCCTGCCTTCCATCGTCGTCACCATCGGCACGATGAGCCTGTTTCGCGGCATCGCCTTCATCATCCTCGGCGACCAGGCCTATAAGGGATATCCGGAGAGTTTCGCCTTCTTCGGCCAGGGTTATGTCTGGTGGGTCTTCTCGTTCGAGCTGGCGTTGTTCCTTTTCGCGGCGCTGGTCTACTGGTTCGTGCTGCATCGCACGAGCTTCGGCCGCCGCGTCTTTGCCATTGGCAACAATCCGGTCGCCTGCCAGTTCTCCGGTGTGCGCGTCGACCGCATCAAATTCATCCTGTTTTGCCTCACCGGGCTGATGTCGGGCATCGCCTCGGTGCTGATCACGTCGCGGCTCGGCTCGACAAGGCCGTCGATTGCGCAGGGCTATGAGCTGGAGGCCATCACCATGGTGGTGCTGGGAGGTGTGTCGATCCTCGGCGGCGCCGGCAGCATCCTCGGCGTGGTTCTTGCCGCCTTTATCATGGGGCTGGTGACCTTCGGCCTCGGCCTGCTCAACGTGCCCGGCATCGTCATGTCGATCTTCATCGGCCTGCTGCTGATCATCGTCATTGCGCTGCCGATCGTCTGGCGGCGGCTGCGCGAAGGACGTTTCGCCTGATGGAGAAACACGCCTTCAAGATGAAGCTCAATCCCGGCATGAAGGCCGAGTACAAGCGCCGTCATGACGAGATCTGGCCTGAGCTGGCGGAGCTGCTGAGAGATGCCGGCGTCTCCGACTATTCGATCTATCTCGACGAGGAGACCAGCATCCTCTTCGGCGTGCTGTGGCGACGCGACGATCACGGCATGGCCGACCTGCCGAAACATCCTGTGATGCAGCGCTGGTGGGCGCATATGGCCGACCTCATGGAAACCAAACCCGACAATGAGCCGGTGGCGGTGCCGCTGGAAACCATGTTCCATATGGCATGATCCGCCACGTCGCCGTCATCGATATCGGCAAGACCAACGCCAAGGTGGCGCTGGTCGAGCTCACGACGCCGAGCGAGATCGCGCTGCGCCGCACCGCGAACGCGCCCGTTTGGCAGGCGCCCTACCCCCATCACGATGTCGAGGCGCTGTGGACGTTCATCCTGAACAGCCTCGCCGATATCAACCGCGAGCGGCGGATCGATGCGATCTCGATCACCACGCATGGCGCGACCGGGGCGCTGGTCGACGCCGCCGGCGAACTGGTGCTGCCGGTGCTCGACTATGAGTTCGACGGCCCCGACCAGCTTGCGGCCGACTACGACGCCGTACGCGCTCCCTTCGCCGAAACAGGCACGCCGCGGTTGCCCATCGGCCTTAATCTCGGCGCGCAATTCTTCTGGCAGCAAAAGCGCTTTCCAGTGGAATTCGCCAAGTCCGCCGCGATCCTCATGTATCCGCAATATTGGGCGCTGCGGCTGACTGGCGTCGCCGCCAACGAAGTGACATCGCTGGGCTGCCACACCGATCTGTGGAACCCCTGGACGTCCGACTATTCCTCGCTGGTCGACAGGATGGGCTGGCGTCCGCTGATGGCGCCCGTGCGTCGGGCGAAGGACAAGCTCGGATCGATCCTGCCGGCGATTGCCCGACTGACAGGGCTCGACCCCGCGACTCCCGTGTTCTGCGGCCTGCACGACTCCAACGCCTCGCTTCTGCCGCATCTGTTGTCCGATCGGCCGCCCTTCTCCGTCGTCTCGACCGGCACATGGGTGGTCTCGATGGCGGTCGGCGGCAAGAAGGTCGAGCTCGATGCGGCGCGCGACACGCTGGTCAATGTCAATGCGCAGGGCCATCCCGTGCCGTCGGCGCGCTTCATGGGTGGACGCGAGTTTTCGCTGCTGACCGAGGGCCAGGCGCAGGACTGGACCGAGGCCGATGTTGCCGCCGTGCTGGCACGCCAGGCCTTGCTGCTGCCTTCAACCCAACAGGGGTCTGGGCCATTCCCGCACCATGCCGCGCAATGGGTCAACGCCGAGGGCTTGCCCTCCGGCCAGCGCTTCGCCGCCATCTCGTTCTATCTGGCGCTGATGACCGCGACCTGCCTGGAGTTGATTGGCGGCGACGGGCGGACGACGGTCGAAGGGCCCTTTGCGCGGAACCCGCTTTTCATCCGCATGCTGGCGGCGGCAACGGGACGGGCTGTCATTGCGTCGGAGACGTCGACAGGAACGAGCATCGGCGCGGCACTGCTGGCGTCAGACGGCGCTACCGTCATCAGCAAAGGCGAGCGGACCGAGCTACCCGCAGATCCGGCTTGGCATGATTACGCGCGAGCGTGGCAGCGGGTCGTCGGGACGTGATCCCCGCCATGGTATTTGCCACAACTTGACAGGTCACGCCGACCAGCGCCGACATAGGCCGGTGGCAACTTGCGGACCGAACGTCTCAGCCCGCTGTCGCGTAAAGCAACCCTTGCGGATCGATCTCGGGCTTGCGGCCGGCGACGAGGTCGGACAGGAATTTTCCCGAGCCGCAAGCCATGGTCCAGCCGAGATGGCCGTGGCCGGTGTCGAGATAGAGGTTGCGGTATTTCGCCTGACCGAAGATGGGCACGGAACTCGGCATCATCGGCCTCAGGCCTGCCCAAAGCAGCGCCTTCTTCTCGTCGAAGGCGCCCGGGAACAGGTCCTTGCCGGTTTCCAGGATGGTTCTGAAATCACGCGGCTTGAAGCTGCGATCGAAGCCTATGAATTCCGCCGTCGAGGACATTCGCAGCCGGTTGCCCAGCCTCGAATAGCCGATCAGCCGGTCCTCGTCGGCGCCGCCCATGGTCGGACCCCTGCTCTCGTCCTCGAGCGGGACGGTCACGGTGTAGCCCTTCACCGGGTAGACCGGCAGGTCGATGCCGTAGCGGCGGCCGAACAGGCCGCTTTCGGGTCCCATCGAGATGACGACGGCGTCGCCCGCAACCGGTCCGGCCGAGGTCATCACGGCTCGCACCCGGTCGCCCTCGATGTCGAGACCCTCGATTGTCGTGCCGAACAGGAACCTGACGCCAAGCTTCTCGGCCGCATAGGCGGCGAGCTTGTCGACGAATTGCTTGGAATCGCCGGTCTGGTCGATCGGCGAATAGATGCCGCCGGCGATCTTGTCCTTCACGCCGGCAAGGCCCGGCTCTAGCTCGGCTAGGCGGTCGCGGCCGACGATCTCGATCGGTAGGCCGTGCTCGCCGAGATAGCGGTAATTGTCGGTGCCGGTGTCGAAGCTTTTCTGCGAGCGGAAGAAGTAGAGGATGCCTTTCTTGCGTTCGTCGTAGTGGATGCCGGTCGCCTCCGAGAGCGCATTGATGCAGTCGCGCGAATAGAGCGCGAGCCTCAGCTTGACGTCGGTGTTGGCGCGCAGGCGCGCTATGGTGCATTCGCGCAGGAAGCGCAGGCTCCAGGCATAGAAATACGGATCGAGGCGCAGCCGGACCTTGATGCCGAGGTCATGGTTCCAGAGCGCGCGCAAAAAGGTCTTCAGCGCCGCCGGCGAGGCCCAGGCGGTGGCGTCGCCCGGCGAGACCAGGCCGGCGTTCGACTGGCTGGTGCCGCGCGCCGCTGCCTCATGGCGCTCGATCACCGTCACTTCATGACCGTCTTTAGCCAGATAGTAGGCGGCCGCCGTGCCAACCACGCCGGCGCCGAGCACCAAGACCTTCATGCCGTCCCTCAAGGCTCATTCCAATAGTGCGCCTTCGGCGCACTGCCGCATGAGCCTCAATACCGCGTCTAAAAGCGCCGGACGAGCCCTTGGCCCAACAGGTCAGTGTCATTTACGCAATTCCGGATGAAGGCTACGGCGAAGTCGCCGAACCCAACCGCCACTCACTTTCCTGAACTGCTTAGTTTCGAACGGAGTTCTTGGTCGTCAGGATGCGTTCCCAGGCCAGCGCGTCCTTGACGATCTGGTCGAGATCGTCGCGCTGCGGCGTCCAGCCGAACTCCTTGCGGGCAAGATCGGAATTGGCGACCACGGCGGCGGCGTCGCCCGGCCGTCGCTCACCCATGCGAACGTCGAAATCATGCCCGAAGGCGCGGCGCACGCTGTCGATCACTTCCAGCACCGAATAGCCGTGGCTGTAGCCGCAATTGGCGACGAGGCTCTCCCCGCCATCGCGCAGCCGCTGCAGTGCCAACCGGTGCGCCGCCGCCAGATCGCTCACATGGATGTAGTCGCGGATGCAGGTGCCGTCCGGTGTCGGATAGTCCTTGCCGAAGACCTGCATGAATGGCCGCTTGCCGAGCGCCGTCTCGCAGGCGACCTTGATCAGATGCGTGGCGCCGGGCGTCGACTGTCCGGTGCGGCCCTTGGGATCGGCGCCGGCGACATTGAAATAGCGCAGCGCCGTATAGCGGATGTCGTGCGCAATCGCGGCATCCCGCAGCATCCACTCGCTCATCAGCTTGGAGAGGCCGTAAGGGGATTCCGGCGCCAGCCGCGCGTCCTCACGCACCGGCTCCAGCCCGGCGCCGCCATAGACGGCTGCGGTGGACGAGAAGATGAAATGTGGCACGCCCTCGCGCACGGCGGTTTCGATCAGCGCGCGTGTCTTGCAGGTGTTGTTCTCGTAATAGCCGAGCGGATCGGCGACCGATTCCGGCACCACGATCGAGCCGGCGAAATGGATGATGGCGTCGACCTTGTTTTCCCGGATGATCCGGCCGACCAGATCGCGATCGGCGACGTCGCCGACGACGAGCTTCGCCTCCGGCGCCACCGCCCATTCGAAGCCGGTGGAAAGCCTGTCGAGCACGACGACGCTTTCGCCAGCGTCCAAAAGCTCCCAGACCATGTGGCTGCCGATATAGCCGGCACCGCCCGTCACCAAAACCGTCATCGCTTCCTCGCTGATCAAGATTTATCGGAAACTGTCTCAACAGCCGCCGTGCTGGAAACCCCGCCGTAAGCCCATTAGCCTCCCATTTTAGTGTTAAGTCTGTAACAGTTCCGCCTGCCCGAGGCATCGTACCGAAACAAAGCTGGTTCACATCCCCGGGAATAGGCCATGATCCGGCATCGTTAGGAACAGGCGCGGGGCGTGGCATTTTGACCGGTGCGGCGCGGTGGACGTAACATAGGCCCGTGACTATGATCCGGCGCAAAATTGGGAAGCCGACATGAACTACCAGCGGTTCTTCGAAGACGCGATCGACCAGCTCCATGCCGAGCGGCGCTACCGCGTTTTCGCCGACCTCGAGCGCATCGTGGGCAAGTTTCCACGCGCCATCTGGCGCTCCAACGGTCGCGCCCAGGAAATCACCGTCTGGTGCTCCAACGACTATCTCGGCATGGGCCAGAATCCGGACGTCATCGCCGCCTTCCAGAACGCGGCGGGCCGGATGGGCTCGGGCGCCGGCGGCACCCGCAACATTTCCGGCACGTCCAACCCGCTGGTCGAGCTCGAGCATGAGCTCGCCGACCTGCACGACAAGGAGGCGGCGCTGGTTTTCACCTCCGGTTTCGTTTCCAACGAAGCCTCGATCTCGACCATCGCCAGGCTCTTGCCCAACTGCCTGATCATCTCGGACGAGTTGAACCATGCCTCGATGATCGAAGGCGTGCGGCGTTCCGGGGCCGAGAAGAAGATCTTCCGCCACAACGACGTTGCGCATCTGGAAAGCCTGCTGCAGGCTGCAGGACGCGAGCGCGCCAAGCTGATCGTCTTCGAAAGCGTCTATTCGATGGACGGCGACATCGCGCCGATCAAGCAGATCGTCGAGCTCGCCGAGCGCTACAACGCCATGACCTATATCGACGAGGTTCATGCTGTCGGCATGTACGGTGCGCGCGGCGGCGGTATCACCGAGCGCGAGGGTCTTGCCGACCGCATCGACATCATCGAGGGGACGCTGGCCAAGGCCTTCGGCACGCTGGGCGGCTACATCACCGGCACAAGCGCTGTGATCGACGCGGTGCGCTCCTATGCGCCGGGCTTCATCTTCACCACCGCGCTGCCGCCCGCGATCGCGGCGGCCGCCACCACCTCGATCAGGCATCTGAAGCGCTCGCAGGCCGAGCGCGACGCCCAGCAGCGCCAGGCAGCGCGGGCCAAGCAGGTGCTTGCCGCGGCCGGGCTGCCGGTGATGGAATCCGCCACCCACATCGTGCCGGTGCTGGTCGGCGATCCCGAGCTTTGCAAGATGGCGAGCGACCGCCTGCTCGGCGTCCACGGCATCTACATCCAGCCGATCAACTATCCGACGGTGCCGCGCGGCACCGAACGGCTACGCATCACGCCGACACCTTTCCATTCCGACGCGCTGATCGCCGAACTGCAGGACGCGCTGGTCGAGACCTGGGACGCGCTCGGCATCCCCTATGCCGCCTCCGGCCGCCCGGCCGTCGCCAAGAGCGACCGGATTATTCCACTCCTGGTGCCGAAATCAGGCGGCTGAAGCCGCCCGTCTCAGACCGTCTTCATCCATTTCGCGAGGCGATTTGCCGCTTCCTCGAGCTGATCGAGGCGGCGGTGGAAGCACAGTCTGAGGAAGGCCTCCCCGCCGGGGCCGAAGGCCGTGCCGGGCGCCAGGCCGACATTGGCGTTGTCGACGATGTCGAAGGCGGCGGCGCGGGAATCGGTGATGCCGTCGACGGTGAAGAACAGGTAGAACGCACCTTGCGGCACGGTGAAGCGCGCCTTGCCGGTGGCACCCAGGATGTCGCAGACCAGATCGCGCGCCGCACGTGCCCGCTCCACCTGCTCGACGATAAAGCCGTCACCCTCGTCGAGGGCCGCAACCGCGCCGCGCTGCATGAACTGGGCGACGCCCGAGGTCGAATACTGGATCAGGTTCTCGAACACCTGCTGCAGCGCCGGATGGGTCTTGATCCAGCCGACTCGCCAGCCGGTCATCGCCCAGTTCTTGGAGAAGCTGTTGACGAACAGGATGCGGTCTTCCGCCGTTGCGATATCGAGGAAAGACGGCGCGCGGCCGTGGCCATAGTGGAACAGCGCATAGATCTCGTCGGCGATGATCCAAAGCTTCTTCGTGCGGGCCAGATCGAGGATCGCTTGAAGCGTTTCCTTGTCGGCTGTCCAGCCGGTCGGGTTCGAGGGGGTATTGATGAACAGCGCCTTGGTACGCGGCGTGATGGCGGCTGCGATCTTGTCGACATCGCAGGACCAGCCATTGCCGGACTGGTCGAGCGTGACCGGCACGGGAACAGCGCCGGCAACACCGGCGGCGGCAGCGAAATTCGGCCACGCCGGCGAGAGATAGACGACCTCGTCGCCGCTGCCGGCGATCGCGTCGATGGCCAGTTGAATGGCATGCATGCCCGAGCCGGTGACGATGAATTCTTCCTCGGCGAAGCGCTGGCCGAAATGCCTGGCATAGTAGCGGGCGAGCGCCTGCCTAAGCTCGGGAATGCCCTTCTGCCAGGTGTAGAAGGTCTCGCCATTGGCGAGGCCGCCTGCGGCGGCATCGCTGATGAAGGAAGGCGTCGGCAGGTCGCCCTCTCCGGCCCAGAGCGGAATCAGGCCTTCGCGCAAGCGGCCGTGATTGACGACGGCGACAATGCCGCTTTCGGGGGCAGCACGGGCTTCTGCGCGCAAGGTCTCACTCAGGATCATGGACAAATCCGTGCTCGTTTTGCTGCGCTCTTACCAGATCACTGAACAGAAAACCCCAGCCGCAAGCGGCCGGGATTTTGGTCCAGCGAGAACGTTGGATGCGTTATTTCCTGGCGAGCAGGTCGCGGATTTCGGTCAGAAGCTGGACATCCGCCGGCGGCGGCGCCGCGGCAGTCGCAGGCTTCTCTCGCTCCAGCCGCCTGCGCAGATTGTTCACCGCCTTGACCATCAGGAAGATGATGAAGGCGAGGATCAGAAAATTCAGCACGACGGTGATGAAGCTGCCATAGGCGAAAACGGCTCCCTCTTTCTTGGCTTCGGCCAGCGTGGCCGAGTGCACATTGGAGGACAGCCCAAAGAAGTAATTGTTGAAGTCAAGCCCGCCGAAAATCGCGCCGATGATCGGCATGATGATGTCATTGACCAGCGAATCGACGATTTTGGAGAAGGCGGCGCCGATGATGACGGCGACGGCCAAATCCATCACATTGCCCTTGGAGATGAATTCCTGGAATTCTTTCAGCATCCGACCCTCCTTGTCATTACGGGCCGCGCTGCCGCCCCGGCTCTCCGGCGCCGACCCCGAAGCCACAATAACAAAAACCCCCAGTTGCAAAACCGGAAAAAGGGCGGAACCGTCGGTTTGTGCCTAACCGGTTCGCGCTTCCGAGGTCACCGCGCACCTATGCGCCGAAAGCCGCGGGTGGACTTGGCGTCAAAGCTGTGGTTGCGTTTGATAACCGGACGAGCAGCCGGTCAGGAAGGAAGTTCGAACCGTGCAAGGCTGGTTCGTCGTCATCATCGCGATCGCCTATGTGACGCTGCTTTTTGCGATCGCCAGCGTCGGCGACCGGCGCTCCGTGGCAGCCGGGCTCGGCCGCGCACGGCCCTCCATCTATGCGCTCAGCCTCGCCATCTACTGCACCTCCTGGACCTTCTTCGGCTCGGTCGGGCTCTCCTCCGAGCGGGGTCTCGAATTCCTCGGCATCTACACCGGCCCGGTGCTGGTCTTCGTGTTCGGCTTCCCGCTGCTCAACCGCATCGTCCGGCTGGCAAAGAGCGAAAAGATCACCTCGATTGCGGACTTTCTCGGCGCCCGCTACGGCAAGAGTTTTGCCGTCGCGGCGATCGCGACCCTGATCGCCACGGTCGGCGCCGTGCCCTATATCGCGCTGCAGCTCAAGGCGATCTCCGGCTCGGTCAGCCTGATGATCGAGCACTATACGGGATCGCCGCCTTCCTTTGATCCTTTTGTAAGCGACATCTCGCTGGTGGTGGCGATGCTGCTGGCGCTGTTTGCGGTCCTGTTCGGCACCCGCCACGCCGACGCCACCGAGCACCAGGACGGGCTGGTGCTGGCGGTCGCGGTCGAGACGGTGGTCAAGCTCGCCGCCTTCCTCGCCATAGGCCTTATGGTCACGTTTCTCATCTTCGGCGGCCCCGGCGACATGCTGGCGACGCTCGGGGCGAATGCCGAGGTGCGCCAGGCGATGGGCTACAACACGTCCTTGGTCACCTGGCTTGTGCTGACGACCTTGAGCGGCTTCGCCATCCTGATGCTGCCGCGCCAATTCTACGTCACCATCGTCGAGAATCGCAGCGAGGCCGAGCTGCGCACCGCGACCTGGGTGTTTCCGCTCTATCTCGTGGCGATCAACCTCTTCGTCCTGCCGATCGCCTTTGCCGGGCTGTCGCTGGTCGGCGCAAGGACCAGCAGCGACCTCTACGTCCTGTCGCTGCCGCTTTTCAGCGGCCACGACGTGCTGGCGATGATCGCCTTCATCGGCGGCCTGTCGGCGGCCACCGCCATGGTCATCGTCGAGAGCGTGGCGCTGTCGATCATGATTTCCAACGATCTCGTCATCCCGCTGTTCGTGCGTCGATTGCTCAAGACCACTTCTTCGGAGAACGAAGACTGGTCGACGCTGATCCTGAACGTTCGGCGAGCGTCGATTTTCATCATGCTGTTCATCGCCTTCCTCTATTACCGCGAGAGCACCAACAGCGCGCGGCTGTCCTCGATCGGGCTGATGTCCTTCGCAGCGATCGCGCAATTCGCGCCCGCCCTGATCGGCGGGCTGATCTGGCGCCGCGCCAATGGCCGGGGCGCCGCGCTCGGCATGGTCGCCGGCATCGCGGTCTGGGGTTACACGCTGCTACTCCCTTCGCTCGTCGGTCCCGGCTCCGACTTTGTCGTCCATGGACTGTTCGGCTTCGAGGCGCTGAGACCCCAGGCGCTGTTCGGCACCCTCGGCGAGCCGCTGAACCACGGCGTGCTGTGGAGCCTGTCAGTCAACACGCTGTTCTTCGTGATGGGTTCGCTGTCCCGCGCATCGGTGCCGCTGGAGCGCATCCAGGCGGCGATCTTCGTGCCGCGCGAGGCGGGGCCGATGCCAAGCCTGCGCCGCTTCCGCACCGCGGTCACGGTCAATGACCTCAAGGATACGATTTCCCGCTATCTCGGCGTCGAGCGCACCGAGCGCTCCTTCCAGTCCTTCGAGAAGAACGCGAACGTCTCCCTGCACGGCAAGGAACAGGCCAGCATGGACGTCATCCGTTTCTCGGAGCAGTTGCTGGCGAGCGCCGTCGGGTCGTCGTCGGCGCGGCTGATCCTGTCGCTGCTGTTCCGCCGCAACGACCGCGACTCCAAGGATGCCTTCCGGCTGCTCGACGACGCCACCGAGGCGCTGCAGCACAACCGCGACCTGCTGCAGATCGCGCTCGACCAGATGGAGCAGGGCATCACCGTCTTCGACCGGGATTTGCGGCTGATCTGCTGGAACCGGCAATACCGGGCGCTGTTCGATCTGCCTGACGAGATGGGCCAAGTGGGCGTGTCGCTCGACCAGATCCTGCGGCATCTGGCCGAGCGCGGCGATATCGCCGCCGACCAGCGGGTGACGATGCTCAACCGGCTGACCAGCTTCGTCGGTCCTTGGCAGATGGAGCTCAGGACCAGCGGCCGCATCCTGGAGCTGCGTTCCAACCCGATGCCCGACGGCGGCATCGTCGCCACCTATGCCGACATTTCCGGTCGCGTCGAGCAGGACCTGGCGCTGAAGCGGGCCAATGAATCGCTGGAGCAGCGGGTCAGGAGCCGCACCGCCGAGCTCACCCGCGTCAACGAGGAGCTGGCGCAGGCGCAGATGCTTGCCGAGGAGGCCAATCTCAGCAAGACGCGCTTCCTCGCCTCCGCGGGCCACGACATCCTGCAGCCGCTCAACGCCGCCAGGCTCTATTGCTCCTCGCTGATCGAAAAGGCCGGCAAGGGGCCCGCCGGCAGGGCCGCGACCAACATTGAATCCTCACTGGAATCGGTCGAGACCATCCTCGGCGCGGTGCTCGACATATCGCGGCTCGACGCCGGCGCGTTGAAGCCCGAGGACACCGCCTTCAGCCTCGGCGGGCTGCTTGGCCAGATCGGCAACGATTTTCGCCCGCTCGCCGCCGAAAAGAAGCTCGGCCTGAAAATCATGCCGTCGTCGCTCGGCGTGATGACCGACCGCAATTTGCTTCGCCGGCTGATCCAGAACCTCGTTTCCAATGCGATCAAATACACGCGCGAAGGCCGCATATTGGTCGGCGTGAGAAGGCGCGGCGAGCTGGCCGAGATCCAGGTGATCGACACCGGCATCGGCATTGCCGCCGACAAGCTGAACACCGTCTTCCACGAATTCACCCGGTTGGACGAGGGCGCTCGCGAGGCCGAAGGCCTTGGCCTTGGCCTTTCCATCGTCGACCGCATCGCCAGGGTTCTCAGGCTCGAGATCCGCATCTTCTCCAGCCCCGGCAAGGGCACGCGTTTTTCCGTCATCCTGCCGGTCGCCGCGATCGCGGCGCCGCCGCGCGAGACGGGAAAGGCCTCCGCGCGCGCGCCATCCTCACTTGCCGGACTCAATGTGCTGTGCATCGACAATGACGCGCGCATCCTCGACGGCATGCGCCTGCTGCTCGAAGGCTGGGGCTGCAGCGTCGAGACCGCTTCGGGATCGCAGGACCTGATGCGCCCGGGTGCGGCAAGGCCGGATGTGGTGCTCGCCGACTATCATCTCGACGGCGGTACCGGGCTCGACGCCATCGCCAGGCTGCGCGCCACCTACGGCAAGGATCTGCCCTGCGTGCTGGTCACCGCAGACCGCTCCAGCGAGGTGCGCACTGCTGCTGGTCTGCTTGATGTGCCGGTGATCAACAAGCCGCTGAAGCCTGCCGTGCTGCGCTCGATGATGGCAAGGGTCAGGGCACTGGCGCCCGCGGCGGAATGATCAGCTCACCGGCTGCAGCGGGTCGCCGCCGATCTTGGAAAGCTGGATGACCGCCTGGGTGCGGCTGTCGACGCCGAGCTTCTGCAATATAGCCGAAACATGCGCCTTGATGGTGGCTTCGGAGACGCCGAGCTCATAGGCGATCTGCTTGTTGAGCAGGCCTTCGGCCAACATGCCGAGCACCCTCGTCTGCTGCGGCGTCAGCGCCTGCAGGCGCTTGATCAGATCGGAAATCTCCGGGTCGCGCTCGACGCCGAGCTCGATGCCGGCGGGTGCTGCGATATCGCCGGCAAGCACAGTCAGGACGGCGCTGCGTATCTCCTCCATGCTTGCCGATTTGGAGATGAAGCCGGACGCGCCGAGATCGAGCGCGCGGCGGATGGTGGCTGGATCGTCATGAGCCGACACCACCACCAGCGGCACCGAGGCATGGATGCCGCGCAGCGAGATCAGTCCGGACAGGCCGCTGGCGCCCGGCATCGACAGATCGAGCAGCACCATGTCGATGTCTTCATTGGCGACGACCAGCGCCTTGGCGCTTTCGAAATCGCCGGCCTCATGGATGGCGGCGACGTCGCCTATGCCGGCGAGCGCTTCCTTTAGTGCGCCGCGAAACAGCGGATGGTCGTCGGCAATGACGAAAGTGTGGCCCGACGGCAAATACTCCTCCCCGGATCCCATTGCTGATTGTGTGCTTTCTTAGGGGATCGGAACGATTATGCGGCGGCGCGGCGCGTTTTCAAGCAGCAAAGGCCGCGCGCGCAGGCTTTTTCCCGGGAGCTCAGGTCTTTTGCGGGCTGGGCTTCGTGCCACCGTCGCCTTCCTGCCTGTCGATGTCCTTGACGATATCCATGAAGCTGCGGAAGAAGCGCTCCATGTAGCTCATCGTCTTGTTGAAATCCTCCTCGCTCGGCAGTTGGGACTCCAGCCGGGCCGAGAGCGAGTTCTCGAGCTTCGCGACGCGCTCGTCGAGTGCCTTCACCGTGCTCTGCAGCCGGTCGATCTCGTCCTGGAAGGCGGAGCGCTCGTCGGCGGCCAACTTGCAGACGAGCTGGCCGGAGCGCTCCTCGCAGATCGACATGGCGCCGGTCTGGGTGTCCATGCGGACATAGCCGTTGGCGGACTTTTCGAGCCGATAGCGGTCCGTCTCCTCGGAATAGGCCGATGCGGCGACCAGCGAGCAAAGCGCCGCCGGGATTAGAATGTGCTGCAGACGCATGTTATCCTCCATGAGCCGTTGTGCGAACAATATCACAGGTTTGCGCCTGAAATGGGGAAGAGTTCGCAAGCACCCTTTCCCCCATGGATCGTTCGGAATATAGCGCGCCAATGTCTCAGTTTATCTACAAGATCGCGCCTGAAGCCATGTGGCGCGAAGCGGAACGGAACGGCCGCTTCACCGGAGCGCCGATCGACATCGCCGACGGCTTCATCCACTTTTCCACCGCAACTCAAGTGCGCGAGACGGCGGCCAAGCATTTCGCCGGCCAGGCGGACCTGCTTCTCATCGCTGTCGACGCGGCAAAGCTGGGCGACGCGCTGAAATACGAGGTGTCGCGCGGCGGCGCCCTGTTCCCGCATCTCTACGCCGCGCTCGCCCTCGACGCCGTGCTCTGGGTGAAGCCGTTGCCGCTCGGCGCCGACGGCCACGAATTCCCGCCGCTGGAGGACGAATGAGCGTGCTCGACCGGATCGGCCAAAAGCTGCTTTTCTCGTTCGACCCGGAAACGGCGCATGGCCTGTCGATCGCGGCTTTGCGCTGCGGCCTGCCGGCCGCCTCGCCTCCCCCGCGCGACGCGCGGCTCGAGGTCAGCGTCTGCGGGCTCGATTTTCCGAACCCGCTCGGCATGGCGGCCGGCTATGACAAGAACGCCGAAGTGCCGGACGCGCTGCTCAAACTCGGCTTCGGCTTCGCCGAGGTCGGCACCATCACGCCGCTGCCGCAACCCGGCAATCCGAGGCCGCGCATCTTCCGGCTGACCGCCGACGAAGCGGTGATTAACCGGCTCGGCTTCAACAATGAAGGGCATGCGGCCGCCGAAAGACGGCTTGCCGCGCGCAAAGGGCGGCCGGGTATTGTCGGCGTCAACATCGGCGCCAACAAGGACAGCGCCGACCGCATTGCCGACTATGAGCGCGGCGTCGCCCGCTTCGCGGCCCATGCCAGTTATCTGACGGTCAACATCTCCTCGCCCAACACGCCGGGCCTGCGCAACATGCAGGCGCGCGAGCAACTGGGCGAACTCCTGTCGCGCGTGGTGGCGGCGCGCGCGGCTGCGTCGGTTCAGCCGCCCATCTTCCTCAAGATCGCGCCGGACCTCGTCGACGCGGAACTGGAAGACATCGCCGCCGAAGTCATCGAGAAAAGGATCGACGGGGTCATCGTCTCCAACACGACGCTTGCCCGGGTCGGGTTGCGCAGCGCAAGTCTGGCCGGCGAAGCCGGCGGGCTGTCAGGCAAGCCGCTTTTCGAGCGCTCGACGGCGGTACTCGCCCGGATGCGCAAGCTGCTCGGCCCACAAGTGACGATCGTCGGGGTCGGCGGCGTCGACTCGGCGGAAACCGCGCTGGAGAAGATCCGCGCCGGCGCCGATCTCGTCCAGCTTTATACCGGCATGATCTATGCCGGCCCGGCGCTGCCTGGCCGCATCGTTGCCGGCATGGCGCGGTTTGTGGAGCGCGAGCGGCTTGGCTCGATCCAGGATTTGCGCGACTCGGCTTGCGAGCGCTGGGCTTCAAAGCCGATCAGCTGAACGCCGTGCGCATCCTGAGCCTCAGCACCGCAAGCAGGCTGAAACCCCGCACCAGCAAAAAGACGTGCAGCGCGGCCCATAGGCCGTTGTTGCCGAAGGCGGGTGCCAGCGTGATCAGCGCCGCGGCGAAGGCCAGGAAGGACAGGAGCATCATGTTGCGCATGTCGCGCGACCAGGTGGCGCCGATGAAGACGCCGTCCATCTGGAAGGCGAGCACGCCGCTCAGCGCGGTGAAGGCGGCCCAGGGCAGATAAATGTCGGCGACCGCGCGGACCTCCGGAGCGGTTGTCACCATCGCCACCAGCTGTGCGCCGGCCGTCAGCAGAATAAGACTGGCGACCGCCGCCAAGCCGAAGCCCCAGATCAGCGTCAGCCGGACAGCTTGCCGGAACGGGGTGGCCGCATGCGCGCCGATGGCGCGGCCGGCCAATTGCTCGGCTGCGGTGGCAAAGCCGTCCAGGAAATAGCCGGCGACGAGGAAGAAGTTCATCAGCACGGCATTGGCGGCGAGCGTCACCGTGCCGAATTGGGCGCCCTGCCTGGTGAACAGCGCGAAGGCGGCAAGCAGCGAGAAGGAACGGATCATGATATCGCGGTTGAGCGACAGCATGCGCAAGTAGGCCGGCAGGTCGAGGATGCGCCGGCGTGACGGCCGCTCCAGCTTGCGGAACCGCCTCAGCACGATGGCAAGGCCGAGCATCATGGCCAGGAACTCGCCGGTGACGGTCGCCCAGGCAACGCCCGCCACGCCCCAGCCGAGCTCGAGGCCGAGCAGGAAGCAGAGCAGGATGTTGATGCCGTTGAGCACGGCCTGCAACATCAGCCCTATCCCGCCCTCGCCACGCCCCAGAACGTAGCCCAAAATGGCGTAGTTGATGAGCGAGAAGGGCGCGGCAATGAGCCTGATGCGGATATAGACCGACATCGCCGCGCTGACACGCGGCTCGGCGCCCATGAACCACTGGCCGCCTACCGCAAACAGCGGCGCAAGTGCTGCAAGCACCACGCCGGCGACGACCGCGATCAGCACGGCCCGCCAGAGCACCGCCTGCTCCTCCAGCGGATCGCCGCGTCCGAAAGCCTGAGCGACGAGGCCGGTGGTGCCGGAGCGCAGGAAGTTGAAGGTGGTGAAGACGACGTCGAAGACCAGCGCGCCTGCCGCCAGTCCGCCGAGAAGAGCCGCATCGCCGAACTGCCCGATCACCGCGGTGTCGACGATGCCGAGCAGCGGCGTCGTCAGATAGGCAAGGGTCATCGGCACAGCGATCGCCAGCACCGACCGGTTGGTGACGATGAAGGTCCCGGCGTTGATGTGGGTCGCACCCTTGTCCAAGGATTGCTGCCTTGCTCATTGCGGCTTGCTAGAACGGCCGATGTGCCCCAGTTTGCCGCTGCCGCGCAATCGCCATCGGGTGACGGCCAACCGAATTCCAGCTCTGGCGCAGGCCGCCCCACCATGCCTTTGCAGATCGTCCACCATCCCGACTACGACGCCGGCTTTGCCGTCAATCACCGCTTTCCGATGAGCAAATATCCGTTGCTGATGGAGGCTTTGCACAGCCGCGGGCTGGCAGCAGCGGGAGCGCTTTCGATGCCGGAACGGGCGCCGGCGGCGTGGCTCAAGCTCGCGCACGAGGCCGGCTATGTCGACGAGGTGCTCGCTTGCGAGGTGCCTGAAAAGATCGAGCGCGAGATCGGCTTCCCGGTCAGCCAGCGCGTGTCATTGAGGGCGCAGCTAGCAACGGCAGGCACGGTGCTGGCGGCGCGGCTGGCGCTGAAACACGGCATAGCCTGCAACGCCGCCGGCGGTAGCCACCATGCCAGGCGTGCCCAAGGCGCGGGCTTCTGCACCTTCAACGACGTGGCCGTGGCTTCCCTGGTCCTGCTTGCGGAGGGCGCCGTCGAAAACATCCTGGTCGTCGATCTCGACGTGCATCAGGGCGACGGCACGGCGGACATTTTGAAGGATGAGCCGCGCGCCTTCACCTTTTCCATGCATGGCGAACGCAATTATCCGGCGCGCAAGATCGCCTCCGATGTCGATATCGCGCTGCCGGACGGCACCGGCGACGCTGCCTATCTCGACCGGCTCGGCGCCATTCTTCCAGAGCTTTGCGCAAGGCGGCGCTGGGACATCGTGTTCTACAATGCCGGCGTGGATGTCCATGCCGAGGACCGGCTTGGCCGGCTGACATTGACCGACAACGGCCTGCGCAGCCGCGAGGAGCTGGTCATCAGCTATTTCCGCAAGGCCGGCATCCCGCTATGCGGCGTCATCGGCGGCGGCTATTCGAGCGACGTGCCGGCGCTTGCCGCACGCCACGCCATTCTGTTCGAGGTCGCGGCCGCGTATGCTGACGCTCGCCAGGCTACTTCCTGTAGCTCGCAATCCTGAGCAGGATAAAGGCGGGCACGACGATCGCGGCGCCGAGCAGGATATAGCCCAGGAAGCGGTCGATAGTATGGAAGCCGAGATTCCACAGATCGATGAAGAACTGGCGGATGCCGTAGAGCACGTCCATCGGCGACCAGCCGAAAGCGTGCATGACGAGGCCGACGAGGAAGGAAACCACCAGCAGCTTCACAAGCACCCTGAGTGGCGTATCGCCGAGAAAGCGTGTCAGTGCGGACAAGGCCGTTCTCCGGTTCGAGCTGCCCGATTCGGGGCGCGACCTCAGAAATACGCACTCGGATACCCGGCATCAAGCCGAAGGCCGCGCGCGAAGCTATTGTGCCGGCGGCCTTGATAGCCCGATCCGGCCGGCACACGTGGCTCGCTCGGTCAGATTCTCCACCGGAAGATGCGGGCCCAAAGCGGCCGGTCGCGGTAGACTTCCCTGGAGCGCCACAGCCTGTTGTAGCGGTTGCCGCCGCCGATACCGAGGTGCGATATCGGCTTGCCGCCCCGCTTACGCTTGATCGCGACCGGCTCGCCATCATGGCTGAGGCAATGGCCGAAATCCGCGGACGCCTGAAGAGGCGCGGCAGACGGCACCGACCTGAGGGCTTCGCCGACGATGAGGTCTTCCGGTTCGCAGGTCAGCGCGACGGCCTTGCCGAACAAGGTCGGGCCTGTGGGGCAGAGCGCAGTCGGCCCGTAATATTCCCGTTTCACATTGGCGCAGACAAGCTCGATCGCCTTGGCGAGCGCCTTGTGGCGAGGCGGCGCGGCAACAACCCCGATGCTGGTGTCCCACGGGGTCGAGCTGAGGAAATCGCGAAAGATCGACAATTTTCCATCAGCGCGAGGCACTCCGCGCAGGAAGAAATAGGAAAGATCGGCATAAAGGCCGCCTTGCTCATAAAGCAGACAATATTTGGCGAGGTCCGCCTTGTATGAATAAGGTCGCAGCGTCCTGAAAGCCGAAAGCACCTCTGCTCCGAAATGCGTCGAAATGAACTCCGCCAACGCCGCTTCCCGGAACAGGCGGTGCTCGTCGCCCGGATGAGCAGCCGTGAGCGAGTGGATGTTTTCGGCAACGAGCCCGGAAAGGTGCTCGCTGCCGCCGTCGGTGATCAGAATGCTGAAGAGAGGCATCCGGCTTCCGTCTCGATCAACGTGCCTTGGTGAGCCTTCAACTTGCCCCAGTCGCGCCACTGGTGGGGACTGGCCTTCAGATAGGCCAGGTGCCGATCGGCGAAGTCTTGCGCGGCGCTCTGGCTCAGTTCGGCCTTGTCCTGGCTGCGATCAAGATCGATCGGATTTTCCACAGTCACCCGTATCTTGCCTGTGCTGTCGTCACGAACGACGAAGACCGGCAGCAGGGGAGCGCCGGCGATCCTGGCCAACCGGGGCGCGCCGCCCGCAAATTCAATGGCCGACTGGCCGATTCGCGCACGCACGAGCAACTCACCCTCCCAGGCGCCAGCGGTGATGGACGCAAACTTGCCCTGGCGAAGCAACCGCCTCGCCTCGTTCATGCTGGCGGCGGGATTGGCGCGGTCGATCACGATACGGCCCGCGGCATGTCTGAGCTCGACGCCGGTTCTGATCGGGTTGAGGAACCGGATGCCGAAGCGCGATTTCGAGAAACCGTGCTCGGGCCTGCTGACATGGAAGACATCGAAGCCGGCTTTGGCGAAAACCATCTTCGCCGCAAGCGCATTGAAGGCGAAATGCGCAATCCACAGGACGGCGCCACGGCCCTGTTCGCGCGCCGCATCGAGATGCTCGGCGCCGAGGAGTTCGATCTCGGGTCGCCAGCCGACGAGCCACTCGCGGACGATCTGGATGTTGTGTTCGCTGCGCATCGCGTCGACCCGGAGCCGGTCCTCGCGGCCGGCTATGCCAAAGGCGGCAAGATCCGGTTGGTCACCAACGTCGCGCCGAGACTCAGGCGCCCGTTTCAGCCGCTCCAGCCAAAGGCAGACACTGCGCCATCTCTTCTCAGGCACGAAAAGAGAGACGAATACAAAAACAGGAAGCCTCAGCAGGAATCCGAGATCTTCCACAGCAAAGGCTTTTCCGGAGCGAGAGGCTCGCTTCCTCTTCCGAACATTGATTTCCAAGCTGGGTCCCCACCCTTAACCCCTGAGCCATTACCATGTTGTGGCACGGCGTCAAAGCGCCGGTGGATGGCTCTCGGCTTTTCAATGTATCGCCGATTGCTAGATGCGGGGCCATCATGGTAACGAGGCTGTTGCGCGGGTATGATGTAATGGTAGCCTGTCAGCTTCCCAAGCTGAACGCGCGGGTTCGATTCCCGCTACCCGCTCCAGCTTGCGCCGCAAAGGTTCGGGCCTGATTTTGCGATTACCGCAACAAGGCGGTTTTACAGGCTGTTTTACAGCTTTCGTTCTCGATCCGGGCCGATATGCAATCAAGGCCGAACAAAAGTTCCGGTCTTTCTGATCGCATCGCGCGCCGATTCGCGCAGGCTTTGACAGGTTCGGTCCAAAGCCTCGAGGGCTGGCACCGTGAAATATCCGGTGACTATGTATCTCGATCGGATCATGATGTCGGTCTCCATGCGCCGCAGAACCTCGATATCCTGATCGTCCAATGGCAGTCCGAATTCGGAAGCCCGCCTGCTGAGACGATCGGTCTTGTGGCCGTATTTGTTGCTGGCGAGTTCACTGACCGAGATCCCGTGCAACCGAAGGAATGCCTTCAGATAGAGTTCCACGGCGTGATAATGCAAAAAATAGATCGGGTCGTGTTCGTTCCTATGTTGGCCAGGGCTCGGGCGGCTTCGTGATAGGAAACGGCGTAGTGGAAGAGACCGATTGAGCTAGTTCTCTCGTTCTTGCTATCTTCGACCAAATCCCTTCGGAGAACCTGACATTACCCCGCCTCCCTCTCGTGTTCTCGTTCGGTTAGTGCCATCATCGGTCTACTATCGACAAGGGGGCGAACGTGGGGCTCATCAGGAAGGACGAAGCCGAGCAGGCAGTTCGCTATTTCTGCACGAAATGGGCTGAGGAACGCGGCCTACCGCACCAGCCAGACGATCCAGCCTTTTCGGATTTCTATTCCTGGCTTCAACAGACGTCGCCCGGCCATCTCAGATTTCGCTCCTCGACATCGGTGCGCGATGACGTTGAGCGCTGGTTCATTAGCGAATTTAAGCAGGGCTGGCGCTACTAGATGCCGATTCTGCCGCTCAGACCTTCCCTGAAGAGCTACCGCGGAGGCAAGGCAAATGTGCAGCTCAAGACCGCAAAGGCAAACGCGCTGGCGCAACGCATCGCCGACCACATCAACATGTTGATCGCAAACGACCCTCATGAAATGCAGCAATACTTGTTCGCGAGCATTGCTCGTGACCTTGGGTGTTCAACGGACGCGGTAAGGTCCGCCATTTCGGATGGGGGATATAACGGGATTTCGATCAGAGTTCTGGGCGATGACCGCCGCGCCTTGGCGCGATATGTGGCGGTCCCATGAAACGCATGTCCCTTGAAGAGCCCGAAAGCGCGGCGGACCACGTCGCGGGTATCTTCGCGCGGATCTGCAGATTACTGCGCCGCGCAGCTTCGGGCTGTCGGCTAGTTGGGTGTGTTGACCGACCCGGTGCCCGACCTCAGACTGGTCAATCCACGCAATGATTCGGAGATATCTGAATGCGTCTCATCGTGAGCATGGACTTAAATAGGCAACGTGCGGCTGAGGCAATTCTTGCGGACATCGCGAAACATGGTGCCATCAGGGCGGCCGGTTGTGACCAGGATGCTATTGGTCTGCTGATGAAATACGGTTTGGTTCACTTCGCGAGCGCCGGCCAGACCATCGATTTCACACCGAAAGGCAAGATCGAAAGCCAGACCCGCACCGTTCGCGCGAACTAGTCAGGACTTTCTTGCCTCGTTGAGCTTCTGAATGCGCTCCTTGATCGCAGCCTGCCGGCCAACGTAGCGGCGGATAATGCGCGCGACGTGCTCTTCCTCCCAAGCCATGATCTCGGCGATCTCGCGCTCGGTCAGGCCGGAGACATAGAACTTCGTCGCTGCAGTGCCGCGCAGGTCGTGGAAGTGCAGGTCGTCGCCTTTCGGCCATGCGATCTTCTTGGCGTCGGAGAACGAACTGGCCAAACCGTTGACAGTCCACGGGCGCTTCTTGCTACTGGTCAGAATGACCGGTGAGCGCTTCGGTATTCGTCCGAGGATGTCGCGCAGTCCCTGATAGAGCGGAATGATGGCCTCGCGCTGATGTCTGCTTTTGCCGGTGGTTATGATCATGGCGTCCTCGCCGACATGGGACCAGGACAAGCGGATGAGATCGCCGACGCGAAGGCCGGTATGTGCAGCCAGGTCGACAGCTTGGGCAATCTCGGCCGAGCACGTCTTCTTCAGGTGCGCGATGTCGCTGTCTGTCCAGACGATTTCCGACCGAGAGCTGCTGTAAACCTGTTTGATCCCTTCGCAAGGGTTCGAGGATATCTTGCCGAGCGGATCGACCGCATATGAGAGCACGCGTGAGAGCACCTGCATGCCATAATCGGCTGATCTCGGAGTCTCAGCGTATGCCGCGCGCCACCGGCGGATCACCGGCCTGATCTTGTCCGACCGATCGAACTGGGCGATCCGCAGCTCCCCGAAATGACCGGCGATCCGGTCAAGCCATGGACCCCAGTTGCGTCGCGTCGACTCTGCTAGTTTTTTGTAGTCGGCGCTTGCCCTGTAGAGCGCGATCAGCGAGCGGAACCGACCGCTGTCTGATGACTGACGATTGGCGACTGCCTCATTGTAGGACGCCAGAAATTCCGGCGATCCAGGCGCGCCGGTAAGGCGTGGACCGCCGCGCCAAGCATACCAGTAGATCCTGCCCTTGGCCTTGACCCTGTGCAGGCCCTTGAGTCTAAGCGTGACCATGCTTTGCCTCGAACTCGGCGAGCTCACGGTCGAGATCGTCCGTGACAGCAGAATCCACCATGCCAGCCTGGGTCTGGATGCCCGACTGGTTATCGAGCACACGGTCGAGCGCCCTGCGATCCCAGACTTTGCGGCCAAGGAACACGACCGGTTTCGGCATTTTGCCGATGCGGACGAGCTTATCAAAATGTGTCGGGCTGACGCCAACGTAGGATGCTGCTTCCTTGCGGTCGTAGCCGCGGCGAACATCAGGCGCGAGAGGATGGATGAGGTCGACAGTGATCATTGGATGGAGTTTCTCCTCCGCTAAGTTCTCGTTTGGTCGTGTTTCGATATACCGACGTGCCTTTTGGCTCGGCCTCCCAATGAAATTCGGAGAGATCGTCTGACCTTCGGCGCCGGGTTGCCTTCTTGCCGTCGAGACCGATGATCACCCGGCGCACAGCGCCTTCGTTCGTCAATTCAAGCAAATGCTTCGGAGTGACGGCCAGGAATTCAGCAGCTTGGGCGGAGCGAGCAGGCTCGACATTTCAGAGGTTATAGCGGCAGGCCGGCCACTCGACTTCACGAATTGTTACCGTCTTGCCGGGGGTGCCAATTTGTCGTCGAAAGCCGTGACACTACCTTAAGGGAACCATAGAGCAGCGCCAGTGCAACATTCGCTCCCTGGTGCCCTGCCAGGGCCTGCCAGCACCCTGGGCACCTTCATGTTCCAGCAACAAAGCTCCAACGGGTGGCCGCCGGCTGCGCTAATGAGGCTTGGCATGGCAAAGGGCCCCATTAGCCTCGCCGATGGAGCGCTGCTTCGTTCAGGCGAGCTCTGCAGCTATGATTGTGGACGCAGCAATGCAATTGTCATAGGAGCTAGCTAGCTGCGCCTTCATTGGACGAGCCCTGTGGCACTGATATTCAGCATCGCCCCAACGTGGGTTGAATTAATCCTGGCTCTAGAGAAGCGGTTCGAGTTACGCCGCCGAGGGCCTCAAAACGTGCCGGTCGGGACGCCCGCGCTGTTGTATGCGACCGCCCCTATTTCGTCGATAGTCGGAAGGTTTACGATAGGGGAAATCATCACTGCCACTCCTCTCGAGTTGTGGCAGAAAATCGGCGTATGGACCGGATGTTCGAGAGAGTATTTCGATGAGTATTTTGCAAATACTAATCTAGCTAATGCTGTTACAATACTTGAACCTGTTCGGCTAGATTCGCCACTTTCACTAAAGAAACTTAAGGATGACTATTTCTTGCGCCCACCGCAATCTTGGATGAAGATTGACTCGATGCATCCAATTCTAACGGCTCTTACATGATATTTGTCGGTGGTCTATCTGGATCTGGAAAAACCTCGATGATCCGGAATTTGGTGTCGCGGATTCCAGAATACACCCACATTCAAGCAAGCGCTATATTGAGGTCGATAGATCGCCCGATAGAGGGCCTTACCTTGGACGAAGCCATTGAGAACCAGGCGGCTCTCGCCGACTGGATCGCAAAGCTTTCTAATGTTGACCGGAAGAGAGCTATCCTGGATGGTCACGGCATATTGATCGTAGATGACGCGCCGCTTCAGGTGCCCTTTGAATTCTTCAATGCAATTGGTCTGAGCCGAATTGTTTTGATAACCGGCGAGCCGTCTCTGATCCTTAAGAATCGCACTTGGCCAGCTAGTCTAAGCAGCCCCGAAGCGATTGCTCTTTTGCAAGAGATAGAGGCGGCGACGCTTCGCGATGTGTCCAAAAAGCTCGGCGTCGATATGCATGGCGTGAATTCTGGCGATCTTGACCGCCTCTATCAAGTTTTCGAATTGAAATAGTTTACAGCCACCCGTTGAAAATAAACTCTTTTCGATGCCGGCGATAAATTCCTTCGATGGCGCCGGTGCAAACAAACGAGTGATACTCGAATAGCTTTCCCAATTCGGACAGCCGCTCTTCACCGACGGTGATTAGGGGGAACCTGGTTCCAAGCCATTCGCTAGCTTCAGCCATCAGATCCGAGGCTAGCCCTTGTCTGCGTTTACTGGGATCAACCCACAGCGTGCAAATCTTCCTCTCGTGAAGGGTTCGTTTCGCGATCACGAAACCGTCAAGGCTGTCACTTCCACGCTGGAAGATCGCACGAGAACCATCCAACAAACCGGGGCCGACTTTTAGGGCGAACCACAGTTCGATGTTTGGGTAAAGTTGCCGTAAACCACGAACAGCACTCGCTATATCGGTGCTAACAACGCCTCCCCCAGCCGGCCGGCCGAGGTCGCAGCTTATCTGTTGCAAGATCCCCTCCTTGGGACGCGAATCACATGAATACCGCACGTCATTTCGCATAACAATCACCTCAGTCTGGGCGCGGCTTCAAAACATGATAGCTGATTGACAGCAGCACGAGAATTGAGACCAGTGCCGCCAGTGAGGTCGCCAGGGGCCCCCAGCAGGTAAGACTCCACAGGGCGACAAACGCCGCTTGAACCCCGCTGCCGAAGGCGCCGAGAAGGCCGACGATGAACGCATAGCGCCAGATGTTGTTCTTTCGTGCCCGACGGAACTTCGCCAACGTCACTACATCCGAAACCGCGCCTTCACCCAGCCCACCGTAGCGCCAATGGTAGATTATCATTTTGTCGGGAGCTACATCTGGAGCCAGATCACGTAAGTAGTCGTCCCATATTTTTGCCTCTAGGCGACGCATTTTGCGGAAGTTTGCGTGTGATGCGATTAGATCGAATCCAGAGTCCCGAACTAAGAAGTAATGGAGCGTCTCAATTCTTGGGGTAACCCACCTCTCTAGCATCACTCTCTTTAGAAGCGTCTTAGGTAAACTCCTTGCTTCATTGAAGCGAAGTTCTGTAATTTCGGAAACGGAGAATGAACTGAGAAAAATGCCGTCCTCGGCACTGGTATCGGAACTGAAGGCTCTCTCCGAGCCCCCTAAGAGCTTGATCCGCAATCTGATGTAGTGCTCGCCAGGGCTGTGGAGTCGGTGACAGAAGTCCGCCGATATAGATAATATCGTCCCTTGGGTATCCGCGCCGTCTTTCAAATTTTCGACGGTTAGGTATGCATCAATATCGATCGGGTGAACTGTGACATATGCTTCGTTTCCTCGCTTTACAGTGAAGGCGTTAGTGGAAGGATTGCTTGTGCCGATCGTCAAGACTTCGTTGAATACTGCGCTTAGGGTGTCTTGGTTGCGCAGAAGTGATCCAAGATCGGAGATTTCTTGCTTGGCGATGGCAGCTGGAACAAAGAGCTTGATAGCGCTCAGGTCTTGGACATCTAAGACCCGTATCCCGATATCCAGCAGATTGTGGTCAGCGTTTCCAGGATTGTGCCGCCAGAGGTTAATGTGAACCTCGAGACTCGGCGCCCTTCCGACAATCTCATGCTGCTCTTTCCGCAAATGCCAGAGCGCTATCGTGGACGTCATTTAAATCTCTGCCCAATGAAACCGGAGCGAGCACCATGCCTATAATTGCTTAATAATCAGGCATATAGGTGTTGGCTTCGAATACCAAACAACTCAGCAGAACAGGGGGGTGTCATGACCGATCACATGAGTAACCTGCCACTTACGGTAGGAATTTCGACCAGGGCGATGTTCGACCTCGTAGAGGAGCACTCTGTCTTCGAACGGGACGGCGTCCATGCCTATGCTGAACTACAGCGGGCCCGAGAAAAGGAGCCACTTAAACCTGGAGCGGCTTTCGAGGTGACACGGCGTCTGCTTGCGTTGAACTCTGTCCAGCAAGAACCGCTCGTCGAGGTCATATTGCTTTCCAAAAATTCACCCGATCTCTCGCTCAGAGCCTTCAACTCATTTGACCACTATTGCTTGCCGATCAGAAGAGGGAGTTTCACAAGCGGTCGTTCAGTCGCGCCATTCGTAAAGGCGTGGAATGTAGACCTGTTCCTTTCGAACGATGCTGATGATGTTAAAGCCGCAGTGCTTGCCGGGACCGCCGCGGCTAGGCTCGGCCCCCTGCCAAGCAATGTCGATGAGAATCCCTCAGACGAGGTTAGGATCGCTTTGGACGGTGACGCGGTGGTCTTTAGTGAGGCATCCGACAAACTTTATAATGAACATGGATTGGAGCACTTTCTTCAGTATGAACGCGACAACGCCACGGTGCCGATGGAGCGCGGTCCATTTGGGAAAACGTTCCTTCCGAAGCTGGCTGCTCTCAGGCAGAAATTCATGAGACCCGACGGGACAAGTCGTGTCCGAATTGCGATAGTAACTGCCAGAAATGCACCGGCGCACGAGCGGGTAATCCATACCTTGCGGGCATGGGGAACACCGGCCGACGAGGCGCATTTCGTCGGCAGGCACGAGAAGGCTCCAATTCTAAAAGCCACCCGTGCGCACATCTTCTTCGATGATCAGGAGAAGCATATTCTGGGAGCGAGCGAGGTGGTTGCGGCCGGGCTTGTTCCGGGACCTCATGACCCTGGAGTCCCAGTTATTCCAGCTTGAACGCCCTTCCGGTTTAGGCGGGTTTTAAGAAACGATCTTGCGGGCGCAACCTTTGGGGCTGATAACCGACGCGATCGCTTGTGTCGGACAAGCGCACTTCGTGGATCATCCTTGCGGTGGATATTTCTGTCTGCGGCCGCACGAACTCTGGACCGGATGGGTGGCAGCATCGATGAAAGTGTCGACGTCACCATTTGCTGGCAACCGCATGACCACCGTTACCCGCACTACTCTCCACGACCTGGTATGGACCAAGTCCATGGAGGAGGTCAGCGCCCATCTCGGCGCTTCGGCCGGGAAGATCTCCGCGATCTGCCGAGAGAACGATATACCAGTTCCGCCACCGCATTATTGGCGAATGGTCGCTAACGGCAGCCCACCGAAACGCCGAACCCTGCCAATAGGCAAGTTCAGGCGAAACCAGCTGGTCCAGATCGGGGACCAGGTGGAACCTGCGTTCAACCAGGAATGGCCGTCCGTCGAAGAGGTCACCGACGACAAGCCGATCCACGCCGCGGCTCCGGTCGAGGTAACTGATCCGCTGGCGATTAAGATACAGAAGGACCTCAGACGATCGTTGGTGGCTGGTGACGTCCATCTGCGATCGGGCCTCATATGCGTCGACATCAGCCGCGATAGTGTCCCTCGTGCTGCCAATCTTATTACTAGTCTAAAGGCAGCCGTCGCCCAGAGATCATGGAGCGTCGCTGCCGATACTAAGGCTGGTGTGGTGGTCGATGGTGAGAAAGTCGAGCTGCAACTGTCCGAAGGATACGCACTGACCCCGCACACCCCTACCGCCACAGAAATTCGCGACCACCGGAGTTATGGCCGAGCAATTCCCGAGCACGACCGCGTCAGGTCCGGCCATTTACAGCTATCGATCACAAACGCGACCTATCTTGGCATCAGGCAGAAATGGGCTGACGGCAAACGCCAACGGGTGGAGGATGTCCTAGCCGGTTTCCTGGACGGCATTGAACGGGCTGCAGCCGCCTTGAAGCAACAGCGTGTCGAGCTCGAGGAACGCGATCGCCGATGGGCGGAGGAGAGTAGGCGCAGGGAGGAACAACAGCGCCTCGAGGCGATCGACCGAGTCAGAGGGGCGGTATTCAGACAACAAGCATCGGACCATCAAGAAGCCCGCCACCTGCAAGCATACATCGCTGCTGTGAAGGACAGACTCTTGCCGGGATCGGAGCACGAAGCTGCGATTCAGGAATGGATCACCTGGGCGGAAGGCTATGTCAGCCGCTTGGATCCTCTCAGCCAAGGCTTGCCGATACTGCTCAGCGAAGAAGACGCTCTCAGATTGAGGTGGCAATACCCCGAAAGGTAGGCGGCGAAGTGCCCTCCTACTGCGGTGGAATGGCCGCTCAGGCTCGCACTCTTCACAGGAACATCGCGGACCTTGAGCCGATCAATGTAGAGACCAAAAGGCCTCGATCCAGCCTGGTATTTCTCGCCTCACACGACGTCTCGGGCACAAGCACGCACGCATGGCATGCGGCCCCATGGAGCGGGCGTTCGTCGAGGTCCGTCCCAGCATGGTGGTCAGCGCAAATTGGGTCGTTCGAGCAAAGCTCCAGATCGCGCACCGCTTTTGCCAAGATTTCCGGCACACGTTCGGCCATACCGCTCAGACCACCGAGGGTCCCTTGGGCGCCGGCGGTCGATGTGTAGATCAGGATGCCAAAGCGATCGGGCTGGCCGGCTCCGCTCGCATAGATGCGTTCCTTGAGCGAAGAAATCGGATATCCGCACTCCAAGGCTAGCTCAGCCATCAAAGCGTGTGAAAGCGAATGAAGAGCCCAATAGGCAACGCCGAGATGGCGCGGCGGTCGATTGAAGTGAGCGGCCTCGAGCGCCTCGCCACGTCGTAGCTCTTCAGCATGACTTACAACATCCGCGCGATCGCGCCATTTTCGGACATAGTCTGGGTTGATGTGGAGGAAGATCCCTTCCCCGAACTGTTCGATGGCTGGCAACCACTTAACCTCCCGGTCCAGCGGCGCACCGTCTACTTTCAGCTGGATTTCATCTAGCTCAGTTTCAGCCGAAGTTGGCGGAGGCTCGAGCCGCGTGAAACCGTAGAGACAAGTCACCTCGCGAAGGCGACTGACCTTGACGATGTTTGCCAAGAACTCATCCCATGGGCCGGATAGTTTCAGAGCCGCACGGTCGAGCGTTTCCGCGAACAGGAAAGCACCGGCGGCGTCATGGCCAATCGTTGGCGCGCCGGATGCCAAAGCATCGAATTCTGCAATGCGGGGGTTTGTCGAGGTGCCATCCGCACCCTCGGCCATGTTGGCCACCGCATTCAGTATCTCCTCGTCCGAGAAGGACGCAAACGGCTGCTTGGTTTGGGGAAGTGATCTCAGGACCTGGATAAAATTCGGCAGGTTTCGAAGGGACTCGATCGTCTGCCGATGTTCGTCAATGATTTGGCGCACGCGATCATCGGTGCGTGTCAGAGAGATCACTGTGCACGTCGGAGCAGAGAGGCTGCTTCGTCGACCGGTTGGAGCGATGTCTGGGACGATCGCCAAGGCATGGCTCGGGGCACGATGCCGAGGTTCTCGAGATAGGTGAATTTCTTGCATGCGCTGCGAAGCCGTTCGGGGGATTTGGCATTCCCATATCCAAAGAGCGGGACGCCCTGTTCGCGAACTCGCAGGGCAAGAGGCGTAAAATCGCTATCGCCCGAGACAAGGCATATTGCGCCAATAGCGCTCTGATTCAAAAGATCCATGGCATCGATAACCAAAGCGATGTCGGCGGAATTTTTCCCCCTCCCGGCGCTGAACTGTTGGCGTGGTGCTATGGCGTGCCGTTCGAAGGCCCTCGCCCAAGACGCAGACCAAAGTCCTGTGAAGTCGCCATAGCCACGTCTCACAGTAGCGCAACCGATGGATGCGACTTGATCGAATAACCGATCTGCATATCCAGCTGACACGTTCTCGGTATCTATAAGCACTGCCACGTTGGGAAGTTGGCGATCGTTCATCAATAGACCACAGGGCAAATGGATCGGGGAGGAAGGCTGTGCTCAGTCCAGCAGGATCTCGCGTAGGCGCTCCGACCGCTTATGAGTCAGTTCAGGATCCGCGCCTCCCGACATGCTCCGTAAAGCGTTGATCCACGCCCGCTCGTTCGGCGAATGGTCACGTGTGGAGAGCTCTTGAATCTGCCGGAGAATCTCGGGCTTGAAGTATTGCTGCAGCGCTAGCGTCCAGAGCTCGTTGCCGTCGCACCCGAGCGCTCTAGCCAATGCCGGAATACAATCTAGAGGAACTCTGTGTTCGCCGCTGATGAACATGTAGATGATGTCGGCTTTCGTAAAGCCAGCCCTAACGGCGATGTCCTGATAGCTACACACTGAGGCATTTGCCCACTTTTCGATGTAGCTGGCGATTGGTCTCTTCGTTTGCGCCGACAACATTCGTTCGAACCTCCTAAGGCACATCTTAATTTCTATCATCTCAATATAGCATTTATGCAGTGGAATACGAGTCGTTTTTTCGTATACCTCAAGGAGTTATCTGCTGAATTTTTCGGAGTTTGACTGATTCGCTAATTAGCTTTTTCGCTAATTAGCGAATCGTCGCCTTTTATACTCATAGTTCAAAATATATACTTATCAAAAGCCTCTTTTGATGTTCATTGTGCTACCGCCCTCTTGCCCATATGGCCTCGGGGATCCGGGTTGCGATCTGAATGCCCTCGTCACGTCCTACAGCTTGAATCGATGGCGCCAGCCATAGCTCGGACGAACTGAGCTAGATCCTAGTGTCGGGGCAATGGTCGAGACAATCGGAACAATCTGCTCGACGCCTGTGCAGGACGATCATGTCGAGTTCGACCGCTAGATCTACAGCGGCCTATCCCCAACGAAGCCGACTATGCCGGCGCTCGCGTCAGCCTTCGCAACCGGCAAGGGCGCCCAATGGAGAGAGGCGACTTCCTGGCGCGGAGCGCGACACAGGATTCGAGACGGTCATCGATGATCTTAGGGCATTCTTGGCCCCGCCCTCGCCAGAAGGGGCGCCCACGGCCGGTGGCCGTCTGGCGGCCCATTGAGTGAATGGCGTCGTCTGATAGCGTTGATCGCTTGTGGCGTGCGCACTCAAAGGTTTTACAAGGTCACTGATTCCATTGCAGAATTTCTGATGGAAATTGGGCCCGTTTTGCACCCAAGCCATTGAAATATCGTGATTACGTCCAGCTTCCCAAGCTGAACGCGCGGGTTCGATTCCCGCTACCCGCTCCATCCCTCGCTACAGTGCCGCGCGGTCGCAGCGATCTGGCAGAGCGTCCTCAGGCGGCCGATGGCGAATGCGATCGTTGCCGCTTGCCGGTCAGGCCAGCACGCCGCAGAGGGGAAGATGCTTTGCGGCCTCGGCGGCTTCCATCCGCACGATGGTGCGCGACAGGCCGCCGCGTTCCTCGATCCACAGGCGAACCCAGTCGGGATATTGCGAGATCAGGTACCCGGCGGCGATTGCGTTCTCATGGGCGCCGACGCCGTAAGGCAGATGGAAGCCGAAGGATGCACGCGGCGTGATGCAAAGCTGCTCGGCGGGCAAAGACAGATAGAGCGTGCAGGCGCTGTCGCAGGCACCGTCGAATTCCACAGGCTCGTTCGCGGCGCGCAGCTCGGCGACGTGCAAAGCGAAGATCACGATCTGACCGCCGGGATTTTCCTGCACCGTTTCGGCATCTGCGGGCAGCGTTGTCAGGGCGGCGGCGAGGAATGCTAGCGCCTTGGCTATCAGCCTCCGCTTAACCCGCGCGCGCGGCAGATCGGCGTGCATATTGGTGACCTCGCTCATCCGGCGAGACCAAGGCTAACATTGCGATGGTTAACAACAGGCAGCTTTGAAAACATCGAACATCCAGATCGCCCAACTGCCCGCATCCTCTCAACAGCAGGGGGACTGGAAAATCAACGTGCTTTTTGACCGCACTCCGAAGGGAGCCACCTCGTTCGGCGAAAGCGCGCAAACGAAAGAGCCGCTCGAAAGGCGAGGGGCTTGGGCCCTAGAAGAGGATCGCCGCGCGATCTATGGCGGAAAAGAAGCCAGCCACCTTGCGGCGGCCGGCTCTGGACCGGTTGAGCAATCCAGGACCACGTCTCGGTCCGGAATTCCGTAAAAACAGTTCTTTACTGCGGGTGAGCGGCTCTTATCCAAAGCTGAACCGCTAAAGCCAAAAGCCAATCCAAACACGTTCGCGCCAGCAGCGGCGACGCCAGCGGCCACGACGCCAGTAGCGGCGGCAAACACGTCTCCAAACGCGGCGCCGTCTGCGGCGGCGACGGCCGTGATGCCAATGACGATGGTAAACCTGCTCCACTTCAGCACGTTCGTCTCCATCCTCGAAGACGGCGGTATCGGGCTTATCGAGTTCATCGAGAATTCCGTTGCCGCTTGGAATTCCGGCAACCGCCCTACTGGGGCCAGCGAGGGTTGCAATTGCCGCTGCCCCCGCAACGCCAAGCATTCCAGTCAGAAACAAGCGACGTTCCATCAAAGACCTCCCGATAGTTCAGCATCGGCAGGTGGTTCCCTCACCCAAACGGGCTCCAGCGAACTGCCGATCTGTTTGAACGCACAGGTAGCATTCTCGTTCCATTACCCCACTTCGCGCAGGATGAAGTCGTGCAGCATCTTGGCGGCGGGCGAGAGCGCCCGGTTCCTGACCGTGATCAGGCTGTAGGGCCGGACCTCGATGTCGAACTCGGTCTGAACGACATCGATCGCTCCGGACAGCCCGTCGCCGCTCTGGATGAACTTGGCCACCTGCACCGAAACGGGGGCGATGGCGTCAGATTGCGCCACCATTACCAGCGTCAAGAGCAGCGACGAGGTGTTGAGGATGCGGTCGGGAAGCGGGATGTTGCGGTTCAAGAAATTGCTTTCCATCGCCTGGCGCAGGGGCGAGCCGCCGGACTGGAAGACCCAATCATAGGCAGCCGTCTCCTCCAGGCCGACCATCCCGCCGCCGGCAAGCGGATGGCCGCGGCGCACGATCAGGCAGGCCTTCTCGATGCCGATGACGCGCGATTCGAACAGCCGCGGATTGAGGTCATCCGGGATGCGGGCGATGATGAAGTCGTGGCGGGAGGCGATCAGCTCGCGAGCGAGCACGTTCGAGGTCTCGACCTGCATGGTGATCTCGATGCGCGGATAGATGCGGCGGATCTCGCGAATCGCCGGCACCGCCAGTTCGATCGCCGGCGCAGTCACGGCGCCGAGAAACACCGAGCCGCCCTTGCCTGCCTTGAGTTCCGAAATCTCGCGGTCGGCTTCGCGCATTTCGAGCAGGATCGAGCGGGCGCGCCTGGCGAGCGCCTGACCGTAAGGGGTCAGCGTCACGCCGCGCGGCAGCCGCTCGCACAATTTCACGTCGAGCACCGCCTCCATCTCGGCGATCATGCGCGAGGCCGCCGGCTGGGAAATATTCATCACCTGGGCGGCGGCGCTCACCCCTCCGTGATCGTCGAGCGCGGCGATCATTCGCATATGGCGCAGGCTCAGGCCGCTGCGCAGGAGCGTTTCGCCGTCCCCCGGAAGCTTCTCGTAACTCCCTGAAATCGCATCAGGATCGCGCAGCGCCGCCATGATTTCCCAGCCTCTCCGGCAGTTCTCTGCTCTACGCTAAATCATACCAGTTTCGGTATAGCAACCAGCAAAGATCGCATTTGACAGTTATGTCAAAGGGACACACCCTTCGCGCGTTCCGAGACGCAGCGATCGGCAACGAGCAAAATCGTATCGATTGAAACTGCGTCGCGGGGCCGATTGGGAGGATACCGGAGATCGATAAAGCCGACAGAGGCGCGACTGCGCTCCTGTTCGACTGCGCGGCCCGCGAAGCCCCGAGGTGTCGCGTCCATCAACCAGGGAGAGTAAATGTGAAGATCATCAAGACGCTGGCCGCCGTCGCGGCCCTTGGCATTGCCGCCACGACCTATTCGGCGCACGCCGCCGACAAGGGTCTCGTCGGCGTGCTGATGCCGACCAAGACCTCGCAGCGCTGGATCAACGACGGCGACGCCGTCAAGTCCCAGCTCGAAGCGCTGGGCTACACGGTCGACCTGCAATACGCGCAGGACGACATCCCGAACCAGCTCAGCCAGCTGGAAAACGAGATCACGAAAGGCCCGAAAGCGCTGATCATCGCTTCGATCGACGGCACCACCATGGCCGATGCGCTGCAGAAGGCCAATGACGCAGGCGTCGTCACCATCGCCTATGACCGGCTGATCAAGAAGACCCCGAATGTTGACTACTACACCACCTTCGACAATTTCGGCGTCGGCGTGATCCAGGCGAATTCCCTGGTCAAGGGCCTCAAGGAGCGCTTCCCGAACACCAAGCCGTGGAACGTCGAGCTGTTCGGCGGCTCGCCCGACGACAACAACGCCTTCTTCTTCTACAACGGCGCGATGTCGGTCCTGCAGCCGCTGATCGACGACGGCTCGATCAAGATCAAGTCCGGCCAGATGGGCATGGACAAGGTCGGCACGCTGCGCTGGCTCGCCGCCACCGCCCAGGCCCGCATGGACAACCTGCTCTCGGCCAACTACTCGGACGGCAGCCGCGTCGATGGCGTTCTGTCGCCCTATGACGGCCTGTCGCGCGGCATCACCGCCTCGCTGCGCGCTGTCGGCTACGGCACGGATGCTCAGCCCTGGCCGATCGTGACCGGTCAGGACGCCGAGACCGCCTCGGTCAAGCTGATCATTTCGGGCGAGCAGTATTCGACCGTGTTCAAGGACACCCGCGAGCTGGCCAAGGCCACCGTGCAGCTGGTCGACAAGGTGCTCTCCGGCGGCAAGCCCGACGGCCTCGACACCAAGACCTACAACAACGACGTCAAGGTCGTTCCCTCGATCCTCTTGACGCCGCACGAGGTCGACAAGTCGAACTACAAGGCGCTGGTCGTCGACTCCGGCTACATCAAGGCCGAAGAGCTGAAGTAATCCAGCCTTTAAGGGAGGGGTCCTGCGCGACGCAGGGCCCCTTTTCGTTCAGAAGCGACCCCGGTATTGTTTTTGCCGGCTTCTGCAGCGCCATGCGCCATCGCGGCGCGAGCCAGACTGCAGTATGTTGATTTCGCGCATAACGCCTTCCGGAAACGGCAGGCATGCGCCAGGGAGCGGAATTCCTGATGAGCTCGACGATTTTGGAGATGCGCGACATCACCAAGACGTTCCCCGGCGTGAAGGCGCTGTCGAACGTCAACCTCAGCGTCGAGGAAGGAGAAATCCACGCCATCGTCGGCGAGAACGGCGCCGGCAAATCGACGCTGATGAAGGTGCTGTCGGGCGTCTACCCGACCGGTACCTATGAAGGCGAGATCGTCTTTCGCGGCCAGGAATGCCACTTCAAGGGTATCCATGACAGCGAGCATATCGGCATCGTCATCATCCACCAGGAACTTGCCCTGGTGCCGATGCTGTCGATCGCGGAAAACATCTTCCTGGGCAACGAGCACGCCAGCTACGGCGTCATCGACTGGAACGCCAACGAGAAGCGCACCAAGGCCCTTCTCGACAAAGTCGGCTTGAAGGAAGATCCCAAGACGCTGATCACCAATATCGGCGTCGGCAAGCAGCAACTGGTCGAGATCGCCAAGGCGCTCAGCAAGGAAGTGAAGCTGCTGATCCTTGACGAGCCGACCGCCTCGCTCAGCGAAAAGGACAGCCAGGCGCTGCTCGATCTTCTGCTCGAGTTCAAGCGCCAGGGCATGACCTCGATCCTGATCTCGCACAAGCTCAACGAGGTGAACCGCGTCGCCGACAAGGTGACGGTGATCCGCGACGGGCGCACCATCGAGACCCTGCCCAGGAAGGACATCAGCGAGGACCGGATCATCACTTCGATGGTCGGCCGCTCGCTCGACGACCGCTACCCGCCGCGCGAGCCCCAGATCGGCGAGGTTATTTTCGAAGTGAAAAACTGGTCGGTGTACCATCCGATCCACGCCGAGCGGCAGGTGATCAAGAATGTCAACCTCAACCTGCGCAAGGGCGAGGTGGTCGGCATTGCCGGGCTGATGGGCGCCGGCCGCACCGAATTCGCGATGAGCCTGTTCGGCCGTTCCTATGGCCGGCATATCAGCGGCGAGGTCCTGCTCAGGGGTAAGCCTCTCGATCTTTCGACGGTGAGCAAGGCGGTGGAGAACCGGATCGCCTATGTCACCGAGGACCGCAAGACCTTTGGCCTCAACCTCATCGACCACATCAAGCACAATGTGACGCTGGCCAATTTGGGAGGCGTCTCCAGCCGCGGCGTCATCGACGACATGCGCGAGATGAGCGTCGCCAACGACTATCGCAAGAAGACCAACATCCGCGCATCCAGCGTCTATCAGCTGACCGGCAATCTTTCGGGCGGCAACCAGCAAAAGGTCGTGCTGTCGAAATGGCTGTTCGCCGACCCGGAAGTGCTGATCCTCGACGAACCGACGCGCGGCATTGACGTCGGCGCCAAGTACGAAATCTACACGATCATCGCCCGCCTCGCCGCCGAGGGAAAGGCAATCGTCGCCATCTCGTCGGAAATGCCGGAATTGCTCGGCATCACCGACCGCATCTATGTCATGAACGAAGGGCGTATCGTCGGCGAAATGGCGGCAAGCGACGCCAGCCAGGAAAAGATCATGCGCGCGATCGTTCGGGGAGAAGGGAAAAAAGCCTCATGAGCACAGAAAGCGCTCCCGCGCCGCAGAGCGGCGTCGCCGAAGACGTCAAGCATGGTCCGCGTGTCGCCGTTTCGGCGCTGACAACGAACCTGCGCGAATACGGCCTGATCATCGCGCTGATCGTCATCATGCTGTTCTTCCAGTACACGACGTCCGGCACGCTGTTCAAACCGGTCAACCTCAGCAACCTGGTGCAGCAGAACTCGTTCATCATCGTGATGGCGCTTGGCATGCTGCTGGTGATCGTCGCCGGCTATATCGACCTCAGCGTGGGATCGGTCGCCGGCTTCATCGGCGCGCTTGCCGCAATGATGATGGTCATCTGGCCGCTCGGGATATTCAGCAATCCGCTCGTGGTCTCTATCGTTTGCCTGATCGTCGGTGCGCTTATCGGCGCGGCGCAAGGCTATTGGATCGCCTATCACCGAATACCGAGCTTCATCGTGACGCTGGCGGGTATGCTGATCTTCCGCGGCATCTGCCAGGCGCTGCTTGGCGGCGGCTCCTCGGTCGGCCCGCTTCCCGACAGCTTCAAGGCGTTGAGCTCCGGCTTCATCCCCGACGTCATCGGCCCGCTGACGCTCATTCCGCCGACCGTGAATGCCGCCGGCAAGACCATCGTCGGCAGCGGCCTTACACTGCACATGACGACGATCGTGCTCGGTCTGGTCGCGGTGCTCGCCTATGCCTATTTCGGCTTCAGGACACGGCGTAAGCGCGAACGGCACGGCTATGAGGCCGAGCCCTTCCCGCTGTTCGTCGTCAAGACGCTGGTCGGCAGCGCGCTGGCGCTGTTCCTGGTCTTCCAGTTCGCCAGCTACAGGGGCCTGCCGGTGGTGCTTCTGGTGATGGGCGTGCTGATCTCGCTGTTCGTCTTCGTCACCAAGCGCATGACCATCGGCCGCCGCATCTATGCGATGGGCGGTAACGCCAAGGCGGCGCAGCTGTCGGGCATCAACACCGAAAGGCTGACGCTGCTCGTCTTCATCAACATGGGCGTGCTGTCGGCGCTCGGCGGCCTGATCATCGCCGCTCGCCTCGGCCAGGCCGTCCCGGCCGCCGGCCTGGGCAGCGAGCTCGACGTGATCGCCGCCGTCTTCATCGGCGGCGCCTCGGCAATGGGCGGCGTCGGACAGGTCATCGGCGCCGTGGTCGGCGGCTTCATCATGGGCGTGATGAACAACGGCATGTCGATCATGGGCGTCAATGTCGACTGGCAGCAGGTGGTCAAAGGCCTGGTGCTGCTCGGTGCCGTCATCTTCGACGTCTACAACAAGAATAAGGCGTAGAGGCCGGAGGCAAGGACTAAGGAGGCATACGGGTTCTAGATCGCGAAGCTGCCGGCAACCCGTCGGCGCGAAGAAGTCCTGGAAGGACCAGGCTCGCGAGTGCAATCCGGAGGAAGAGTTTCAACCGTGGCGCGGATCGGTTCCGGGCTGCGCCGGTCAGGGCTTGCCAATCGGCAGCCGGGCCAAGGCAAAAGAGAGAGGGTTCATCATGCTGATTTCCCAGATCCTCGACGACGCCGAGACGATCCGCGTTGTTGCCCGCAGCGGCGGCAAGACCCGGATCATCAACGGCGCGCGCAGCGTCTATTCGCTGGCGATGGAGGCAGCCCGCACCGGCACCGGGCTCGAGGCGCTGATCGAGCGCAAGGGCTATGGCGAGACGGTCGACCTCGACGCCGTCTACAAGAAGGGACGCCTGGTGTCGCCGATCAACCATCCCGACCCCGCGCATCTTCACCTTACCGGCACCGGGCTTACACATCTCGGCTCCGCCGCGACACGCGATTCCATGCACAAGAAGCTCAGCGACGGCGAGGAGCAACTCACCGATTCCATGAAGATGTTCCGCATGGGGCTGGAGGGCGGCAAGCCGGCCAAGGGCGAGATCGGCGTGCAACCGGAATGGTTCTACAAGGGCAACGGCACCATGGCGGTGGCGCCCGGTGCGGCGCTGATGTCGCCGGCCTTCGCGCAAGACGCCGGCGAGGAGCCGGAGATCGCCGGCATCTATGTCATCGGCGACGACGGCGCGCCGTTCCGCGTCGGCTTCACGCTGTCCAACGAGTTTTCCGACCATGTGACCGAGCGCGTGAACTACCTGTTCCTCGCCCATTCCAAGCTGCGCAACGCCTCGTTCGGACCGGAAATCCTGATCGGCGAGCTGCCCGCCGACATAAGGGGCTCTTCACGAATCTGGCGCGACGGCAAAGTGCTTTGGGAAAAGCCGTTCCTGTCCGGCGAGGCGAACATGTCGCACACCATCGCCAATCTCGAGCATCACCATTTCAAATATTCGGCCTTCCGCCAGCCGGGCGACGTGCATGTGCACATGTTCGGCACCGCCACACTCTCGTTCGCAGACGGCGTCAGGACCGAGGAAGGCGACACGTTCGAGATCGAGGCCAAGGATTTCGGCCTGCCGCTGCGCAACCCGCTCGAGATCGAGAAGCCAGTGAAGGTGGCGGTGAAGGCGCTGTGAGGTTAGCGTGATCTCCCCCACGAGGGAGGAGATTGGCAGCTTCAACCTCAATAAATATCGAAATCGAAATACTTCGATTGGATGTTCTTGTAGGTGCCGTCGGCAACAATGGCGTCGATTGCCGCGTTGAGGCGGTCGCGCAGGGCGGTGTCCTCCAGGCGCACGGCGATGCCGGCCTCGGTCTCGGTGCCCTTGACGTCGCCCACCAGCTTGCAGCAGCCGTCGCTCGCCTTCTTCATCCAGTCGACCAGCACGAACTTGTCCGAGATGACGGCGTCGAGCCGGCCGTTGAGCAGATCGGTGACCGCCTCTTCCTGGGTCGGGTAGAGCTTCGCCTCGGCGCCGGCCTTGGCGTAGACGTCCTGGGCGTAGTTGGCCTGGGTGGTCGAGGCCTGGGCACCGACCGTCTTGCCGGCAAGCGAGGCCGGCTCGGTCGAGGCGATATCGGCGTCCTTCAGGGCGACCAGCGCAAGCGGCGTGGTGTAGTATTTGTGGGTGAAGGCGACCTGCTTCTTGCGTTCCTCGGTGATGCTCATCGAGGCGATGATGGCGTCGAATTTCTTGGCCTGCAGGGCCGGAATGATGCCATCCCAATCCTGGGTGACGATCTCGCATTCGACCTTCATCTGCGCGCAGAGCGCATTGGCGATGTCGATGTCGAAGCCTTCCACCTTGCCGTCCGGCGTGATGGTGTTGAAGGGCGGATAGGCGCCCTCGGTGCCGATCTTGATCTTTTCGGCCGCGTCTACCGAACCGACGCCGAGCGCCAGCATGGCGGCGGCCGCGGCCGACAGGATCCATCTGGATATCTGCATTTTCATCCCCTTGGGTTCAGTTGCTACATGCTCAGACGCAGCCAAGCACGGCGCGCGAGGCCGGGCAAGCACAGCCTGGCGATCAGCGCGCGGCGCGAAAATGCTTGGAGAGCTTCAGCCCCTGCGCCTGATAGTTGGAACCCAGCTCGCTGCCATAGAGCGCCTGCGGCCGCTTCAGCATATGCTCGTAGACGAGGCGGCCTACGATCTGGCCGTGGTCGAGGATGAACGGCACCTCGTGGCTGCGCACTTCAAGCACCGCGCGGCTGCCGCTGCCGCCGGCGGCGGAATGGCCGAAGCCCGGGTCGAAAAAGCCGGCATAGTGGACGCGGAACTCGCCGACCAGCGGATCGAAAGGCGTCATCTCGGCGGCATAGAGCGGCGGCACGTGCACGGCTTCGCGAGAGACCAGGATGTAGAACTCGTCCGGGTCGAGCACGAGCTCGCCGGCCCCGCTCTTGTAGAGCGGTTCCCAGAAGTCGACCACATCCTGAGCGGCGCGCTTGTCGACGTCGACGAGGCCGGTGTGGTGCTTGCCGCGATAGCCGACCAGGCCGTCCTTGTCGCCGTCGAGATCGATAGAGAGCGCAATGCCGCCGCCGGAGATGTTGGGCGGCTCGGTCGCAACCAGCATCTCGGCGTGATGGAGGTCACGCAACTCATTCTCCGACAGCACGGCGTTGCCGGTGCGGAAGCGGATCTGCGACAGGCGCGAGCCGGCGCGCACGACGATCGGGAAGGTGCGCGGGCTGACCTCGAGATAGAGCGGGCCATGATAGCCGGCGCCGATCTTATCGAACTCATGGCCGCGGTCGGTCATGACACGGGTGAAAATGTCGAGTCGTCCGGTCGAGCTCTTCGGGTTGGCCGAAGCCGAGACTTCCGCTGGCAGCGCGAGGCTTTCCTGCAGCGGCACGATATAGACGCAGCCCGTCTCCAGCACCGCGCCCTCGGCGAGATTGATCTCATGCAGCTTCAGCCGGTCCAGCTTGTCGGCCACCAGATGATCGGGACCGGGCAGAAAGGAAGCGCGCACGCGAAAGGCCTTGTCGCCCAGTCTCAGATCGAGGCTAGCCGGCTGGATCTGGTTGGCGTCGAGCGCGCGCGGCGACTTCAGCGCGCCCGACTGGAAGAGCGCCGCGATGTCCTGATCGGGAAGAATGCCTGTCTGCCGCAATGTCTGGCTCCGGGCGAAGTCATTGTCGTCGCAGTTTCCTGTCGCAAAACCGCGGGACACTTTTGCGGAAGCTGCCTGGTACAAACCTCTTAATCAAGCCGGCAATTGACGCAAGCGCGGGCGAGGTCTAAAGGGTCGTTATCCCGTGGTGATTTGGCCGGTCGGCTTGCAGCCACGTTAAACAAGTCGCTAAAGGACCGTCGGGCCGCAAGGCCGTATGGACCGGTTGCGACGTCGCGGCCGGTTTTTTTGTGTTTGGAAGCAGGGCGATGACCAAGACGCGTAACTGGAAACCTCAAACGGCACTCGTGCATGGCGGGACGCTGCGTTCCGGCTTCGGCGAGACCGCCGAGGCGATGTATCTCACCCAGGGCTATGTCTACGAGACGGCCCAGGCAGCGGAGGCCCGCTTCAAGGGCGAGGAACCCGGCTTCATCTATTCGCGCTACGCCAACCCGACCGTCGATATGTTCGAGAAGCGCATGTGCGCGCTGGAAGGCGCGGAAGACGCACGTGCAACCGCTTCCGGCATGGCCGCCGTGTCCGCCGCCCTGCTCTGCAGCGTCAAGGCCGGCGATCACATCGTTGCGGCGCGAGCCCTGTTCGGTTCCTGCCGCTGGGTAGTCGAGACGCTGGCGCCGCGCTATGGCATCGAGGCAACGCTGATCGACGGCACCGACATTGCCAATTGGGAAAAAGCGGTCAGGCCGAACACCAAGCTGTTCTTCCTGGAAAGTCCGACCAACCCGACGTTGGAAGTGGTCGATATCGCCGCTGTCGCCGCTTTAGCAAATTCGATCGGCGCACGCGTGATCGTCGACAACGTCTTTGCCACGCCGCTGCAGCAGAAGCCGCTGCAGCTCGGCGCCCATATCGTGGTCTACTCGGCGACCAAGCACATCGACGGACAAGGCCGCTGCCTCGGCGGCGTCATCCTGTCGGACAAGAAGTGGATCGACGAGAACCTGCACGATTATTTCCGGCACACCGGCCCGAGCCTGTCCCCATTCAACGCATGGACGCTGCTGAAAGGCCTCGAGACGCTCCCGCTGCGCGTGCGCCACCAGACCGAAAGCGCCGGCAAGATCGCGGACTTCCTGGCTGGCCGGCCGGAGATCGCCCGCGTCATCTATCCGGGCCGGGCCGACCATCCCCAGGCGGATATCGTCAGGAAGCAGATGTCGGGCGGCTCGACGCTGATCTGCCTCGACGTCAAGGGCGGCAAGCAGGCGGCCTTCGCCTTGCAGAACGCGCTCGACATCGTGCTGATCTCGAACAACCTCGGCGACGCAAAGAGCCTGATCACGCATCCGGCGACGACGACGCACAAAAACCTCACTGACGAGGCCCGCGCCGAGCTCGGCATCGGACCAGGCACGCTCAGGCTCTCCGTCGGGCTGGAGGATACCGACGACCTGCTCGCCGACATCGAACAGGCGCTGAAGGCGGCGAAGGAATGAACCGCCACGGCGGCAAAGAGGGCGCTTGAGCCGCAGCCGGCTCAAGCAATCTCGTCGAGTTCAGTCATCCCGCTGTTGCGGATGGTCATTGCGTTGCCACGCCATTCGACGGCCCCGCCAAGCCAGCCGCGCGCCCAGATGGCGGGAAGCATCGCGTCGCGCACGATCATCGCGGTGACGCTGCGCGGCGACAGATGCCAGCCCTTGGACCAGGCGAGCATGCATTCGGGCACATAGGCGATCGCCAGCACGCAGAGCGCGGTCGTGGGCAGGCTGACACCGGCGCTTGCCGCCGCGATCAGCGCCAGAAGCAGTGGCGCGACCACACCGGTCAGGATTTCGGGCGCGAAGAACAATGGGAAGGTGACGCGGCGCAGCCGCGCCCAGCGCGCCTGGCGCGACCAGATTTCGGCGAGCGTGCGCTGGCCGAGCGGCTGCTCGAAGGGCGCGGCCACGAGATTGACCCGAAGGCCAAGGCTGTTGACCAGCTTGGTCGCCGCCGCGTCCTCGGCGATTTCGGCGGCCAAAGCCTGGATGCCGCCATTTGCATCCAGCATCGGCTTGTTCCACAGCATGCTCTTGCCCTGGGCGAAGCCAAGGCCGAGCGCTTCGCCGGCATATTGCCAGCGCGCCTGCAGCGTGTTGAGGAAGACGCATTCGACTTCGGCCCAGAAACCGTCCGGCCGCGAGCCGATCGGCGTCGAGCAGACGAGGCCGGTGTCCGGTCCCCAGGCCGCCATCAGATGCTGGACATAGCCCTTGGGCATCAGCACGTTGGAATCGGCGAGGATCACCCAGTCGTGCCGCGCCGCCTGCCAGCCCTTGATGCAGTTGTTGAGCTTGGGATTGGCGCTGATCCTGTCATCGCCGACGAGGAGCCGCGCCGGAACATTCGGAAATCGCGCGATGGCGGCGTTGATCAGCTTGACCACGGGATCTTCGGCGTGCGCGACGCAGAAGATCATTTCGTAGCGCGGCCAATCGAGCGAGAAGGCGCGGTCGAGCGTCTCCTGCGTGAACGGCTCCACGCCGCGCGACGGCACGACGATCGAGACAGGCGGCTGTTTGCTGGAAGGCGGAGGAATGACCCGCCTGGGCTTCAGCCGCGACGATGCGAGCAGGATGCTGGCAAGGTTGGAAAAAAGAAGGGCCGAGGAAGCAAAGGCGGCTGCGAGGGTCAGTTCCATCGAGATCTGGTCACTCCGGAAAGGCCGCCCGCGGCCGTTTCATCACTCGACAAAGCGCCCGAGTCGCCCGCACGGTTTGTGCACACCAACATTGTCATGTGTCACTTAAATGACATTGTTTGTCGGCACTTGCGGTGGAAAAGCCGGCAGGCTGGCGACGCTGCGGAGGTAGAACCGCGAAGCGCGCTAAAATGTTCCCTGCGGCACCGGAGTGGCTCATGTATCGCGCCGTGACGCGCAACATCGAAGTGCAGGTCAGGCCGTTCTATCTGGAGGACCGTTCCGATCCGTCCGAGAACCGTTATGTATGGGGCTACCAGGTGACGATCGACAACCGGTCGGACGAGTTCGTGCAGCTTCTGTCGCGCTACTGGCACATCACCGACGGGCGTGGCCGAGTCGAAGAGGTGCGCGGCGAGGGCGTGGTCGGCGACCAGCCGGAGCTCAACCCCGGCGACAGCTATCAGTACACGTCGGGATGCCCGCTCTCGACGCCATCCGGCATCATGGTCGGCCACTACACGATGCGCAACGGTCGCGGCGAAACGTTCGATATCGCCATTCCGGCTTTCTCGCTCGATATGCCGGGAACGAAAAGGACGGTGAATTAAAGAACTCGAGTTCCCCGCCTCCGCAAAGCGGGGGCGAGGAACCGGAGCTTTCTCACTCCGCCGCAAACTCCGCCGGATCGAAGTCGTACTGCGTCGAGCAGAACTCGCAAGCGACATGGATGCCGCCGTCCTCGGTCGAGTCCCTGATCTCCTCGGCCGAAAAGCCTTCGAGAATGCCTCGGATTTTGTCGCGCGAGCAGGAGCACTGATCGGCGACCGGCACACCGCGGAACACGCGCACGCCGTGCTCGTGGAACAGCCGGTAGAGCAGCCGCTCGGCGCCCACCGTCGGATCGATGAGCTCGGTCGGCTCGATGGTGCCGAGCAGCGCCAAGAGTTCCCGCCAGGAATTGTCGGCCGGTTCGTGCGTCACGTCTCGTGGATCGCCATCCCCGCCCGAAATGTCGGGCACGCGCATGCGTTCGGGCGCCTGCGGCAGGAACTGCGCCAGGATACCGCCGGCGCGCCATTGCTCGCGGGCCCCGCCCGGGCCCGGGGTCACCAGCTTCGCAACCGACATCCTCAGATCGGTCGGGATCTGCTCCGACTGGCGGAAATAGGTGCGCGCGGCTTCTTCCAGCGATGTGCCGTCGAGTTGGACGATGCCCTGATAGCGCTGCGTGTGCGCGCCTTGATCGATGGTCAGGGCCAGGACGCCGGTGCCGAGCAGCTTCTCCTGCGAGATCTCGCCCGAGGCAATCAGTGCCTGCAGCCGGTCGGCGTCGAAGCGCGCATAGGCGCGCAACGAATGCGGCGTGGTGAAGTCTGCCACCAGCATGTCGACCGGTCCGTCGGTGCGGGTCTGCAGGATGAACTTGCCCTCGAATTTCAGCGACGTGCCGAGCAGCACGGTGAGCACGCAGGCCTCCGCCAGCAGGCGCGCGACCGGCTCGGGATAATCGTGACGGCTGAGAATGGCGTCGAGCCTCGGCCCGAGCTGCACGGTGCGGCCGCGCACATCCAGGGGCGCTACTTCGTAAGGCACGACATGGTCGTCGCCTGCGAAGCCGAATTCGCCGAGTTTGGGTTGATGCTCAGCCAAGGAAAGCGTTTCCAGCATGACAAAACTCCGGGGCGCATCCATCCCGCTTTCCAGGCGGCATGGGTCGAAGCGCGTTCGATTTCAGTGATGGCCCGCAAATAGGCATCACACATCCCCGGATCAAGTTGGCGCGGATCAAGTCGACCCCGGTCAAGCGCCCAGGCACCAGGCCAGCACCGCCTTCTGGGCGTGCAGCCGGTTCTCGGCCTCGTCGAAGACCACCGAATGCGGTCCGTCGATCACCTCGTCGGTGACCTCCTCGCCGCGATGCGCAGGCAGGCAGTGCATGAAAAGCGCGTCGGACTTCGCCCTCGCCATCAGCGCGGCGTTGACCTGGTAGGGCAGGAAGACGTTATGGCCGCGGGCGCGATGCTCCTGGCCCATCGATACCCAGCTGTCGGTGACTACGCAATCGGCCTGGTCGACGGCCTCTTCGGCCGAGCCGGCAAACCGCACCTTGCCGCCATTGGCCTTCGCCCAGTCGACATATTTCTCGAACGGCTCGCTGCCCTCCGGCACGGCGACATTGAGGTTGAAGCGGAACCGCGCCGAGGCTTCTAGAAGCGAGTGCAGCACATTGTTGCCGTCACCTGTCCAGGCGAAGGTCTTGCCGGCCACCGGACCGCGATGCTCCTCATAGGTCATGATGTCGGCCATCAGCTGGCAGGGATGGGTATCGTCGGTCAGCCCATTGATCACCGGCACGGTCGCGTTTTCGGTGAGTTCCAGCAACCGGTCATGCGAGGTGGTGCGGATCATGATGGCATCGACATAGCGCGACAGCACCTTGGCGGTGTCGGCGATGGTTTCAGAACGGCCGAGCTGCATCTCGGTGCCGGTCAGCATGATGGTCTCGCCGCCGAGTTGGCGCATGCCGACGTCGAAGGAAACGCGCGTGCGCGTCGAAGGCTTGTCGAAGATCATCGCCAGCACCTTGCCCTCGAGCGGCTTCGAACGCTCGCCGGCCTTGAGCCTGGTCTTTCGCGCCATCGCATCGTCCAGCATGACGCGCAGATCGCCTGCGGAAACGGCGGACAGGTCGGTGAAGTGACGAACGCTCATCGGCAGATTCCAGAACTACTTCGCGGCTTCGGCCGTAATCGCGTCGGTCAGGCCCTTGGCGCCCGACCGAATGCGTTTCAGCGCCTCCCCGATCTCCTCGTCGGTGACGGTGAGCGGCGGCAAAAGCCGGATGACGTTGTCGCCCGCCGGCACCGCAAGCAAGTGCTGGTCGCGCAGCGCCATGTTAACCTTGGCGTTGGGCATGGCGCATTTCAGCCCTAGCATCAGCCCGCTTCCCCGGATGCCTTCGATGACCTCGGGAAATTCGTCGGCGACCGCCGCCAGTCCTTGCTTCAGCAGCAATGCCTTGCGCTGAACGTCCTCGAGGAAGCCGTCGGCCAGCACGACGTCGAGCACGGCGTTGCCCACCGCCATCGCCAGCGGATTGCCGCCGAAAGTGGTGCCGTGCACGCCGGCCGTCATGCCAGCCGCCGCGTCGTCGGTTGCGAGGCAGGCACCCATCGGAAAACCGCCGCCGATGCCCTTGGCGATCGCCATCAGGTCAGGCGTGACGCCCGCCCACTCATGCGCGAACAGCTTGCCGGTGCGCCCGATGCCGCACTGGACCTCGTCGAAGATCAGAAGCAGGCCATGCCGGTCACAGAGTTGCCGAATCCGCTTCAACGACTGCGTCGGCACCGGGCGGATGCCGCCCTCGCCCTGCACCGGTTCGATCAGGATAGCCGCGGTTTCCGGTGTGATCGCCTTCTCGGCGGCATCGATATCGTCGAACGCGACCTGGTCGAAGCCCTCGACCTTCGGACCGAAACCCTCGAGATATTTGTACTGACCGCCGGCGGCGATCGTCGCCAGCGTGCGGCCGTGGAAGGCGCCCTCGAAAGTGATGATGCGGAAACGCTCCGGATGGCCTTTGACGAACTGATAGCGCCTGGCCGACTTGATGGCGCATTCCAGAGCCTCGGCGCCCGAATTGGTGAAGAACACCTTGTCGGCGAAGGTTGCATCGACCAGCCTTTCGCCCAGCCGGCGCTGCTCCGGGATCTCGTAGAGATTGGAGACGTGCCACAGCTTGGCCGCCTGCCCGGTGAGCGCCGCGACCAGATGCGGATGGCTGTGGCCCAGCGAGTTCACGGCGATGCCGCCGGCGAAGTCGAGATATCGCTCGCCCTTGTCGGTGACCAGCCAGGTCCCCTCCCCGCGGTCGAAGGCCAGGGGTGCGCGAGCAAAAGTCTCGTAAAGCGCCGAACCGCTCATTATATGCGTCTCCGGAACCGGAAATCAAAAAAGCCGCCAATGCGGCGGCCTTTGCGGCTTATCATGTTTTTCGGCCATGAAGTCAACGAAAAGGTCGCGCAGAAGCGCGCGGCAAGGCTCCAGCGCCACGCCGGCCCATCAGCGGTTGGGCAAGTTGGGGAAAACCGTAAAAACCGAATCGGTGTTGCCCTGGGGACTCTTGTCACCGAGTCAGCGCATAAGGTAATTGTAGTCGAGAAATAACTAGATTTCGTGCGGCGGATCTAATCACCCGGTACATGTGGTGTCGTTTGCCCGGCGAGAGCCGGCTCGGGAAAGGATTCTGACCGCCGCACGCCTCAGCAGGAGCGCGGTCTCATGAACTGGACTGACGAGCGAGTCGAACTTCTCAGGAAATTGTGGTCGGAGGGTCTCAGCGCCAGCCAGATCGCCGCGCAGCTCGGCGGTGTGAGCCGCAATGCCGTTATCGGCAAGGTGCATCGCCTGAAACTGTCGGGCCGCGGCCGCGCGACCGCGGCGCCGGCACGGCAGAAGAAGGCCACGCAGGGCGCCTCGATGCAGAAGTCCGTGGCTCGTGCCGCCAGCGCAGCCCGTCATGTGACGGCCTCCATCGGCGCGACCGCTCTGCAGGTGCAGTTCGAGGCGGAGCCGGTGGCGCGCCACTATATCCGCCCGGTCGAGAACGTTGTCGTGCCAATCTCGCGCAACCTGCAGCTCGTCGAGCTGACCGAGCGCACCTGCAAATGGCCCAACGGCGATCCGCTGTCGGAAGACTTCAGCTTCTGCGGCAACGACGCTGGCGAAACCGGGCCGTACTGCAAATACCATGCAAGGGTGGCGTTCCAGCCGGCGGCGGAAAGGCGCAGAAGCCGCTAAGCGAATAGCGAATAGCGAATAGCGAATAGCGAATAGCGAATAGCGAATAGCGAACGAAATAGGAATAACATCGGTATTCGAGTCCGGCACAAGCTTCTTTATCGCTATTCGCTATTCGCTATTTCACAGCCATCCATTCTTCCTGAACCGCCAATACAGAAACGCGCAGATCAGCGCGATGGCGGCCAGGACTGTCGGGTAGCCGTATTCCATCTTCAGTTCAGGCATGTCGTCGAAATTCATGCCGTAAATGCCGGCGAAGGCCGTGGGCACCGCCAGGATGGCCGCCCATGAGGCCAGCTTCTTGGAGATCGCCGTTTCCTGGCTCTGTCCGACCAGAAGGCTTGCCTCGAAGGCGAAGGCGAGCACCTCGCGCAGGCTGTCGATCTTTTCCTGCACGGTGCGGATGTGGTCCGTCACGTCGCGGAACAGCGGATGCATGGCGGCATGGATCTGCGGCAGCTCGGCGCTGGTCAGCCGCCGGCAGACCTCGACCAGCGGCAGCGCCGCGTTGCGCAGCCTGAGCAGATCGCGGCGCAGCATGTAGAGCCGCTCGATGTCGCCACCGCTCATCGGCTTCAGCAGCACCTTGTCCTCGATCTGCTCGACCTCGTCCTCGATCTGCTCGAGCACAGGCATGTAGTTGTCGACGATGAAGTCGAGAATTGCATAGAGGACGAAATCCTCGCCCTTGGCGAGCGAGGACGGGCAGCTTTCCCAGTGCTGGCGCACCGCGGCGTAAGAGGTCGACGGGCCGTGCCTGACGCTGACGATATAGCCGGTGCCGACGAAGAGATGCGTCTCGCCGAAGGTGACGCGGCCATCGATCAGTTGCGCTGTGCGGGCGACGATGAACAAGGCATCGCCATACTGTTCGATTTTCGGCCGCTGATGCGGGTGTTCTGCGTCTTCGATCGCCAGATCATGCAGATGGAACTGCGCCTGCACCCTAAGCAGCAGGTTGCGGTCCGGCTCGAGCAGGCCGATCCAGACGACATGGCCGGGCTTTGCCGCCCATATGCCGGCCTCTTCGATCGTAATGTCGGCGACGCGCTTGCCGGCGGAATAGACGCTGCACGCAACAATGCCGGATGTCGGCTGCGGGGCCGCGGTCAGGTTTCGAACTTGCTCCATCGCAAAACCTCCGAGACGGCGACTGACAAAACTGCTGCACCTGGAATAGCTTAGCCTAAATTGGAAAGCCGTTCGAGTGGCCGCCCCTTCACTTGGCCGATCTTGGGTCGCCGATACCGCGTCACCCGGCCGATACTGGGCCAGGCAACACCACCTGGTCGGTCTTGTCGCCCTTCGGCCGCTCGGCCGGCATCTGGTCGCCGGTGACGATGTAATAGATGGTTTCGGCGATGTTGGTGGCGTGGTCGCCGATCCGCTCGATGTTCTTGGCGCAGAACAGCAAGTGGGTGCAGGGGGTGATGTTGCGCGGATCTTCCATCATATAGGTCAGAAGTTCACGGAACAGCGAAGTGTACATGGCGTCGATCTGGTCGTCGCGGTCGCGCACGAAGCCGATCTTCTCGACCGAGCGCGAGGCATAGACGTCGAGCACTTCCTTAAGCTGCGTCAACGCCAGATCGGCTAGCGCCTTGAGGCCGCGGAAGAGGCTGCTCGGCTGGCGGCCGTCAATGACCGCCGCGACGCGCTTGGCGACGTTCTTGCCGAGATCGCCGACGCGCTCGATGTCGGCCGAGATGCGGATGGCGCCGACGATCTCGCGCAGGTCCGTCGCCATCGGCTGGCGCCTGGCGATGATGACGATCGCCTTGTCGTCGATCTCGCGCTGTCCCTCGTCGAGAACGAGATCGTCCTGGATGACTTTCTGTGCCAAACCCGGATCGGCGTTCACGAGGGCCGCGATAGCCTGCTCGACCATGCGCTCGGCATGCCCGCCCATGGCGGCGATGCGCTTCGACAGGAATTTCAGTTCTTCGTCATAGGCACTGACAATGTGGACGGACTGCATCGATATGCCTTCTCGGTTCCTGCCGGCTGGTGCGTTCCCTCAATCTGCTGCTGATACGCGAGCCGGATGACAGAAAAAAGAAAATGCCGGTTGCCAACCAATATAGGATCATTGAGCCGGCAAATGAACCGTGAACGCCGCGCCCTTGCCGACTTCCGACTTGATCGACAGCCTTGCGTTATGACGTGTCAATATATGCTTGACGATCGAAAGGCCAAGGCCGGTGCCTTTCTGAGTCCGGCTGTTTTCCACGTCGACGCGGTAGAAGCGCTCCGTGATGCGGGGGATGTGTTCCTCGGCAATGCCTGGACCATAGTCCCTTATGGTCACGTCGATGCCTGGGTCGTGGCCGTCCTCGGCGTGTGCTATCGACACGGTGACGCGTCCGCCCGACTGGCCGTATTTGCAGGCATTCTCCAGCAGGTTCTCGAAAACCTGGAAGAGCTCGTCGCGGTCGCCCGGCACGGAAATCGGCCCATCGATGAAGTCCCGCTCGATGGCGATGCCGTTCTCGTTGGCCAGCGGCGCGAGCGAGTCGATGACGCTGTCGATGGTCTGTCGAAGGTCGACTTCGGTCCCCGGCCGCAGATAGGGCTTCATCTCCAGCCGCGACAGCGACAACAGGTCGTCGATCAGGCGCGCCATGCGGCCCGTCTGGTTCTGCATGATCTGCAGGAACTGGTCGCGCGCCGCCGCGTCGTTGCGGGCAGGCCCGCGCAACGTCTCGATGAAGCCGGCGATCGAGGCGAGCGGGGTGCGCAGCTCATGGCTGGCATTGGCGATGAAGTCGGCGCGCATGCGGTCGATGCGGCGCGCCTCGCTCTGATCCTTGAACACCAGCACGTAAAGATCGGTGCCATGGCCGACCGAGGACGCGCTCACCCGGTATGTGCGCTCGACCGGCAGCTTTTCCGTGTAGTCGACGACATCGGACGCCATAGTTCCCGAGACGATCCCGTCAAGCAAAGCCTGCATTTCCGGCGCGCGGAATTTGAGCGACAGCGACATGCCGGGGGCCAGCCCACCGAAGGCGGCAAAGGCGGCCGCGTTGGCGTGGACGATAGTGGCGGTCCGGTCGAAGATGATCAGCGGATCGGCAACGGCGGCGGCCAGATATTCGCCGGACAGCCGCTGCAGCCCGCCGACTTCGACGGCGGCAGTCCCGCCGGCTGACTGGCGCTCGGCGGCGGTCGGCAGCATTGCGGCCGCGACCAGCAACGCGAGGGCCAGCAGAGGCACAAAGATCGAAAGGCCGCCGAAACCATAGACGCCGAGGACCGCGACCAGGGCCGCGGCCAGCAACCAGCGGCTGCGCCGCAGCTGGGCTATGGCTGCCCGCGTTGCGCCTTTCTGGTCTGCGCCCTTATCGACCATGCGCTGCCTCGTATCCCCGTCGGTGAAAGGTCAGCCGACTGGACCTGCGCATGACCCCCAAAAATCGGAATCGATTTTCTGGAGTGTTCATGCGCAAAATCAAAGTGCTACCGCGCGTCCAGACGGACGCAACGCCTCGGAGGCTCCCATAGCACGAGTCCGCAAGCTGGAAAGGTTCGTCCCGATGAAAAAAGCCGAGGGAAATGCCGACGCGGCGCCTGCCGCAGGACCGATCAAGATGAGGATAGGGGGTAAGGAACGCGAGTTCGACATCGACAACCCGGTGCTGCCGGACTGGATCGAGGACAACAAGCTGACCGCCGGCGGCTATCCCTACGACAAGAAGATGAAGGGTGAAGAGTACGACGAGGAACTCGAGCGGCTGCAGATCGAGCTGGTCAAGGCGCAGGCCTGGCTGCAGGCGACCGGCAAACGGGTGTTGGCGCTGTTCGAGGGGCGCGACGCGGCTGGCAAGGGCGGCACGATCTTCGTCCTGCGGCAGTACATGAACCCGCGCACGGCACGCAACGTGGCGCTGACCAAGCCGACGCCGACGGAGCATGGCCAATGGTACTATCAGCGCTATGTCGACCATTTCCCGACCTCCGGCGAGTTCGTCACCTTCGACCGCTCCTGGTATAACCGCGCCGGCGTCGAGCCGGTCATGGGATTCTGCACCCCGGAGCAGCACGAGACATTCCTCGACGAGACGCCGCATTTCGAGCGGATGATCTGCAACGAGGGTATCCACTTCTTCAAATTCTGGCTGAACATCGGTCGCGAGACGCAGCTTGAACGGTTCCATGATCGCCGCTGGTCGCCATTGAAGAACTGGAAATTCTCGCCGATCGACGTCGCCGGCATCAGCAAATGGGACGATTACACCAAGGCGCGCGACCTGATGTTCGAGCGCACTCACAAGGAGTTCGCGCCCTGGATCATCGTGCGCGCCAACGACAAGCGCCGTGCGCGGCTTGCGGTGATCCAGCGTATCCTTCTGTCCTTGCCTTATGACGGCCGCGACCTCGACGCCGTCGGCAAGCCCGACAAGAAGATCATCGGGGAAGGCCCGTCGTTCCTGGAGAAATAGCTTGCACCGTGCCCGCGGCCGGCGGCCAACACTACAGCGCCGCGCACCTTCGCGGGTACGCGGCGCTGAGACTTTCCACCAAGGTGTCACGCCGCGAGGCGGGCGATCCGCTGCAAACGCTTCAGCGTGGCGTCGTCCTGCAGCGCTTGCTGGAACAGCGATATCTCATGGTCGATGCGGTCGCACAGAACGTCCGTATCCCCCTTGAGCAGGCCGCGGGTCTGCAACAGCGCGGCAACCGGCTTCTTGGCGAGCTGCCTTGCCCGCGCCAAGGCTATTTCCTCGGCGCTGCCTTCCACGATCTCACCGACAAGGCCAAGCGCCTTGGCGTCGTCGACGCCCAGCGTGTCGCCCAGGCAGAAGAAGCGGAAGGCGCCGGCATAGCCGAGCTTCTGGGGCGCCAGGATGCTGGTCGCCGCGTCCGGCACCAGGCCGAAATCGACGAACGGCACCCTGAACGTGCTGCCCCTGGAGGCGATCACCATGTCGCAGTGGAACAGGATGGTGCAGCCGACGCCGACGGCGTCCCCGTCGACGCAGGCAAGGACCGGCTTGGGAAAGGTCGCAAGCCTGCGAAACATATCGGTGACGGCGGCAATCAGCTGCTGGTGCTTGGCGGCGTCGAGGAACTCCGAGAACTCGCCGCCGAGGCAGAAGCAGCCGGCAAGGCCGCGCAGCACGACCACGCGAACCTCGTCATTGACGGCGGCCTCGTGGAAGGTCCTGGCGAGGCTCGCATAGGCGTGCCTGTCCAGCACCGGCCGGCCGTCATGCGAGGACACGGTGACGACCAGCGTGTGGCCGCGCAGCTCAGGTTCGGGGTGGAAGCTCATGACAACCTCCTCACGAAGCCTGTCTGAGGCCGAGCTGGCCGGGATAGCCTCTCATCAGCACCGGCGGGAAGTGGTTGCGGCGCTGGCGCACCACCTCCAGCGTATGCTCGGAAAAGGTGAGCAGCGTCGCCACCACCTGCTGATTGCCATAGGTGCGCTGGTAACCGAGCGGCGTCGCCAGGAAGTGCAGCTGCAGCGCGCGCAGCACCCACATCGGTTCGAACTCGATGATGACCTGGTTGACGTTGCGCTTGAGGCCCCATTCGACGAAACCGGCGATCAGCTCGGTGCCGACCGTAGAGACGCCGCGCTTGCCGTCACGGAAGCCCAGCGCCACCGCATAGCGGGTCAGCTCCCAGACTCGCGGCCCCGAGGGGGGCGTCCCCTCATAGAGGTCCGTCAGCACATCGGTCAGTAGATGCGGCCGCGTCGTCGGCAGCATGCGCTGATAGCCGGCTAGCTCGCCGTTGCGGATGACGAGGTGATGCTCGGCTTCGTCATGGTCGAATTGGTCGATCTCGAGGCCATCCGGGCGGTCGAGATCGGTCCAGCCCATCTCCTCGACGAAGATCTTGTAGCGCAGGCGATGAACCGCTTCCCACAGATCGGGGCGCGCCATCAATTCCTGAGTTGTGAGGGAAAAAAGCATTAGCCGTCTCCTGGGCTTGAGAGGAAGATACGGCCGGGCTCTCCGGAAAATATTACGCGATCGCGTAGGCAAGAATTTTTAGGTCGGCACCGACCGACCCCGCCAATATAGCCGCGCCTAACTGCCTCCGCGACCGCCTGCACGCGGATGGCGACGCCCAGTTTGCTTTGGCGTTAAGAAAGTATTAGCCCTCTCTTAAGACAAGGACACCGCTCGCCCTTGCTTAAAATATTACGCGAATGCGCATGGGACCGTTTCTGGGCCAGCACGGCCGATTTAGCTAATATAGCCACGCCTGATCGCCTCGGCGACTGCCTGCACACGGTTAGCGGCGCCCAGTTTGCTCTTCGCGTTGAGAAGGTGTTTCTCGGAGGTATGCTCCGAAATGCCGAGAATCTGCGAAATTTCCCACTCGGACTTTCCGACAGCTGCCCATTGCAGGCATTCGCGCTCACGCGGTGTGAGTTCGATGTGGTCGACGACCTTGCCGGCCATCGTGTGAAGCTGCATGGCGCGGCCGATGGCGTAGGTGGACACCAGCGAGACCATTCCGAATTCGACGTCCGACAGTTCAACGGACTCGCCACCCAGCGAGACCATGACGATCTGGCCGTCGAGCGTGACCAGCGGGAAGGCGAGGCCGTCGCGCAGCTTGAACTCGCGGGCGTCGCCCATGACCTCGTCGCTGCTCTTGTCGATGACGATGGCCTGGGAAGCCTCCCGCCACTGGAACGGGGCCTGCAATTGCTTCATGTGGCTGACGACCGGATCATGGTCGACATAGTTGCGCGCCACATAGCGCTCCAGCCACTCGCCCGGCCAGTCGCAGAGCAGCACATGGTCCTTCTGCTGGCCGCGCGGCGTGCCGGGTTGCGGGACCGTTCCGGCCATCAGCGCCGTCAGCCCGAAACTCGAGGTGACGCCGAGCAGCCGCTCGCACACTGCCGCAGCAGTGTTGGCGTGCTGTAATTGGTCGATGTATTCCAGAGTTCTATCGAACATGCTCATCGCAACATCTACCCCATGTTGCTTCTGCTTTTCGTACCGATCGTAGATGCCCGAACCACCCTTCGCCATCAACCCCGGACCACAAGTTTCTTCGCGACACCTGCCCTGTTGCGGGCGCGCGCTGAAACTTGCAAACGCACTAAACCATACGCCGAATTCGCCCGTTTGAAATCAAAAACAATTGTGCCTGCACTGTTTTCGTACGAAAAGCCAAGGACATGATTGGGCGGAGCGTTATCGTGCCATTCCGATGGATATTTCTGGCCCTCCTGTCGGCGCTGATCGGAGCGTTGCCATTTGCCGACGCGACTCGCGCGGCGGAGCCGCAGGTTCCGGTGCTGTGGGATGCCAAGGAGCGGCTGCCGAAGCCCGATCTTTCGGCGTTGCCGAGGCTGAGGTTCCTCACCACCACCGATTTTCCGCCTTTCAACTTCCTCGACGGCTCCGGCCGGCTGTCGGGTTTCCACATCGACCTGGCGCGGGCGATCTGCGCCGAACTCGGCATCGTCGAGAAATGCCAGATCCAGGCGCTGCCCTGGAACGATCTCGACGACGCGCTGCGGAAAGGCGAAGGCGAGGCGATCATCGCCGGCATCGCGGCGACGCCGGAAAGCCGCGAGAAATACGCCTTCTCGCGTTCCTATCTGCAGTTCCCGGCGCGCTTCATCATGCCGAAGGCCAAGGCGTTTACCGAGCCGATCCTCGACAAGCTGCGCAGCAAGCGCGTGGGCGTCATCGCCGGCTCGGCGCATGAGAAGATGCTGCGCGACTATTTCAGCACGGTGCAGGTCGTGCCCTTCGACAAGCCCGAGGACCTCTACGCGGACCTCAAGGCCGGCAGGATCGACGCCGCCTTCGGCGACGGCATGCGCTTCGCCTTCTGGCTTGGCGGCTCGGAAGCCGCCGGGTGCTGCCGCTTCGCCGGCGGCCCTTATCTGGCGCCCGAATATCTGGGCTCGGGCATGGCGATCGCCACCAGGGCGGGCGACCCGGCGCTGGCCGCCGCCTTCGACTACGCGCTGCAGGAAATCTCGATCAAGGGAACCTTCGCCGAGTTCTATCTGCGCTATTTTCCGGTGAGCTTTTTCTAAGTCAGTGTGCGCAGGCGGGCCTTCGCCGCACGGGCGATCGCCGCGACGGTGAGCGTGTCGAGATCGAGTTCCCGTCGGATGAGCTGCAGCACCCTCAACTCCTCCATGCGCATTTCGAGATCGACTGCCGCGACCTCGAAAGCGGCGGCATAGGCGGTGTCACGCAACCGCTCCGGCAGCGCATCGGCGACGCGCGCAAGGACGCCTTCCAGCCCGTCCTTATCGTGCAGAGCCTGCTGGCACGCTTGAGCCACGCCGACTAGGCTGTCGCTGTTGAAATCGACAAACACAGGCCAAGAACGGACGACGTCTCCGATCCGCGCCAGTTCGACATCGGTCATGTCGCGGTCGGATGCCGAAGTGATCACCATGAGATAGATCAGGGCTTCGTGCGGCGTCAAAGGCATTCAAAACTCCTTGATGGTGAGGCTTCAACGTAGGATTGCCATTGAGGCGCCGCAAGGAAAAGCGCCGCAAATCGTTGACGCTCCGGCCCGTCGCGCCTAGAGACCGGGTGAAAATCTTTGCGCGCCCAAGCCGACACATCTGGCCGGCAGATTACCTGGAAAGTGACATGACGGGATCAAACATCATCGATCTCAATGCCGAGATGCTTGCGGCCGCCGGCGAAAGCAAGGCATGGCCGTTCGAAGAAGCCAAGAAGATCATTGCCCGCTACAAGAACAAGGACTTTCCCGATACCGTCCTGTTCGAGACCGGCTACGGCCCGTCCGGCCTGCCGCATATCGGCACCTTCGGCGAGGTGGCGCGCACCACGATGGTAAGGCACGCCTTCCGCGTGCTGACGCAGGACAAGGTCAAGACCAAGCTGTTGTGCTTCTCCGACGATATGGACGGCATGCGCAAGATTCCCGACAACGTGCCCGATCGCGCGGCGCTCGAGCCCTACCTGCACAAGCCGCTCACATCGGTGCCCAATCCGTTCGGCGGCGATTATGCGAGCTTCGCCGACCACAACAACGCGATGCTCTGCCGCTTCCTCGACACGTTCGGCTTCGACTATGAGTTCGCCAGCGCGACCCAATACTACAAGTCCGGGCGCTTCGACGAAGTGCTGCTGCGCGCCGCCGAGCGCTATGACGAGATCATGGCGGTGATGCTGCCGACGCTCGGCGAAGAGCGCCAGGCGACCTACAGCCCATTCCTGCCGATCTCGCCGAAAAGCGGCCGCGTGCTCTACGTGCCGATGAAGCATGTCGACGCCAAGGCCGGCACCATCACCTTCGACGACGAAGGCAGCGAGACCACGCTGCCGGTCACCGGCGGCCATGTGAAGCTGCAGTGGAAGCCGGATTTCGGCATGCGCTGGGCAGCGCTCGGCGTCGATTTCGAAATGTTCGGCAAGGACCACCAGACCAACGCGGCAATCTACGACCGCATCTGCAACATCCTCGGCGGCCGCGCGCCGGAGCATTTCGTCTACGAGCTGTTCCTCGACGAGAACGGCCAGAAGATCTCGAAGTCGAAGGGCAATGGGCTCACCATCGACGAATGGCTGACCTATGCGCCCACCGAGAGCCTCGGCCTCTACATGTACCAGCGGCCGCGGCAGGCCAAGAAGCTTTATTTCGACGTTATCCCGAAGGCGGTCGACGAATATTACGCCTTCCTGTCCGCCTATCCGCGCCAGGAATGGAAGGAGCGGCTCGGCAACCCGGTCTGGCACATGCATGACGGCAATCCGCCGGCCATCGACCTGCCGGTCCCGTTCGCGCTGCTGCTCAATCTGGTCAGCGCCTCCAACGCGCATGACAAGGCGGTGCTGTGGGGTTTCATCTCGCGCCATGCGTCCGGGGTGACGCCGCAGACGCACCCCGAGCTCGACCGGCTGACAGGGTATGCCATCCGCTATTTCGACGACTTCGTGAAGCCGACCAAGGTCTATCGCGCCGCCGACGAGGTGGAGCGCGAGGCGCTGGCGAAGCTTTCGGAAGCGCTCGGCGAGCTGCCGCAGGGCGCGGACGGCGAGGCGATCCAGAACGCGGCGCTCAACGTCGCGCGGCGGATCGAGCGCTATCAGGACCATTCCAAGCAGAGCCCGGAAGGCGGACCCGGCGTGTCGGTCGCCTTCTTCCAGATGATCTATCAGGTGCTGATCGGACAGGAACGGGGGCCGCGTTTCGGCTCTTTCGCGGCGCTCTACGGCATTACGGAGACGCGCGCGCTCATTGAGCGGGCCCTGGCTGGTCAGCTGGCTGCGTAACGTCGCCATCTTCCGCCGGCAGGATGGAACTCGGCGCGGCGGGCGCCGGGCCGGTGGCGGCCGGCAATGCCGGCAGGCCGCCGAGATTCGGAGCGGCGCCGAAAATGCCTTTCCTCGCCGCGCGCGCCTTGTCGCCCGCCTCGACATAGGGGCCGCCTGGCGCCGCGCGGGCCCAGCCGTTTTCCACCAGCCACAGACCGACATCCTTGTTGCCGACCCAGCACTTGACCGCGATGGCCTTCTGCCCGTCTTGCGGCGGCACTGAACAGACCAGGGTCCGGCCACGCAGGAAAGCGCGGAATGCCGTCCTGGCGCGAACCCCGCAGTCCCATGACTTGCCTTCGTCGCTGCAGGTCTCGTCCTCTTTGACGATGTCGATGCCCGACACGGCGATGGAGTAATCCTTGGCCTTGATCAGGCCGGCGGCGGTCGCGACGGGCTGGAGCAACTTGGTGCCCTCCTCGCCATCCGGCATTTTCGTTTTCCGCGGCCTGGGCGGACCGGCCAGCGCCAGATCGCTGAGCGGCGCGCGCGGCTCGACCCGTTCCAGTTCCTCGGCAGGCACTTCGGGTGGCGCCACCACGTCGGGATCGATTGCCCGCGAATGCGCCACCGGCTTCGGCGGCTGCGGCGCGGCAGGCGCCAGAATGGCGGACGTCGCCGGTTCCGCAGTTATCGGTTCCCGAGGCGCCACATCGGCGTCTTGCCCCGGAAGTGCACTGGCCGGATCGATCTGATCGACCGCGACGACGCTTTCGCTGCCCTTCAGCGAGTGGCCTCCGGCGACGACCAGCGCCGCCATTGCCGGAACCGCCGCAAGCGCCAGGGCAAGATGGAGGACCCGCACCAGCCCGGACCTACTGGCTTGCCCAGACGATCCGCGCCACCCACTCGACCTCGCTCATCGAGATGTCGCGGTCCGGGTGAGCGGGGTTAAGCGAGACCAGCACGACCGACTTCGCGGTCTGCCGGTCGAGCACCTTGGCCATCACCTCGCCGGCGGTGGTCTTGACGACGACGCGGTCGCCCTTGCGCGTCGGCGCGCCCGGCTCGACGATCAGCACGTCGCCATTGCGGTAGAGCGGCAGCATGGAATCGCCCTGGACCTTCAGCGCATAGGAGGTTTCCGCCGCCCGCGCCGGAAGCTCGACCAGATCCCAGCCCTGCCCCGAGGGATAGCCGGCATCGTCGAAGAAACCGCCGGCACCGGCCTGGGCGAAGCCAAGCAGCGGCACGGCCATACGCGGCGGCGGCGCGGCGGAGGCACCGTGACCCTCAACCAGCACGGTGAATTCTTCCAGCGAGGCGCCGGTGGCCTCGATGATCTTGGCCAGCGATTCAGTCGAAGGCCAGCGCGGCCGGCCGTCGGAGGACAGGCGCTTGGATTTGTTGAAGGCGGTCGAATCGAGGCCCGCGCGGCGGGCGAGACCGGAAGCCGAGAGCGAATAGCGCTCGGCAAGAGCATCGATTGCGGCCCAGACGCGATCGTGTGAGAGCAAGTCCGCTCTCCTTCGAAAAACAGGAAAAAATGCCTCACTGCTGTCTAACGCGCGACCATTCAATTGTCCACCGGCGCGAACAGCGGATTGCAGAGAAAGTCGCCGCTTCCGCAAGATTGACGGGCTCGATCCTGAGCCGGGCGCCGGCGCCGACCATGTCGCCGCGTGCGCAATGCATCGTTCGACCCCGGCCGAAACGTCTCGGTGCGCAAGCTTGGTAGGGTGCGGTCCTCGAATTACGAAGGACTGCTCATGTTGCCGAACCACCAATCCATCGCCCCATCCGTTCTGTATTTTGGGACGCCTGTCGTCCTGATGGTTACCCGAAACGATGACGGCACCGCCAACATCACACCCATGTCGTCCGCGTGGGCCTTGGGTTCATGCGTGGTCCTCGGCTTGAGTTCGGCGACCCAGGGCGCCATCAATCTTCTGCGGGATGGCGAATGCACCCTCAATTTTCCCGCGGCCAGCCTCTGGGCGAATGTCGAACGGATCGCGCGCACCACGGGTGCGAATCCAGTTCCACCCCATAAGGCCGAATTGGGGTTCGTTCATGAGGCCGACAAGTTCGCTTTAGGCGGTTTTGCGATCCAGCCCAGCGAGTTGATCCTGACGCCGCGCATCGCAGAATGTCCCCTGCAGTTCGAAACACGCCTGCTGACCTGCCATCGCAGCGCGAAGCAGCAAGGCGCATCCTCGACGCACCTCATCATGGAGGTAGACGTGCAGCGAGTACATGCGCACAGCAGCATGCCGGGAACGAACCACATCGACACTGCGCGATGGAATCCGCTGTTCTATGTGTTCCGGCACTATTTTGGCGACGCGGTCGATCTGGGCAAAACCTTCCGGGCCGAACATTGAACGCTTGCTCGATCAGGCCCGCTTGGCCTCTTCGCGCAGGTTCCGGTGCGAGATCATGAATGCCCGCTCAGGCTCGGTCGGCGGGCGCGGTTCCGCCGAATGGCCGAGCGCCGCGACGACCTCCTCAATTTCGAGAAAGCGGCCACCGCGCCGGTCATAGACGCCGCCGGTGGTCAGGATCAGCGCCGCCGTCTCCCCATTGTCGAGGACGAAGCGGTGCTTGCCGATCACCGAAGTGCCTTCCCAGGTCTCGATCGACGACACCACCTCGAAGCGGCGCCACAGCCTGATCTCGCGCACATAGGCCGATTGCAGCCCGCCGATCATCGGCGCCCAGCCGTTGCGTCGCGCGAGCGCGACAAGACCGATGCGAAGAAAGACATCGATGCGGCCAAGATCGGCCAGCATCATGTAACGGGCATTGTTGAGATGGCTGTTGAAATCGATGTCGGTCGGCAGGCAGCGAAAGGCCAGCCGGCTCTGATCGCCGATTTGATAAGGGCCACGGCTACGCGCCGTGGCCATCGTGCGCGCGAGGCGCCCCCAGACATACATCGGAGTTCGTCAGGCGGCCTTCTTGACCTCGCCCTTCTGGTAAGGGTCGAAGCGCTGGTAGAAAGTCTCGCCCTTCTCGGCCATGTCGAGCAAAAGCTTGGGCGCCTTGAACTCGGCCCCGTATTTCTTCTGCAGGCCCTTGGCGATCTTGACGAAACGCTTGGCGCCGATGACGTCGATGTAGGAGAGCGCGCCGCCGGTGAACGGCGCGAAGCCGAAGGCGAGGATCGAGCCGACGTCCGCCTCGCGCGGATCGGTGACGATGCCCTCCTCCATGACGCGCACTGCCTCCAGGGCGATGGTGACCAGCAGGCGCTCTTTGAGCTCCTCGTAGTCGACCTTCTCGGGCTTCAGCTGCGGATAGAGATCCTTGAGACCCGGCCACAGCTTCTTCTTCGCCGGCTTGGCAGGATAGTCGTAGAAGCCCTTGCCGTTCTTGCGGCCGAAGCGGCCATGCGTGTCGACCATGGTATTGATCAGCGCCATCTGCTTCGGGTCGACGGCTTTCTCGCCTAGATCCTTGATGGTCTGCTTCATGATCTTCTGGGCAAGGTCGATCGCCGTCTCGTCGGTCAGCGCCAGCGGGCCGACCGGCATGCCGGCGGCCTTGGCGGCGTTCTCGATCATCGCCGCAGGAACGCCTTCGATCAGCATCTTGTAGGCTTCCGACATATAGCGCAGCACGCAGCGATTGACGTAGAAGCCGCGCGTGTCGTTGACGACGATCGGCGTCTTCTTGATGGCGCGTACGAAGTCGATCGCGACGGCGAGCGCCTTGTCGCCGGTCTTCTTGCCGAGGATGATCTCGACCAGCATCATCTTGTCGACGGGCGAGAAGAAGTGGATGCCGATGAAGTTTTTTGGCCGCGCCGAGTTCTTCGCCAGCGAGGTGATCGGAATGGTCGAAGTGTTCGAGGCAAAGATCGCCGAGGATTTCAGCGCCGCTTCCGCCTTCTCGGTGGCGAGCTTCTTCACGCCTGAATCCTCGAACACCGCCTCGACGACAAGGTCGCAGCCGGCAAGGTCGGCATAGTCGGCCGTCGGCGTGATCAGCGACAGCAACTTGTCTTTCTCTTCGGGCTTGGCGCGGCCCTTCTTCAGCTGATCCGAAATCAGGCGGTCGGAATGCGCCTTGCCCTTCTCGGCCGACTCCATGTCGCGGTCGAGCAGCACGACCGGAATGCCGGCCCTGGCCGTGACATAGGCAATGCCGGCGCCCATGAAGCCGGCGCCGAGTATGCCGATCTTCTTGAACTTGCTGTCCGGCACGCCGGTCGGGCGGCGCGCGCCCTTGTTCAGTTCCTGCAGCGACACGAAAAGCGAGCGGATCATCGCCGCCGCTTCCTTGGTCTGCATGATCTCGGTGAAGTAGCGCTGCTCGATCCGGAGCCCGGTGTCGAAGGGCACCAGCAGGCCCTCATAGACGCATTTCAGGATCGCGGCGGCCGCCGGATAGTTGCCATAGGTCTCGCGGCGCAGGATGGCGATGGCCGGCGGCCAGAGATTGGCGCCGGCTGCCGAATAGATCGGACCGCCGGGCAGCTTGAAACCCTTTTCGTCCCATGGCGCCACCGGCTTCAGGCCGTTTTTGATCATCGCCTTGGCGGTCTCGAGAAGCTTCTTCGGCTCGGCGATCTCGTGGATCAAGCCCATCGACTTCGCCTTTTGCGGCGTCAGATTCTGGCCGCTGGTCAGCATCTGCAGCGCCTGCTGCTGATCGGTCAGCCGCGGCACGCGCTGGGTGCCGCCGGCGCCCGGGAAGATGCCGATCTTCACCTCGGGGAGCGCCATCTTCACCTTGTCGGAATCGGCCGCGACGCGGCCATGGCAGGCGAGCGACATCTCGAAGGCGCCGCCCATGCAGGTGCCGTTGATCGCCGATACCCACGGCTTGCCGCAGGTCTCGATCTTGCGGAACAGGCCGGTCATATAGCCGGCATTGTCGAACAGCGCCTTGGTCGCCTTTTCGAGGTCCTTCTCCTTTTCGACGGCGAAGGTGGCGAGCATCTTCTGCAGCATGGTGATGTCGGCACCGCCGGAGAAGCTGTCCTTGCCGGAGGTGATGACCGCGCCTTTGATGGCGGCGTCGTCGGCCACACGATCGACGATGGCGTTGAGCTCGCGCATCGCCTCTTCGGTGAAGACGTTCATCGAGCGGCCCGGCATGTCCCAGGTGACCAGCGCGATCCCGTCGGCGTCCACGTCGAGGGTGAAATTGGTGTAGCTCATCTTTTCTCTCCCCGTCAGACGCGTTCGATGATGGTGGCGGTGCCCATGCCGGCGCCGATGCAGAGCGTGACCAGCGCGGTGTTCAGGTCCCGGCGCTCCAGCTCGTCCAGCACCGTGCCGAAGATCATCGCGCCGGTGGCGCCGAGCGGATGGCCCATGGCGATCGCGCCGCCATTGACGTTGATCTGGTCATGCGGGATGTCGAAGGCCTGCATATAGCGCAGCACAACGGAAGCGAAGGCCTCGTTGAGCTCGAAGAGGTCGATGTCCGACAGCTTCATCTTGGCACGCTTCAAGAGCTTTTCGGTGACGTCGACCGGGCCGGTCAGCATCAGCACCGGCTCGGAACCGATATTGGCGAACGAGCGGATGCGCGCGCGGGGCTTCAAGCCCATGGCCTTGCCGGCCTTCTTGGAGCCGAGCAGTACAGCAGCGGCGCCGTCGACGATGCCGGATGAGTTGCCGGCATGGTGGACGTGGTTCACTTCCTCGACTTCCGGATGCTTCTGCACGGCCACCGCATCGAAGCCGCCCATCTCGCCCGGCATGACGAAGGACGGATTGAGCGAGGCGAGCGACTGCATGTCGGTCGAAGGCCGCATGTGCTCGTCACGGTCGAGGATGGTGAGGCCGTTCTGGTCCTTGATCGGGACCACCGAATTCTTGAAGCGGCCGTCGTCCCACGCCTTGGCGGCGCGCTTCTGGCTCTCGACGGCGTAGGCGTCGACGTCGTCGCGGCTGAACCCGTATTTCGTCGCGATCAGGTCGGCCGAGATGCCCTGCGGCACGAACCAGCCGGGTAGGCCGACGGAGGGGTCCATGAACCAGGCGCCGCCGGACATGCCCATGCCGACACGCGACATGGATTCTACGCCCCCGGCAATGACGATCTCGTCCGCGCCTTGCGCGATCTTGGCGGCGCCGAAATTGATGGCATCGAGTCCGGAAGCGCAGAAGCGCGATATCTGCATGCCGGGCGCCCTGGTGTCGTAGCCGGCCTCGAAGGCGGCGGCGCGCGGAATGACCGAGCCCGCTTCGCCGACCGGATCGACGCAGCCGAAGATGATGTCGTCGACCGTGCCGGTGTCGAGCGCGTTGCGATCACGCAGCGCCTCAAGCGTCTTTGCCGCGAGCCGCACCGCCGGCACCTCGTGCAGCGAGCCATCCTTCTTGCCTCTGCCGCGCGGCGTGCGCACGGCGTCATAGACGTAAGCTTCGGCCATTTTCGTGCTCCTTGGATTTGCCGGTCGCTGCGCTCAGAGAGAGCGCCCGATCAGCAATTTCATGATCTCGTTGGTGCCGCCGTAGATGCGCTGGACGCGGGCGTCGCGGAACATGCGGGCGATCGGATATTCGTTCATGTAGCCATAGCCGCCATGCAGTTGAAGGCATTCGTCGACGACTTTGCCCTGCAGGTCGGACAGCCAGTATTTGGCCATAGAGGCGGTGACCGGGTCGAGGCCGCCGTCGATGTGGCGGGCGACGCAGTCGTTGTAGAAGACGCGGCCGATCGTGGCCTCGGTCTTCAGCTCGGCCAGCTTGAACTGGGTGTTCTGGAAATCGATGATCGCCTTGCCGAAGGCCTTGCGCTCCTTGACGTAGTCGATGGTCAGCGCCAGCGCCCGCTCGATCATGGCGATCGCGCCGGTGCCGATCTGCAGCCGCTCCTGCGGCAATTGCTGCATCAGCTGGACGAAGCCCTTGCCTTCCTCATGGCCGAGCAGGTTGGAGGTCGGCACGCGCACGTCGTTGAAGAACAGCTCGGAGGTGTCGTTGGCCTTGAGCCCTATTTTGTCGAGGTTGCGACCGCGTTCGAAGCCCTCGACCTCGTCGGTCTCGACGACGATCAGCGAGGTGCCCTTGGCGCCCTTGTCCGGATCGGTCTTGGTGACGACGATGATCAGGTTGGCAAGCTGGCCGTTGGTGATGAAGGTTTTGGAGCCGTTGAGCTTGTAGTGATTGCCGTCCTTCTCGGCACGGGTCTTGACGCCCTGAAGGTCGGAGCCGGCGCCGGGCTCGGTCATGGCGATGGCGCCGATCAGCTCCCCGGTCGCCAGTTTCGGCAGCCATTTTTCTTTCTGCTCCTCGGAGCCGTAATGCAGGATGTATGGCGCGACGATCGAGTTGTGCAGGCCGATGCCAAAGCCGTCGACCCCGACGTGGCCGATAGCCTCGATGATGGCGCTCTCATGCGCGAAGGTGCCGCCGGAGCCGCCATATTTCTCCGGCATAGAGGCGCAGAGCAGGCCGGCGGCGCCCGCCTTCAGCCAGCTCTCGCGGTCGAAAATCTCGTTCTTCTCGAACTCGTCGTAGCGCGGCGCGATCTCCTCCGACATGAAGCGGCTCGCCATCTCGTAGAGCATGCCGACTTCGGCCGCCGCCCAGGCGGGCTTCGGCAGGCCAAGAACTTCGGCTGGATTTGTCATGCTGTTTCCTCCACTGCGCCGGCGTCCCCCTCCCCCTTGAGGGGAGGGTGGCCGCGAAGCGGCCGGGAGGGGTCGCCGATGAGGTGCTCCGCCTTGTCCTTAACAAACTGCGCCACATGCCATGCACTGTTAATGACATCAGGCTTATCAATCCTGACAACGACGTACCCGAGTGACCGCAAATAGGCGTCGCGGTTCACATCATGACGTCTGCCAGCTTCGGTTTCGTGCAGGTCGCCGTCGACCTCGACGATCAGTTTGACCTTCGGGCAGACGAAATCGACAATGTACGGGCCGATCGGCGATTGCCGGCTGAACTTCAGGCCATCAGCCGTCAGCTCGCGCAATTCGTACCACAGCAGGGACTCGGCCTTCGTCGTGTGCAGACGAAGCGAGCGCGCTTTCTGTCGCATCTCGAAACTGACCCGCGTGCGGGGCATTGTGTTAGTCCTTCTCCCAGGGTGCGTCGCCAGAATTGGCGTCGAGTTCGTCGCGGGCGACCCGTCCCGGCCCTTCGGGCCACCCTCCCCTCAAGGGGGAGGGGGACGCCGAGCATTTCTAGAACGCTTCCGCCGGCAGCGCCATTAGCGTATCCGCGCCACTGGAAATGCGGGCGAGGCGCGTCGCGGTCTCCGGCATGATCCGCTCCATGAAGAAGCGCGCCGTCACCAGCTTGTTGTCGTAGAACGACGAGGCCCCATTGGCACCTTCGGCGAGCTTCGTTTGGGCGGCCTTGGCCATCTGGCCCCACATGTAGCCCAATGCCACTAGGCCGAAGAGATGCATGTAGTCGGTCGAGGCGGCGCCCGCATTGTCGGGCTTGGCCATGGCATTCTGCACCAGCCACATGGTCGCCGCCTGCAGGTCGTTGAGGCCCTTCTTCAGCGCCTTGGTGAAGGGCGCCATTTTGTCGTCGGCGCGGTTTTCCTCGCAGAATTCGCCGACCTCCTTGAAGAAGGCCTGCACGGCGCGGCCGCCATTCTGTGCCAGCTTGCGGCCGACCAGATCAAGCGCCTGAATGCCATTGGCGCCTTCATAGATCATGGCGATGCGGGCATCGCGGACGAACTGGCTCATGCCGTGTTCTTCGATGTAGCCGTGGCCGCCGAACACCTGCTGCGCCATCACGGCGTGATCGAAGCCCTTGTCAGTCAGCACGCCCTTGACCACCGGCGTCAGCAGACCGGTGTAGTCGTCGGCCGACTGGCGGTCCCTTTCGTCACCGGAGCGGTGCGCGACGTCCGACTTGATCGCCGTCCACAGCGCCAGCGCTCGGCCGCCCTCGTTGAACGCCTTCATGGTCATCAGCGAGCGGCGGATATCGGGATGGACGATGATCGGGTCGGCCTTCTTGTCCGGTGCCTTGATGCCCGACAGCGAGCGCCCCTGGAGGCGGTCCTTGGCGTAAGACACCGCGTTCTGATAGGCGATCTCCGAGACCGAGAGCCCTTGCAGACCAACGCCCAGGCGGGCCTCGTTCATCATCGTGAACATGGCCTTCAGGCCACCGTTCAACTCGCCGAGCAAAGTGCCTTCGGCCTCGTCATAGTTCATGACGCAGGTCGAGTTGCCGTGGATGCCCATCTTCTCCTCGATCGAGCCGCAGGAGAGCGCGTTGCGCGCGCTGACATTGCCCGAGTCGTCGAGCTTGAACTTCGGCACGATGAACAGCGAGATGCCTTTGACGCCTTCCGGCGCCCCTTCGACGCGGGCCAGCACCAGATGGACGATGTTGTCGGCCATGTCGTGCTCGCCGGCGGAGATGAATATCTTCTGGCCGGAAATCCTGTAGGTGCCGTCGCCATTGGGCACCGCCTTGGTGCGCAGCAGGCCGAGATCGGTGCCGCAATGCGGCTCGGTGAGATTCATGGTGCCGGTCCAGGCGCCCTCGATCAGCCTGGGCAACCAGGTGGCCTTCTGCTCGTCCGTGCCATGGGTGACAATGGCCGCGATCGCGCCCTGCGTGAGGCCGGGATACATCATCAGCGCCATATTGGCGGACACCATGTATTCGGAGACCGCGGTGTGGACTGTATAGGGCAGACCCTGGCCACCGAACTCGGCCGGTGCCGCTAGGCCCATCCAGCCGCCCTCGCGATACTGGCTGAAAGCGTCCTTGAATCCCTTGGGCGTGGTCACGCTACCGTCTTCATGGCGCACGCAGCCTTCCATATCGCCGACCCGGTTCAGCGGATGCATGACGTTTTCGGCTAGCTTGGCGCCTTCGGCAAGGATCGCCTCGACGACGTCCGGCGTAGCGTCCGAGAAGCCCGGAAGATTAGAATAGCGCTGGTAGCCGAGCACGTCGTTGAGCACGAACAGCGTGTCCTGGACGGGCGCCCTGTAGATCGTCATGCCTTCCTCCACCCTTGCGGTCCCGGCCGGCCAGCAAGTTTCCGATCCGGATGTGGATGGGAGGCCGAGCCAATGTCGATGCCCCCGATAGCAAATATTGACGTTTGCGTAAACGTCAACTTCGTCGCAGCCCGAAATTTTTGATTAGCGCTCGCTCCAAGGCAACAAAAAAGCCGCGCGGCTGCAGCCACGCGGCTTTCTCTATCCTAGGCTATGCCGTTAGCGTGAGATCAGCCGGCGGCGCTTGCCTGCGGCGCGGCCCGCTCGGCCAGCATCTGGCGAACGATCGCCATCGAATTGCTCAGGTCGCTGATAGCCTCATCGATCAGCGCGCGCTGCTTCTGCAAGCGGGCAAGCTGCTTCTCGGACTTGTCGAGCGCCAGCCGCAACTGCTTGGTGTTGGATCCGGTCGGATCGTAAAGATCCATCATCTGCTTGACGTCCCGCAGCGAGAAACCGACCTTGCGGCCGAGCAGGATCAGCTTCAGCCGGGCCTTGTCGCGGCGCGTGTAGAGACGGGTCGAGCCGTCGCGCTTCGGATTGAGCAGGCCCTTGTCCTCGTAGAATCGCAGCGTGCGCAAGGTCACGCCGTACTTCTTGGCCATCTCGCCGATACGGACGAATTCTTCGTCGGTCTCGACCGATATGTGATTGCTATTGGCCGCGGCTTCGCCGGGCGAAACAAGTTTCATGGTCACTGGCTTTCCCCTGATGGCGTCGCGGTCACGGACCAAACGTCGCCTGAGTGGAAGCGGGGGCGTGCTTCCAATCGTGGTTTCGACAATTCAATCGCAAGAGGCACGGCTTCGCACCTTTTACGTTTACGTCAATTCTATACCGACAGCCGGCACCTGACGCAAGGGCGTTGTCGGAAACACTCCTTTATGCCGCACTCGGATGCCATTGGGGCGGGCGGGTTAGGATTATGCGCCACTTCTTAAGCTTGGTTAACGCCTTGTTTACCACGTTGGGCGAAATGTGCGCATGTCGGTCACCCGTGTTTATCCTGTAGCGAATTTTTCACGGTTTTCGAAGCGTGGGTGAGAAACCCGGGAAGCCCGTCTTCCTCCGCAGCAAAACCGCGCGGACGCCTTCGTCCCGGCAGACTCTGGGAAACCGGTCTCAGCCGGTCATTCTGAACACGGGCGCATCGATGAACAGCAAGCGGTCCTATCTCGATACACTCAACGCCGGTAGGCAGCGCCGGTCGCAGACCTCGCTGGAGGATCTGAGCCGCTCGCTCGAAACGCTGGAGCAGCGGCTGGAGCGGACGCGCAGCGACACGCCCGAGCGCCCCGATCCGCGGCGGCCGGCCCCCGAGCCGCGCTATGCGGCCGCGCAACCTTATGGTTCGCCCCGCTGGTACGAGGAACCCTACACCACGCAGAGGGACCAAAATCGCGGACCGCAAAACCGCGGGCCGCAGAACCCGGCGGCCGCAGCTTCCGACTTCGGCCCCAATTATCAGGCCATTGCCCGCGACATCGACCGGGTGCGCGGACAGGAAGACGGCGTCGCGATGGTTGGCAAGATCGCGGTCGAATTGCGCGGACTGCGCGAGGAGTTGCGCCATCAGATGACCGCCGGCCTGCAGCGCGAATTCGACGCGCTGCGTCAGGATATCGATCGCGCCATGCAGGCGGCGAGCCAGCATGGTGCCCCCGCCGACAAGAACAGCGCCGAGCTCGGCCTCGAGTTCGAACGGCTTTCCGGCGCCATCCACACGCTTGCCGAAAAAAGCGACGATCGCAGCGTCAACCTGCTGCGGCTGGAGTTGGAGCAGGTCAAGGCGGCGCTCGACACGCTGGCGCGCGAGGAAAGCGTGCGGGCCGTCGACCAAAGCGTGCAGGCCGTCGACCGCCGCTGGGACGATTTCGATCGCCGCTGGAGCGCCTTCGAGGATCGCGTCGACGCCGACCAGCGCCAGCGCGCCGAGGGTCCCAACCTTTCGGCGCTGACCGACCGCCTCGAACAGATCAGCAGCGCGGTCAACAACCTGCCGCAATCGCTGTCGCTCGCCTCGCTGGAGGAAAAGGTGCGCACCCTCGCCGGAGCGGTCGACCGTTTCGCCAGCCAGCAAACGATGCGCGGCGGCGAGACGCTTGCCATGATCGACGAGCGGCTGGACGAGATCTCGCGCGCCATCGTCGCCTCGACGGTGGCCGCGCAGGCCAATGCCTTCGATCCGGAAACCTTCGGGCGAATCGAGAAACGGATCGCCTCGCTGGCGGAGCAGATCGAGGAGGTCGCGCAGTCGCGTCCCGGCGCCGAGGTCATCGACCGCCTCAACCTTCTGTCCAGCCGTGTGGACGAGCTCGCCGGGCGCGCCCATCTGCCGGAGCAGGCGATGGAGCGTCTCGGCAAGCAGATTGCTTTGATCACCGACAAGATAGACCGCGCGCCGGCGATGCCCGACGCCGACCACATCTTCCAGGGCCTGGAGCAGCGCTTCGACGCGCTGTCCACGCTGCTCGAGCGCCGCCAGGGCGATGCCATCGAGCAGAGCAACCTGCTGTTCCGCGACCTCGAGCGGCGGCTGGACGAAGTCGCCGACAGGCTCGACCAGCGCATGCGGCAGGACGACGGCGCTGGCATCATGGAGGCGATCGACGCCCGCTTCACCGCGCTTGCCAAGCGCATCGAGACGCGCGCGCCCGATCCCGCCAACGAGATGGCGATCCGTGGCCTGGAAAGCCGGCTCGAGGACATCTCCAGCCGGCTGGAATCCTCCGCCGCGCAGGTCGCCGGCATTGATCCGGCACTGATCCGCAGCCTTGAGTCGCAGGTGACCGCCCTTTCGGCGCATCTTTCGAAGCCGAGCGCACCGCTTCCCGATTTCGAGGACATCAGCCCCCGCCTCGACGAGATCGAGAAGTCGCTGGCCGGCACGCGCGATTCCATCCTCACCGTCGCGCGCGAGGCTGCGGAGAACGCCGTGCGGTCGCTGGGCGAATCGAGTTCCGGCACGGCTGCTTCCAACGCAGCCGCCGTGAGCGGGCTCGCGCAGGACCTGAAGACGCTCGAAGCGCTCACCCGCCGTTCCGACGAGCGCAATTCGCGCACGTTCGAGGCGATCCACGACACGCTGCTCAAGATCGTCGACCGGCTCGGCTCGCTGGAGGCCGAAGGTCCCAGTGAAGCGGTCAGCGAACTGATCGACCCGCAGCCGGGCGGCAAGCGGGCCGCCCGCACCGGCAAGATCGCCGTCCAGGACGCGCCGTCGATGGATATCGACCAGCCGCTGCCACTGACCGGAGACATCGCCGATCTCGATGCGCGCGCCGCCTCCATCCTGCGCCACGATCCGGTTTCGCGAAACGAGCCGGCTGCACCGGGCGAACCTGTTACGCGTAGCGAACCTGTTACGCGTGGCGAATCTGTTACGCGTGGCGAACCTGTAATGCGCGGCGAAGCTGCCGCTCGCACGCCCGCCGAGGCCGCGGCCGCCGCCGCAATGGCTGCGCTCGGATCAGACGAAATTGGCGAGAAGGCTGAGACCACCGGCCGCAAGAAGTCGATGTTCAGCGGACTGGCGCGTGCCTTCAAGGGCAAGAAGAACGAGGACACGCCGCCGCTTGCCGGCTCGGCACCGGCCGGCGACGTTCCGACCGTCGACATCGACGAACCGCTCGATCCGAGAGCCGCCAACCGGCCGCTCGAACCTGGTTCCGGCGCGCCGGACCTCAACGCCATCATGAAGCGCGTGCGCGACGAGCGCGGCGGTCAGCCGGCCAAGCGCAGCGAGACAGATGCCGCCAAATCCGATTTCATCGCGGCCGCCCGCCGCGCGGCGCAGGCCGCCGCCGCGGAAGCCGACGCGCTGAAGCGGCAGTCGACGATGACCGGCCCGGTGAAGGCGCTCAGAATCGGCGATCTGCTCAAGGCGCGGCGCAAGCCGATCCTGATGGCGGCGGCCGCGATCATGATGGCACTGGCCGGCCTGCAGCTCGGCAAGGCATTCTTCTCCGACCCCGCGCCGGTCGCCAGCAACGACGTCGCGCCGATCGTCTCCACCCAATCGGTCGAAACCGCCTCGCTCGATGTCAGCACGCCCAAGCCCGACACGGGCACTGCGAAGCCCGAGAGCGCGCCGGCGCGTGCCGTCAGGCAGGCCGAGCCGTCGAAGGACGATCCAACGCCACAGGCCGACTTTCAGCCATCCGCACCCGAAATGCCCGCGGCCGCGGCGCCAGCCGAACCGGCGCCTGCTCCGGCGACTCCGTCCGCGCCAGCCCGGCCCGCGCCGATGGCTTCGGCGACACCCTCGGAGCCAGTCTCTCCGGCTGCGAACGGGCCTGCCATGGACACGGACGGCGACGCGCAGCCCACCATCGGCGCGCCGGCGAGCACAGCAATGCCCGGTGCCGCCGCAGCCGGTGCTTCCTCGGCCGGCACACCGGCAACCACGTCCGCCGATACCACGGGCACCGTCCCGCCGGGCGGCGGCCAGACGGCAAGTTCGGCCGCCAAGATCGATGTCCCGGCCGATATCGGTCCGGTGGCGCTGCACGACGCGGCCGCAGGCGGTGACGCCAAGGCGCTGTTCGAGATCGGCTCGCGCTACGCGGAATCGCGCGGCGTCAAGGAAGACATGGCGGCGGCCGCCAAATGGTATGAGAAATCCGCCGAACTGGGCTTCGCACCGGCCGAATACCGCATCGGCAATTTTTACGAGAAGGGCATCGGCGTCGCGCGCGACATCAAGAAAGCCAAGACCTATTACCAACTCGCGGCGGAACAGGGCAACGCCAGCGCCATGCACAATCTGGCGGTTCTGTTCGCCATGGCGGCGGACGGCGTGACCGACAATGAGTCGGCGGCGCACTGGTTCCAGGAGGCGGCCGACCTCGGCGTCAAGGACAGCCAGTTCAATCTCGGCATCCTTTCGGCCAAGGGCGTCGGCATGAAGCAGAACCTGGAGGAATCCTACAAATGGTTCGCTCTCGTCGCCAAGACCGGCGACAAGGACGCTGCGGCCAAACGCGACGAGATCGCCAATGCGCTCAGGCCCGAGCAGCTCGAGCGGGCGCGCGCCGCCACGGACCTGTGGAAGGCAAAGCCGCTCAACGCAGCCAGCAACTCGGCCGACATTCCGGAATCCTGGCAGGACAGCACGCCGCAGACCACCGCCGGCATCGACATGAAGAAGGCGGTGAAGAACATCCAGCTGATCCTCAATAAGAACGGTTATGATGCCGGCGGCGCCGACGGCGTGATGGGCGACAAGACCAAGAACGCGATCATTGCCTTTCAGACCGACAACAAGATGAAGCCGACCGGCGAGATCGATGCGCCGCTCGTCAAGGCGCTGCTTGCGCACAAATAACGGCAGGCGCGTCGCTTCCGCGACGGCTTGCCACAGATTTGCCTGTTAACTGATTGAGACGGTTTTCGTTTCGGCGCGGCGGTGGGTTTCCTGTCGGGCATGTTCGGGGTCGGCGGCGGCTTCCTGATCACGCCGCTCCTGATCTTCTACAACATCCCCCCGGCGATCGCGGTGGCCACGGGGGCCAACCAGGTCATAGCCTCCTCCTTCTCCGGCGCGCTGTCGCACTTCAAGCGCGGCACGCTCGACTTCAAGCTCGGCGGAGTGCTTCTGGCCGGCGGCATTGTCGGCTCGACCGCCGGCATCTATGTCTTTGCGCTGCTGCGCCGGCTCGGCCAATTGGACCTCTTCATTTCGCTGCTCTACGTCGCGCTGCTCGGCACCGTTGGCGGGCTGATGCTGGTCGAGAGCGTCAACGCGCTGCGCGCCTCGCGCAGCGGCGCGGCGCCGGTGCTGAAGAAATCCGGCCAGCACAACTGGATCCACCGGCTGCCGTTCAAGATGCGCTTCCGCGCCTCGAAGCTGTTCGTCAGTATCATCCCGGTGCTCGGCCTCGGCGCGGCAATCGGCTTCCTGTCGTCGATCATGGGCGTCGGCGGCGGCTTCATCATGGTGCCGGCGCTGATCTACCTGCTCAAGGTGCCGACCAACGTCGTTATCGGCACCTCGCTGTTCCAGATCATCTTCACCTCGGCCTACACCACGCTGGTGCATGCCACGACGAACCAGACGGTCGACGTGATCCTGGCCTTCCTGCTGATGGCGGGCGGCGTTGCCGGCGCGCAATATGGCGCCAAGGCGGGCCAGCGGCTGCGGGGCGAGCAGTTGCGGGCGCTTCTGGCGCTGTTGGTTCTGGCCGTCGCCATCCGTCTGGCCATCGACCTCTTCGTGACGCCTCCCAATCGCTATTCGCTCGCGGGCCTGACCTGATGGGGCCGTTGAGAGCGTTCGCAGCCGCCATCCTGTCGCTCGCTGCCGCAGCACTGCCGGCGGCGGCACAGACGCCGGCGACGGAAAGCATCCAGATCGGCCTGTCGACCGACGCCATTTCGATTACCGCCGGGTTTTCCGGCGCTGACCTCACCATTTTCGGCTCGCTCGAAAATCCCGATCCGCTGATCGCGCGCCAGGGACGCTACGATGTCATCGTCGTGCTGGAGGGTCCCGCCCGCCCCGTCGTCGTGCGCCGCAAGGACAGGGTGCTCGGCGTCTGGATCAATCTGGAATCGGAGACTTTCGAGAACGTGCCGGTATCCTACTCGGTGGCGACGACCCGCCCGCTGCAGGACATCACCGAGCCGAACAGCTACAAGCAGCTGTCGCTCGGCGCTTCGAACCTCTACATGCAACCGGCCGAGCCCAGCGACAGCCCGATCACGATCGAGGAATTCACCTCGGCACTTCGCGAGCGCAAGACGGCGACCGGCCTTTACAGCGAGAATGTCGGGGGCGTCCAGTTCCTGTCGCAGAACCTGTTCCGCGCCACCGTCCGGCTCGCGCCCAACATCCCGGTCGGCACCCATAAGGCACGCGCCTTCCTGTTCAAGAGCGGCATGTTCGTGAAGGAGAGCTCGGCCCAGCTCGAAATCCGCAAGTCCGGTTTCGAACAGTCGATCTTCCGCGTCGCGCACGACTATTCCTTCCTCTACGGCGTGTTCGCCGTGTCCCTTGCCATGCTCACCGGCTGGCTCGGACGCATCGTTTTCCGCAAGGATTGACGTTTTTCGCGCGAATGAGGGTTCCCCTGTTCCCGGATTTGGGATAAGTCGCCGCCTCCCAACTCGGGGACAAGCACACATTCAATTCGGCAGAGCGGTCCGGCGACCGGGTGACGGCGCGTTTTTCGACGCCGGCGATGCGCTGCGACGAAACCAATGACAGGAGGCTGCTATGCATCCAGCATTCGGCGGCATCGATTTCGGCACGTCCAATTCCACAGTGGGCGTGATCCGCAACGGCCGGGCGCAACTGGTGGCGCTGGAGGGCGAACAGCCCACTTTGCCGAGCGCCGTCTTCTTCAACTTCGAGGACGGCCACACCTATTTCGGCCGCCGCGCAATCGCCGACTACACCGACAGCGTGGAGGGCCGGCTGATGCGCTCGCTGAAAAGCGTTCTCGGCAGCTCGCTCGCCAACGAGAAGACGCGCATCAAGGCGCGCCTGATCGGCTTCACCGACATCATCGGTTTATTCATCAGCCATTTGAAGAAGCGGCTGGAAGAGGATGCCGGCGGCCCGGTCGAACGCGTCGTGCTCGGCCGCCCCGTGCAGTTCGTCGATGACGATGCCGACGCCGACGCCAAAGCGCAAAGCGAGCTTGAAAAGGCAGCGCGCGCGCAGGGCTTCAAGCACATCGCCTTCCAGTTCGAGCCGATCGCGGCCGCACTCGACTACGAACAGAATGTCGCCCGCGAAGAGCTGGCGCTGATCGTCGACATGGGCGGCGGCACCTCCGACTTCTCGATCGTGCGCGTCTCGCCGGAGCGCGCCCGCTCGGACGACCGCAAGGGCGACATATTGGCCAATCGCGGCATCCATATCGGCGGCACGGATTTCGACCGGCTGCTTAGCATCGCCCATATCATGCCCGAGCTCGGCTATCTGACCCCGACCAAGGACGGCAAGCGCAATCTGCCGGCAAGTTATTTCATCGACCTCGCCACCTGGCAGCGCATCAATCTCATTTACACCGCGAAGGCGATGTCGGATTTGAAGCAGATCCGCTTCGAAGCCGAGCGCGCCGATCTCGTCGACCGCTTCATCCACATTGTCGAGCATCGTTACGGCCATGCGATGGCCGGCCTGGTCGAACGGGCCAAGATCGCGCTGACAGAACATTCCTGGGCCGAGGTGAAGGTGTCGCTGCCCGGCGTACGCTTCGCGGCCGGGATCACGCGCGCCGGCCTGGAAGAGACGATCGGCGGCGATATCGAACGGGTGGCCGCGACGGTCAGGCAAACGATTGCCGACGCAGGCGTTCCCGCTTCGGCCATCACCGCTGTGTTCCTCACCGGCGGTTCGACGGCGATCCCGCTGGCAAAGCGGCGGATCCTTTCGCTGGTGCCGCAGGCCTCGGTTATCGAAGGCGATATGTTCGGCTCGGTCGGGCTTGGGCTCGCGCTTGATGCGCGGCGCAAATTCGCCTGACGCTTCCTTGCTCTAGCCCCTCCCCGTTGACGACGCGTTCTGCTTGCCGGTGAGATGCGCCTTGAGCGCCATTTGCGCGAGGCTCGCCTGCCGGTCGCGATGGGTAATCATGGCGAAATCGCGTTTCGGCAGAATGACCGGCACGGATCGCAAGCTGCCTTCCGCCAGCGAACGCGCAATGACGAGCTCGGAAATTATAGTCGCGCCGGCACCAGCCTCCACCGCCTGACGCACAGCCTCGTTGCTGGGCAGAACAAGAAAGATCTGCAACTCCGCCGGCGGAACCCCTTCACTGCGCGCAAAATCCTCCAGCGCCTCGCGCGTGCCCGACCCGCCCTCCCTGATGATCCAGCGCAACGACCTGATGTCGAGGTTTCCAGCCGGCGTCGTCGGAAGCTCGGGATGTGAGCCCGCCACGACCAGCATGGGGCGATCCTCATCGACCGTGGCGCGCCGCAATATGTCGGACTCGGTGCGGCCCTCGACCAGCCCGAAATCGGCCCGGCCGTCCAGCACATTGGTCTCGACCTGCCGCGTGTTGCCGATGGTGACGCTCAGGCGCACCGCCGGATAGGCTTCGTGGAAGGATGCCAGGCGCCTCGGCAGCCAGTAGCTGGCGATGGTCTGGCTGGCCGATATCGACAGGCTGCCGGTGATGGTCTGGGAAACATGCTCCAGCACGTCGTGGGCAGCCGCTGCCCGTTCCAGAACAGCCTTGGCTTCGGGCAGGAAGCGGTGGCCGGTCTGCGCGAGCTCGATGTTGCGGCCGACCCGGTTGAACAGCCGCACGCCATGATGGCTTTCGAGCGCGCGGATGGCGGCAGAGGCGGCCGATTGCGAGATGCCGAGCAGGTCGGCCGCCTTGGTCATGTGGCCATGCTCGGCGACGGCGACGAAGATGCGAAGCTGATCGAGGGTCATGGCCAACTAAGAAGGAAAATCGATCGGAATTACAAGAGCGGCTTGTTAGACAGATCAATCGCTTTGTTCTAACTTTTTACCCGAGCTTGGAAAAAATTGGCCGTTCTGCCGCCAAGGTTGGAAATGATCGGGCGCTTCAAATCCCTTTTCGCGCATTGGAGCCGCCAGCTGAAGCGGCAGCTCGCCGGCGACCGCTACCATCCTGAGCTGCATTATATGCGCGGGCCCGGTCCGAAGACGAAGGCCAAGATGGCAAGCGGCAAGAGCGTTCGCGGATCATGAGCCTAGCTGAACCACGCGGCGCAAACTCCGCGCCCTCGCAGCGGCCGCTGGCCGACAGCCAGGCGCCTGACGAAGGCGACGGCGTCGAGACCTCGCCGAGCGTGTCCGACCGCATCGCCAAAACCACCTGCTACATGTGCGCCTGCCGCTGCGGCATCGACGTCCACATCAAGGACGGCAAGGTGCGCTACATCAACGGCAACAAAGACCACCCGGTGAACCGGGGTGTGATCTGCGGCAAGGGCAGCGCCGGCATCATGCAGCATTACAGCCCGGCGCGGCTGAGGAAGCCGCTGCTGCGCACAGGGCCTCGTGACTCCGGCGAGTTTCGCGAGATCGAATGGGACGAAGCGCTCACCATCGCCACCGAGCGGCTGTCGGCGGTCCGCCGCACCGATCCGAGAAAGCTTGCCTTTTTCACCGGGCGCGACCAGTCGCAGTCGCTGACCGGCTGGTGGGCGAGCCAGTTCGGTACGCCCAACTTCGCCGCCCATGGCGGCTTCTGCTCGGTCAACATGGCGGCCGGTGGGCTCTACACGATCGGCGGCTCGTTCTGGGAGTTCGGCGAGCCCGACTGGGACAACACAAAATACTTCATGCTGTTCGGCGTCGCCGAGGATCATGATTCCAATCCGATCAAGATCGGCCTCGGCAAGCTCAAGGCGCGCGGCGCCAAGGTGCTGTCGATCAACCCTTGCCGCACCGGCTACAACGCGATTGCCGATGACTGGATCGGCATACGACCCGGCACGGACGGACTGTTCGTGCTGGCGCTCGTCCATGAGTTGCTCAAGGCCGGCAGCATAGATCTCGACTATCTGCTGCGCTACACCAACGCGCCGGTGCTTGTCGTACAGGAGCCCGGTTCCGCCGATGACGGATTGTTCATGCGCGATGATGACGGCAACCTGTTGGCTTGGGACAGGGTGGCGAAGGCGCCCGTCAATGCCGCCGATCCGGATGCCAAACCAGCACTGACCGGCAGCTACACGGTCAATGGCCGCCGCTGCGCACCGGTATTTCAGCTGATCGCCGACCGATACCTGCACGAAAGCCATTCGCCGGAGGCGGTGGCGGAGCGCTGCGGGGTCGGCGCCGACACCATCCGACGGATCGCGGCGGAGCTGGCGCATATCGCCTTCGAGCAGGCGATCGAGCTGCCGGTCGCCTGGACCGATTGGGCCGGCCGTCGGCACGAGACGATGAAGGGCCGGCCGGTGTCGATGCATGCCATGCGCGGCATCTCGGCCCATTCCAACGGCTTTCATACTTGCCGCGCCATCCACCTGCTGCAGGTTCTGCTCGGCACGGTGGACGTGCCCGGCGGCTTCCGCTTCAAGCCGCCCTATCCGCGTTGCGCGCCGCCGGGGCCAAAGCCCGCAGGCAAGAACGTCCGCCCGATGACGCCGCTGGAGGGTATGCCGCTCGGCTTCGTCTCAGGGCCCGACGATCTGCTCGTCGACGAGGTCGGCACACCGATCCGCATCGACAAGGCCTATTCCTGGGAGGCGCCGCTTGCGGCCCACGGCCTGATGCACAGCGTCATCCGCAATGCCTGGGCCGGCGATCCTTATCCGATCGACACGCTGATGATGTATATGTCGAACATGGCCTGGAACTCCTCGATGAATACCGTCGAGACGGTTCGTATGCTCACCGACAAGGACGAGGCGGGCGACTACAAGATCCCCTTCATCATTTATTCCGACGCCTATTATTCCGAGACGGTGCCGTTCGCCGACCTGGTGCTGCCCGACACGACCTATCTCGAGCGGCACGACTGCATCAGCCTGCTCGACCGGCCGATCAGCCATGCCGACGGGCCGGGCGATGCCATCCGTCACCCGGTGGTGCAGCCGGACCGGGATGTCCGGCCGTTCCAGTCGGTGCTGATCGAGCTCGGTGCGCGGCTCGGCCTGCCTGGTTTCGCCAACGAAGACGGTTCGGCGAAATACCGCGACTATGCCGACTACATCGTCAACCACGAGCGCACGCCCGGCATCGGCCCGCTTGCCGGCTGGCGCGGTAAGAACGGCGACGCGATCGGCAAAGGCGAGGTGAACCCGGACCAGTTGCAGCGCTACATCGACAATGGCGGTTTCTGGCACCACGAGTTCGCCGACGACCAGCGCTATTACAAGATGGGCAACCGCGCCTATCTCGACTTTGCCGTGCAGATGGGATTCATCTCCAAGGCCGATCCGATCATCTTCCAGCTCTATTCGGAGCCGATGCAGCGCTTTCGCCTCGCCGCGCGCGGTCATGGCAAGGTGCAGCCGCCGGAGGCCGAGCGCGACCGGATCGAAGCCTATATGGACCCGCTGCCGTTCTGGTACGCGTCCTTCGAGGACGACGCCGTCGATCTCCAGAAATATCCGCTGCATGCGCTGACGCAGCGGCCGATGCATATGTACCATTCCTGGGGCTCGCAGAATGCGTGGCTGAGACAAATCACCAGCCAGAACCGGCTGTTCGTGCACCGGCGGACGGCAGCGAGGCTTGGGCTGGCCGACGACGACTGGGTGTGGATCGAAAGCATCAACGGCCGCGTGAAGGGTCAGATCAAGCTGATCGACGGCGTCAACCCGGACACTGTCTGGACCTGGAACGCTATCGGCAAGCGGCGCGGCAGCTGGGGGCTGAAGGACGACGCCGCAGAGAGCAATCGCGGCTTCTTGCTCAATCACATCATCGGCGACCAGACCGCGGCTACCGTCAACGACAAGCGCTATTCGAACTCCGACCCCGTCACCGGACAGGCGGCATGGTTCGACGTGCGCGTGCGTATCGCCAAATGCGCGGCGGAAGAGGCCGGCTTCGCCGAGCCGCAATTCGAGCGCTTGCGGCAGCCGCCAAATTTCGAGCCGTCACCGGATGTGCTTCGCTTCGGCGATGGATTCCGCATAAAAAGGGAAGCCGCCGAATGACCTGCCTTCCCGCCCAAACCGAGAAGAAGCTCGGCCTCGTCATCGACCTCGACACCTGCGTCGGCTGCCAGGCCTGCGTCACCGCTTGCAAGGAATGGAACACCGGCGGACACATGGCGCCGCTGACCGACATCGATCCGTATGGCGGGCGTGTCGACGGCGTCTGGTTCAACCGCGTGCACAGCTATGAGCACACGACCGAACAAGGCGGCCGCACGGTGAACTTCCCGCGCTCCTGCCTGCATTGCGAGCAGCCAGCCTGCGTCACCGTCTGTCCGACCGGCGCCTCCTACAAGCGCGCCTCCGATGGGATCGTGCTGGTCGACGAGGACAAGTGCATCGGCTGCAAGCTGTGCAGCTGGGCCTGTCCCTATGGCGCGCGCGAATTCGATACGGATGTCGGCGTGATGAAGAAATGCACGCTCTGTGTGGACCGCATCTACAACGACAATCTGGCGACAGAGGACCGCGTGCCGGCCTGCGTCGCCGCCTGCCCGACCAGCGCTCGGCATTTCGGCGATCTGGGCGATCCCGCCTCGGCAATCTCGCACCTGGTAGAAGAGCGTGGCGGCGTCGAGTTGATGCCCGAGCTTGGCTACAAGCCGACCAACAAATACCTGCCCCCGCGTGCCCGCACCGAGCGCGCGGCGAAGGTGGACGCGCCGGCGCTGGAACCGATCCGGGCCGACGGAGGCTTCCTCGGCTGGATCGACCGCATGCTTTCGAACTGAATTCGCCCAGCCATGCATCCCGCCTATTCCGTCGTGTTCTTCACCACCGCCACCGGGGCTGGCTACGGCCTGCTGGCGCTGCTCGGCGTCCTTGGCGGGCTGGGATTCATCGCACCCGATTTCTCGCTCGGGCTCGTCGGCATGGCGCTTTCGCTTGGCTTGATCGTGGCCGGCCTGCTCTCCTCGACCGGCCATCTCGGCCGCCCTGAACGCGCCTGGCGCGCCTTCTCTCAATGGCGAAGCTCCTGGCTGTCGCGCGAAGGGGTCGCCTCGGTCGCGACCTTCATCCCGGCCGGGCTGTTCGGCATTGGCTGGGTGCTGATGGGCAAAAGCGGCGGTTGGGTGGCCATCGTTGGCCTGCTGGCTGCCGCCGGCGGCGTCGTGACAGTCTGTACGACCGGAATGATCTATGCCTCGCTGAAACCGATCGCGCAGTGGCACAGCCGTTATACTTTGCCGGCTTATCTTATCTTCTCGGTAATGACGGGTGGCTTGCTGCTCAACGGCCTGCTGCGAAGCTTCGGCACCGGATCAACCTTGGTTCTGGCCGGCGCGCTGCTTGCCACGCTCGCCGGGTGGGGCTGGAAGCTTGCGACCTGGCACTACAACGACAAGCTGGAAATCCCGACCACGGGCAACACGGCGACCGGCCTCGCCGGCGGCACTGTGCGGTCCATCGAATGGCCGCACACCGAAGAAAACTACCTGCTCAAGGAGATGGGTTTTCGCATTGCGCGCAAGCATAGCGCGAAGCTGAGGCGAATCACGCAGGTGCTGGCCTTCGCCGTGCCGGCCATCTTGCTCGTGATCGCCTTCGCCTTGCCATGGCCTTTCGCAGCAGCCGCATCACTGCTTGCAGCGCTTATGCAATTCGTGGGCATGCTGGTCGAACGCTGGCTGTTCTTCGCCGAGGCAAAGCACACCGTCACGCTCTATTACGGCAGATGAAGCCGCTTCAGCCCGGCCGCAGCATCGAGCCGGAAATGGCAAAGATGCGCTCCGCACCCAGCATGTAGGCAACAAGCGTTTCCAGGCGGAACAGTCCGGCATAGGCGCGGTCGAGCACGTTGAGCGAGCCGGTATAGGCGCCGAAGGCCGGCATGATCATGCGGCCGCCGTCACCGGCGAAGCAGCGCCGCCTGACCGAGCGGCCGCGCTGGACGATGCGGGCGCAGGGATGCAGATGGCCGGCGATCTCGCCTTCCACCCGCAGCTTGGATGGTTCATGGCGGAAGACAAGCGAACCGATCGCGAGTTCCCTCACCGTCTCGCCAGGCAGGTCGGCGGGAGCATCCGGATCATGGTTGCCGGCAACCCAGAACCAGTCGCGGCCGGCTATCATCGCCTCCAGCCGCTCGCGGAAGCTTAGATGCATGCGCTCGGCGCCGCCGCCGTCGTGGAAGGAGTCGCCAAGGCTGACAACGATCCGCGGACCGTAGTCGGCGATCACGGCCTGCAGGCGCAGCAAGGTCGCACCTGTGTCATAAGGCGGGATCAGCGCGCCGCGCCTGGCGAAGGACGAGCCCTTTTCGAGATGCAGGTCGGCGACCGCAAGCAGCCGCAGATCGGGGAAATAGAGCACGCCGCGCCGGTCGCAAACCGCGCGTTCGCCGGCGATGCCGACAAAGTCGGCCTCGGCGATCAGCGTTGCGCGCGACAGCGAAAAATTCATCCCCTCTTGCCTTCTCTCAGTCGGCCATCTCCGGCCCCATGGCCTCTTCAACGAGGGTGGCGGCATCCATCAACAGCGTTTCATCCGCCTCGCCATGCACCGGCATCTTGCCGATTTCGAGCATGATCGGCACGGCTAGCGGCGATATCTGTTCCAGGTCCTTATGCACGATTCGACCGCGGATGCGCGAGAGCATCTCGGCAAGTCTGCTGACATCGAGCAATCCGGTCGCTGCATCGGCACGCGTCGCCTGGAGCAGGATGTGGTCGGGCTCGTGGCTGCGCAGCACGTCATAGATCAGGTCTGTCGAGACGGTGACCTGGCGGCCGCTTTTCTCCTTGCCGGGATGACGTTTCTCGATCAGTCCGGAGATCAGCGCGCAGTTGCGGAAGGTGCGCTTGAGCAGCCAACTGTCGGCAAACCATGCCTCGAGATCGTCACCGAGCATGTCCTGATCGAAGAGCGCAGCCAGCGATGGTTTTTTGTTTTTGAACATCCAGCCCATGTCGGCCAGCGACCAAATAGCCAACGCATAGTCGGTGGCAACAAACCCGACCGGTTTGGCGCCCGCTCGATCCAGGCGGCGCGTCAGCAGCATGCCCAGCGTCTGATGCGCGAGCCTGCCTTCGAATGGATAGGCTACGAGATAGTGCCGGTTTCCGCGTGGAAAGGTCTCGATCAGCAGATCGTCCCGTTTCGGCAGGACGGATTTATCGGCCTGAAACCGCAGCCAATCGGCCACCTGCTCGGGCAGCTTCTTCCAGCGCTGCGGATCGTCGAGCATGGCGCGCACCTGCTCGGCGAGATAAGTCGAAAGCGGGAATTTGCCGCCGCCATAGTAGGGGACCTTTGCTTCGCTTCCGGGAGCATTCGACACGAAGCACTCATTGTCGCGGATACCCTCGAAGCGCAGAACCCTTCCGGCGAACATGAAAGTGTCGCCATAGGTCAAGGTCTCGAGAAACGCTTCCTCGATCTTTCCCAAGACTCTGCCGCCGCGCGAGGCCGCGCCCTTGCTTCCAGCCTGGACGTAACGAACGTTGAGGGCCGGCACTTCGATGATGGTCCCGACATTGAGCCGGTACTGTTGCGCCACGCGGGGATTGGATACTCGCCACAAGCCTTCCTTGGTTTGGCGGATACGGGCGTAGCGCTCGTAGTTTCTCAGCGCGTATCCGCCGGTGGCGACGAAGTCGATGACCCGGTCGAATGTCGGGCGGTCTAGGCTGACATAGGGCGCAGCCGATCTCACCTCGTCAAACAGCGCGTCGGCGTGGAACGGGGCACCGCAGGCGCAGCCGAGCACATGCTGCGCCAGCACGTCGAGCCCGCCATTGACCAAAGGCGGCGTGTCCTGCGCGCCGAGATAGTTGGCGTCGAGCGCGGCACGGCATTCAAGCACCTCAAACCGGTTGGCCGGGATCAGGATCGCCTTCGATGGCTCATCCATGCGGTGGTTGGCGCGGCCGATGCGCTGTGCCAGGCGGCTTGCCCCCTTCGGCGCGCCGACATGCACGACCAGATCGACATCGCCCCAGTCGATGCCCAGGTCCAATGTCGAGGTGGCGACGATAGCGCGCAAGGCGTTTTCACCCATCGCCTTCTCGACCCGCCGCCGCTGGGCGACGTCGAGCGAGCCGTGATGCAAGGCGATCGGCAACGTGTCGTCGTTGACGCGCCACAGCTCCTGAAACAGCAGCTCGGCCTGGCTGCGCGTGTTGACAAAGAGCAGCGTCGTCTTGTGCCGCTTGACCTCGCGATAGATCTCCGGAGTGGCGTAGCGGGCGGAATGGCCAGCCCATGGCACCCGCTCTTCGGAATCGAGAATGGAGATGTCGGGCTTGGCACCGCCTGTGACGACGATCAACTCGGACATGGCCTCAGGGGAAGCCTGGCTGACCAGCCAGCGCCGCAACTCATCCGGCTCGGCGACCGTAGCCGACAGGCCGATGGTCTGCAGCTCAGGGACGAAGGTGCGCAGCCGCGCCAGGCCTAGCGCCAAAAGATGCCCGCGCTTCGAGGTGACGAGCGAATGCAATTCGTCGAGGACGACATAACGCAAATCCTCGAAGAAGCGCCTGGCGTCGGCCGAGGCAATCAGAAGCGCGAGCTGTTCGGGGGTGGTGAGCAGGATGTCGGGCGGCGCGAGCTTCTGCCGCTGGCGCTTGTGCGAGGGCGTGTCGCCGGTACGGGTCTCGATGGTCACCGGCAGTCCGATCTCCTCGACCGGCTTGCCGAGATTGCGCTCGATGTCGACGGCCAGCGCCTTGAGCGGCGAGATGTAGAGCGTGTGGATGCCACGATGCGCCCCACCGGGCTTGCGGCGCGGACGCCTGGCGAGCTCGGTAAGCGAGGGCAGGAATCCGGCCAGGGTCTTGCCGGCGCCGGTCGGCGCGATCAGCAGCGCCGATTGGCCGGCTTGAGCCTTCGCCAGCAGTTCGAGCTGGTGGGCGCGCGGCGACCAGCCTTTTGCAGCGAACCATTTTACGAACGGCTCGGGGAGAAGGACGGCGACATTCTGTTCGGCGAGGCGCGGCTGCTCTGTCACGCGCAAAGAGGTAGCGCGCTGGCAAGCGATCGCCAAGGAAAATCGGAACAAAAGGGGATCATTCTTCCCCTCTCCCCGTGTGGGAGAAGGTGGCCCGGCGCGCGGCGCCGAGACTAATGAGGGTGATCCAGCTTGGCGCTACTTACCCCTCATCCAGATTGCCAGCCGACTTGCGAAGAGCAAATCGGGGCAATCCGACTTCTCTCCCATGGGGAGATTAGGGCGCGCTAAGGCCTGCGGAACCCGGTCGGGCCGCCATAGAGATAGCCGATCCGCTCGACGGCCTCCTTCAGCCCTTCGCGCGAGACCAGCATCGTGTGGCCATTGGCGTGGATCATGTCCTTCGCGTCGGTCATGATCGCGACGTGGCCCTTCCAGAAGACGAGGTCGCCGCGCTGCAGCCCGGAATACTCAGGGCCTGGCTCGAGCGGCGTCCCGATCGATGCCGCCTGCATGTCGGAGTCGCGCAGCACATCCTTGCCGGCCATGCGCATCGACAGTTGCACGAGGCCGGAGCAGTCGATGCCGAAGCCGGAGACGCCGCCCCAGAGGTATGGCGTGCCGAGGAAGCTTTCGGCGACCGTCACAAAGTCGTCTGCAACCTCGGCGAGCGGCCGCAGATGGCGGGCAATGACGGCCTGGCCGGATGGCAGCAGCGCGTAGTGCGTGCCGCGCGTTTCGGCGGAACCCGTCACCGTCACCGCGGAGCCCATCGACAGTTGCCCGCCGATCGGGAAGCGCAGGTCCGGTCCGGGATAGAGGAAGGTGCGCGGCACGGAGACGATGTGGGTGGGCGCATGCTCACGTGCGCCGAGTACATTGTCGGCGGCATAGCCGACATAGCCGTCGCGCTCGGCCTGCACCCAGGCCCAGCCTTCCGCAACCTCGAAGACCAGCACGTCGTCGCCGAACAGCGCCTGCGTGTTGATGCCGGCATCGGGGCGCGGCGCCTTGCGCAGGTCGGCGACGGCGGTAGTGATCCGCGCCGGGCGGCCGGCGACAAAGCGATCGGCGGCGACTTCCCCCTTCAGCCTGGCATCGGCGAGATCGGAACGAAAGGCGTGAAGGCGGGCATCCCTGGCGGTCAAATCGGTAGTCCAGTCAAATGAGTTTATCGGTCAGACAGACGAGTTGTCGGTCAGATGGGCAGCTCATGCGCCTTTGCGACGATACCATCGCCGAAGCGCTCGACAAAGAGCGCGCCCTCCACCGTGCGCCGGATCAGCACATTGCGCTTGTCGAGCTCGTCGCGGTGGCGCGAAACCAGCTTCAGCGCGCCCATCGTGTCGAGCGCGCGGGTAATGACCGGCTTGGTGACGTTGAGCCTCGCGGCCAGCCCGCGCACCGTATGCGGCGGCGGATCGAGGTAGATGGTGAGCAGGATGGCGGTCTGGCGCATGGTGAGGTCGGGCGCGTCGTCGCGCACCTGCGACAGCAATACCTGCTGCCACAGTCGCAAGGCCTGGCTCGGGCGCATCGAGATCGACATTTGCCAAGCATGACGGCAAATTGTTTCGCTTCCGTTTCAGTCCGCGGCGGCTTTTGCCAGTTTTCTCGTCACACTCGCCCGAAGCGCTTCGAGATCACTCGCTCCAGCGCGCGAATGCCTTGCGCCTCGCCCCCGGTCAGGCCGTGCGGGCGGTCATTCGGGTTCCAGGCAAAAATGTCGAAATGCGCCCATCCGGGCGTCTTCTCGACAAAGCGCTTGAGGAAGAGCGCCGCCGTGATCGATCCGGCGAAGCCGTCCGTCGTGACATTGTTGACGTCGGCGATCTTCGAGGAAAGCTTCGCGTCATAGGGACGCCACAGCGGCATGCGCCACAGCGGATCCTCGACAGCAAGCGAAGCCGCAGCCAGGTCGGACGCCAGTGCCTCGTCGCCGGTATAGAAGGGCGGCAGATCGGGGCCGAGCGCAACACGGGCCGCTCCGGTCAAGGTCGCCATGTCGAACAGCAGGGCCGGCCTTTCCTCGTCGGCAAGCGCCAGAGCGTCGGCCAGCACTAGCCGGCCTTCAGCATCGGTGTTGCCGATCTCCACCGTTATCCCCTTGCGACTTCTCAGCACGTCGCCAGGCCGGAAGGCATTGCCGGCGATCGAATTCTCGACCGCAGGGATCAGCACGCGCAGCCGCACATTCCGTTTCGCCGCCATGATCATCGAGGCGAGACCCAGCACGTTGGCGGCGCCGCCCATGTCCTTCTTCATCAGCAGCATGCCCGACGACGGCTTGATGTCGAGGCCGCCGGTGTCGAAGCAGACGCCCTTGCCGACCAGCGTCACCTTCGGCGCGTCGCTCGGGCCCCAGGTCATGTCAATCAGCCTCGGCGCGCCGGCCGAGGCGCGGCCGACGGCATGGATCATCGGAAAATTCCGCGCCAGGAGATCGTCACCCTTGACGACGGAGACGTCGGCGCCGTGCCCGGCTGCCAATGCCCGGACAGCCTCCTCGAACTCATCCGGCCCCATGTCGCTCGTCGGCGTGTTGACGAGATCGCGCGTCAGGAAAATAGCCTCGGCGGTGCGGCGCACATGCGCGCCGTCGGCGCCCGACGGCAGCGCGAAGCGCAACGCCCTGCCGGGTTTCTTGCCGTAGCGGGTGAAGGCGTAGCCGCCGAGGACGACGGCCAGCGCCGCAAGATCGGGCGCTGGCAGATCCTGGGCGAAATGCCATTCACCCTCGGGCAGCGCCCGCGCCAGGGCGCCCACGGCAAGCTGGCTCTCGCCGTCGCCGGTGCCGAACAGCGCGCCGGCGAGACCTCCACCTTCGGCCGGCAGAACGAGCGTGCGGCCCGCCTCGCCGGAAAAGCCGTTGGCCCGTGCCCAAGCGATGACGGAAGGGGAAAGGCCAGTGCCGTCGAGGCCATCCTTTCCCACCAGGTAGACTGGCAAGGCTGCTTCCGGTTTCTGGTCAATAAGTTCGACAGGCATTCGATGGTCTCCGGCCGGCACGGCGAGTCGGCTTCTTAACGATCCGTTAGGGTTAACAGAATATTTCTGTGGGAGGGAAGACGGCCAGCTTAATGGCCGCGCAGGAATGGAGATAGGCGCCGATGCCGATCAAAGCGTTGACCTTCACAAGCAAGCGTCTGGTCACCACGGCATTGATGGCGGTGCTGGCGGCCAGCGTGGCCGGCTGCGGCAGTACCAGCAAGTTCACGACCGGCTCCATTTCCCGCTCCGACAACCGGCCCCTGGAAACGATGTCGGCCAGCGAACTGCACAGTGCCACGACCAGGCTCGGCGAATCCTACGCCCGGAACCCGAATGACAAACGCATCGCCACCAACTATGCCGCGGCGCTGCAGATGGATGGCGACGCCGACCAGTCGCTGGCGGTGATGCGCAAGCTCGCGATAGCCTACCCCAAGGACCGCGACGTGCTCGCCGCCTACGGCAAGGCGCTTGCCGCCAACGGGCAGTTCGAGCAGGCGCTCGATGCGGTGCGCCGCGCGCAGACGCCGGAATATCCGGACTGGCGCCTGGTTTCGGCTGAAGCCGCCATCCTTGACCAGATGGGGCAGCGGGACGAGGCACGTCAGGACTACCGGAAGGCGCTCGAGCTCAAGCCGAACGAACCCTCGATCCTTTCCAATCTCGGCATGTCCTATGTGCTGGAGGGGGATCTGCGCACCGCCGAGACCTATATGCGCTCGGCCGCGCAGCAACCCAACGCCGACAGCCGGGTGCGGCAGAACCTGGCGCTGGTCGTCGGCCTGCAGGGTCGTTTCGACGAGGCCGAAAAGATCGCCTCGCAGGAGCTTTCGCCGGAGCAGGCGCAGGCCAATATCGCCTATCTGCGTCAGATGCTTGCGCAGCAGAATGCCTGGAGCCAACTCAAGGATCAGGACAAGGGCAAGGCGAAGGTCGCGACCAACTGACTGCCCGGCACCTACAGAGGTCATCGTTCTACGGAAACCGCGAGTTGCTCTAGCTGTTTGTTTTTTCCGCAATTCCGGACGGAAAACCGTTACACACTTTTCCTGGAATTGCTTCAAGGCTGGGCCAGACAGCAAAGCCGCGCGGCGCCTGCCACGCGGCTTCTGTCATGACTTCGATGGCTTCGCCTATTGGCTGCTGGAATTGTGCTGATCGCCAAAGATGCCGCGCTGGCTGACCTGGATGCCGGCCGGCCCTAGAATGATGGCGAACAGAACCGGCAGGAAGAAGAGGATCATCGGCACGGTGAGCTTCGGCGGCAGTGCTGCGGCCTTCTTTTCGGCCGCATTCATACGCATGTCGCGGCTTTCTGAGGCGAGCACGCGCAGCGCATGCGCCACCGGCGTGCCGTAGCGCTCCGCCTGGACCAGGGCCTGGGTCACCGCCTTCACGGAATCCAGGCCGGTGCGGCTTGCCAGGTTCTCGTAAGCGACCCTGCGGTCCTGCAGATAGGAGAGCTCGGCATTGGTGAGCACGAATTCCTCGGCGAGGGCGACGGACTGAGTACCGATCTCGTCGGCGACCTTGCGAAGCGCTGCTTCCACCGACATGCCGGATTCGACGCAGATCAGCATCAGGTCGAGCGCGTCCGGCCACGCCAGTTGGATCGACTGCTTGCGCTTGGTGGCGCGGTTGTTGACGTAGAGGATCGGCGCATAGAAGCCGCCATAGGCTACAAGAATGCAGACGAACAGCTTGATGAAGGCAGGCTGCTGCGCCAGACCGCCGAGAAGGAACAGGTAGATCGCCGCGAGCGCGAATCCGACAAAGGGCAGGATCAGACGAAAGAACAGGAAGCGCGTCAGCGGATTCTGGCCGCGGAAGCCTGCAACTTTCAACTTCTGCAGCGTGCCTTCGTCGGCAAGTGCGCGCTTGAGATCCAGCCGTTCGACGATGTTGCGCATGCCGATCGACTGTTCCTCGCGCAAACCCTTGCGGCGGCGATCGGCTTCATTGGCGAGCCGCTGACGCTGCTTGGCGCGCAGCTCATCACGCTCGAGCGCCACGGTTTTCATGCGCGCCTTGAGCTGATTGCCGCCAAGCGCAGGCATGAGCGTGAAGACGGTCGCAAAAACCGCGATGCCGACCAGGAGCGCGATAAGAAACGAAGGATCGGTTAGCGTCTTGACGACCTGGTCTGTCATTGGATCCGCGTCCCTACACTTCGAAGTTCATCATCTTGCGCATCACCAGGATGCCGATCGACATCCAGACGCCGGAGCAGCCGAGGATCAGATTGCCGACGCTGGTGGTGAATAGCGGCATGATGTAGTTCGGACTTGTCAGATAGACGAGAAAGGCGACGACGAACGGCAGGGCGCCGATGATGACGGCGGATGCCTTTGCTTCCATCGACAGCGCCTGTACCTTGGCCTTCATCTTCTTGCGGTCGCGCAGCACGCGCGAAAGGTTGCCCAGCGCTTCGGAGAGATTGCCGCCGGCCTGCGACTGGATCTGGATGACGATGCCGAAGAAGCCGGCCTCGGTGCATGGCATGGTCTCGGACATGCGCATCGTGGCATCGGGGATCGACATACCCATCTGCTGGGAATCGACGATACGGCGGAATTCGGAGCGGACCGGCTCCGGGGATTCATTGGCGATCAGGCGGATCGCGTCGTTGAGCGGCAGACCAGACTTCACCGCACGCACGATGATGTCGAGGGCATTCGGGAATTCCTCCAGGAAGGCCTTCACCCGGCGCGCGCGACGAAACGAGACGAACCAGCGCGGCAGGCCGAGGGCTCCGGCCAAGAGAGCGCCGGGCAGGACCAGCAACGGCGCGCCGGCAAGAAAGGCGAGGATCGTAAGCACGATGCCGCAGATCACCGAGTAGATATAGAAGCGCTCGAGGGAGACGGTCATGCCGGCCTGGCGGATCTGGGCCCTCAGCGGCGGTTTCTTGACGTTGCGGTCATTGGTTTTCTGCTTTTCGTCGAGCTGCTTGAGCGAATCCTGAAGCGTCTTGCGCCGTCTGACCGCTTCCGCGGCGCGGTCGCGCGTAGCCTTCACCACCGATCGGTCGGTCTCGGCCGTCTTGATCGTTTCAAGGCGCTTGCCGGCCTGCTTCTCGTTATCGATGCGCTTGAACAGGAAGGCATAGGCTATCGCGCCGGCGCTGAGGCCCGCGAGCACGACGAAAGCCAGAACCGTGGTGTCAATTCCGAACATCGACCGGGGCCCCTACACCTCCAGATGCACCAGAGCGGTTCAGCTTTTTACAAAAGCGCTGACCCGCTCTAAGTATTTGTTTTTACGCAATTCCGGACGGAAAACCGCTACGCACTTTTCCTGGAATTGCTCTAGTCAGCGCGTTTCTCCATGGCCTCGAGCGCGTTGGCGAGGCGCTGCTCCTCGCCATAGTAGCGGGCACGATCCCAGAAATGCGGCCGGCCGATGCCGGTGGAGACATGCTCGCCGATCAGACGGCCGCTCGCGTCCTCGCCCTTGATGTTGTAGAGGACGAGGTCCTGGGTGATGATGACGTCGCCTTCCATGCCGATCACCTCGGTGATGTGGGTGATGCGGCGCGAGCCGTCGCGCAGACGAGCCGCCTGGATGATCACGTCCACCGAGCCGACGACGATCTCGCGCACCGTCCTCTGCGGCAGTGAATAACCGCCCATGGCGATCATCGATTCAATACGGTTCAGGCATTCGCGCGGGCTGTTGGAGTGGATCGTTCCCATCGAGCCGTCATGGCCGGTGTTCATCGCCTGCAGAAGGTCGAACACTTCCGGTCCGCGCACCTCGCCGACGATGATCCGTTCGGGCCGCATGCGCAGGCAGTTCTTGACGAGATCGCGCATGGTCACCTCGCCCTCGCCTTCGAGATTGGGCGGCCTGGTTTCGAGACGCACCACGTGCGGCTGCTGCAGCTGCAGCTCGGCCGAGTCCTCGCAGGTGATGACCCGCTCCTCGCGATCGATGTAGTTGGTCAGGCAGTTGAGCAGCGTCGTTTTGCCCGAGCCGGTACCGCCCGAGATGACGACGTTGCAGCGGACGCGGCCGATGATCTTCAGGATCTCCGCGCCTTGCGGCGAGATGGCGCCGAACTTGACCAGCTGGTCGAGCGTCAGCTTGTCCTTCTTGAACTTGCGGATGGTGAGCGCGGTGCCGTCAAGCGACAGCGGCGGCGCGATCACGTTGACGCGCGAGCCGTCGGGAAGGCGCGCGTCGCAGATCGGGCTCGATTCGTCGACGCGGCGGCCGACCTGGCTGACGATGCGCTGGCAGATGTTGAGCAGTTGCTGGTTGTCGCGGAAGCGAATGCTGGTCGGTTCGACCTTGCCGTTGACTTCGATGTAGACGTTCTTTGAACCGTTGACCATGATGTCGGCGATGTCGTCGCGCGCGAGCAGCGGCTCCAGCGGCCCATAGCCGAGCACGTCGTTGCAGATATCCTCGAGCAGCTCTTCCTGCTCGGAGATCGACATCGCGAAATTCTTGATCGCGATGATGTCGTTGACGATGTCGCGGATTTCCTCGCGCGCGCTTTCCGGATCGAGCTTGGCGAGCTGCGAAAGATCGATCGTGTCGATGAGCGCGGAAAACACCTGGCTCTTGGTGTCATAGTAGGTTTCGCTGCGCTCGCGCTGGACCCTTTTCGGCGGCTCGGGCGCCATCGGCGGCGCCTCCACCGGACGGCGAACGGGGGACGCGGCGGGCGTGCTCGGCGCGGGCGCGGCCGGCCGATCGACAGCGATCGTCCCAGCCGGAGCGGGAGCGGCCGGAGGAGGTGCTGGCGGACGGAATTCGGGAGCTGCCCGGCTGCCTTCGTCTGTGCCTCTTTTACCAAACATGATCGACTACCCGATGCCGCTCAGCGAGCGTCACTTCTTGCTACGTGAAAGCTTGCCGAGGATGGCTCCAAGGCTTGCCTTCTTCTTCGCCTTGATCTCGCTGCGCCCTGTCAGCACATGCGCTATTTCGTTGATCGTGCCGACGATCGGACTCTTGGCGTCCATTTCGCCGAGCATGCGGCCGTTGTTGGCCGCGTTGCCGAACAGCAGCGGCTCGAAATTGATCACCGCCATGGGTGTGATGCCGAGCGGTTCGGAAAAATCCGATGCCGCGATCTCCGGGCGTTTCGGAACGCCCGCCTGGTTGATGATCAGCTTCGGCGGCGGGTCGTTCGGACGCAGCCGCTTCAGCATGTCGACCATATTCTTGGTGTTGCGCAGATTGGCGAGTTCTGGCGTGGCCGTGATGACGATCTCGTCGGCCTTGATCAGCGTGCTCTTGGTCCAACCGCTCCAGACGTGAGGGACGTCGAGCACGAGCAAGGGCGCGCTGCGCTGCGCCGTTTCGATGACCTGGGAGAAGGCGTCCGGATCGAAATCATAGACGCGCTCGAGCGTGGACGGTGCCGCCAGCAGCGACAAATGCTCGGCGCATTGCGCGAGCAGCCGGTCGAGATAGACCTCATCGACGCGCTCGGGCGAAAACACCGCCTCGGCGATGCCCTGCGCGGGGTCCCGGTCGAAGTTGATATTGGCGGTGCCGAAGGCGAGATCGAGATCGGCGACGACGACTTCGGACTTGAACAAGGACGACATCGCCCAGGCGACGTTGTGGGCGATCGTCGAGGAGCCGACGCCGCCCTTGGCGCCGATGAAGGCGATGGAGCGGCCGATCGGATCGGACTCGGGATCGACGAATATCGACGAGACGACGCTGACGATATCGGTCATCGAGACCGGCGCGATGACATATTCGGAAATGCCCGAACGGATAAGCTCCCGGTAGAGTCCGACATCATTGTAATGGCCGATGACCACGACCTTCGAGGTCGGATCGCAATATTCGGCGAGCTGAGCGAGCTGCTCCAGCAGCTGTTTCGGCTCGCTGCGCGATTCCAGCAGGATCAGGTTTGGCGTCGGCGCCGACTGGTAGAATTCGATCGCGGTGGCGATGCCGCCCATATGGACCTTGAGATGGGCCTTGGCCATGCGACGATCCTCGCCGGCGCGCCCGATCGGATTTGCGACGCCTTCGGTCTCGCAGAAAGCCTGGATCGAGATGCGCGGCACCGGGCGCAGCGCCTGCATGGCGGCGATGTCCTGTTGCGAAAGATCGCCGGGATCCGCAGGCGTGTCGTAGGCAAGGTTGCTCATCGTCATGCTCTTTCCGTGATCCGGCGCGGGCTCAGTAAGTCACTTCCGAATTGCCGAGGAACTCATCCGAAATGCCTCTCGCCCGGTAGACGTCGATCACCGCGCCGCGATTTTCGGCATCGATGTCGGACTGCTTGCGTGGCCCGAGCAGATCGTTGGGATTGGCCATCTGGGCGGCGAGGTTGTTCTGATAGGAGCACCCGAAATCGGCGTAGTGCTTGTTCTCGGAAGTCTGGGTCAGATCCTCGGGCCAACGCCCGCATTTGTCGGTCTGTGCCCTCACCGCCACGAAGGCCACGCGGACCGGCGCCGAAGCCTCGGGCACGGCCGACTGATAGGAGGTCATGATGATATTGTTGCGCTTGACGCCTGCGGCCATCGCAAGCCTGGCGAAATCGCGGCTCGCGGCCTGAGCGGCGGCCTGGTTCGCGGAACCAACCGGGGCCGCGATCGTCAGCGCCGGCGCGGCGCTCCTGTCGTAGCCGTCGAGGAAGCCGAGCAGAGTGTCGCGCTGCGAAGCCGTCATGCCGCGATCACCGGCGCCGACCGGGAGGTCGATCTTCTGGTTCTTCTCGGCGATAACGATCGGATGATTGGTGCGGTAGTCGTCCGGAATGGAGCCCACCGTCACACTGTCGCGATGGAAGTTGGCGCATCCGGTGAGCGACGCCGCAAGGGCGATCGCCAGGACCGGAGACGCCCCGCGGAATCGTCCGCGGCCGGATTGTGCCGCTGCGATCGTCATCGCCTTCGTTGTTGAGTTCGACATGTCCGCTTTCCCGCTCACTTGTAGATGAAGCCGACGACGCCGTGGTAACGGCCAGGTGGCCTATCGGTCTGCATGGTGCCGTAGACGCGATTGACGCGACCGAGGAACATGCCGGCGCCGTCGCTCGGCGCATTGAAATTATCGTCGGGCTTGGCCAATTCGTTGCGCGCCACTGGCCGCGCCAGATAGGGCGTGATGATGATGACGAGCTCGCTCTCGTTGCGCACGAAGTCGCGGCTGCGGAAGAGCGCGCCGAGGACCGGAATCTTGGTCAGTCCGGGCAATCCATTGACGGCCTGCCTGACGTCGTCGCGGACAAGGCCTGCGATCATCATCGAACCGCCGGAAGGCAGTTCCACCGTCGTATCGGCCAGGCGCTTACGCAGCGACAAAGCGTTCATACCGGGGCTTGTCCCGCCGTCGGACAGCGAAACCGATCCCTCGGTTGTCGGCTCGGAAACGGCAGTCCGCACCTTCAGGCTGATGCGGCCGGGTGACAGGACCACCGGCTGGAACTCCAATCCGATGCCGTATTCGATTTTCTCGATGGAATAGGTCTTCAGACCCGTCTGGTTGTCGGTGGAGACGTTGGCCGAAACGCTGTTCACCATGTTGTATTCGCCGCCGACCTTGAAGGTCGCCTTCTCGCCGGACACCGCAGTGAGCGTCGGTTCTGCCAGTGTCTTCATAACGCCGGCCGATTCCATGGCATTGATGTAGGCCTGGATCGAGGACGTCCCGACATTGAAGCTCGAGTTGGACAGCTGCTTGCCGAGGCCGGTGAAATTGTCGCTGAGAGCGCCCCAGGAAATGCCGTTGCTGCCGCCGTTGCCGATCATATTGACGCCGAGCTGCTTCATCACCGAGCGGCTGACTTCCGCAACCGTCACCTTCAGCGTCACCTGATCGTCGCCGATGATCTGCAGCAGATTGACGATCTTGGAGACGCGGCGCTCCTGGTCGGGATTGTTGATGTCGACGCCGCCATTGGCGGACCCGCCGGCGGCCGTCTGTGAATATTGGCCAGTCGTCGCTTCACCGCCCGAGACGAAGATGGTGGCCAGGTCGACGGCGCGCTTGGCGTCGAGCGGTGTATCGACATTTCCCGTGAGAATCACGTTGTCGTTCAGCAGTTCGACCTTGATCTGCGACGTCGGGAGGAAGCGCTTGAGATAGTCTTCCAGCCCGGCCACGTCGCGTTCGACCGCCAGGTCGAGACTGGCGATCTGCTCGCCGTTGGGACCGAAGACGAAGATGTTGGTTTCGCCGACCGCCTTGCCGAACAGATAGATGCGGCGCGCCGTGCGCGTCACTGCGTCGGCGACCGCGGGATTGGCGACGAGTATGTCGTAAGCGTCGCTCGGCAGGTCGATCACCACCGACTTATTGAGGCCGAGCTTGACGCGCTGCGAGGCAACCGAGGCCGTCACACCCGCCGCCCTGTTCGCGGCCTTTGCCTCGACGAGCCCAGGCGCATTGGTGCCGATCAGGAACAGGCCGATTGCGGCCGCCGCGATGACGGGCAGTTTGCCGATTAGCCTCATTTCCTTGCTCCCACTTCGGAAACCTGGCCCGACTTGATCAATCGCACCGTGCCGCGCCGGCCATTGCCGTTCACCAGGTAGTCGGCCTCGCCCAGGTTCTTCTCATTCGTGTCGGTGATCGAACGCAGCGCCAGGGTCAGGCGGTCCGCCATCTGCTGCGCCACCGTGATGATCTCCGCCTGCTGCGGCGTGAGCTCCAGCGTCGCGGTCTGGCCGACCCTGGTCTTCTTGCCTTCCTCGTCCTCCTGGATGGTCTGGTCGATGGCCAGGACACGGATGTTCTTCAGGATGGTCTCGGTATTGAAGCCGCTGCCGCCATTGCTGGCGTCGGCCCGCCGGGTCATGATAACGTCGACGAAGTCATTGGGCAGGATGAAGCCGCCGGCGGACGTATCGGCCGATATGGCGGTCGCGACCGCGCGCATGCCGGACGGCAGGATCGAGGACATGAAGCTCTGCCCCTCGCCGACCAGCTTGGAGCGCCGCAACGGCTCACCGGCATACATGGCTACACGCGCCACCGAGCCCTTCAGCTTTTCGACTGCGTCCGGTTCGGCCGCACGGGTGATGAAATTAGCGTTGATGCCGCTCGCCGGCCACTGCTCCCACCTGATGTTGTCACCGAGCTGGCTGCCCATTGCGACATCGCCGGAAAGCGCCAGCACGTCCTGCAGCGCGATCGCCGGCTGCTTGGGAGCGTTGACGACGACTTGAGCCGGCGGCGCCACTACCATGTTCTTCGCGACATAACCCGCGCCACCCGCCGCGGCCACGGCCACGCTCAGAATAATCAGTCGGGATGCTGGCATTCGTCCGGACCCTTCGCCTCAAGGCAAACCACCTCGCCAAGCCGGACTTTGCAGCCGCAATCGTCAAAACAAGGTTAATGCAATGCTTACGATCGTGATTAATTTAACGTTTACTCAAATTGGACCGAACCGCCTTGCCGTTAACAAAAAAGGCGGCCAAGTGCCGCGAGAACCCTTGTCACAGAAACTGATTTTCCGAAGGCAACAAGCTGTTTGGTAGGCGTAAAGCCAGACTCCGAAGCGCACCGAGCGCATCTGAAGATGGCGATATGCTTTAGGTCGTGAGCCTATCCAGCGCCCAGACCATCAACGAAGAATCCGGAAAGGTGAGGAGCCCGCCAAGACCAAGCGCGACGCCATAGGGAATGCCTGCGGTCTCGTCGGCGAAATGGCGGAGAAAACGGTTGTGGCCGGTGTAAACCGCAAATGGCGATTTCCGGTAGGCCAGAATGGCAACCGTCAGCAGGCCGCCGATCAATGTCGAGGTCACCAAGTAGCCGATGAGATTGATGTTGAGCCCCATCCATACGGCGGTCGCGGCCAGCAGCTTGGCATCGCCGCCGCCCATGCCGCCGAGCGCGAACAGTCCGAACGTCGCGGCCAGCACCAGGGCACCTGCCGCGAAATGCCCGCCATAAATGGCCCAGTCCATCCCGGTCAAAGGAGCGACCAGAGCGAACGTCGCCACGAGCAGCACCGGCACGCGGTTGGCGATCGTCATCGAAAGCATGTCGGAGATCGCCGCAAACAGCATGCAGAATGGAAAGACGACGAAGATTACAGCTTCAAGCATGAGACAACACAATGCCGTGAGAAAAGTAACACGCCCAGTCTAGCCACACGCCATTAACGGTCGGTGAGTGCCGACGATCAAATTCGCGCGCAACCAGATGCTGCAACGAACAAGGGCCGCCTCGAGGCGGCCCTTCTCGTCGAGAGCGACTTCGTCGTCCTCGGGTTGTTGTTAGTTGGAGTTTTGGACCGCGCTGGCAATTGCCTTGAACTTGGTGTTCAGGGCAGTGCCGAGCTGGCCGGCGCCGACCATGATGGCGAGCGCGATGAGGGCGGCGATCAGACCGTATTCGATGGCGGTCGCGCCGGATTCGTCCTTTACGAAACGTGCGATGAGGTTAGACATTCGAGAGCTCCTACTCCACGTGTTACAGCACTTCCGTCAACTTCTCTTGCCGGTTGATCGGATGTGCCAAATCTAGGGGGAAGCCCTTTCGATCGGCTTAATAAATACCCTTACCGATTCCTTTCCGGAGGCGATCCCGTTGCTTGGTTAACCGTGGCCTAAACCTCCAGAGGCGGAGTGGCGGGCAAGAAAAGCGCGGAGATCCGGCCCATCCGCGATTTCGCTAAAACAGCGTATGCTCTCCGGCTTATGACCGCCGAGCCGGCCAATCCTTATCGCGGCCATGCGGCGCTTAACCGTCGGTTCACCAATTTCGTTCATGTTCCGTTGAACAGTCTGCCCCTCCGGAGCGCTTCAATGACCTCGTCGAGATCGCCATTTTCAGTCGTCGCGCTGCTGGCTGTCGCCGCATCCGTCATGCCGGCCAGCGCCGGCGCCGGCATCGAGGTCACCATGAATCAAGCAAAGATCGTCAAGTTGTCGCGCGCGGCCGATACGATCGTCGTCGGCAATCCGGCAATCGCCGATGCCGCCGTGCAGGATGCCTCGACGGTCGTTCTCACCGGCAAGGGTTTCGGCGTGACCAATCTGGTCGTGCTCGATTCCGATGGCAGCCCGATCATAGATGAGCAGGTGACGGTCGTCCGACAAGCCGCGTCCTCGGTGCGCATCTATCGACGCGCCGAAGTCCAGACCATGTCCTGCACGCCCTATTGCGAAAGCTCGTACAAGAGCGAGGCTGAGAAAACGTCCGAAACGGAAATGAACGCAGCCCGCTGAGCTTAAGGACGCAAGCGCCCGCAGGTTAACAGCGGGTTAAGGGCAGTCCACCGAGTTTAACGCTGATCCAAACCGGACCTCAATGGGTGGTCGATAGGTTGCAGCCGACATTGCAAGGATCGGCAGGAACGGAACATGAGCAGGGCGCCCAAGGGTGACATGGACGGCAAGGCCGAGGCAAAGGCACGCCTCGGTTTCTTGAGCGATAGGCGCGGCAGCACGGCATTGGAATTCGCGATGCTGGCCATGCCGTTCGCCTTGCTCGTTTTCGCCATCCTGGAGAGCTGCATCTCGTTCGCCGGCCAGGAAGTGATGGCCAACGCCACCGACGATATCGCGCGCCAGCTGCGAACCGGCCAGCTCAAGAAGGCCAACGTCACCGACGCCTCGATCAAGACGCTGATCTGCGACAGGCTGGAGATCATGGTCGCCACGAACTGCCCTGGGTCGGGGTCAGATGCTTCACTTCTGGTGGACCTGCGCGAATATCCGACCTTCGCCGACGCCGCGGCGGCGGGCTTCAAAATCCAGAACGGCGAAATCGTGCTGACCGGCACGAGCTCGACGACTTTCACGGTGTCGCCCGGGCTGGCGGAATCGAAGAACATGCTGCGGGTTTTCTACAAATGGCCGGTGATCACCGATTTCCTGGCCAAACAAATGGCCAATCTGAATGGCGGCAAGACGCTGCACTTCGCATCGGTGACCTGGCAGAACGAACCATTCGACGACTGAAGCAGGTCGCGTGAGGCGACCTGCTTTGGCTTTTTGATTTTCGGCATGTCTCCCGAAACCGGGTCCACTTCGGGAGACATGCTTCAAGATTGCGGCCGGCCGAGACTTACGGCGGTGTGGGGGTAGGATATGTACCGTGCGGGGGCACAGCGGCGAATTTCGGCTTTCGTGACGAAGGCGGCACGGTTTTGCCTCGATCGCCGCGGCGTCGCGGCAATCGAGTTCGCGTTCATCGTGCCGGTGCTGCTCATCATGTACTTCATCACGATGGAAGCCTCGCAGGCCATCGAAACCAGCAAGAAGGTCAGCCGCATCGGCAGCATGGTGGCGGATCTCGTCACGCAGCAGACCAGCGTCACGAAAGCCGATCTCGACGCGATCATGAAGATCGGCACCTCGACGCTGCAGCCCTACAACCGCTCCACGCCGACGATCATCATCACCGGGATCCAGATCTCCGACGAGGCATCGCCCAAGGCGACGGTGGCCTGGTCGCGCAAGCTCGTGGGCACCACCTATAGCGCCGACGCGGCGAAGACCAGTCCCACCACCGTTCCGCCAACGCTGAATATCCGCAACACCTTCCTTGTCCGGGTGGAAAGCGACCTCGGCTATAAGCCGATCATCACCTGGTCAGCCGACAGTTCGTCGACGCTTGGATTGACCTCGGCCTTCAACAACATATCGATGGGCGAAACGTACTATCTGAGGCCGCGCCGCGGTCCTACGGTTCCTTGCACCGACTGCTGACGGACTAATCCCCGCGAGTTTCCCGCCGCACGATGGCCAGGGCCGTTGCGTAGTCCTTTGATACGGCCAGTTCGAAGCCGCCGGAGTGCGTCGGCTCCAGAAGATCGTAGACGTCCGGAGTCAGCGACTTGAGATTGGTCAGAAACACGGCCAGCCGGCGCTTGGCTTCGGCGTCGAGATCGCTGCGCACCGCATGAGGCCCATATCGCAGCGGAGCCGAGCTCCACAGCACCCGAAGCGACGTCTTCGGGACGCCGGCGGCCGCAAGCCGCAGGATGGTGCCGCCCGTGTCGGTAGGCTGGCCGTCGGCGCCGACAGGCTCCCAGCCGAACAGGCCGTCGGCTTCGCCGTCGCCGAGCATCGCCTCGGCCGCGGTGGCCGACGAGGCGCGCGCCAGAAAAGGTGAATCCTGCGCGATCTGCACACCTTCGCCGGCCAGTCCGGTCAGCGGCAGGAGAGAACCGGCGACATTGTCGGCGGGCGCGATGGCGATCCGATGCGAGGCGATCGCTGTGAGGCCCGGCACTTTGCCGTCGCGCGTCACCAGCACGGAACGGACGCCGGCGGCTCCATCGGCATCGACCGGCGCCACCAGCGGCTCGACACAGCCGCAGCGCTCCGAAGCCGTAGCATAGGCGAGCGCCGAATAGACCGCATACTGTATGCGGCCGCTCGCCTGAGCCTCGATCAATGCCGCATAGTCGCGAGCAACCACGAACTCGACCTTCATGCCGAGAGCGTTCGTATAGGCATCCGTCAAGCGCGCCAGACCAGGTACCGTGTTGCCGCCTCCAGGCTCGGCGACGATTCCTATGCGAAACGTGCCGATGTCGTCGCGCCAGTCGGCATGCGCCGGCGGGGCCGCGGAGAGCACCGCGAGAGCCGCCGCGCAGGTCCTCAATGCCTGGCTTGCCGTCGATTTTGCGCCCATACCCATCCTTGCCGCATTCGCTCGATCCGCACCACTTTGCACCAAGCCGTTGCGGTCTGGTATCCGATTTGCCAACGCCGCTGCGGAACTCTATGTCTGGCTGGTTAGATTGGCACGATGGCACCCCTATGGCGCGGGCTTTCCTATTCGTTCTCGATTCTTTCGGCATCGGCGGAGCGGCCGATGCCGAACGCTACGGCGATGCCGGCGCCGACACATTCGGACACATCGCGCAGACTTGCGCCGAGGGCCGCGCGGATCGTGGAGGCCTGCGCCGCGGACCGCTCGCCGTCCCCAACATGATATCGCTCGGGCTTGCCCGCGCGGCCAAGACGGCAACCGGGCTGACGGTCGACCTCGACGCGCCGCTGCTTGCCGCGTCGTTCCATGGCGCTGCCCAGGAGGTCTCTAGCGGCAAGGACACGCCGTCGGGCCATTGGGAGATTGCCGGCCTGCCCGTGCGTTTCGACTGGGGTTATTTTCCCGACACCGTGCCCGCCTTCCCGGCCGAGCTGACCGGCGCGATCATCCGCGAAGGCAAGGTGCCGGGCATCCTCGGCGATTGCCATGCGCCAGGAACCGAGATCATCGAGCGCTTCGGCGAGGAACACATCCGGACCGGCAAGCCCATCTGTTACACATCGGTCGACTCCGTATTGCAAATCGCCGCGCACGAGACGCATTTCGGCCTGGAGCGGCTCTGCGAGCTTTGCCTGACGGTGCGCCGGCTGGTCGATCCGCTCAACATCGGGCGGGTGATCGCGCGGCCCTTCGTCGGCGAGACAAGCGCCACCTTCCAGCGCACCCACAACCGCCGCGACTATGCCGTGCCGCCGCCGGAGCCGACCTTGCTCGACCGGCTGACCGAGCGCGGCAGCAAGGTCATCGCCGTCGGCAAGATCGGCGACATCTTCGCCCATCGCGGCATCGCGGAGGTGCGCAAGGCGGGCGGCAACATGGCGATGTTCGACAAGGCGCTCTCCGCCATGGACGACGCCGGCGAAGGCGATCTGGTCTTTGCCAATTTCGTCGATTTCGATACCGAGTTCGGCCATCGGCGCGATGTGGCCGGCTATGCCGGAGCGCTCGAGGCCTTCGATCGCCGGCTGCCGGAAGCGCTGTCGCGCATCAAGTCGGGTGACCTTCTCATCCTCACCGCCGACCACGGCAACGATCCGACCTGGCGCGGCACCGATCATACCCGCGAACGCGTTCCGGTGATCGGGATAGGGCCGGGACTGAAGGGCGGCGACATCGGGCTCAGGCCGACCTTCGCCGATATCGGCGAAACCATCGCGGATCATCTCGGGCTTGCGCGTGGCCGCCACGGCACCTCTTTCCTCGCGACGATAGGCGGCCATGCCGGAACTGCCTGAAGTCGAAACGGTGCGGCGGGGGCTGCAGCCGGTCCTGGAAGGGGCGCGGCTCGTCAATGTCGATGCGCGACGGCCAGACCTTCGCTTTCCCTTTCCCGAACGGTTCTCGGAGCGGCTTGCCGGCAAGTCCGTGACGGCGCTTGGCAGGCGCGCCAAATATCTGACGATGCACATCGAAAACGGTCCGGTGCTGATCTGCCATCTCGGCATGTCGGGATCGTTCCGCGTCGAAACCGCTGGCAACGGCCGCATTCCCGGCAGCTTCCATCACGAGCGCTCGAAGAGCGAGGCGCATGACCACGTCGTATTCGATGTCGACTCCCCGAAGGGCGAGCGGTCCCGCGTCATCTTCAACGATCCGCGCCGTTTCGGCTTCATGCTGTTTGCCGAAGGCGCGCCGGACACGCATCCAATGCTGGCTGGGCTGGGCATCGAGCCGACCGGCAACGCGCTCGACGGTCCCCTGCTCGCCTCGCTGCTCGAAGGCCGCAGATCGCCGCTCAAGGCCGCGTTGCTCGACCAGCGGCTGATCGCCGGGCTCGGCAACATATATGTGTCGGAAGCGCTGTGGCGCGCCGGCCTGTCGCCGCTGCGCGAAGCCGGCACCATAGCCGGCTCCGGCAAGAGAGCGAAAGAGCAATGCGAACGCCTTGCCGCGGCCATCCGCTCGGTCATCGCCGACGCGATCGCCGCCGGCGGTTCCTCGCTGCGCGACTATGTCCAGGCAGACGGGTCGCTTGGCTATTTCCAGCATTCCTTCGCGGTCTATGACCGCGAAGACGAGCCATGTCCGAAACCGGGCTGCAGCGGCCATATCGAACGCATCGTGCAGAGCGGCCGATCGACCTTCTATTGCCGGACCTGTCAGCGGTGAGCTAGACCGGTCTCCTCAATCGAAGCGAGGAGACGATGCCATGGCCTATGAAACCATTCTCGTGGAGACACGCGGCAAGGTCGGGCTGATCACGCTGAACCGGCCGAAGGCGCTCAATGCCCTGAATTCGCAGGTGCTGGCCGAGATCGTGGCGGCGGTGAATGCGTTCGGCGCCGATGCCGGCATCGGCGCAATGGTGCTCACGGGTTCGGAAAAAGCCTTCGCGGCCGGCGCCGACATCAAGGAAATGCAGGCGATCTCCTTTGTCGACGCCTATACTGGAGACTTCTTTGTCGGGTGGGAGGAGCTCACCCGGGCGCGCAAGCCGATCATCGCCGCGGTCGCCGGCTATGCGCTTGGCGGCGGCTGCGAGCTGGCCATGATGTGCGATTTCATCATCGCAGCCGACAACGCAAAGTTCGGCCAACCCGAGATCACGCTCGGCGTCATGCCGGGCATGGGAGGATCGCAGCGATTGACCCGCTTCGTCGGCAAGTCGAAGGCGATGGACATGTGCCTGACCGGGCGGATGATGGACGCTGCCGAGGCCGAGCGCTGCGGACTGGTGTCGCGAGTGGTGCCGGCGGCCGAGCTGGTCGAGGAGGCGCTGAAAGCGGCAGCGAAGATCGCCGAGTTTTCCCTGCCGTCGGTGATGATGACGAAGGAAGCCGTCAACCGCGCTTTCGAGACGACGCTTGCCGAGGGGCTGCGCTTCGAGCGCCGCCTTTTCCACTCGCTGTTTGCGCTCGATGACCAAAAGGAGGGTATGGCCGCCTTCGTCGAGAAGCGGAAGCCGGATTTCAGCAACAGCTAGGGCATGTCGGCCTAATGCGTGCCGCGATTTCGGCAGAAAGCCGGGCATGCACCAAGACAACGGCTTTAGGCGTGCGGACCCGTTTCAGCGCGGTACGGCTTCAAGCCCCAAAAAGACCGCGAAGCGGCGTTGACGCGCCGGAAAAGCTGAACTATAAGCCGCACCAACCGAGGCGGCCCGTGGCTGCCCGTTTGTTTTTTGCGCCCTGCGACCCGCTGGCGCCCACCAGATCAGAAGAGAGGCATCATGGCCAATACGTCCTCGGCCAAAAAGGCAACGCGCAAGATCGCCCGCCGCGCGGCGATCAACAAGAACCGTCGGTCGCGCGTCCGCACCTATGTTCGCCAGGTCGAAGAGGCGCTCGCCGCCGGCGACAAGGTTGCTGCGCTCGAAGCGTTCAAGGCCGCGGAGCCGGAATTGATGCGCGCCGCAACCAAGGGTGTCCTCCACAAGAACACGGCTTCCCGCAAGGTTTCGCGGCTGGCCCAGCGGGTCAAGGTGCTGTCGGCCTGACCGACTTCCCTTTAGAACCGTTATCCTTGAACCCGGCCGCACAGGCCGGGTTTTTTCGTTTGCCGGCAAGTACTTAAAAAGAACGGTCGGACAACTACGATTGGGCCGAATTTCAAAGTAGCCAATGTTTTGCCGGCATATACATAATCGCTCATGTCGACGACCGCTGGATGCGGGCACGGCCACAGATGAGCCTGCCACAAAATCGATATATTTTTCAAAAGCTTACAGACGGTCATCCACAGCTTGTTCAACTCGCGGAGGAGCGGCGGGGGACAAGTAGCTGTCAAGAGAATTATTTCAGAAAATTTCCGAAGGTGTGGCCTTTTTCACATTCCACGGAAAAGGGTTTGAATCACAATGGCTTTATGAAAATGGGCCGCAGTGGCACCTGCTTTGAACACGTCTCCGGTAACCAGATTCGTTAAAAATCCGTTAGACGTGGCCTTGCCCTATCCACAGCGATTTCGGTAATGTCCATCCATCGAAGGGACGGGCACCTGCCCTTAACCCAGCCTGAATCGGCCAGCAAAAAATGGCGGAATTCATGACGCGGAGCAATTCCGCGTGCGGCTTGGTTTGTCTCTTCGGTGCGGGTAGGGGACTGGCGTAATTGTACATGGCAGTCGACGTTGGGCCGGCATTTTCGCCGGGCGGTGTTGTATTGTCTTGGCATGATCAAGCCGGCTTGCGAGAGCCGGCAGAGGTCCCTTGCGCAACGTTGCAACGATATCGCCGGCGGCGGCGATAGAGGCGCAGCGAAAAACGTCGCCGGACCCAGGGTGCAGGAGGCGCACTCCCGGCGGAAAAGGGTACGAGAGACAAGGAACTTGATCATGCAGAGCGGCATCGAAGGGGAGATTGCGGGCGAACTCCCATTCCCAGCAACTATCGTCGGAGGGGACGACATGGCGGCATCCAGCGACGCTGAACAGAAGTTCGAGCGGGTCAAGGCCCAATTGAAGGCGCGTCTGGGAGCCGAGGTCTATTCGAGCTGGTTTGGCCGCATGAAGGTTGCCGAGGCGTCTCGCGGCATGGTCCGCATCTCGGTACCGACGGCCTTCCTGCGATCATGGATCAACGGCCATTACCTTGATCTTATCGCCGAACTGTGGAGGCACGAGGATCCCGACCTTCTCAAGATCGAGATCGTCGTGCGGACCGCCACGCGGCAGGGCCGCAACAATGTCGAGCCGGAGATCGCGCCGGCGCGCAAGATGACCAAGCAGGCCCAGACCGCGCTTGCCGCCGGCACCGCGAGCGCCGGTCGGGTGGAACGGGCGCCGGCGCCCCGCCAGGGCGTGCCAGTGGAGACCGAGTTCCGCCACAATGTGCTGGGGTCGCCGCTCGACCCGCGCTACACTTTCACTTCGTTCATCGAAGGCCCTTCGAACCGTGTTGCTTTCGCGGCGGCCAAGGCGGTGGCGGAATCGCAGTCGAGCGCGGTGCGCTTCAACCCGCTCTTTCTCCATGCGACCGTCGGCCTGGGCAAGACGCATCTGTTGCAGGCGATCGCGGCGGAATCGCTGCGGCACAATCCGAAATCGCGCGTGGTCTACCTGACGGCGGAATATTTCATGTGGCGCTTCGCCACCGCGATCCGTGACAACAATGCGCTGACGCTCAAGGAGCAGCTGCGCGACATCGATCTGCTGATAATCGACGACATGCAGTTCCTGCAGGGCAAGTCGATCCAGCACGAGTTCTGCCATCTCATCAACATGCTGCTCGACAGCGCCAAGCAGGTGGTGGTCGCCGCCGACCGGCCGCCGTCTGAACTGGAGTCGCTGGAGCCGCGGGTGCGCTCGCGCCTCAACGGCGGCGTGGCGCTCGAAATGTCGGCACCGGATTTCGGCATGCGCCTCGGCATGCTGAAGCTGCGCCTTGCCACTGCCAAGATCGACGATACCTCGCTCGACATTTCGGATGAGATCCTCGATCACGTCGCCAGAACGGTGACGGGCAGCGGGCGCGAGCTCGAAGGCGCCTTCAACCAGCTTCTGTTTCGCCAGTCCTTCGAGCCGCAGATCACTATCGACCGCATCGACGAGATCCTCGGCCATATCTACCGCTCGGGCGAGCCGAAGCGGGTGCGTATCGAGGACATCCAGCGCATCGTGGCGCGCCACTATAACGTTTCGAAGACGGAACTGCTCTCAAACCGTCGCACGCGCACCATCGTCAAACCGCGGCAGGTAGCGATGTATCTCTCCAAGGTGATGACGCCGCGCTCGCTGCCGGAGATCGGACGCCGTTTCGGCGGCCGCGATCACACGACGGTTCTGCACGCCGTGCGCAAGATCGAGGATCTTTCCGGCGCCGACAACACGCTGGCACAGGAACTCGAACTGCTCAGAAGGCTGATCAACGAGCAGGCCTGAGCGCTTAGCCCGCTTTATCCCCAGAAAGCCCGCGCAACCGGCTGGAACCGGTGCCGCGGGCTTGCGTTTGCAGGGTTTTTACTGTCAGCTTACATAGATTCTGAGCTTTTCGGAGCTTTTGCGGGACGCCGCTGCCCGGTGACCCGCTCATTCATTGAAGCGAGCCTGTTTCGTCATGCGTGTTATCCTGGAACGATCCAATCTTCTGAAGTCCCTCAACCACGTCCATCGCGTGGTGGAGCGGCGCAACACCATCCCGATTCTGTCGAATGTGCTGCTCAGCGCCGAGGGCGCCAGCCTGGAAATGAAGGCCACCGACCTCGACCTTGAAGTGACCGAAGCCACGCCGGCCAAGGTCGAGCGCGGCGGCGCGACGACGGTTCCGGCGCATCTGCTCTACGACATCGTGCGCAAGCTGGCCGACGGCGCCGAGGTGATGCTGAAGACCGACGAGGACGGCAACGCGATGACCGTCACGTCCGGGCGCTCCAGCTTCCGCCTGCAGTGCTTGCCGCAGTCCGATTTCCCGGAGCTTTCAGCCGGCTCCTTCTCGCACATCTTCCGGCTCGATTCGGTGGCGCTCAAGGGCCTGATCGAGAAGACGCAGTTCGCGATCTCGACCGAAGAGACGCGCTACTATCTCAACGGCATCTTCCTGCACACGCATGAGGCGGGCGGCAAGCTGAAGCTGCGCTCGGTCGCGACCGACGGGCACCGACTGGCGCGCGCCGAGATCGACGCGCCGGCAGGCTCCGAAGGCATGCCCGGCATCATCATCCCGCGCAAGACGGTGAGCGAGCTGCAGAAGCTGGTCGACGACCCTGATATCGCGGTGACGACGGAACTGTCGGATACCAAGATCCGCTTCACCATCGGCAGCGTCATCCTGACCTCGAAGCTGATCGACGGCACCTTCCCCGATTATCAGCGCGTCATCCCGACCGGCAATGACAAGAAGCTGGTTATCGACCGCCAGAGCTTTGCCGCCGCCGTCGACCGCGTCTCGACCATTTCGTCCGAGCGCGGCCGAGCCGTGAAACTGTCGATCAATGACGGCCAGCTCACGCTCGCCGTCAACAATCCGGATTCCGGCAGCGCAACCGAGGAGCTGGCGGCCGAATACTCGTCCGACCCGATCGAGATCGGCTTCAACGCCAAATATCTGCTCGACGTCGCCGCCCAGCTCACCGGTTCGGAAGCCAAGTTCATGCTGGCGGATGCCGGGTCTCCGACGCTGATCCACGACATGGCCGACGAGACCGCGCTCTACGTGCTGATGCCGATGCGGGTCTAGGCTTTGTCTCTTTTGTTGACGCAATTCCGGACGGAAAACCGCTATGCACTTTTCCTGGAATTGCTCTAGCAGGCCTCACATGTCGCCGTGACCTCGGACGCCAAACAGCTTCGGCAGCAGAGCTATATAAGTAAGCTTACACTTACAAATTTTCGCAACTATGCGGGACTTTCGCTTGATCTCGGCCCTGGCGCTGTCGTGCTGTCCGGCGACAATGGCGCCGGCAAGACCAATCTGCTCGAAGCAGTCTCGCTGCTGACGCCGGGGCGCGGGCTGCGCCGCGCGCCTTACGCCGATGTCGCCCGCGAGGGCGGCGATGGCGGCTTTGCCTTGCATGCGCGCATCGAAGGACCGGAAGGTCAGGTCGAAATCGGCACCGGCATTGCCGGCGGCGATGGTGCCGCGGAAGGCGGCAGGCGCGTGCGCATCAACGGCGCGCCGGCAAAATCGGCCGAGGATATGCTCGAATGGCTGCGGGTCGTCTGGCTGACGCCGGCGATGGACGGGCTGTTTCCAGGGCCGGCCGCCGACCGCCGCCGCTTCCTCGACCGGCTGGTGCTGGCGATCGACCCCGGCCACGGGCAGCGCGCGCTCGATTACGAGAAGGCGATGCGTGGCCGTAACCGTTTGCTTACGGAAGGCTCGCGCGACACCGGCTGGTTCGACGCGATCGAGATGCAGATGGCCGAAACCGGGGTGGCGATCGCGGCGGCCAGGGCCGAGCTGGTGCGACTGCTTGCGGCCATGATCGACAAGCTGCCGGGCAGCGGCCCGTTTCCGCAGGCCGACATCAGCCTCGCCGGCGAACTGGAAAGCGAAATCGCGGTCACACCGGCAGTCGACGTCGAGGAGCGATTCCGCGCCATACTCGCCAATGGCCGCGAGCGCGACCGCGCCGCCGGCCGCACGCTCGACGGTCCGCACCGCTCCGACCTCACGGTCCGTCACCGGCCGAAGTCGATGCCGGCCGAATTGTGCTCGACCGGCGAGCAGAAGGCGCTGCTTGTCGGCATCGTGCTGTCGCATGCGCGGCTGACCGGCGAGATGTCGGGCCTGACGCCGATCCTGTTGCTCGACGAGATCGCCGCGCATCTCGACAGCGGCCGGCGCGCTGCGCTGTTTTCCATCCTCGAAGAGCTCAACTGCCAGGCCTTCATGACCGGCACCGACGCGGCGCTGTTTACCAGCCTTGCCGGGCGGGCGCAATTCCTGACGGTCGATCACGGCAGCGTCGGCCCGACCGGCTGAACTGTCGAAGAGTTGAAAGCGCCTTGCACGACGATTTGTCCTGCGGGACAAGGCTTCGCCTTGCATGTGCATGACAAGGTTTCCTGCCCGCTATATGGTCCGGCCATGACGAATGCTGCACTCACCGACGAAGAGCTTGAGCGCTATGCCCGCCACATCGTGCTGCCCGAAATCGGCGGCCCCGGCCAGCAGAAGCTGAAGCGGGCGCGGGTGCTGGTGATCGGCGCCGGCGGGCTTGGGGCCCCTGTGCTCGAATATCTCGCGGCGGCCGGCGTCGGCACGCTCGGCATCGTCGACGACGATGATGTCTCCTTGTCCAACCTGCAGCGGCAGGTGATCCATGGCAGCGATACGATCGGCATGGCGAAGACCGACAGCGCTTCAGCGGCGATCATGCGCATCAACCCCAATGTCAGGGTGGAACTGCATCGCCTCAGACTGACCGAGCAAAATGCCCCTGCCCTCGTCGCCCAATACGATATCGTGGTCGACGGCTCCGACAATTTCGAGACACGCTATGCTCTGGCCGATGCCTGCGCGCAGGAAAAGAAGCCCCTGGTCACTGCCGCCGTTGGCCGCTTCGACGGCTCGGTGACGGTGCTGAAGCCATTTGAAACGGGCGCCGATGGCCAGCGCAATCCAGGCTACCGCGACCTTTTTCCGGAAGCGCCGCCCGAAGGGCTGGTGCCATCCTGCGCCGTTGCCGGCATCGTCGGCGCGCTGACGGGCGTCATCGGCACGCTGGAGGCGATGGAGGCGATCAAGCTGATCGCCGGCATCGGCGAGCCGCTGGTCGGCCGGCTGCTGCTTTACGACGGGCTGACCGCACGTTTCGACACCGTCCGCTACAAGGCGGTCTGAGCGCATGGATCAGTCGGTTACTCTCCTCGTCAGCGAGCTTCCGCCGGACTTCGCGCAGTGGGACGAATTGCTGGCGCTGATCCGGCGCGCCTTCGCCTATATGGACCGCGTCATCGACCCGCCATCCTCGGCGCATCATCTCACACCCGAAAACCTCAAGAGCAAGGCGGGGCAAGAAACGGCGTTCCTGGCCATGGAGAACGGCCGGATCGTCGGCTGCGTCTTTGCGTTGGAGCGGGCAGACGATTTCTATGTCGGCAAGCTTGCCGTCGAGCCCAGCCTCCAGGGGCAAGGCATAGGCGGACGGCTGATGCAGGCCGTCGACGATCTTGCCCACCGACGCGGCAAGCAGGCCCTCGAGCTGCAGACGCGTATCGAGCTTACGGCGAACCACGCGGCCTTCGCCCGGCTCGGCTTTCGCGAGACCGGGCGCACCGCGCATGCGGGTTACGACAGGCCGACCTCGATCACCATGCGCAAGGTGCTGTCTTGAGCCTCGCGCTCAGCCCGGAGGAACAGGCAACCGCCGCCGGTAAGGACGGCGCGGGAATGGCGATGCGCATCGTCGCCGAGAGCGCGCGCCTGCTCGGCGCGCCGGGGCTGATCCCGATCTGTTCGGCGCATATCGACGGCGCGCTCTATCATGGCGATTCCGGCACGCTGTTCGCCGAGCGGCTGGTCGAAGGCGGCGCCAGTGTTGCCGTGCGCTCGACGCTCAATGTCGGGGCGCTCGACCTGACGGGCTGCTCGCGCATCCGCCTGGAAGAGCCGCAGCGCGGCATGGCGCGGCGGATGATGGATGCCTATCGCAAGCTCGGCTGCGAACAAAGCTGGACCTGCGCGCCCTATCAGGCCGGGCACAGGCCGGCACAGGGCAGCGATGTCGCCTGGGGCGAGTCCAATGCGGTGGTGTTCTGCAATTCGGTGCTGGGCGCCCGCACCAACCGTTACGGCGATTTCCTCGACATCGCCTGCGCCATCACCGGCCGCGCACCGGATTATGGCCTGCACCGGGCCGAGAACCGCCGGGCGCGGCTGGTGTTCGACGTCTCGGGCCTATTGCCTTCCTTCCTCGCTTCCGAGATCGCCTGGCCGGTGCTGGGCAGCCTCTATGGCCGCGAGGTCGGGGATACGATCGGCGTCGTCGCCGGCATCGCCAATCATCCCGGCGACGACGCGCTAAAGGCCTTCGGCGCCGCTGCCGCTTCCTCCGGCGCGGTCGGGCTGTTCCACATTGCAGGCGTCACGCCAGAGGCGCCGAACGTCGAAACCATTCTGGCCGAGCCGGAACCGGAGGCGGTGATCCACGTCACGCCGCAGATGGCGGCGAAGGCTCGCGCCGGCCTGTCGACGGCGGCGGTGCCGAAAACCATCGATGCGGTCGCCATTGGCAGCCCGCATCTGTCCTTTGCCGAGTTCGAGATGCTGGAGCGGCTGATTGCCGGAAGACGGCTCGCCGTGCCGATCTATGCCTGCACCGGCCGTCATGTGCTTGCCTTCCTGGAGCAGGACGGCCGGCGGAAGAGGCTCGAAGCGAGCGGGGTCGTCATCGTTGCCGACACATGCGTGGTGGTGACGCCGATCATGCCGGAACTTGCCGGCGGCGTGCTTATGACCAATTCGGGCAAGTTCGCGCATTACGCTCCGGGCAACACCGGCTATGCGGTGCTCTATGCCTCGCTCGCCGATTGCGTCGAAAGCGCGGTCGCCGGCAAGCCGCGCTTCACGGACCTCGCCGCATGAGCGCCGCCACGGAGATATTGGTACGGGGCAAGGCCGGTAAAGGCGAAGCGCTGGTGCTGACGGCGCCGATCAGCTTCTGGGGCGGCGTCGACCCGAAGACAGGCCGCATCGCCGATGTCCGCCACCCGCAGCATGGCGAGGTGATTTCCGGCCGGGTGCTGTTCCTGCCGGGCACCATCGGCTCCTCGTCGGCTTCGGCAGTGCTGATGGAACTGGTCCACAACGGCCGCGGGCCGGCAGCCCTTATCCTGCACGAGCCGGACGCCATTCTTCTGCTCGGCCTGATCGTCGCGCGCGAAATGGGCTGGGAAACGCCTATGGCGGTGCGGCTCGGACGCGGTGTGTTCGACGCCTATCGCGGAAGCACCGTCAAAGTCGACGACGACGGCGCCGTGAGCGTCGCCGCCTGAACAACCCGTGGTTTTTCAGGTCCTGAGCGGCAACACACGGTCCGGCGGGCGATGGCCGTCGAAGAAGGCGCGAATGTTGATGATCACCTTCTCGCCCATGTCGATGCGGCCTTCGAGCGTCGCCGAGCCCATATGCGGCAACAGAACGACCTTGCCCTTGTGGGCGAGCTTCAACAGCTTGCTGTTCAGCGCCGGCTCGTGCTCGTAGACGTCGAGGCCGGCGCCGGCGATCTTGCCGTCCTGGATGAGTTTGATCATCGACTCTTCGTCGATGATGTCGCCCCGCGCTGTGTTGACGATGTAGGCCGCCGGCTGCATCAGCGCCAGCCGCCGGGCCGACAGCAGATGAAAGGTCGCCGGCGTCGACGGGCAGTTGACCGAGATGATATCCATCCGGGCGAGCATCTGGTCGAGGCTTTCCCAATAGGTCGCTTCCAATTCGTCCTCGACCGCCGGCAGCACGCGGTGGCGGTTGTGGTAGTGGATGGACAGGCCGAACGCCTTGGCGCGCCTGGCGACCGCCGTGCCGATACGGCCCATGCCGACAATGCCCAGGCGCTTGCCCCAGATGCGGCGGCCGAGCATCCAGGTCGGGGACCAGCCGGCCCATTTCTTCTCGCCGGTGAGCACGTTGGCGCCTTCGGCCAGCCTGCGCGGCACGGCGAGCATCAGCGCCATGGTCATGTCGGCGGTGTCTTCGGTGAGCACGTTCGGCGTGTTGGTGACGGTGATGCCTTTCTTGGCCGCCGCCGAGACGTCAATCTTGTCGACGCCGTTGCCGAAATTGGCGATCAGCTTGAGGTTCTCGCCGGCCTGAGCGATCAGCGCGGCATCGATGTGGTCGGTGATGGTCGGGACCAGCACGTCGGCTTCCTTGACCGCCGCAACCAGCTCAGGCTGGGTCATCGGCCGGTCCTCGACGTTGAGGCGCGCGTCGAACAGTTCGCGCATGCGGGTCTCCACCGGATCGGGCAGCTTGCGCGTGATGACGACGAGGGGCCGTTTTTTACCTGCCATTGTTTCCCCGAAGCTTCCTCGAAACCGATCTCGTTGAGACCTCTTTAACCAAGACAAGCGAAACTTGAAGCCAGTCGCGGTATCAGCCCACTCCTGTAACAAGCGGTGCCGCCGAAGACAAAGAAAAAGGGGCGCTCCTCCCACGGACCGGCGCCGAAAGGAATGAACGTGTCTGGTTTCGCCTCGCTCCGCCTGGCTTTCAGCGCAGCCGTTCTCGGCACTCTGCTTTGGGCGCCGCAGACATCCGCGCAAGGCGCGGCCACGTCGGCGCAGACCGTGACGCTGGGGCCGAGCGGCCTGCCGCTGCCGCGCTTCGTCAGCCTGAAATCCGGACGCGTCAACTCGCGCGTCGGTCCGGGCGCCAACTATTCCGTCGACTGGATGTACATGAAGGCCGGACTGCCGATGGAAATCATCCAGGAATTCGACACCTGGCGCCGCGTGCGTGACGCCGACGGCTCCGAAGGCTGGATCAACCAGTCGCTGCTTTCGGGCCGCCGCACCGCGATCGTCGCCCCCTGGCAGCGCGGCAAGGGCGGCCGAATCAATCTGCTCGACGATCCCGACAAGGACGCCGGCGTTGTCGCCATCCTTGAGCCAGGCGTGATGGGCTCGATCAAGAAGTGCGACGGTCAGTGGTGCGAGATGACCTTCGACGGCCATACCGGCTGGGTCGCCCAGTCGCAGGTCTGGGGCGCCTACCCGGGAGAAAAGGTCAAGAACTGATCTGGACCATGATCTGATCCAAACCGTAGGTCAGCGTAGCAAAACCGGTTCCGACTTTTCGCGATCATGGTCTTCGAGCCGCATCGCCAGATCGACAGGCCTCATCGCGGGCAGATCAGTCGCGGCGCTTGGGGCGCAGCCTCACCACGATATCGACGTTGGCGATCTCCATGCCTTCCGGAGGCTCCGGCAGGTTGGAGACGCTCACCGGGCCGCTGGCGATATCGAAGATCCGGTTCTCGCCCTCGACATAGAAGTGGTGGTGATCGGAAGTGTTGGTGTCGAAATACGTCTTCGACCCTTCGACGGCGAGGATGCGCAGCATGCCGGCCTGGGTGAATTGATGAAGGGCATTGTAGACGGTGGCCAGCGAAACCGGCACACCGGCGGCGATCGCCTCTTCATGCAATTCTTCGGCCGAAAGGTGACGGTCGCCCTTGGCGAAAAGCAGGTCGGCCAGCGCAATGCGCTGGCGCGTCGGCCTCAGGCCGGCTTCGCGAACCCGCTTGTCCACAGCGACATTTTCCTTCCGGCAGCCCGAATCCATCTATCCCGTCTAAGCTTGCAAGCCCCATAGACCGGTCCAGAATGGCAAAAAGAGGTCAATGCCAAAAACTGGACACCACCCGACATATATTCTGTCGCCCAAATGCGATCAATAGCGCGCATTGACCCAGGCAGGCGCACGGGTTAAGCGCAAACGCCGGTTTCCGGCCACAAACAGAGTGTGTTAGGAAACCAACGACATGGGCGCCCTGCCGCCCGGAACGAGAACGGGGACGGAATTAATGGCGGGTCAAAAGTCCAGCTACGACTACGAGGAACTGCTTGCCTGCGCCCGCGGCGAGCTGTTCGGACCGGGAAACGCCCAGCTGCCCTACCCGCCGATGCTGATGTTCGACCGGATCACCGAGATCAGCGAGACCGGCGGCGCCTTCGACAAGGGCTTCATCCGTGCCGAGTTCGACATCAAGCCGGATCTTTGGTTCTTCGCCTGCCATTTCATCGGCAATCCGATCATGCCGGGTTGCCTCGGCCTCGACGCCATGTGGCAATTGACCGGCTTCTATCTCGGCTGGCTCGGCGAACCCGGCAAAGGCATGGCGCTGTCGACCGGCGAGGTGAAGTTCAAGGGCATGGTGACGCCATCGGTCAAGAAGGTCGAATATGGCGTCGACTTCAAGCGCGTGATGCGTGGCCGCCTCGTGCTCGGCATCGCCGACGGCTGGCTCAAGGCGGATGGCGAACCCATATACGCGGCAACGGATCTGAAGGTGGGCCTGTCCAAGCAGTCCGCCGCCTGATCGCCATCGCCACGGGCCCTGGCGTGTCCGGCGGATGCGCAAGGACGCCGCGGTTTTATTTTGCGTATGATCGAAGGCGGAAACCAATTAGGTTTTTCGTCAAACTACGCCGGAAGGAGTTGCGAATGAGACGCGTCGTAGTGACAGGCCTCGGCATTGTGTCGTCGATCGGCAACAACGCCAATGAGGTGCAGGCCTCGCTTTACGATGCCAAGTCCGGCATCAGCTTTTCCAATTCCTTCGCCGAGCACGGTTTTCGCTGCCAGGTATGGGGCGCGCCGACGCTCGACCCGTCGGCGATGATCGACCGCCGCGCAATGCGTTTCCTGAGCCAAGGCGCTGCCTGGAACCATGTCGCCATGGATCAGGCGATCGCGGACGCCGGGCTCGGCGAGAGCGACATCACCAATGAGCGGACCGGCATCGTGATGGGCTCCGGCGGACCGTCTACCAGGACCATCGTGGAAGCCGCCGAAACGACGCTCAAGAACAGCAGCCCGAAGCGGATCGGTCCGTTCGCGGTGCCGAAGGCGATGTCGTCGACCGCTTCGGCCACCTTGGCCACCTGGTTCAAGATCCACGGCGTGAATTACTCGATCTCGTCCGCCTGCTCGACCTCCGCGCACTGCATCGGCAATGCCTGTGAGCTGATCCAGTGGGGCAAGCAGGACATGATGTTCGCCGGCGGCCACGAGGATCTCGACTGGACGATGTCGGACCTGTTCGACGCCATGGGCGCCATGTCGTCGAAATTCAACGACAAAGCATCGGCCGCTTCGCGCGCCTATGATGTCAACCGCGACGGCTTCGTCATCGCCGGCGGCGCGGGCGTTCTGGTGCTGGAAGAGCTGGAGCACGCCAAGGCACGCGGCGCCAAGATCTATGCAGAGATCGTCGGCTACGGCGCGACCTCCGACGGCTACGACATGGTGGCGCCGTCCGGCGAAGGCGCCGTGCGCTGCATGCGGCAAGCGCTTGCAACCGTCTCGACGCCGGTCGACTACATCAACACGCACGGCACGTCGACGCCGGTCGGCGATTCCAAGGAAATGGGCGCCATCCGCGAGGTGTTCGGCGACCAGATGCCGTATATCACCTCGACCAAGTCGCTGACCGGCCATTCGCTCGGCGCCGCCGGCGTCCAGGAATCGATCTACTCGATCCTGATGATGCAGGGCGGCTTCATCGGCGAGAGCGCCCATATCGAGGAGCTCGATCCCGAATTCGAGGGCATGCCGATCGTGCGCAAGCGCATCGACAATGCCAAGATCGACACCGTCCTGTCCAATTCCTTCGGTTTCGGTGGCACCAACGCAACGCTGATTTTCCAGCGCTATTCCGCATAAGGATTGCCTTTTATGGAAGGGTTGATGAAGGGCAAGCGCGGGCTTGTCATGGGGGTCGCCAACGATCATTCGATCGCCTGGGGCATCGCCAGGAAACTGTCCGAACACGGGGCGGAACTCGCCTTCACCTATCAGGGCGACGCCTTCGGGCGGCGGGTCAAGCCGCTGGCCGAGAAGCTCGGGGCCTCGCTGGTCGTGCCTTGCGACGTCGAGGACAGCGCCTCGGTCACCGCAACCTTCCAGACGCTTCGCGAAGCCTGGGGCGGCCTGGATTTCGTCGTTCACGCCATCGGCTTCTCCGACAAGAACGAGCTCAAGGGCCTCTACGCCGACACCAGCCGCGACAACTTCGTCCGCACCATGGTGATCTCCTGCTATTCCTTTACCGAGATCGCCCGCAATGCCGCCGCGCTGATGACCAATGGCGGCTCGATGATCACGCTGACCTATGCCGGGTCGGTGCGGGTCATGCCGAACTACAATGTCATGGGCGTCGCCAAGGCCGGACTGGAGGCGAGCGTGCGCTATCTCGCCAACGATTACGGCCCGCGCGGCATTCGGGTGAACGGCATCTCGGCAGGACCGGTGCGGACGCTCGCCGGCTCAGGCGTATCCGACGCACGCCACATGTTCTCCTATCAGCAGCGCAATTCGCCGCTACGGCGCACCGTCACCATCGACGAGGTTGGCGGCTCGGCGCTCTACCTGCTGTCCGATCTATCTTCGGGAGTCACAGGCGAGATCCACTATGTCGATTCCGGCTATCACATTGTCTCCATGCCGACGCTAGAGGAACTGAAGCAGAACGACGGCCCCCGCGAATAATTCGCTAACGAAAAAAGCACCTTCCAGTAAAATTGGAGGCATTGGCGGAAACCCATTTTAAGGAGGTATCCGCTAAACGGCCCTGTAGTTCAGGGACCTTGCATGTCTGCAGTCAGCAACCCGAAGCGAACACCGCTGTTCCGGCTGATCACCATCGCCAGCTCGGCCATGGGCAGTTTTATCCTCGGACTCTGGGGGTTGCGCTTCGGCTTCGGCGACGGCCTGGCCGGCATGTCTGCCGGGACGATGGCGGCTATCATCGCCGCGCTCTGTGCCCTTTCCGCCGGCGGCGCCGCGATGTCCTTCTTCGCAGGCATCGATGAATCGGCCGAATACGTCTTCAAGGAAACCCATTTCGACAAGATGACCGGCCTGCTGACGCGCCAGGCGATCGTCGGAAAGGTCGCGGCGGCGGCAGCGGAAACGCTGGAGACCGGCGAACCGGTCTACTTGATCGATATCGACATCGACCGCTTCAAGCAGATCAACGATGCCATCGGCTACAGTCACGGCGACGAGCTGATCCGCGCCTTCACCAAAAGGCTGAAGGAGAGCATGCCGGAGGATGCGGTGATCGGACGGCTCGGCGCCGGCGAATTCGCCGTACTCTTGCCGGACCGCGAGATCCGGGGATATCTCGAACGGTTCCTCGAAACATTCATCAACCGCATGATGGAGCCCTACCAGCTCCAGACGCATCTGCAGTCGGTCAGCATGTCCGTCGGTATCGTGGCGATGCCGAAGGACGGCGTCGATCCAGTGCTCATCCTTCGCCGTTCGAACCTGGCGCTGCAGAATGCGCGCGCAAGCGGCATCGGCAACTGGTCGGTCTTCCACGCCGACATGGGCCGCGTTGCGGACCACCGGCAATGGATTGAATCGGAGCTGAAAACCGCCTTCGACCGCGGCGACTTCAGCCTCCACTACCAGCCGCAATTCGACCTGCAGGGCGGCCGTGTCGTCGGCTATGAAGCGCTGATCCGGTGGAAGCATCCGGAACGCGGCATGATCCCGCCGATGGAATTCATTCCGATCGCCGAGGAAACCGGCATGATCAACCCGATCGGCGAATGGGTGCTGCGCAAGGCTTGCAGCGACGCCCAGTACCTGCCGGAGGATTGTTTCGTCGCCGTCAACATCTCGCCGGTCCAGTTCATGACCAGGGACTTCGTCGGCATCGTGCGCCAGACCATGGCATCGACCGGCATCAAGCCGTCGCGGCTGGAACTCGAAGTCACCGAAACGGCGATGATGCAGGACCGCGACCGCGCGGCCGTCATCCTGCGGCAACTCGCCGAGATGGGCATCTCGGTCGCCGTCGACGATTTCGGCACCGGCTATTCCAACCTGAGCTATCTGATCGACTTCTCGTTCGGCAAGCTGAAGATCGACCGCTCCTTCGTCAGCCGCATCGATACCGATTCCAGCTCGGGCGCTGTCGTCTCGACCATCGTCGGGCTATCGCGGGCGCTCGGCGTCGGCATCATCGCCGAAGGCGTCGAGACCGAGAACCAGGCGACGCTGCTGAGAGCCGCCGGTTGCGAGGTCGTGCAGGGTTATCTGTTCGGCCGCCCCGCGCCGCTCGAGATCGAGCTCGGCGCGTTGCGCCCTGTTCATGCCAGGCGCGAGCCGGCACGCCTCGTCAGCCTGCAGTAGGGCGCTGCGTTCTTTTCCTGGAGCAATCACGGGGACGGAAAACCGTCTCACGCTTTACCTGGAATTGCTTTTAACGCCGCGCCGAAAACACCTTGAACATGCCATCGCGCGCGACCTCGGCGTGACTGGAGAAGGCTCCCGCCAGCACCTGTTCGTAGGGCAACTGCCGGTTCGCCACCATGAACAGGCGTCCGCCTGGTTTCAGTGCCTTCGACGCCGCACGGATCATGCCAGCGCCGATGCCCGGGTCGGCAGCCCTGCCGCTGTGGAAGGGCGGGTTCATGACGATCGCGTCGTAACCTCGCTCGACCGTTTCGGTCAGCAGATCGGTCCAGAAGAAGCGGGGCTCGACTGCGGTTGCGCGGATATTGACCTTTGCCGCCTCCAGGGCCTCGAAATCCGCTTCGTAGAGGTCGAGACCGGAAAGCCCTGTCGAGCGTTCCATCACTCCGGCCGCCAGATAGCCCCAGCCGGCACAGAAATCGGCTACATTGCCCGCAAGTTCCTGCGGCAGGCTGTCCAGCAGAAGCTTCGACCCTGCGTCGACCCGATCGAAGGAGAACATGCCGGGCGCGGTGCGGAAGCGGCCTTCGACGACCAGATCGGGATTGGCGGCGCGAAGCGCCCGGGCCGCATCCATGCCGGCCCGGCGGAACCAGAAGGCGACGCCGTGATGCTTCGGCAGGTGGGCTTCGAGCGGCGCCAGCGCGCCCACGCGCTTGCGCAGGCTATCGATGCCGTCTTCCTTGCCGCCGGCGACGACGATCAACCCGCCGGGCGCGACGCGCTCGATGGCTTCGGCGATGCGCAGCTCGTTCTGGCCGCGATGCCGGCCGGCCAGCACAAGGGCAGCATCGAAGGCCGAGCCTTCCGCCTGCGGCGTGACCGAATAGCCGGCTGCCTGCAGAGCACGAAAATGCGGCCGAAAACCTTGCACGAGATGCAGCGCCGCAGCGACGCCGCCGGGCAAACGGAAACCAGGCTCAGCGCCAAGAAACAGGATGCGGGCATCGCTTCGCGGCCAAGGCAGCGCTTCGGCCTCGAACGGATAGAACAGCGTCTTCAGCGGCTCAGCGGCCATTCACCTACCCTTGAAGGGCGCTTGAAATAGAAACGGGCGCGACCTTGCAGCGCGCCCGTTTCAATCATGCGGTCAGGCCAATCAGGCGGCGTCTTCCTCGCCTTCCGGCTTCTTCTTTTCGTGAACGATTTCCTTGCCGGTCGCCTGGTCGACGACCTTCATCGACAGGCGCACCTTGCCGCGCTCGTCGAAGCCCATCAGCTTGACCCAAACCTTGTCGCCTTCCTTGACGACGTCGGAGGTCTTGGCGACGCGCTCATTGGCGAGCTGCGAGATGTGGACGAGGCCGTCGCGCGGGCCGAAGAAGTTGACGAAGGCGCCGAAGTCGGCCGTCTTAACGACGGTACCTTCGTAGATCTCGCCGACTTCCGGCTCGGCGACGATGGTGTGGATCCACTTCTTCGCCGCCTCGATCTCCTTGGCGTTGGCCGACGCGATCTTGACCGTGCCGTCATCCTCGATGTTGATCTTGGCGCCGGTCTTCTCGACGATCTCGCGGATGACCTTGCCGCCGGAGCCGATGACGTCGCGGATCTTGTCGGTCGGGATGTGCATGACCTCGATGCGCGGCGCAAATTCGCCGAGCTCGGCGCGCGAGGAAGATATGGCATGCGCCATCTCGCCCAGGATGTGCAGCCGGCCTTCCTTGGCTTGGCCGAGCGCGATGCCCATGATCTCCTCGGTGATGCCATCGATCTTGATGTCCATCTGCAGCGAGGTGACGCCGTTGGCGGTGCCGGCGACCTTGAAGTCCATGTCGCCGAGATGATCCTCGTCGCCAAGGATGTCGGAGAGCACCGCGAAGCGCTCGCCTTCCTTGATCAGGCCCATGGCGATGCCGGCCACGGGCTTGGCGATCGGCACGCCGGCATCCATCAGCGCCAGCGAGGTGCCGCAGACCGTCGCCATCGAGGACGAGCCGTTCGACTCGGTGATCTCCGAGACGACGCGCAGCGTGTACGGGAACTGGTCCGCCGAAGGCAGCATCGGGTGGATCGCGCGCCAGGCAAGCTTGCCGTGGCCGATCTCGCGGCGGCCCGGCGAGCCCATGCGGCCGGTTTCGCCAACCGAATAGGGCGGGAAGTTGTAGTGGAGGAGGAACTTCTCCTTGTACATGCCGGTCAGCGAATCGACGAACTGCTCATCCTCACCGGTGCCGAGCGTGGCGACAACCAGCGCCTGAGTCTCGCCGCGGGTGAACAGCGCCGAACCATGGGTACGCGGCAGGACGCCGACTTCGGCGACGATCTTGCGCACGGTCTTCAGGTCGCGGCCGTCGATGCGCGAGCCGGTGTCCAGGATGTTCCAGCGTACGACCTTGGCCTGGAGCTCCTTGAAGACGCTTGCGATCTGCTCGGAGGAGTATTTCGGATCCTCGCCTTCGGCCGGCGTGAACGCGGCCTTGACCTTCGCCTTGACGGCGTCGACGGCCGCGTAGCGGGACTGCTTCTCGGTGATCTTGTAGGCGTCGCGAAGCTCGTCGCCGACAACCTTCAGCATCTCGCCTTCGAGCTGCGAATGGTCCGGCGCGGTGAAGTCGCGCGGATCCTTGGCGGCGACCTCGGCCAGCTTGATGATGGCGTCGATCACCGGCTGGAAGCTCTTGTGACCGAACACGACGGCGCCGAGCATGAGCTCCTCGCTGAGCTCCTTGGCCTCGGATTCGACCATCAGCACGGCGTCGGCGGTGCCGGCGACGACGAGGTCGAGCTTCGATTCCTCCATCTCGTCAATATGCGGATTGAGCACATACTCGCCGTTGATGTAGCCGACGCGGGCGCCGCCGATCGGGCCCATGAAGGGCACGCCGGACAGCGTGAGCGCGGCCGAGGTAGCGACGATCGACAGGATGTCCGGATCGTTCTCGAGATCGTGCTGGACGACGGTGACGACGATCTGGGTGTCGTTCTTGTAGCCGTCAGCAAACAGCGGGCGGATCGGGCGGTCGATCAGACGGGAAACCAGCGTTTCCTTCTCGCTCGGACGGCCCTCGCGCTTGAAGTAGCCGCCCGGAATTTTGCCGGCGGCATAGGTCTTTTCCTGGTAATTGACGGTGAGCGGGAAGAAATCGAGGCCGGGCTTCGGCTCCTTCATCGAAACGACGGTGGCGAGAACCACGGTCTCGCCGTAGGTGGCGAGCACCGCGCCGTCAGCCTGGCGAGCGATCTTGCCGGTTTCCAGGATGAGCGGACGGCCGCCCCATTCGATTTCCACTTTGTGTTGATTGAACATATCTTGTCCTTCATGTGCGGAAAGGGCCGCGCCGTCTCAACGGTCGCGGAGCATCCCTTCCCTGGCTTCCTTCGGGCAGCCACGGGCAAGACAACGGGAAGCTCGACAGGTGGCGATTGCCGAGCGAGCATCCTGCAATCCTGCCCCATGACCGTCCATGGGCGGTTCCGAACGGCCCTTTGCGCTTCCGGAACCGGGTCTGGCCGACCGGTCGGCCGGTCCTTTGCGCACGACGCCGGAAACCCCTGTTTCCGAGACGCGCCATGCGCGAATGCGAATTTCGAGAGCGCGGCGCGCTCCACTCCAGCATCGGGCACCGGAGCGACCGGTCCGCCAATGCGCGACCGGCGGGCTCTCCGCAGAGAGCCCGCCGGTCAATTCGTCAGCGACGGAGACCGAGCTTGTCGATCAGCGTCTGATAGCGCGTGTCATCCTTGCGCTTGAGGTAATCAAGCAGGCTGCGGCGCTGGGAAACGAGAGCAAGCAAACCACGGCGGGAATGGTTATCCTTCTTGTGGTCCTTGAAGTGCTCCGTCAGGTTCTTGATGCGCTCGGAAAGGATGGCAACCTGGACTTCCGGGGACCCGGTATCGCCCTTCGCGGTCGCGAATTCGGCCATCAGTTCTTTTTTGCGATCGGCAGTAATCGACATCGTGTTTTTCCTTATCTGTTCGAGGAAACGGGACGCCCTCAGCCGGGATGTCGTCCAGCAGGGGCCGGTGCAAGCAGCGCGTCAGGGCGCGAAGCTGCCGCGCATATAGTGCAATTTCCCGCAAAACACCAGCCTAATTGTCAAGCCGGCTTGTCGCATGTCCTGCCGCAAAAACAGAGGGTTCTGCTGCTACAGCCACTTCTTCCATTTGAAGAAGGCGACGAGCCCGACAGCAACGACCAGCATGAACAAAAGTGCCGCCGGGTAGCCGTAGTAGGCCTTGAGCTCCGGCATGTTCCAGGGCGAGCTATCCGGGTCGAAGTTCATGCCCCAGACACCGACGAGGAAGGTGAGCGGCATGAAGATCACCGAGACGATGGTCAGATAGGATATGACGTCGTTGGTGCGTGCCTGGGTCAGCGACAGATGCATTTCGATCAAGCCGGTCAGCATGTCGCGCTGGGTCTCGACCAGTTCGATCAGCCGCAGCGCATGGTCGAGCGTATCGTTGAAGAATATCTTGGTCTCGGCCTGCACGAAGGGCACGTCGTTGCGGATCAGCGTCGCCAGCGCGTCGCGCATCGGCCACAGAACGCCCTTCAGCACATTGGCGTCGCGCCGCAATTCGTGCAACTGCCGCATCTGGTGCTTGTGGGGCGTGTTGAGCATCTGGTCTTCGATGCCGTCGACCAATTCGCTCACCGTCTCGATCGGCGGGAAATAGCTGTCGACGATGGCGTCGATCAGCGCATAGGCGAGATAGTCGGCGCCGCGCGAGCGCAGCCGGTTGGGCATGGGAGCCGCGATGCGCTTGCGCACTGGATCGAACGGGTCGCCCTCGCGCTCCTGAAAGGTGACGACGAAATTCTCGCCGAAGAACACCGCGATCTGCTCGTAGCGATGCGCGGCGACATCGTCGATCATGCGCATGACGACGAAGGCGTGGTCCTCGAAGAAATCCACCTTCGGCCGCTGGCCGGTGTTGACGACATCCTCGAGCGCCAGCGGATGAAGGTCGAAAATCCGGCCGATCTCTTCGATCAGCGGGATGTTCGCGAGCCCCGTGCAATCAAGCCAGACGAGCGGCCAGCGGTCGCAATGGGTGTTGAGCTCGTCGATGCTGGCATTGTCGATGGTTTTGTATTTCTCCGGCGAGATCAACGTCAGCCGAAGCTCGCTGCGCCGCGCCGCCGGATCGGCGATCAAGGTGCCGGGCGAAGCGCCGACCGGCGGCCGGCGGATTTTCAGCGGCGCCCGCTTTCCGACGGTCTCAGCCATTGCCACAATCCTCTGGGCCATAATCCTCTGGGCCATGATTCCTCTGGGCCATGATTCCTCTGGGCCATGAGCTCCCCTGGGGCGCGACGTCATAGCAGATCGCTGCTCTAACCGTCGGTTTTCATGCAATTCCGACGAGAACCGTTACACGTTTTCCTGGAACTGCGAGCCGAAACTAGCCGAGTGCCGTCAACCGGCAAAGACCCGCTTGGGCTTGAACATGCCCTGTTCGATGGGGCCGATGGCGACGAGCTTGCCGCGCGCCGTGGCACAGGCCTCCTCGGCCTCGACCGGCGCGTCGCGCCCTCGAATGATGACGGGATTGCCGAGGCGGATCTTGGTCGCGGCGTCATCGCTGACGGCGACCTGCGGCAGGCAGTCAAGCGCTGCGGCGGTCTCGACCAGCAGCGCATCAAGGGCGCCGAAATCGACCGGCACCTCGGCTTCTTCGTCCGAATTCTCATCCGTCTTGCCGCCGAAGCGCGCCGCTTCGAGCTCGGCGACGGTGACGAAATCGTCCGCCGTGAACGGCTCGACCTCGACGCGGCGCAACTCGGAGATGTGGCCGAAGCAGCCCAGATCGCGACCCATGTCGCGCGCCAGCGAGCGCACATAGGTGCCCTTGCCGCACTCGACCTCGAAGACGGTTCTATCGACACCATGCTCGACGATGTCCAAACGGCCGATTTCGATCTCGCGGGCGGGAATGTCGACCGTCCCGCCGTCGCGGGCAAGATCGTAGGCGCGCTCGCCGGCAATCTTGACGGCAGAAAATTGCGGCGGCGTCTGCATGATGACGCCGGTGTATTTCGGCAGCAGCGCCCGCACCTCGGCCTCGGCCGGGCGGCGGTCCGAGCTGTTCGTCACCGGCCCTTCGAGGTCGTCCGTCGACCGCTCCTCGCCCCAGGCGACGGTGAAGCGGTAGACCTTGGCGCCATCCTGCACGTAAGGCACGGTCTTGGTCGCCTCGCCGAGCGCGATCGGCAGCATGCCGGAAGCCAACGGGTCGAGCGTGCCGGCATGGCCGGCCTTCTCCGCTTGGAACAGCCATTTGATCTTGGAGACGGCTTCGGTCGAGCCCATGCCGACCGGTTTGTCCAGCACCACCCAGCCGGAGACCGGCCGGCCCTTCTTCTTGCCGCGGCGCGCCACCTATTCCTCGTCCTTGTCGTTGTTTTTATTCTGGTCGCCAAGATCGCGCGCGACCTCGGGCGATTTCAGCAATTCGTTGATCCTGGCGAAATTGTCGAAAGACGTATCGAGCCGGAAGCGAAACTCGGGCATGTACTTCATCTGCCTGAGCGCGCCCGAGACGCGGCCGCGAATGAATTTCGCATGTCTGTTGAGCGCCCCGACCACGACGTCGGCGTCGCCGGCCCCAAGCGGCGAGATGAAAGCAGTGGCGATCTTGAGGTCTGGCGACATGCGTACTTCCGAGACCGAGACGACACTGTTCTCGATCATCGGGTCGATGATTTCACCGCGCTGCAGGGTCTCGGAGAGCGCATGGCGCACCTGCTCGCCGACGCGCAGCATGCGCTGGGAGGGGCCTGATGTTGTCGAACGGGACATTTTTCTTCAGTCCTGAAATCGTGAAGCGCGGGATGGGACCGCGCCACATGTCTCAACTACGAAACAAGGATCTCGGGCGGCAGCCTTGCGGCCGCCGCCCGGTGAATTCCGGCAGTATATCCGAAATTAGAGCGTCCGGCTCACCATCTCGACGCGGAAGCACTCGATGACGTCGCCGACGCGCATGTCCTCGTAGTTCTGGAAGGCCATGCCGCATTCCTGACCGCCCGGCACTTCCGAAACCTCGTCCTTGAAGCGCTTCAGCGTCTTCAGCGTGCCTTCGTGGACGACGACGTTGTCGCGGATCAGGCGCACGCCCGCGCCACGCTCGACCTTGCCTTCGGTGACGCGGCAGCCGGCGATCTTGCCGACCTTCGAGATGTCGAAGATCTCGAGGATCTCGGCATTGCCGATGAAGGTCTCGCGCCGCTCGGGCGAGAGCATGCCGGAAAGAGCTGCCTTCACGTCATCGACGAGGTTGTAGATGATCGAATAGTAGCGGATCTCGATGCCGGCAGCGGCAGCAGCCGTGCGCGCCTGCGCATTGGCGCGGACGTTGAAGCCGATGATCGCAGCGCCCGAGGTCTCGGCAAGCGAGACGTCGGTCTCGGTGATGCCGCCGGCGCCCGAATGAACGATCCGTACCCTGACCTCGTCGTTGCCGAGCTTTTCGAGCGCAGCGTTGATCGCTTCGATCGAGCCCTGCACGTCGCCCTTGATGACCAGCGGAAACTCCTTCAGCCCGCTCGCTTGCAACTGCGACATCATCTGCTCGAGCGAGCCGCGCTGGCCGGCATGCTTGGCCACCGCCTTCTCGCGCGCCAGGCGCTGGCGATACTCGGTGATCTCACGCGCACGCGCCTCGTTGTTGACGACCGCGAAGCGGTCGCCTGCCTGCGGCGTGCCCTGGAGGCCGAGCACCTCGACCGGCATTGCCGGCGGCGCTTCCGGCACATGCTCGCCGCGATCGTTGACCAGCGCGCGGACACGGCCCCATTCGTTGCCGGCGACGATGATGTCGCCGGGCATCAGCGTGCCGGTCTGCACCAGCACGGTGGCGACCGGACCGCGGCCCTTGTCCAGCTGCGCCTCGATGACCGCGCCTTCGGCGGTGCGGTCGGGATTGGCCTTGAGGTCGAGGACTTCGGCTTGCAGCAGAATCGCTTCCAGCAGCTTGTCGAGATTGGTGCCCTTGGTCGCCGAAACCTCGACGTCCAGCACCTCACCGCCCATCGATTCCACGAACACTTCGTGGCGCAGCAGTTCAGTGCGCACCTTCTGCGGGTCGGCGTCGCGCTTGTCGATCTTGTTGATCGCCACGATGATCGGCACGCCGGCCGCCTTGGCGTGATTGATCGATTCGATCGTCTGCGGCATGACGCTGTCGTCGGCCGCCACCACCAGCACGGCGATGTCGGTCACCTGGGCGCCGCGAGCGCGCATCGCCGTGAAGGCGGCGTGGCCGGGCGTGTCGATGAAGGTGATCTTCTGACCGTTCTTTTCGATCTGGTAGGCGCCGATGTGCTGGGTGATGCCGCCGGCCTCGCCGGAGACGACATTGGCGTTGCGGATGGCGTCGAGCAGCGAGGTCTTGCCGTGGTCGACATGGCCCATGATGGTCACCACGGGCGGACGCGACACCAGGTCTTCCGGACGGTCGGCGATGTTGAACAGGCCTTCCTCGATGTCGGACTCGGCGACGCGGCGGACCGTATGGCCGAATTCGGAAGCGACCAGCTCGGCCGTATCGGCGTCGATGACGTCGCCCGGCTTCAAGATCTGGCCCTGCTTCATGAAGAACTTGACCACGTCCACGGCGCGCTCGGACATGCGCTGCGCCAGTTCCTGGATGGTGATGGTTTCGGGCAGGATCACTTCGCGCATGACTTTCTCGCGCGGCTCGTTGTGCATCGCGCGCTTGAATTTTTCCTGGCGGCGGCGCATCGACGACAGCGAGCGGCCGCGCGCATCTTCATCCGACAGCGCGGTGTTCAGCGTCAGCTTGCCGCGGCGACGGTCTTCCTCGCCCTTGGTCGGCTTGGCCGGCCGCGCGACTTCCGGCGTGACCAGACGGCGCACAGGCGCTCCGGCGCCGGCACCACCAGGGCGCCGCGGCTTGACCTCCTCTTCCTCGTCGGCCGTGGCCAGTTCGGCGGCTTGCGGGGCGCGGCGGCGCGCTTCTTCCTCGGCGCGGCGGCGGGACTCGGCCTCGGTTTGCAGACGTGCCTCTTCCTCGGCCTGACGGCGGGCGGACTCCTCACGCTCGCGCTTGCGGCGCTCTTCCTCCTCGGCGCGGCGCTTGGCCTCTTCCTGGGCGCGCTGACGATCCTCGATCTCACGCGCCTTGGAGCCTTCGAGCGCCCTGCGGCGCGCTTCCATCTCGCCGCGCGACAATTCGTTCAGCACCATGCCGGAGCGTTCCGGCTGCGGCGGCGCCTTCGGCGCTTCCGGCACGGCAGGCGCGGGTGCCGCGGCTGCGGGCTTCGGGGTGAAGACGGACGGCGCCACCGGCTCCGGCTTGTCGCCGGGCAGCGAGAACTTGCGCTTCTTGGTCTCGACCACGACCGACTTGGTGCGTCCGTGCGAGAAATTCTGGCGCACGGTGCCCTGCTCGAGGCCAGGGCGCTTCAGCGTCAAGGTCTTCTTCGGCGTAACGCTCAACGTCTTGTCGTCGCCCGATTTCGTATCGCTCATTCCATATCCTCTGCGGCATCATCATCGTCAGCAACGGCCGCAAGCATTGCCAAATCGTCCGGGGTTCCGCCCCGATAACGGTCGAGCGCAACCATGCGCTTCTCAACCGCCTTACCCGCATCCTGCGCGAGGACGGCAGCATGTATCACATTTGTACCCCCCAATGCCAAGCTCAACTCGGCTTCGGGGAAAAGTTTGTAGGCCGGTGTAGCGGGGCCGCCGAGATGAACGGTTGCCCGCCGCGCCTGACTGATCTTGCGCACGCCGTCGTCCGAGGCTTCCCTCGCGTGCAGCACGAAGAGCGCCTGCCCGTCGCGCACGGCAGCCTCTACCTTGGCGGCGCCCAGTACGACCGCTCCGGCCTTGCGAGCAAGACCCAACATGCCCAGGGCGGATCTGGAAAGCAGCCCGTCGACAATGTCGCCGAGTTCGGCTGGAACGGTGACCTGCGCCTTGAAAGCGCGGGCAAACAGGTTCTTCGCCGCTGCCTTGTCGATATGTAGGCGATCGGCGGTGACCCAGCAACCGCGGCCGGGCAGATTTCGCTTGATGTCCGGAACGACGGCCGAATCCGGGCCGACGACGAAGCGGATCAGTTCATCCGCTTCGGCCTGCCTGCGCGTGACGATGCAAGTGCGATCGTTCATGTCGTCCACGGGTTTTGCGATTGGTGGTCACCTCACGCACCGACGGTTTCACCGGGCGCTTCCTCAGCGGCCAGTTCTTCCTCGGAAATCCAGCCGGCCTTCTTGCGAGCGGTCAGCACCATCTGCTCCGCATCGGCGCGCGAGACGCCGTGATCGGCGAGCACACCGGGATAGACCTTGGTCTCGCCGTCCTTGCGTTCCTTCCAGCCGATCAGGTCGTCGGCGGCATAGCCGGCGAAGTCCTCGATCGTCTTCACGCCGTCCTCGCCGAGGGTCACCATCATGGCCGTGGTGATGCCGGGGATCTCGCGCAGCTCGTCCTCGACGCCGAGCGCCTTGCGCTTCTCGTCGTGCTCGGCCTCGATCTTCTCCAGATATTCGCGGGCGCGCGACTGGATTTCCGAAGCGGTGTCCTCGTCGAAGCCGTCGATCGAGGAGATTTCGCCAGAATCGACATAGGCGACTTCCTCGACGCTGGTGAAGCCTTCCGAGGCAAGCACCTGGCCGACCATCTCGTCGACATCGAGGGCTTCCATGAAGAGGGCCGAACGCTCGACGAATTCCTTCTGGCGGCGCTCGCTCTCTTCCTGCTCGGTCAGGATGTCGATGTCCCAGCCGGTGAGCTGCGAGGCAAGACGCACGTTCTGGCCGCGGCGGCCGATGGCCAGCGACAGCTGGTCGTCCGGCACGACCACCTCGATGCGCTCCGCATCCTCGTCGAGCACCACCTTGGCGACTTCGGCCGGCTGCAGCGCATTGACGATGAAGGAAGCGGCCGAAGGCGACCACGGAATGATATCGATCTTCTCGCCCTGCAATTCGCCGACCACCGCCTGGACGCGGCTGCCGCGCATGCCGACGCAGGCGCCGACCGGATCGATGGAGGAATCCCGCGAGATGACGGCGATCTTGGCGCGCGAGCCCGGATCGCGGGCGACCGACTTGATCTCGATGATGCCGTCGTAGATCTCCGGCACTTCCATGGTGAAGAGCTTGGCCATGAACTGCGGATGCGTGCGCGACAGGAAGATTTGCGGGCCGCGCTGCTCGCGGCGCACGTCGTAGACATAGGCGCGGACGCGGTCGCCATATTTGTAGTTCTCGCGCGGGATCAACTCGTCGCGCCGGATGATCGCCTCGCCGCGGCCGAGGTCGACGATGACGTTGCCATATTCGACGCGTTTGACGGTGCCGTTGACGATCTCGCCGATGCGGTCCTTGTACTCGTCATACTGACGATCGCGCTCGGCCTCGCGCACCTTCTGGACGATGACCTGCTTGGCCGACTGCGCGGCGATGCGGCCGAAATCCATCGGCGGCAGCTGTTCGGCGATGAAGTCGCCGAGCTGGGCGTCGGGATTGCGCTCGCGCGCCGTGGAAAGGGCGATCTGCGTCGCGTAATCCTCGACCTTCTCGACCACTTCCATCAGCCGCTGCAGCTTCATCTCGCCCGTATTGGGATTGATGTCGGCACGGATATTGGTTTCCTGCCCATAACGCGAACGCGCCGCCTTCTGGATCGCATCGGCCATCGCGGCGATGACGATCTGCTTATCGATCGACTTTTCACGCGCGACCGCATCGGCGATCTGCAGCAGTTCGAGCCTGTTGGCGCTTACAACCATTGTCTTTCTCCCGACTTCGCTCCGGGCATCGGCCCTGAAGCTCGATCAACTTTCCTGTTCGGTTTCGTTTTCTTCGCCGGCGATTGCATCTTCTTCCGCTTCGCCCCGGCGTTTTTTTGCTTCCTTGCGGGCCCTGTTGTCCTTCGACAGGGCCTCGCGGATAAGATCGTCGGTCAGCACCAGGCGCGCCTCGGCAATCGCGTCATAGGGCACGCGTACCGTCGGCTCTTCGCCATAGGCCGCCTTGTCGCGCTCCAGCAAGATGCCGTCGGAGTCCGCCTCGGCGATCTTGCCTTTGAAGCGCTTGCGGTCGCCGATGAGGACCGACGTCTCCATCTTGACCAGATGGCCGGTCCAGGTGGTGAAATCCGATTTGCGCACCAGCGGCCGGTCGATGCCCGGCGACGAGACTTCGAGATGATACGCCTTTTCGATCGGATCTTCGACATCGAGCGCGGGCGAAACCGCGCGGCTGACCTCTTCGCAATCCTCGACGGTCATGGTGCCGTCGTCGCGCTCGGCCATGATTTGCAGCGTCAGCCCGTTCTGGCCGGTCAGTTGCACCCGCACGAGGCGGAAGCCGATGGCCTTCAGCACCGGCTGTATGATCAGCGCAATGCGCGCATCGATACCGCTTTCGCGGATGATACGGTCGTCGGCCTCGCTTGCCGCTGCGGTCATAAGTTTCCTGTCGCCTTGTCGCTCCGGCCGGCAGGTAACAAAAAAGAGCGGGACCGGGTGGACCCACTCTTCGTCATACCGACCAAGAATTTGAGGCTGATATAAACGATCCCGCCCGGCGTTTCAAGCCTGACGATGCATCGGAAGCCCCGAGGGTAGCAGCGTTGCGTGCCGAGCATGGCAGCCATGCGCCGGCGCCTCTGTAACCTTCGCCTGCCGACAACCATCTATGTTGCGGTGCAGAAAGAAAGGTCGGGCGCACTGGCGCGCGAAGGTATTTGTCATGGACCGTGGATTGTTTTTTGTGATTGGCGATTTTCTTGGCACGTTCGGCAGCGCGGCTGCCGCATCGCGGGCCGTCGAGGCGAACCGCAAGCCGCGCCGCAGCGACCTGAAGAAACTCGGCATTGACCCGGCCGCTTTCGACAAGCTCGGCCGCTTTTAGGCCGCCCACGGAAGAAACGGACAATAGCTGAGTTCGAGCTTAAGCCTCGAGGCGCAGAATTCGTTGGCGGTCGCGGCTTCTTCGAGAGGCAGCCCTCGCCCCTACTTCTGGGCTTCTACGAGCGACGCAGCGATTGCAGCAATCGAACGGAACAAGACAAGCGGATCGTCCTTCGTCGGCAGAAATCCCCGTCTTTGCCAGAATTGCGCCGCCTCCCCGTCGATTGCATTGACCATGAGCGCACGTCCTCCAATCAGATCTGCAGCCTGAACGCAGCGCTGGAGCGCGTGCTTCAGCAAGCCAGTGCCGACACCGCGCCCAGCCCATTCTGTATCGGTCGCAAGCTGGCCAAGGAGAAGACAGGGCACCGGATCGGGCGGTTGCCTTGTGCGAATCGACCGGGGCAAGATCGACGGCACCACAGCCGTCGGCGCCAAGCCATAATATCCGACCACTCGGCCGGCCTCGCGGACAACGAGAACGGCCGTGAAGCCTTTCTCCTGATTGGAGAGCGCGCGCGTTTTCAGCCAGTGATCAAGTGTAGGTTTCCCGCAGGAAAACCCGGAAACGTCGTGAGCTGCGCCAAGCGGTTCGGGAGCCGATAAGGCCACGGCCTAGCGCTTTGCTGCGTAACCGGCTTCCCAGGGCGCGGGCCGCTTTGCCAATTCCACCATGTCGGGAACCGGAGCGACCGGGGCTGACAGAACCTCGATAAACTCCGCGAAGCCTTCCGGGCTCATGCGGATAAGGCGGCTGTCCATCAACACATCTTCGGCCGCGCGCACGGCAGCATCGCGCACGAAATCCGTGCGGGACCGGCCGCGGAGAGCGGCGGCACGATCAATGATCGCCACGTCCGCCTCCGGCAGGCGCATCGAGATCGGGTATTCCTTACGTTCCACGGTGGCGGCCATAATTATCTCCCTGCCGTTAATATGGCAGCATGTAGCGCGAATAATATGGCAGCATGTAGCGCGAACTGCAATACATGAATAATCCCAGGCCGGCCGCAAGCCGGGTTCTCTGCGACCGGGAAGACCACTTTGCAAGCGATCGCCCGCTGCTGAGCGGCTGGTTACCGGTTCCTGGGAAGTTAGTGCTCGGTCGGCCTACTTCCGGATAAAGGTCAGATAGGCGGGCCGCCTTCCCGCGCGAAGGGCCTTCGCCTCGTAGCGGGTGCCGGGCCAGCCCTCATAGGGCGTGTGCCAGTCGGCAGCCTCGTTTGCCTGCCAGGCGAAACCGCCATTGGCGCTGCAGGCGAGCAGCGTCCAGTTCACATAGCTGTCGATATCGGAGGCGAAGCGGAATCTCCCGCCCGGCTTCAGAACCCGGGCGAACCGGTCGAGATTGGCGGGGCTGACAAAGCGCCGCTTCCAGTGCTTCTTCTTCGGCCACGGATCGGGATAGAGCAGGTCGATGCCGTCGAGCGAGGCTGGCGGCAGCCAGTCGAGCAGACGCGTGGCGTCGTCGTCATAGACTTTCAGATTGGCGAGCGGGCGCTTGTCGAGCGCCGTCATCATCTTGGCCATGCCGTTGACGAAGGGCTCGACGCCGATGAAACCGGTCGCCGGAGCCTCCGTCGCGCGATGCAGAAGATGTTCGCCGCCGCCGAAGCCGATCTCGAGCCGACAGGCTGAAACGTCCGCCTTGAACAGCGTTCCAAGGTCCGCGGGTGCCTCCGCCGTCAGGTCGAGGCGATAGGCGCGCAAGCCACGTTCAAGCGCCTTGGCCTGCTGCGGACGAATGGTCTTGCCGTGCCGGCGGCCGAAAAATGCTTCGGTCGCGCGGCTTGGCCTGTCGGTTGGCTCCATGAACAGGTCTGGCGAAGCCGTCAGGCGGCAATCGCATCGGCAACCGCGTCCTTGAGCGCCTTGGCAAGGTCCGTCTTCTCCCAGGAGAAGGAACCGTCCCGGCCGGCCTTGCGGCCGAAATGGCCATAGGACGAGGTTTTCGCGTAGATCGGCTTGTTGAGGTCGAGATGACGGCGGATGCCGGAAGGCGAGAGGTCCATCACCTTGCGCAGCGCCTCCTCGAGCCTGGCCTCGTCGACCCTGCCGGTGCCGTGCAGGTCAACATACACCGACAGCGGCTGGGCGACGCCGATGGCGTAGGAAAGCTGGATGGTGCAGCGGTCGGCGAGCTTGGCCGCTACCACGTTCTTGGCGAGATAGCGCGCCGCATAAGCAGCCGAACGGTCGACCTTGGTGGTGTCCTTGCCGGAGAAGGCGCCGCCGCCATGGGGCGCAGCACCGCCATAGGTATCGACGATGATCTTGCGGCCGGTCAGGCCGGCATCGCCGTCTGGCCCGCCGATCACGAACTTGCCGGTCGGGTTGATGTACCAGTTGCAGTCGTCGGCAACCTTGAGTTCGCCAAGCGCCTCGCGGACGTATGGCTCGACGACATTGCGGACCTTCTTGGAATCCCAGCTCGAGTCGAGGTGCTGGGTGGAAAGCACGATCTGCGTCACTTCCGCCGCCTTGCCGTTGGCATAGCGCACGGTGACCTGGCTCTTGGCGTCCGGGCCGAGCTTGGCGGCCTCGCCGTTGCCTTCGTGGCGCGCGGCGGCAAGCAATTCGAGGATCTTGTGGCTGTAGTAGATTGGTGCCGGCATCAGGTCCGGCGTCTCGCGGCAGGCATAGCCGAACATGATGCCCTGGTCGCCCGCGCCTTCCTCGCCCTGGCGGTCGGCGGCATTGTCGACGCCCTGGCCAATGTCCGGCGACTGGCCGTGCAGCAGCACCTCGATCTTGGCCGTCCTCCAATGGAAGCCGGCTTGCTCGTAGCCGATCTCACGGATGGCCCTGCGGGCGACCGATTTGAACTTGGTCGGATTGACGACCGGGTGGCCCGCCGCATCCTTGAGGATGTTGCCTGCCTTGTCCTTCTTCAGCAGCGTCTCGGGAACCCTGACCTCGCCGGCGATGACGACGCGGTTGGTGGTGGCCAGCGTCTCGCAGGCAACGCGCACCTTCCACGGGTCCATGCCCGTCTTCCTGGCCTCGCGATAGACGAGATCGACGATCTCGTCGGAGATACGGTCACAGACTTTGTCGGGATGGCCTTCGGAGACGGATTCCGAGGTGAAGAGATAGTTCTGCCGCGTCACGGGTGTCCCCTCTTGAAAAGGATCGGCAAGGCTGCCGATTTTGGCGCGCCACGTGTTAGCGGTGCCGGGCGCCGCTCGTCAAGCGGCGCGACAGATCTGGCATGACTATCGGCACAATCAACTTGTGCCACCGGCGGCAGGGCACCGCCGGCGACATGAGCCTGGATTCACTCGGCGTCGTCCGGCGAAAGGGACTTCACAAGATCGATAATCCGGCGCCGCACCTTGACGTCGGGAATCTTGACGAAGGCACGATTGAGCTGAAGCCCTTCCGGGCTGCCGCAGAATTCGATCGCGAAAGTCATCGAGGCATCCTCGGCAAATCCCCGATTGCCGGTGACCGCTTCCTGACCGGGGGCGTCCTCGAAGAAGAAGGCGACAGGGACGCTCAGGATGGAGGCGATTGCCTGCAGGCGGCTGGCGCCGACCCTGTTGGTCCCCTTTTCGTACTTCTGTATCTGCTGAAACGTGATGCCGAGATTTTCACCCAGCTTTTCCTGGCTCATTCCAAGCATATTGCGACGCAGCCGAATACGACTGCCGACATGAATGTCGATCGGATTCGGCTTCTTCTTGTTCTCTTCTGTCATTTTTTCCTCGCCGAATTTTTCCGGCTTTTTCTATTTTTGCCGCCCAAACGAAACCGGAGCCACCTGCCCCAACAGACCCCTCCAACCGACTTCGAGAAAATTTTAGGCGTTACAGTATGAGTTTCTAATGTGCCGACTGTCAATTCACCCGTAGCCGCTGCCTTACATTCAATGTGAGGGCCGCGAGGGCAAACAGCAACATGATCAGCAATCCGTTAATTCGCCGCTGATCGGCGGTTAGCAGGGCGCGCCCGGAAACCGGCACATGGGCGTCGATGGCGCCGCGCGCATCGACTGCCAGGGCATCGACGATGCGCCCACGCGAATCGACAACGGCGGAGATGCCGTTGTTGGCCGCACGCAACAAAGGCACTCCATTCTCCACCGCACGAATCTGCGCCTGCCTGAAGTGCTGGTAAGGGCCTGGCGTGTCGCCAAACCAGGCGTCGTTGGTGACGTTCACAATAAGCTCGGATGACGCTGCATCGATTGCAACGAGGTCAGGAAAGATGACCTCGTAACAGATGAACGGAACCGCGCGCAGGCCGTTCGGCACCGCGATCGGATGGCGTTCGTTGCCGGCGGCGAAATTCATCGGTCCGGCAACGAGCTGGCCTATGCCGAAACGCTCGAACAGGCCGGCAAAAGGCAGATATTCGCCGAACGGCACCAGATGCACCTTGTCGACAGCATCGACGATCTCGCCCTTGTCGTTGATCGCCACCACGGAGTTGTAATAACGGCTGCCGGCATTGCCTGCGCCACCCTCCTCGCGCACCACGCCGGCGATCAGCATCTGGCCGTCGCCCAGCATATCGCCCAAGGCCGTCAGCGCGTCCGGACGCTCCGTGAACAGGAACGGCACGGACGTTTCCGGCCACAGGATCAGTTGCGGCTTGGCATGGCCTTGCTCCGGTGCCTTCGCCGAAATCCCCATCAGCGTGGCGAAGATGCGGTCGCGCACCGAGGCATCCCATTTCTCGGTGAGGTCGACGGCGGGCTGAACGATGCGCACGTCGATCGAGCGGGTGGCCGGCGGGGCTGGGACGGCAAGCCTGAAATAGCCGAAGCCGACGTGAGCGGCAACGAGAGCGACGAACAAGGCCAAGCCCAGCCTGAGATGCCGGCGCGCCGCGACAAGCGCCGGCAGGGAAAAGACAAAAACGGCGAGCGCGTTCATGCCGATCATGCCCGTCACCGACACGCTTTGCATCAGGAGGGGCACCGGCATTGCGGCATAGCCGACGGCATTCCAGGGAAAGCCGGTGAACAGGAAATCGCGCAGCCATTCCGCAAGGCCGAAGCCGAAGGCAAGTGCGGCGATGCGGCCGATATCACTGCTCCAGCAAAGCCGCGCCACGAGCGTCGCAAAACCATAGAAGAAGGCGAGCCCAAAGGGGATGCCGACGACGGCGAAGGGCAGCGCCCAGGCGAAGCTGTCGGCCTCGACAAGAAGGGCCTGGCCGATCCACCAGAGGCCGGCGAGGAAATAGCCGAAGCCGAACCACCACCCGATGGCGAAAGCCGGGCGAAGGCGACGCAGCCAGCCGTCGGAGGCTTCACCGGTGGCGCCGTCGAGCAGCCAGACAAGCACCGGAAACGAGACGAAACAGACGGCGAAGAAATCGTAAGGCGCCTGGGCGAGAACCGCGAGCGCTCCCGCGACAAACGCTACCAGCGACCGCCGCCACCCCCACAGCAGAATTATCCGGCCGGCAAAGCGCTGCATTCAACTTTCCAAGTCGCGCGAATCAGGCAGCCAGAGATTTAACAGGCCGAGCCGGATGCTCCAAACACGAGTAAGCGCAACAAATTCACGGTCGCGCTAACGGTGCCACCCTTCAATGCTGAGGCCGCTCAGTCGCTCGGCCTCCTCTTTGGGCACAATGCGCACGGTCTGTGTGGTCATCGATCGGCATTAGCGAATATCAGGCCTGCTCGGCGCGCGCCGCGCGGCGGCGCTGCCGTTCGCCCTTCGGGCTCTGCACGATGCGCACCCGCTTGACGCGGCGCGGATCGGCGTCGAGCACGTGGAATTCGAAGCCCGGTATGGCCTGCACCACTTCGCCACGGGCCGGAACCCGGCCGAGCGTGTTGAAGATCATGCCGCCGATGGTGTCGACATATTCGCCGTGCTCGCCGGCGGCGAAATCCTCGCCGATCATCTTGGCGACCTCGTCGATCTCGGCCTTGCCGTCGACCACGAACACGCCCTCTCCGATCCGGGTGATCATCGGCTCGTCGTCGTCGTGCTCGTCCTCGATGTCGCCGACCACCATCTCGACGATGTCTTCCAGCGAGGCGAGGCCGTCGGTGCCGCCATATTCGTCGATGACCAGCGCCATCTGGGTCCGCGTCGTCTGCATGCGCCCCATCAGGTCGGAAGCAAGCATCGATGGCGGCACGAACAGCACCGGACGGATCAGGTCGAGATCGCCGATGGTGCGGGCGAGATCGACCTGGGCCAGATCGAGGATGGTCGGCGCCTGGGCCTTCCTGTTCGCCCGGCCCTTCTTGACGCGGGCGACCTTGGTGATGTGGGCGAGAACGTCGCGTATGTGGACCATGCCGCGCGGATCGTCGAGCGTTTCGGAATAGACCGGCATGCGGGAATGACCGGACTGTTCGAAGAGGCCAAGCAGATCGCCAAGTGAGGTGGTGATCTCGACCGCCTCGATATCGGCACGCGGCACCATGACGTCCTCGACGCGCACTTCGCGCAGCCGCAGGATGTTGTTGAGCATCGCACGTTCGCCGGGCGAGAAGGATTCGGCATCGGTGGCCGTCTCGGCCAGCGCGTCGGCGATCTCCTCGCGCAGGTTGGTGCCGTTGCGGTGCCTGAACAGGCCTAGCACGCGATCGAAGAGAGAAGGACCGGCATGCGGAGGCTCGGCGGCCACGCTGCCGGTCGGAATACTCGGACTGGAGCCCTCTTCCGATTTTTCGGAAGGCTTGGCCGCACTGCCGGCGTCCGGACGGGCGGCAGTTTCTGGTTTATCGTTCATCGCCATCAGGTCAATTGGTCTTTTTTGTTACGCGTAGGGATCGGGAATGGCAAGCCTCGCAAGCGCCGCGCGCTCGATCGCTTCCATCTCCTCGGCCTCGGCGTCGGTCTCGTGATCATGGCCCAGAAGATGCAGCAGGCCATGGATGACGAGATGGGTGATATGGTTCGCCAGCGGCTTGTCTTCCAGTGCGGCCTCACGCGCAACGGTCTCGGAAGCAAGCACGATGTCGCCCAACATCGGCGGCAGCTCGGCGCCTTTCGGAACGGAAAAAGCCGGGAAAGACAGTACGTTGGTCGGCTTGTCCTTGCCGCGCCATTCGGCGTTGAGAGTGCGGATATGGGCGTCGTCGGAAAAAACGACGCTGAGCTCCGAAGCGCCGCTCGCGCCGGTTTCGGCAAAGGCGGCAGCGACGGCCTGATCGACCAGGTGCGCCAGCTCGGCCTCAGGGGGCCAGTCGCCGGCCTCGACGAAAATATCGATGTCGACCGGCGTCTTGCCGCTGGATCCCGGATTTTCAGCCATGGGGCTTGGATCAGCTCTCGGCGCCGAGGCCCCTGGCGAACTTGCCGTCCCGGTCATAGGCCTTGACGATCTCGGCAACCAGCGGATGGCGCACGACATCGCCCTCGTTGAAGCGGACCGTGACTATGCCCGGCACGCCGTCGAGGATGCGCAGCGCCTCGACCAGGCCCGACTTGGTGTTGGGCGGCAGGTCGATCTGGGTCGGATCGCCGGTGACGATCATGCGCGAGTTCTCGCCGAGACGGGTGAGGAACATCTTCATCTGCATCGGCGTGGTGTTCTGCGCCTCGTCGAGGATCACCGCGGCATGCGCCAGTGTGCGGCCGCGCATGAAGGCTAACGGTGCGATCTCGATGACCTCGGCGGCGATCGCCCGCTCGACCTTGTCGGCCGGCATCATGTCGTAGAGCGCGTCGTAGAGCGGCCGCAGATAGGGGTCGACCTTCTCCTTCATGTCGCCGGGCAGGAAGCCGAGCCGCTCGCCGGCCTCGACCGCCGGGCGCGACAGCACGATGCGCTCGACCATGCCGCGCTCGAGCAGCATCGCCGCATGGGCCACCGCCAGATAGGTCTTGCCGGTGCCGGCCGGGCCGATGCCGAAGACCATTTCGGAGCGCTCCAGCGCGCGCATATAGGCGTCCTGGTTGAGCGAACGGGCATAGATCGTGCGCTTGCGCGTGGCGATCTGGGCGGCCGAAACCTTGCCCTTGCGCTCCATGGTGGGCAGCGTCAGCTGGTCGTCGGCGGCGATCGCCATGCGCACGGCGCCGTCGACGTCGGACTGGCCGATATCGACACCCTTCTGCAGAATGCCGTAGAGCGTGTCGAGCGCGCGGCGCGCCTGCTCGGCGGCCGAAGCCGTGCCCTTGATCGCAAGCTGGTTACCCCGCGAACGGATGTCAACGCCGAGCTTCTGCTCGAGACGGGCCAGATTCTCGTCGAACTGGCCGTATAGGGCGCTGGCAAGCTTGTTGTTGTCGAAGGTCAGTACGATGTGCGCCATGTCGGAGGCCCCGGATGCCTGGTTCTGGGGCGGATTCTTCAGTTCAGCAGCGCTCAACCGTCTCTCCTCATCTGCCGAGGCTTGTGGCTATGCATGTCGTTGACCCGAGCACTTTTTGGGCGACATGCATCAGGCCAACTCGGCGAACAGGCTGTTGGGACCTGTCTTCGTGATTCGTACGTCGATAATGTCACCGATTCCGCCGGCCTTGTCGTCAACAATAACAGGCTGCAGCCAGGGCGAGCGGCCGACGATCTGACCGGCGTGGCGGCCGGGCTTCTCGATCAGCGTGCTGACCGTGCGGCCGACCAGGCTGGCGATGAATGCCTTCTGCTGCTCGTTGACCAGCGCCTGCAGGCGCTGCAGCCGCTCGTCCTTCACGGCTTCCGACACATGGCCGTCCATCTCGGCGCCCGGCGTGCCGGGACGCGGCGAATATTTGAACGTGAAGGCCGAAGCGTAATTCACCTCGCGCACCAGTTCGAGCGTTGCCTCGAAATCCGCTTCCGTCTCGCCGGGGAAGCCGACGATGAAGTCGCCGGACATGGCGATATCGCCGCGGGCGGCGCGGATGCGATCGATGAGCGCCAGATAATCGCGTGCCGTATGCCTGCGGTTCATCGCCTTCAGTATCCGGTCGGAGCCAGACTGCACTGGTAAATGCAGATAGGGCATCAAGGCCGGCAGGTCACGGTGCGCGGCGATCAATTCATCATCCATGTCGCGCGGATGGCTGGTGGTGTAGCGCAGTCGCGCCAGGCCGGGAATTTTCGCCAGGCGGAAGAGCAGGCGGCCGAGGCCCCATTCCTCGCCGTTTTCGCCCTCGCCGTGCCAGGCGTTGACGTTCTGACCGAGCAGCGTCACCTCGCGCACGCCAGCCTCGGCGAGGCGCTCGGCCTCGGCGACGATCTGGGCCACCGGCCGCGAGACTTCGGAGCCGCGCGTATAGGGCACGACGCAGAAGGTGCAGAACTTGTCGCAGCCCTCCTGCACGGTAAGGAAAGCGGTCACGCCGCGCTTTGCCAGTTCGGCGCGCTTCGGCTGCGGCAGATGCTCGAATTTGTTCTCAATGGCGTAGTCGGTCTCGACGATCTTCTCGCCGCCGCGTACCCTCGCCAGCACGTCGGGCAGCCGGTGATAGGTCTGCGGGCCGATGACGAGATCGACGGCCGGCGCACGGCGTATGATTTCCGCCCCTTCGGCCTGTGCCACGCAGCCGGCGACGCCGATCAGCAGCTCACGGCCGGCCTCGGCGCGCTCGGCCTTCATGTCGCGGATGCGGCCAAGCTCCGAATAGACTTTTTCGGCTGCCTTCTCGCGGATGTGGCAGGTGTTGAGCAGCACCAGATCGGCGTCTTCGACGGCGTCGGTGGCGACATAGCCGTCGGCCGCCAGCGCATCGGTCATACGCTGGGAATCGTAGACATTCATCTGGCAGCCATAAGTCTTGACGAAGACCTTTTTCGCCGCCCCGGCATGCACCGGCTCGCGCTCAGGCGCGGTGCCGATGTCGTGGCTTTCAATCGTGTTCAATTCCATCGGGCGGCTTCTAACGCCTTTCCGCGACAAAAAACAGCCGATTCCGGCAGGCTACGGCGCCGCGCGTCGATTTTTCAAGCTATGCGCTGACGACTGGGACGCGGCTCGGCGAGCGCAGCCTGCATCATCTCGCGCACTCTCGCTTCCATCAATCTTGCCGTTTCCTTGCGGTTAGAACCCTTGGAGAAGGGCACCGGATCACCGAAATGCACTTCGGCATCGAGCGAGCCCTCGGCAAGCAAACCCTTCAAATGCGGTATCAGATCCTGGTCGCCGATCCAGGCGGCGATCGGCCGGTGGCGGCGGCCCATCGGCACGCCGTGCAGGCGCGTATAGGCGATCGCCACCGGCTGGATAAACACTTGGTCCGCCGCCCCTTCCGAAATCGCCATCGAGGCGGCACCGAACAAGGTGCTCTTGAACGGCAGCACCAGATTGCCGTCCCCGGTCGAACCCTCGGCGAACAGAACCATCGCATCGCCCTTGGCCATGCGTCTGGCGATCTCGCTCGCCTGGTCGCCGGAGGTGCGTTTGCGGTCGCGCTCGATAAAGACGGTGCGCTGCAGCTTGGACAGCATGCCGATCATCGGCCAACCTTCCATGTCGGCCCTGGCGATGAACTTCACATCGACAAAGGAGCCGAGCACCATGATGTCGGTCCAGGAGATGTGGTTGGCAGCGATGAGCAAGGGGCGCTCTTTCGAGAGCGCGCCTTTGACGTGCACGCGCATGCCGAGCGCCTTGAGGATCATGCTGTGCCAGATCTTGAGGAGGACTGTCTCCGGCCAAAGCCTCGTCTTCATCGACAGGAGCTGCAGCGGCGCCAGCACCAGCGTGCCGGCGGCGACGAGGCCGAACGCCAGGAAAATCCGCAATTTCTTGACCATTCGCTCCGGCCCTATCCCACAGTCTGGCTAGCGAAGATCGCGGCGCATGACAAGCGCGCCGGTCGGGCCGTGCTCGGTCGACCGGTAGTAGTTCGGACGCTGGCCGACCTGACGGAAGCCGAGCCGGCGATAGAGTGCGACGGCCGGCGTATTGGTCTCGTCGACCTCGAGGAACAGCGCCTCGGCGCGCTGCGCATGCAATTCGCGCAGCACCGCATCGATCAATTGCCAGCCAAGCCCCTGGCGCCGATGGGCGCGAGCCACCGCGACCGTAAGGATCTCGCCCTCGCCTGCCGCGAGCCGCGCCAGCACGAAACCGACCGGCGGCTTCGCACCCTGCCCGGTCTCGCGCGCGGCGTAACCGAACACGGTGTCCTGTTCGAGCAGTGCCGCGAACTCGCCATCGGTCCAGGGGCGAACGAAATCCTCGCGATGCAGCACCGCAACGGCGGCGCTGTCGGCCACCGTCAGCGGCTCCAGCGCATAATCCCTGCGGCGCGGCTTAAAGAAAGGGATGCGCATCAGGATTTTTTTCCCTTTGGTGCATGATCTTCTCCAGAACCCGGCTTCCCGGATTCATGGTTCCGCCTTGGCAGAATGAAACCGGCCTGCGGCTTGGCGTCGGCGCCGCGCAGATAGAGCGGCTTCGGCTTTGCGCCTGGCCCTTTCGCGGCGGCCAGTCGGGCATAGGTCGCGATGTCGGCTGTGGCTACGGCCGGCCCGGTGTCGAAGTCCGGCCCGGCCGCTGCCGCAATCAGCGGCGCGGCGGTGCCGGTGAGGACCGCTTTCGCATCGACTGCCATTCCGGTCGCTTGGGAAAGCGTGGCCACCGTTGGTCCGTAAGTCAGAACTAACGCTTCATCGAAAAGTGCCGCATGGAGTTCCTCGCGGCCGGCGTCGAGCGCCGCCAGCACGGCACGGCCGGGAAAGGCATTCGCGGCTTCCGCCGCCAACGCTTCCAGCGTCGTCACGCCGATAGCCGGGATCTTCAGCGCCAGGGCCAAGCCACGCGCGGTCGAGACGCCGACGCGCAGGCCGGTGAAGGAACCGGGGCCGATCGAGACGGCTACAGCGTCCAAGCCTTGATAGCCGATCCCGCTGGCCTTCAATGCCGCCTCGATGACGGCCATCAGATGCTCGGCATGCCCTTTGCCGAGGTCGAGCACCTGGCGGCCAAGCTCGATGCCAGCGTCAGCGTCGTGTACGCAGGCGGCGCAGAGATTGGCGGCGCAGTCGATGGCGAGCAGCTTCATAGGGCCGGTTAACCAACTGTATCGAAACACATTCCCTGTGCCCGGCATGGCCCGCCGCCGCAAGGGCCACGCCGCATAAATGTTATGCGGCTTGGCTTTAGCACGACATCAGGAAGCTGGCCTTGACAGCGATCAGCCCGCAGCCGCGATGCGCAGCACGTGGTTGTCCCAGACATAATCGGGTTCGGCGCGCGTCCCGCCCGGACCGCCGACGATCTCGCCAGCGCCGGTCGTTGCCATGAAGTCGGCGCCGTCCGGCGCGAGACCGCAAACTTCGACCAGCGACTTCGTCGCGACAACGCGTCCGCTGGCGGCATCGATGACGGCCAGCGAATTACCCTCCGGCGAGGTCACGGCGACGGTGCCGGCATCGGGATTGGCGGCAACCGAGCCGATATAGTTGCGGAAGCCCGACAGCACGTCCTGCGGCATTTCCAAAAGCTCGAGCTCCTTGCCGCGCGCGGCGCGGCCGACCAGCGCCGGCCGGTCGATCGCCGGCCCGCGATACTGACAGCCGAACCAGACGGTGCCGGTCCGGTCGCGGTCCATGTGACGGATCGACAGCTGATGCAGCGCCGGCGGCAATTCGTGCTTTTCGATCAGGTCGCCAGTGATGCGGTCGACCAGCGCGTAGGACGGCTTCATCGTTGCGATGTTGAGCTCGGCGCGGCCGAAATCCGGATGCGTTTCGATGCCGCCATTGGCGATGGCGAGCGCCCTGCCGTCGCCGAGCAGCAGCAGTTCGTGCGGACCCATGCCGTAGGTCGGGAACTCGCCGACGCGGCTGAACTTCGCCCGCGCGTCATAGACGCCGACGACGCCGGCGGCGTTGTCGAAATCATTTTCCGTTGCATAGAGCAGCGCGCCGTCGGGCGAGAACACGCCGTGACCGAAGAAGTGCCGGCCGGCAATGCTGGCGATGATCAAAGGCTTCTCGCGGCCGGTGTGGTCGAAGACCATCGCGAAGGTGCCGGGCTGGCGGGCGAAGACGACCGAGCGTTTCGACACCGGATCGAACGCGACGTCGTGGCCACGGTCGGGCAGATCGAGCGTGTGCAGGATCTTGCCGGCCTCGGAGAGCACGGCGGCGCCGAAGCTGCCGTCGCGCCTGACGAAGGCCGTGGCGAAGACGGCGTCCGTTGCAAGCGTCTCCGCCCAGGCGCGCGGCGCCATCGCGGCGGCGAAGCCGGCGCCGGCGGCACGCAGAAAGTCGCGGCGATCGATGAGCGGCGTCGTCACGGCGTCAATCACCATCCAGCGACGAAAAGCCGGCGGTCAGGCCAAACTCGGCGGTCATCCTGGTGCCGATCAGGGTCGAGAGGCTGGAGGTGATCAGCGCGAGATGCTCGAGCTTGTCGCGCAGCGCCGGATCGGCGAGCGCCTTGTCGATCGGGCCGCTAACGGACTTCGCCGTCGCCACGCCGTTGGTCAGCTGGATGTGGATGGATTCGGCCATCCACCGCGCATCGGCGGGCAGCGCATCGCCGAGCTTAGAGGCCTGGAACAGCTTGTCGATGCCGGACAGATTTCCGGCCAGCGAATTCAGCGTGTTCTGCGAGCGCCAGTAGATCGCCTGCTTCGGCTTGTCAGCATCGGGCTTCGCGCCAAGAAAACCCTTGAGCCGCACGTCGCGGATCATTTCCAGCTCATTGATGAAAACGCCGACCAGTTCCGTGACCGCTTCGGTGCCATCACGATAGAGCGGGTTCTTCGGCCCCGGATTGGCCCAGAGCGAGGCAAAACCATCGGGCTTGCTCCATGCTTCGCGGACCTCGCCGGCAATCGCCTGGATGTTGCTGGCCACCGCCGCCCCGTAGGCGCAGCGATAGGGATCGTCCTTACTGGCAAGCGTTTCGGCACCATCGCCGAACAGCACATATTCCAACGCACCGAGGCCCTGCATGGCAACGCTCTTTCGCGCGAGTTGCGCCGGATCGTCGGCGGATGGATCCTTGGCAACGAGGGTCGACTGCACCTGCCTCAATCCGATGCTCTTGCGGTCCGGCCAGTACAGCATGCGCTCCAGCCGGTTGTTTTCCTTGATGGGCCCGAAGGCGATGATCTCGGCCACCGACCAGGCTTCGACTGTGGCGGAAAACTCGGTACGCGCCGCGTCGAGATTTTGCTGGGACGGCGCATTGCAGAGCTGGCGCATCGCCTGGGTCAGGGTCCCGGCATGATCGTCGAGGCTGGCGTAGGCCGGGCGGACGAAGCCGTCGATCGCGCGTCCGATAAGATCGGAAGCTTTGACCGCGGCCTGGGTCGGCAAGGCTGCGGCCAGCAAGAAAGGAAGGGCAAGCGCGGCGGCACGTCGGTTAAACATCAGAGCGACTCCAGGAATTTGATCAGCGCATCGCGGTCGGCCGCAGCTGCGCCGGCAAAGCGGTCGCGCGCCTTCTGGCCCTCGCCGCCATGCCACAGGATCGCCTCTTCGAGCGTCCGCGCGCGGCCGTCATGCAGATAGAAGCTGTTGCCATTGACCGTGGCGGTCAGGCCGATGCCCCAGAGCGGGGGCGTGCGCCATTCGCTGCCGCTCGCTTCCCCCACGCGCTGCCCGTCGGCGAGACCCTCGCCCATGTCGTGCAGCAGGAAATCGGAATATGGCCAGATCAGTTGGAAGGCTTGCGCCTTGTTGGGCGTGCCGCGCATGGTGACGAATTTCGGCGTGTGGCAGGAAATGCAGCCCATCTCGTAGAACTGCTTCTTGCCGGAAAGAACCTCCGGCTTGTCGAGGTCGCGCCGCGCCGGCACAGCGAGGTTCTGCGAATAGAAGGTGACGAGGTCCATGACCGGGGGCGGCGCTTCCGCCGCGCCCAGGCGCTCTTGGACGCCATTCGGCAGGGTAAGGCACGCCTTCTCAGCCTCGGTGCAATCGCCCCAATGCTTCGGCACTTCAGGCGTCGAGATGCCGATATCGCCGGCAAAGGCATCGGCGGCCTGCTGCCGGATCGATGCGGCCTGAGCTTTCCAGCCGAAGCGGCCCAAAGTTATCGCGCCGCTCAACTCCTCGCGAACTATGTTCGGCCGGCCGGAGATGCCGTCGCTGTCGCGGTCATGCGGATCGGCAAGGGCAAGGATGTCGGCCGGGGCGATCTGCTCAATCAGGCCGAGCCCGATCATCGGCGGCGTCAGGCGCGGCGACAACGTCGTGCGCGGGTCGAGCGGGCCATAGCCCGGATTCTCGACCGAGTAGCGGGGCTTGCGCAGCAAAACGACGGCACCGTCGCCCAGCGTTACCTTCTCTTCCGAATAGTCGATGCGCATGCGGCCTTCACCCTTGAGGCCGGGAACGGCCAGATCCTGCAATTGCGAGCCATAGACAGGTTCGGGGAAATTCAGCAGCTTATGGTTGGCAAGTTCGGCTCTCTCCTCGGCATTGCTTGCGTCGCGCGCCAGCCGCAAGAACATCGAGGTCGAGCCTGCGCCGCTTCCCGGCGGTCGGCCGCGACCATCCTTCAGATGGCAGTTCTGGCAGGCGCGTTCGTTGAACAGCGGACCGAGCCCGTCGGACGCCTGGGTCGATGACGGCGACGACACCCAGTTCTTGCGGAAAAGCGCATTGCCGAGCTTGAAGGTCCCTTCCTCCTCGAAGGTGATGTTGGCGGAAGGCTGCGAGAAGGCGTCGCGGTTGACGCCCTTCCTCGACGTGCCGGCGCCGCCCTGCATCAGCTCGAACGGTTCGGGCTTTGTAAAGTCGGTCGTAGGCTTGGTGACCGCCAACACCCGCGCCTGATCCTCCGGCGTCAGATCTGTGCGGCTCGTCGGCAGACCCGCCGGCTCGCCCGCCATGGCGGGAGCAGAAAGCGTGATTGCCAGCAGGAGCGTGGCACCGCGCCAGATCCGGTATCGCGGGTTCCTCGGGAGCAGCAGGCCGGCTATCTCGGCCCGCCATGAGCGGCGCGAAAAATCTATCGGGCGCCGCATTCCCGCATGTCCTTACTCCGCTTCGTTGGCCGAGTCGGCGTTGAGCTGGCCGTACTTTTCCTCGCCGATCGAGGCGAGCAGGTCGAGCTGACTCTCCAGGAAGTCGATGTGGCCTTCCTCGTCCGTCAGCAGATCCTCGAACAGTTTCATCGACACATAGTCGCCCGCATCCTGGCAAATCTCGCGCGAGCGCTTGTAGGAGGTGCGCGCGTCATATTCGCCGGCGAGATCGGATTCGAGCACTTCCTTTACATTCTGGCCGATACGCAACGGCGCGACCGACTGCAGGTTCGGATGGCCTTCGAGGAAGATGATGCGGGCAACCAGCCGGTCGGCGTGATGCATTTCTTCGATCGATTCCGCCCGCTCCTTCTTCGCCAGCTTGGTGTAGCCCCAGTCTTCGAGCAGACGATAATGGACCCAGTACTGATTGACGGCACCAAGCTCCAGAAACAGGGCTTCGTTAAGCCGCTCGATGACCTGCGGTTCGCCTTTCATGGGTTCTGCTCCCGAATTGGCCGCGCAGTCCTCTGACGCGGTCCAGGTGTGAAACGATATCCGCGCCGCTCCCCTCTGAACGGGCGTGGTAATTCTCGGTGACCCGAATGATCGTTTCCACCACATTTGGAAAGCAGCCGCAACAGCGGCCGCGCTTGCGCATGGCATGATAGACCTTGGCCGGCACGATAAGCTGCCAGGGATCTTCATCCAGCAGACCGATGATCGTCTGCTCGATCTCCTTCTCGGTGATGATGTTGCAATGGCAGATCAGCATTCACTTGCTCTGGCTGGCGGCACTGTTCTGGCGCCGTTTGGCTTGTTTCTCAATTGAGCATGATCTTGTCCAAAAACCGGCTTCCACTTTTTGGGATCATGCTCGGGTGCTACTTGAACACCTTGTCCGGAGCATCAAGGCTGTCGGAGCCCTCGAACGCGATGGCATTGAGCTTGAGTGAGCCGACCGCGCGTTCGATCGACTTGGTCTGGTCGATCAGCGCGTCGATCGCCGCCTGCACCGTGGCGTTGCCTTCCGCATTGCCCTCGGCGATCTGCTGGTCATAGGCCTCGCCGGCCAGCGCCCGCGCCTTGATCGCTTCCATCTTGGCGACCGAAGTATCGAGCTTGTCCGACAGTTCCTTGTCGATCGCCGGATCGGCCACCTTCATCATGTCCGACACCGACGGGCCGGAAACCACGGTGCCGTCGAGACGCGTATAGTTGGCGTGATAGGCGGCGCGGATGCCGATCGCATCATAGAGATGCGAGTTGTAGGTGTTGTCCGAGAAGCAGTCCTGCTCCTCCTCCGGATCGTGCAGCAAAAGGCCGAGCTTCATGCGCTCGCCGGCCAGTTCACCATAGGAGAGCGATCCCATGCCGGTGAGGATGGTGGAGATGCCGGAATTCGGCTCGCCATCGACGAGGGTCTTGCGCGCGGCGCCGTCTTCCTTCCAGTTGTTGACCATCTCCTGCAGGTCGGAGACCAGAAGGTCGCTTGCCGACTTCAGATATTCCGCGCGGCGGTCGCAATTGCCGCCAGTGCAGTTCTTGAGATCGTAGTCGGTGTACGGGCGCTCGCCGGCGCCTGGACCGGTGCCGTGCAAATCCTGGCCCCAAAGCAGGAATTCGATGGCGTGATAGCCGGTCGCGACATTGGCCTCGACGCCGCCGGCTTCCTGCAGCGTGCCCGAGAGGAATTCCGGCGTCAGCTTCGAGGCGTCGACCTTCTTGCCGTTGATCTCGATCTCCTTGCTCGCAATGACGTTCGCCGTATAGAGCGAGTTCTCGTCCGACTCGGTGCCGTAGCTCTTGGCGACATAGTCGATCAGGCCTTCGTCCAGCGGCCAGGAATTCACCTTGCCTTCCCAGTCGTCGACGATCTTGTTGCCGAAGCGGTAGACCTCGGTCTGCTGGTAAGGCACGCGCGCCGCCTTCCAGGCATCGCGGGCAGCGTTGAGCGTCTCTGCCGAGGGCTTGGCGAGAAGCGCGTCGACGGCCTTGTCGAGCGCCTCAGCCGTGATCAGCGAATCCTCGTATTTGGCGAGCGCGATGTCGGCATAGGTCTTGATCACCGCCTTCGCATCGGTTTCGGCCTTCGCCGGCAGCACGAACACGGCCGCCGTCAGCGCCGCGGTGGCGCCGATCGCGGCAAGCCTGCTGCCCCAACGTAGCGCAATAGTTCGCGGCGTGATTATCGCTTTCATCAATCCCATCTCCTCAGAAATTCAATGGCATAGGTATGCGGCCGCCGGCGCGCGGCGCCAGCGCAAGCACGAATGACCGGAAAGGCAAAGTTGCCGCGCAATGGCGCGGCCAATCAGCAAAAGACACCGAAATGCCTCCAATCGAAAGGGTTCAAGGCCCAGACATCAAAGGAATGCGCCAGGAGCGCAGCCCTCCATAAAGCGGCGGAGCGGCTGGAAGTCAACTGGCGGTACAGAGAAAATTCAATTGAAACAACGGTTTAGAATTATTCTAAACTGGAATTATCAACTTTAAGCCGGCGAATGCGGCGGACATCGGATTGACAGGCGGCCATCCTGGGTGCGACCCGGACCACGGCTCTTGCGGCGGCGGCAGACAATCGCCACTTGGCGGAAGATCCTAGATTTGAAGGCAAAAAGGGCTGCGATGAAGAACGGGGTGGTCATTGTCGGTGCGGGTCATGCCGGCGTGCAGGCGGCCGCTAGCCTGCGTGAGGAAGGCTATGACGGGCCTGTCATCCTGATCGGCGACGAGAACGAGCTGCCCTATCACAAGCCGCCGCTGTCCAAGACCTTCATCAAGGATGCCGAAGCCAAGTCGCAGCCCTTGCGCGGCGAGGCCTTCTATTCCGGCAATGCCATCGACTACCGGCCGGGCGTTTGGATCGACAGGATCGATGGTGGCGAGCGCAGGCTGGACGTTTCCGGCGGCGGCACAATTGCCTTCGACCGGCTGGTGCTGGCCACCGGCTCGCGGCCACGCCTCCTCAAGCTCGATGGCGCGGAGCTCGCCGGCGTGATGTCGCTGCGCTCGCTGGCCGATGCGCGGCTGATCCGCGAGTTGAGCGCGCAGAGCGAGGAGGTCGTCATCCTCGGCGGCGGCTTCATCGGCCTCGAAATCGCAGCGACGCTGAGGGCCGCCGGCCGCGGGGTCACCGTCGTCGAGGCGCTCGACAGGCTTCTCGGCCGCGCCGTGGCGCCGGCAATCGCGGCGCATGTGCGCCAGCGCCTGGAGGCTATGGGCGTGCGCCTGCTCACCGGCACCACGGTTGCCCGTCTGGAAGGCGAAGGCGGCCGCGTTTCGGCCGCGATCACGTCAAGCGGCGAGCGCCTGCCGGCGCAACTGGTGATCATCGGCATCGGCGTCGTGCCCAATGTCGAGCTGGCCGAAGCCGCCGGCATCGCGATCGCCAACGGCATCCGCGTCGACCAGCATATGCAGAGCTCGATCCCGGAAATCCTCGCCGTCGGCGATGCCGCCTCCTACCGGCATTGGTTCACCGGCGGCGACGTGCGGCTGGAATCGGTGCAGAACGCCACCGACCAGGCGCGGCTTGCCGCGCGCACCATCGTCGGCCATGCCGAACCCTTCGCGGCCGTGCCTTGGTTCTGGTCGGATATCGGCGACATGAAGCTGCAGATGGTCGGCCTGACGCAAGGCGGCGACAGCCATGTCGTGCTGGGCGAGCCGGCCGAGAACAGGTTCTCGATCTACCACTATGCCGGCAACCGGCTGCTGGGCATCGAATCCGTCAACCGCCCGGCCGACCACATGCTCGGCCGCAAGATGCTCGGCGCCGGCTTCTCGCCCGCGCCTCACACCGTGGCAGCCGGGCCGGATGCGCTGAAGGCGGCGCTTGCGGCCTTCCACCAGGACGAGCCGGCAAGGGCCAGCGCGTAGAGATTGCCAATTTTTGCCATCAGCCTTACATTGGTTGAATGAGCACGATGAATATCTCACTGCCCGACAGCTTGAAGCATTTTGTCGATCAGCAGGTGACGGAACGCGGCTACGGCACGAGCAGCGAATATGTGCGTGAATTGATTCGCCACGATCAGGATCGTCAGCGTTTGCGCGGTCTGCTTCTTGAAGGCGCTTCGTCCGCGCCAGGCGCTCCTGTCGGTGACGACTATTTCGCGGCGCTGCGCAAGCGAGCGCTGGGCCAATAATTGGTTGCCGTAAAGGCGTTTATTCCTCGTGCCCTTGCCTTGCGGGATATCGAGGACACTGTCGATTATTATGCCGCGAAGCTGGTTCGCACGTGGCGCTAGCCTATGTCGAGGATCTTCAAACTGCCTACAAAGTGATAGCCAACCATCCTGCGTCGGGCTCGCTGAGATATAGCTATGCGATTGGACTACCCGGTCTGCGCAGTGTGCAATTGAAGCGCTATCCGTCCCTGATTTTCTATGTCGAACAGGCCGATCATATCGATGTGTGGCGGGTCCTGCACGCCAAAATGGACATTCCAGCCTGGTTACAGAATCCGAACTCCTGACGGCGAGTTGCCGCACCGGCCTGGGCCGCCAGGAGAATCATTCGCACTGTCCGCCCCTTAGGCCGCCCGCGCCTCGCGGATCGAGGTCTCCAATATATCCAGCGCCTCCGTCATGACGCCGTCCTGGATGGTGATTGGCGACAGGAAGCGGATGACGTTGCCGTAAACGCCGCAGGTGAGCAGGATGAGGCCTTTGTCGAGCGCCTTCAGCCGCACCGCATTGGCTAATTCCGCCGAGGGCAGGCCGTTCTTCACATCATTGAACTCGACGGCGTTCATGAAGCCCGGGCCGCGGATGTCGACGATCTCCGGCACGTCCTCGCGGATCGACGCCAGCCGCTGCTTCAGCCTGGCGCCGAGCGCGTTGGCGCGCTCGCACAGTTTTTCTTCCTCGATGACGTCGAGCACGGCATGCGCCGCGGCGACGCCGATCGGGCTGCCGCCATAGGTGCCGCCGAGCCCGCCCGGTCCAGGCGCGTCCATGATCTCGGCGCGGCCGGTGACGGCCGACAGCGGGAACCCGCCGGCGAGGCTCTTGGCCATGGTGGTGAGATCCGGCGCCACGTCATGGTGCTCCATCGCGAACATCTTGCCGGTGCGGGCAAAGCCGGTCTGCACCTCGTCGGCGACAAGAAGGATGCCGTGCTGGTCGCAGGTCTTGCGCAGTGCCGTCATGAAATCGCGCGGCGCCTCGTAGAAGCCGCCCTCGCCCTGCACCGGCTCGACGATGATGGCCGCGACCCTGGCCGGATCGACATCGGCCTTGAACAGCTTGTCGAGCGCTGCAAGCGAATCCGCGACCGACACGCCGTGCAGCGCGACCGGGAACGGCGCATGGAAGACATCGGCCGGCATGGCGCCGAAGCCAACCTTGTAAGGCACGACCTTGCCGGTCAGCGCCATGCCCATGAAGGTGCGGCCGTGGAAGCCGCCGGAAAAGGCGATGACCGCCTGGCGACCGGTGGCGTTGCGCGCGATCTTGATGGCGTTCTCGACCGCCTCGGCGCCGGTGGTGACGAAGACGGTCCTCTTGTCGAACTTGCCGGGCAGCATGCCGTTCAGGCGCTCGGCGAGGCGCACATAGCTCTCGTAAGGAACGACCTGATGGCAAGTGTGGGTGAAGCGGTCGAGCTGCGCCTTGACCGCCTCGATCACTTTCGGATGGCGGTGACCCGTGTTGACCACCGCAATGCCCGACGAGAAGTCGATGTATCGGCGGCCCTCGACGTCCCAGATTTCCGAATTCTCGGCACGATCGGCGTAGATCTGCGTGGTCATGCCGACGCCGCGCGAGATCGACTGGTTCTTGCGTTCGGAAATGGCTGAATTCTTCATCTCACACCTCATCGGGCAGGCGCCCGCTCCGTTTTGATGCCGTCAAAGCCTCTTCTGACCTTATTTCAGGTTTTCCTCAAGTCGGCACATTGGCCCAGTCGATTGGGCCTGCCGCAAGGCCGAAATCGGTCTCGACCAGCCGGCCGATCATCAGGCAGAAACAGTTTCCTTTTCCGGCCGATCGATTATCCTCGCTGCAGCCGCGACGTGCCGCTGCCGGGAGCGGCTCCCGCGGGCCGAGGGAACCATGAGCAGGAACGCGACATCGTCCGCCTTGCCGTCCTTGCCGCTCCGCCCTGCATGTCGGGTGCGGGATGGCGCCAAAGCAGACGTGATCGTTGCTGCGGAGAGTTAAAAGCCAGGTCGCACCCCGTCGCGAACCTGCGAGAGAAAACTACACCCTCACAAACCCCTCGCTCGCTCGAAGCAGGTTGCGCGTATAATCCTCGCTCACGCGGTGGCCGATCAGCTGGCTTGCGGTCAGCGTCTCCACCGCTTCGCCGTTCTGCATCACCATCAGCCGTTCGCACATATGGGTGATGATGGCGAGGTCGTGACTGACCATCAGGAAGGTGAGCTTGCGCCGCCGCCGCACCTCTTCGAGCAGGTTCAGCACCTCGGCCTGGACAGAAGCATCGAGCGCCGAGGTCGGCTCGTCGAGCAAAAGGATCGAAGGTTCGAGGATCAACGCGCGGGCGATCGCGACGCGCTGGCGCTGGCCGCCGGAGAGCTGGTGCGCATAGCGGAAGCGGAAACCCTTGCCGAGGCCGACTTCGTCCAGCGCGCGCTCGATGCGCTTCTCGCCATCCTGGATTGCGTGAATGGCGAGCGGTTCCTGCAGCAGCCGGTCGACGGTCTGGCGCGGATGCAGCGACCCATACGGATCTTGGAAGACCATCTGCACGTCGCGGTAAAAGGCCTTGTCGCGGGTCTTGCCAAGCGTCTTGCCGTTGACAGCGATGGTGCCGGCAGCGACAGGCGCAAGGCCGGTGATTGCCTTGAGCAGGGTCGACTTGCCGGAGCCGCTTTCGCCAACCAGGCCGTAGGACTCGCCTTCCCTGACTTCGAGTTTAACGCCCTTCAGCGCGCGGAAGCGGTCGAAAATCACCTCCAGCCCTTCGATGGTGATGGCGGCCGTCATGCCGCCCACTCCGGCTTGCGGTCGAGCACCGGCAGCGGGTGTCGCTCGAAGCCGATCCTCGGCATGCAGTTGAGCAGGGCGCGCGTATAGGGATGCTGGGCCTCGCGCAGCTCGGACGCCTTGAGCTGCTCGACCACCTTGCCGGCATACATGACGACCACGCGGTCGCAGAAGGAGGACACCAGGCGCAGATCATGCGAGATGAAGATCAGCCCCATGCCGCGCTCGGCGACCAGCCTGTCGAGAATGTTCAGCACATCGAGCTGCACGGTGACGTCGAGCGCCGAGGTCGGCTCGTCGGCGATCATCAGTTCCGGCCCGGCGATCAGCATCATGGCGATCATCGCGCGCTGGCCCATGCCGCCCGAGACCTCATGCGGGTGAAGGTCGAAGACACGGGCCGGATCGCGAATCTGGACCGCCCGCAGCATCTCCAGCGCGCGCTCGCGCGCTTCGGCCTTTCCAACTTTCTCATGCGTGCGCAGCGTCTCGACGATCTGGCGGCCGATGGTCATCACCGGATCGAGCGAGTATTTCGGGTCCTGCAGGATCATGGCGATGCGGTTTCCCCGCAGCGCACGGCGCCGGCTGGATGACACCGAGAGCAGGTCGATGCCGTCGAAGCGCAGCTTTTTCGCCGACACCTCGGCCTGCGGCGGTGTCAGGCCCATGATGGCGCGGCCGGTCTGCGACTTGCCGGAGCCGCTCTCGCCGACGATGCCCAGCCGCTCGCGGCCGAGCGAGAAGGACACGCCGCGAACCGCCTGCACGATTCCGGTGCGTGTCGGGAAAGTGACGCGCAGATCGTCGACTTCGAGCAGCGTGCCTCTCGTTTGCCTATCGGAATTGCCGCTCATTGGTAGCCGCTCATCGGTCGCCACTCATTGGTCGCCGCTCCGGGGATCGAGCGCGTCGCGCAGGCCGTCACCGAGCAGGTTGAAGCCGAGGCTGACGATGAGGATGGCAACGCCTGGTGCGGCAGCCACCCACCACTGGTCGAGGATGAAGCGGCGGCCGGACGCGATCATCGCGCCCCATTCGGGCAGCGGCGGCTGCGCGCCGAGGCCGAGGAAGCCGAGGCCTGCGGCGGTGAGGATGATGCCCGCCATGTCGAGCGTCACCCGGATGATCAGCGAGGAGATGCAGAGCGGCATGATGTGGCGCAGCACGATGCGGAAGGGCGAGGCACCCATCAATTGCACCGCCTTGATGTAGTCGGAATTGCGCACCGTCAGCGTCTCGGCGCGCGCGATGCGCGCGTAAGGCGGCCAGGAGGTGATGGCGATCGCCAGCACCGCGTTCTCGATGCCGGGACCGAGCGCCGCAACGAAGGCCAGCGCCAGCACCAGCTTCGGGAAAGCCAGGAAGATGTCGGTGATGCGCATCAAAATGGCATCGGTCCAGCCGCCGGCATACCCTGCGACGGTGCCGACCAGCAGGCCGATGGGCGCGGCGATGATGGCGACGAGGATGACGACATAGAGCGTCCAGCGCGAGCCGTAGAGGATGCGCGAGTAGATATCGCGGCCGAGGTCGTCGGTGCCGAACCAATGCGCGGCGCTCGGCGCCAGCAGACGGGCATTCTTCAGGTCACCCACGGTTGGCGAGTAGGGTGCCAGCACGCCGGCAAGCGCGGCTACCACCACCAACGCGAGAATGATGAGCAAACCGACGAGCGCGAGCCGGTTGGCTGTGAAGCGCCGCCAGGCGACATAGGCGCGGCCGAGCCTTGCCTGCATGCGCGAGGACGGCCGCTCGCTGAGCAGCCATTCGCGACGGGTTTGCATCGTCTCGGCGCTCATTCGACTTTCGTCCGTGGATCGAGGAGCCGATAGAGCAGGTCCGACAGAAGGTTGATGGCGATGAAGACCGAGCCGATGATGATGGTGCCGCCGAGCACCGCGTTCATGTCGGCGTTCTGCAATGAATTGGTGATGTAGAGGCCGATGCCCGGCCAGGAGAAGACGGTCTCGGTCAACACCGAGCCTTCGAGCAGGCTGGCATAGGAAAGCGCGATCACCGTCACCATCGGCACAGCGGCGTTGCGCAGCGCGTGGCCCCAGATGATGCGCGTCTCCGACAGGCCCTTGGCGCGCGCGGCGACGATATATTCCTGCGCCATCTCGTTCAGCATGAAGGAGCGCGTCATGCGGCTGATATAGGCGAGCGCGAAATAGCCAAGCAGGGAGGCCGGCAGGATGATGTGGCGGTAGGCGTCGTAGAAGACATCCCACTGTCCCTGCATGGCCGCATCGAGCAGGTAGAAGCCGGTGATCGGCGTGAAAGTGTATTCGTAGACGACGTCGAGCCGCGCCGGAAAGGCGACCCATTGCAGCTTGGCGTAGAACAGGACGAGGCCGAGCAGCCCCAGCCAGAAGATCGGCACGGAATAGCCGATAAGGCCGATGATGCGCACGATCTGGTCGATGAGGCTGCCGCGCCGCACCGCGGCCAGCACGCCGAGCGGCACGCCGATGACGGCGCCGATGATCGTGCCGAGCGTCGCCAGCTCGATGGTCGCCGGAAAGACGCGGCGGATGTCGGACATCACCGGATTGGTGGTCAGCACCGAAGTGCCGAAATCGCCGCTGAGCGCGTTTTTGACGTAGATGTAGAACTGCTGGATCAGCGGCAGGTCGAGCCCCATCTCGCGGCGCGTGCGCTCGACGACGGCTGTCGGGGCCCGGTCGCCGAGCACGGCCAGCACCGGATCGATCGGGATGACGCGGCCGATGAAGAAGGTCACCGCGAGAAGACCGAGATAGGTCGTCACCGCGATGACCAGGAAGCGGCCGATCGACGACAGAAGCGCGACGGCACGGGCGCCGCCGCGCCCCGCCGCCGCCTGGTTCTCAGCTACGCTCACGCGGCGCGTCCGAAAGCGCTATTCCTTCGAGACCGGCCAGACGAAGTTGGTGTCGAAGCTCGGGCCGAGCTTGAAGTCCTTCAGGTTCTTGCGCAGCCCCGCCACCTCCAGCTGCTGATGGATGATGACGAAGGGGCTGGTGTCGAGGATCTTCTTCTGCAGGTCCTTGTACATGTCGGCGCGCTTGGCGGAGTCCTTCTCGAGCAGCGCCGCCTCGGTTTCCTTGGTCAGGTCCGGAATATCCCAGGCATTGCGCCAGGCCAGTGTCTTGATCTTGGCACTGTCGGAATTGTCCGGGTTCGAGGCGAAAGTCTGCGCGTTGGAGTTGGGATCGAAATAGTCCTGGCCCCAATTGCCGATATAGATGTCGTGGTTGCGGGCGCGGTATTTGGTCAGCGTCTGCTTGCCGTCGCCGGGGATGATCTCAAGCTTGATACCGGCCTGGCCGAGCGTCTGCTGGATCGATTCCGCCATGCCAGTGGTCGGCTGGCCGGTGCGCACGTCCATGGTCACTTTGAAGCCATCAGCCAACCCGGCCTTTGCCAGCAGCTCCTTGGCCTTGGCGACGTCGAGCTTGAACGGATTGTCGTCGATCGCGCCGAGGTCGCCCTTGGGCAGGAAGGACTGGTGGATCTCGCCGATGCCCTTCAGGATGGTCGAGGCCATCGCATCATAGTCGATGAGATATTTGAACGCCTGACGCACCTCAGGCTTGGCGAGGTTCGGGTTCTTCTGGTTGAGGCTGATGTAATAGACCGTGCCCTTCGGCGCGCTTGTCGTGGTGAGATCGGCGTTTTTGGAGATGGCATCGAGATCGTTCGGTTCCAGATTGCGGGCGACATCGATGTCGCCGGCCTCCAGCGCCAGGCGCTGCGCCGAGCTCTCCTTCATGTTGCGGTAGATGACGCGGGCGAGCTTGGCCTTCTCGCCATTGTAATTGTCATTACGCTCCAGCACGACAGCCTCGTTGGCGCGCCATTCGCGCAGCTTGTAGGGGCCAGAGCCGGCATAGCCGGTCTTCAGCCAGGCGTTGCCGAAGTCGTTGTCCCATTTGTAGTCGGCGCTCGGCGTGACGGCGGCGACATGCTCCTTGACCAGCTTGCTGTCGACGACCGAGGCGACGGTGGCCGACAGGCAGTTCAGCACGAAGCTCGGCGCATAGGCCTTGTCGACAACGAACTGGAAGGTGGTGTCGTCGACCGCTTTCGCCTTCTCGGTGACATTGTCGCCACTGATGCCGAACTGATTGATGATGAAGGCCGGGCTCTTATCGAGCTTGATGGCGCGCTCGAAGGAATAGGCGACATCGGCCGCGGTGATCGGATTGCCGGAGGCGAACTTCATGCCGGGCTTGAGCTTGAAGGTATAGGTCAGGCCGTCATCCGAAACGCTCCAGCTTTCGGCGAGATCGCCCTTGACCTTGGAAGTATCGTTGAGGTCGAGGCGGACCAGAAGATCATAAGTATTGCCGGTAACCTCGGCGGTCGACAGCTCGAACGCTTCGCCCGGATCCATCGAGATGATGTCGTCGATTGCGAAACCTTCGACCAGCGTGTCGGCAGGCGTGACCGCAAAGGCCGGCACCGCGAGCAGCGCCGACATCGCCACACCCGCGAGCAAGCCACGAGAGCGAAGAGCAAACCTTTCCAGCATCATGGTAGTCGTTCCCTGTTTTGTTGATTGTTGACCTGAGTTCCCGGCTCAGGGTTGCAGAATTCCTTGGGACCGATCGACGGCCCACCGACCTTACCGTCGTGGTTTTTGTCCAGTTGGTCAACACCCTATTCGGCGGCGTTCGAACCCGCAACGCGCATTTTTCGAGACAGCTTATTGGGCCAGAATGGGCCACCGCGAGTCGACCCAGGCGCCGGCTAGCCGAAGCCGTCGATTGGGAAAAATCTGCCAAATCTTGGCCGCTTGGAAGTCGCCCGTCATTTCAGCTGCGCGACCAGGTTCGCGTCCGGAAAGCAGGTGGCGGCCTTGCCGTTCTTCGCTTGCCAGACGCCGATCGAGCGGCGTGTCTTGAAGCCGGGCAGGCCGTCGGCACTGCCGACATCGTAGCCCTTGGCCTCCAGCGCCTGCTGGAGGGCAGCGATATCGGATCGGTGGAGATCGCCCACCCGCCCCCAGGTGCCGGCAAAGGTGGTGTCGCCTTTGGCGATGCGATCGGCGGCGTGGCCGATGAACAGCGCATAGAGGTCGCTGGTGTTGTATTGCTTCAGCACATAGAAATTCGGCGTGACGATGAAAGCGGGGCCGCTGCGTCCGGCCGGCATCAGCAGGAAACCCTCGGCCTTGAGTTCACTGGCCGGAAACGCCTTTCCGTCGACGCGCCTGATGCCCATCGCCACCCAGTCAGAAATCTTCTTGCCCTGGTCGGGTCCTTCGAGCGCGCAGGAGACGTTTGCCGGCGCAATCACCTCGGTCCCCCAGCCGCGCCCCCTCACCCAGCCATAGTGGACAAGATAGTTGGCGATGGAGGCGAGCACGTCCGGCGTCGAATTCCAGATGTCGGGCCGGCCGTCGCCGTCGAAATCGACGGCATGCTTGAGGAAGGACGTCGGCATGAATTGCGGCTGGCCGAGCGCGCCGGCCCAGGAGGACTTCATCGCATTGACCGGAGCGAGCCCGCGCTCGACGATCTCTAGTGCGGCCAGCACCTCGGTGCGGAAGAAATCCTTCTTCGTCGACATGAACGCCTTGGTGCCCAGCACCTCGAAGGCGTCGTAGGGCATCTTGGCGGCGCCGAAGCCGGTCTCGCGACCCCAGATCGCCAGCACGATCTCGCCAGGCACGCCGTAGCGCTTCTCGATGAGCCCAAGCACGCGGGCGTTGGCGCTCTCGCGCGACCGTCCTCCGCCGGTGACGGCCCGAATGGTCTTCTCGGCGAAATAATTGGCGGGCGGACCGAACTCCGCCTGGTGCTGTTTTTGCGGCGTCGCCGGCTTCTCGCCGGGCATGACGAGATCCGGCAGTTTCAGGTTCGGCTTCACGCCGATGAAGGCGGCGTCGAAGGTCTTTTTGGAAATGCCTTTGGCCTTGGCCTCGGGCCAGAGGTCGTTTTGCAGCCAGGCCTGGAATTGGTTGTCGATGGGCGTGGCGCGAGCGGGGAGGGTGAGGAGGACGGCAAGCGCCGCAAGGAAAAATGCGAAGCCGAATTTGGAAAAGCCGCGTTCTGTCGCGCCCCCCTCTGTCTTGCCGGACATCTCCCCCACTTGGGGGGAGATTGGCTGTTTCGGTGCCCCGCCTCTTCCTGCGACCTTGGATATTGGCGAAAGCCGGCGTGACGTCTGATCTCCCCCCTTGCGGGGGAGATGTCCGGCAAGACAGAGGGGGGTGGGACGGAGTGCGGCCTTTCCGGGAAAAACGCCAGTCACCAATCCCCTCCCCTCAAAACGCCGTCCTCGAGCGCAGCGCCGCGGCAAGCGTGCCTTCGTCGAGATAGTCGAGTTCGCCGCCGACCGGAACGCCATGCGCGAGCCTAGTCACCTTGACCTCGAAACCCGAGAGCTGATCGGTCAGGTAGTGCGCCGTGGTCTGGCCCTCGACGGTGGCGTTGACGGCAAGGATCACCTCCTTCACCTCGCCGCCGGCGACACGGTCTACCAGCGAGCGGATGTTGAGCTGGTCCGGGCCGATGCCATCGAGCGGCGACAGCGTGCCGCCGAGCACGTGATAGCGCACATTCATGGCGGCGGCGCGTTCCAGCGCCCAGAGATCGGAGACGTCCTCGACGACGATAAGCGTGCCGGCATCGCGGCGTGGATCGGTGCAGATCATGCACGGGTCGGAGGTGTCGACATTGCCGCAGGTCGAGCAGATGCGCACTTTATCGGCCGCCTCGCCCATGGCTGCGGCTAAAGGCTCGAGCAGCTGCTCCTTCTTCTTGATGAGATGGAGAGCCGCGCGCCTTGCCGAACGCGGCCCGAGCCCCGGCACCTTGGCCAGGAGCTGGATCAGGCGTTCTATCTCTGGACCGGCGATTCTTTTCGACATCGCTCTGATCTAGAGCAATTCCGGGAAAAGTGCGAAACGGTTTTCAGAGCGCTTTGGTGACATCCGCAACAGGAAATGATCCGCCATGCCGTCAAGGCGGATCATTTGATGGCGGGTTGGCTCAGTAGGCTTCGAGCGGCCGGGACTGGCTGACAATCAGCGCGCCGATGGCGTCGGTGTTCTCAGGCGTCGACTGGAATCCCATCGCCGCTTCCTGCGGAGCGCTCGGAACGGAGGTGATGTAGCGACCTTTCAACGTGCCGCCGAAGCGGGAGGCGTCGGGCTCCTCCATCGGCTCCTGCATCGCCACCATGATCGGCTTCGCCGTGACGCGGCCGGCCTTCTGCCCTGGCGCGGCGGAGGCCGTCACATAGGTCTGCTGGGCAGCAACGGTTGTGGTCTTGGCCGGAAGCGCCGGCGCGGCAGCCGCGGTCGTAGCGGCCTGCTTGGCCGGATCAGCATGAACGATCGTCTTGACCACCGGCTCGGCGGAAGCGACGAGGACCGGAGCGGTGGGGTCGGTCTTCTGCGACTTGCCGGAGGCCATGGCGACCATCGGCTCATCCGGCAACGGCTGCCAGTTGCGGCCGCGCTTCTCATAGAAGGCATTGCCGCCGGCCACCATCGTGTAGTGCATGTTCTTGTAGGGGAAACGCAGGCCGGCGGTGTGGAAGAACATCGTGTTCTTGAGCTTGGCCTTGCGCTCGCCTTTCAGCACTGCCTCGGCGGCTTCCTCGACATCTGGCAATGCCCGCGAATTCATCGGGCGCGTCAGCACGCCCGGGGCGAACTGGCCCTTTTCGCCGACGACCTCGCAGATCGTGCTGCCATGCTGTCCCGAGCGTAGCCGGTTCATCACGACCGTGCCGACGGCGATCATGCCGTCACGGCTCGACCGGTTGGACTCGAAGAACATCGCCCTTTGCAGGCACTCCTTGTCCTTCATCGAGTATTTATAGGAACGCGAGCTGAGGAAGCTCGGGGTGACGGCGTCGGTCAGGCTCGCCACCGACATGCCATGTGAAGCGGTCTGGCTGCAGCCGGCCAGGAGCAAGGGGGAAGCGGCGATGCCGATAAGCAGCAGCGGCGTCTTCCATCGCGTCGCGATCAACAAAAAAGCCTCATTTCCAGATGCCAGCCCGCCCCGAGATGTGGCAAGAATGAGACTCTTTCAGGCAAAAAGATGGCTAGATGGTTAGCAACCTCTGGACTTGGGTAAAACTTTATGAATGTCGCGAAATGAGCCCGTGAGCATGCCGGCAAAATGGTTAATATTGCGGCCCGGGCTCAATTTTCGTTCACAATCAATTAACTGGTGGCAGATGCCTTAGAACGGCAATTTCATTCCGGGCGGTATAGGCAAGCCCGCAGTCAATGCCTTGGTCTTTTCCTGCATGACCAGCTCGACCTTATTTTTGGCATCATTGTGAGCGGCCAACAGCAAGTCTTCGAGGGTCTCCACCTCGTCGTCCTTCAGCAAGGACGGATCGATCTTCAGCGCCTTCATTTCGAACTTGCCGGTCAGGGTCACGCTGACCAGGCCGCCACCCGCCTGCCCAGTGGCTTCCAGGGTGGCGATCTCATCCTGCATGGCCTGGAACTTGGCCTGCATTTCCTTTGCCTTGCCCATCAGGCCGAGAAGATCCTTCATCGTGAAACTTCCTCTTGTTGGAATCTACGTTAACGCGAGTATGATCTTGACCGAAACCGGTCCGTACTCTTTCCCTGACGCGTTCGTCAGCTCTAAATCTCTTCGTCGTCGGCAGCCGGCTCAACCGGCAGGTCGGCGTCAGCGCCTTCCGCTTCCGGCACATCGGGAATGCGCACGTCGATGATCTTGGCGCCGGGAAAGCGGGCGAGGATGGCGGCGACGGTCGGATCGCTCCTGGCATCGGAGAAGGCGTTCTCGCGCTTTGTCGTCTCCATCTCGGCCAGCGTCTTGCTACCCTCTTCCTTCGACAGCGAGACCAGCCAGTTGCGGCCGGTCCAGGCACGCAGCTTGGACGTCAGGTCGTTAAGCAGCATCTTGGGCGCATCGTCGGTCAGGCTGACGTCGATGCGGCCAGGCTCGATGCGCACCAGCCGCACGCAGCGCTTGACCAACACCTTGAAGGCGATGTCGCGGTTGGCATCGGCCAGGGCCGCGATGTCGGCCAGCGACTTCACCGGAACGGCCGGTGTTTCGATGACCGGTTCGGGCGCCGGGACGAAGGCGGCGGGCGCGGGCTGCATCTCGACCAGCCGCATGGTCTGCCCTCCGCCGTTAGAGGCCGGCATCCGCGCCGGCGCCACGGCATTTGTGCCGCCGCCACTGCTTGCCGGCGCTCCATTGGCGCGCGGAGCGCCATTCGGCACAGGGGCCGCCCCCTCGAGCGATTTCAGCGCTTCGTCCAGCGTCGGCAGGTCGGCGGCATGCGCCAGCCGGATCAGCACCATCTCGCCGGCGCTGACTGGACGGTTGGAGGACTGCACCTCGGGAATGCCTTTCAAGAGCATCTGCCAGGTTCGCGAGAGCACGCGCACCGACAGCGTGCTCGCAAATTCGGCGCCGCGCCGCCGCTCGTCCTCGGAGAGCGAGGCATCATTGGCCGCGGCCGGCACGAACCGCAGACGCGTAACGAGGTGGTTGAATTCCGCCAGGTCGGTGAGCACCGCGGCCGGATCGGCGCCGGTATCGTATTGCGCGCGGAATTCGGACAAAGCCGCTGCAACATCGCCCTTCATGACGTGCTCGAACAGGTCGATGATACGGGCGCGGTCGGCCAAGCCCAGCATGGCGCGAACAGCGTCGGCGCTGACGGTGCCGCTGCCATGGGCGATCGCCTGATCGAGGATGGAGAGCGAATCGCGTGCCGAGCCCTCGGCGGCCCGCGCAATCATCGCCAAAGCCTCATCATCGACGGAAATACCTTCCTTCGCGGCAATCGAGGAAAGATGCGCGACGAGCGCGCCGGCATCGATGCGCCTCAGGTCGAAGCGCTGACAGCGCGATAGAACCGTGATCGGCACCTTGCGGATCTCGGTGGTGGCGAAGATGAATTTGACATGCGGCGGCGGCTCTTCCAGCGTCTTCAACAGGCCGTTGAAGGCCTGGGTGGAGAGCATGTGCACTTCGTCGATGATGTAGACCTTGTAGCGGGCCGAGACCGGCGCGTAGCGGACGCGGTCGATGATGTCCCTGATGTCGTCGATGCCGGTGTGGGAGGCCGCGTCCATCTCGATGACGTCGACATGGCGGCCTTCCATGATCGCCTGGCAATGCTCGCCGGGGGTCGAAAGGTCGACGGAGGGCTGGTCGACGATGGCGGTTTTATAGTTCAGGGCGCGTGCGAGAATGCGCGCCGTCGTCGTCTTGCCGACACCGCGCACGCCGGTCAGCATCCAGGCCTGGGCGATGCGGCCAGTGGCGAAGGCATTGGTGAGCGTGCGGACCATCGGCTCCTGGCCGATCAGTTCGGAGAAATTGGAGGGGCGGTATTTGCGCGCCAGCACGCGATAGGCGCCGGCCTTACCTGTCTCCAGGCTTTCTGGCCCCGAATTTCCGGCTTCGCTCATTCGCCGTCAAAAGCTCCAAGGACCGCGACGGAAGGCGGCCGATTCCTGCGCATAGTCTCGCCCGCACGGCTCGGCGCCGTCAATGTCGCGGGAGAAAGGCGAAGAGGCGGGAGGCTGGAACAATGACCCGTTCCGGGCTCGTTAGGGCTGCTTCCTTCCGGACCTGACCCGGTTGGCGAGTGGATCGTCCACCACCAACCTCCCAAGCTCCATATCGGCAATTCAGCGGCGAAATGCAAGGGTCGTAGTGGATCAACGGCCAGGCCATGCGGTGCAGAAGACCTTCAAATCCGCAGGAGCGGTCAATGATTCGCTTGCAGCCACCTTGCCGTCGCTCTAGCGTTCAGGGTTTGAAGCATTCTCGAAAAGTGAGGGAAACGCCCATGCTGCCTGGCCTAAAGGCCGGTTTCACACTGGACGCCCGATTGGAGGCGGACAGTGAGCAGCTCATGTGGCTCGGCCTGTGCGAGCTCCGGCTGATGAACGATCGCCGCTGGCCGTGGCTGGTCCTGGTGCCGCAGCGGCCGGGCGTGGAGGAAATCCACGACCTGACGCCGCTCGACCAGACGATGCTGACCTTCGAGACCAATATGGTCGCCCAGGCGCTGAAGCGGGTGACCGGCTGCACCAAGATCAACACCGGGGCGCTCGGCAACATCGTGCGCCAGCTGCACGTCCATGTCATCGCCCGCAGCGAGAGCGACCCCGGCTGGCCAGGGCCGGTCTGGGGGCATGGCATGCGCGAGCCGTATGAGCGCTCCGACATCCGCCGGTTTGCCGAAAAGATCAAGGCAGCGCTATAAAGCCATCAGTGTCCATTCCTGCCCCTCCTCGAGTCTCCTATGAACTTTCGTCTGTTTGACGCGCCTTTGCGCGAGCCGAGCCAATTCGTCGGTTTCGCCGGCAACCGGATCGACCGGCAATCGGAAAACCGCGCCGACGACGCGGTCGAGAAGGCGCTTGGCGAGCGATCGGCGCGGCTGATGCTGATGCATGGCGGCAGGCTTTATCTGAAGCTCGACGACGGCAAATTCGACCCATGGTTCGAAGCGGCGGAAAGCCAGGCCTTCGAGGTTTCGCTCGACGGCGGCGTGCTGCTCGGCCTTTCGGAGAGCGGCCCGGTGCTGGCCGTGCCCGCCGGCATCGAACCGGAAAATCTCCCGGAAACGGTGAAGGCGATCGACTACCGCTCCGTCTATATGCAGGGGCTGATAGACGAAGCGGCGGCCGGCGCGCTGGCGCAGGGCGCTGCGCTGCTCGCCTGGCATGCCAGCCACGCTTTCTGCAGCAAATGCGGCAATCGCTCGGAGATGCGCGCCGGCGGCTACAGGCGGCATTGCCCGGCCTGCGGCACCGACCATTTCCCGCGCACCGATCCGGTGGCGATCATGCTGACGGCGACGCGCGAGAAATGCCTGCTCGGGCGCGGCCGGCATTTCGGGCCGGGCATGTATTCGGCCCTTGCCGGCTTCATCGAGCCCGGCGAGACGATCGAGGCGGCGGTGCGCCGCGAGACGCTGGAGGAGGCCGGAATCCGGCTCGGCCGCGTCGTCTACCACGCCAGCCAGCCCTGGCCGTTCCCCTATTCGCTGATGATCGGCTGCTTCGGCGAGCCGCTCAACGAGGACATCCAGGCCGACCTGAACGAGCTCGAAGACTGCCGCTGGTTTTCGCGCGATGAGGTGCGCTCGATGCTGGAGAGAACGCACCCCGGCGGCCTGATCACGCCGCCGAAAGGAGCGATCGCCCACCACCTCATCCGCGCCTGGGTCAACAGCGAATAGGAGCCGAGAAATGATCCGTCATACCGTCGTGTTCACGCTGAAGCATCCGCTGCATTCGCTGGAGGCGAAGCGGTTCCTCCACGATGCCAAGAAGATCCTGACGGCGATCAAGGGTGTGACGCATTTCGAGCAGCTGCGCCAAGTGAGCCCGAAGAACGACTATCAGTTCGGCTTCTCGATGGAGTTCGCCGACCAGGCTGCCTACACCAGATACAACGAGCATCCCGACCACGTCGCGTTCGTGCGCGACCGCTGGGTGCCTGAGGTCGAGAAATTTCTCGAAATCGACTATGTCCCGCTCGGCTTTGGCTGAGATTGGATCGAGCGCCGGCGTCTAAGATTGACGCGGACCTCCATGAGGTCGTCATCCCAGGGCGGAGCGACGCGAAGCGGAGCGCAGACCCTGGGGATCCATGCCGTTACCTCAGTCGAGGGGCGCAGCGGAGCAGAATCTGGACCGTCCTAACGCGTTGAAGTCCGGGCATGGATCCTCGGGTCTGCGCCGCGTCGCTTCGCTCCTTGCTTCGCCCGTGGATGACGAAGCATCAAGGCCTTTGCCAATCTCGAAGGTCCTAGGAACCACCTAATCGGCGACCTTCCACTGCTCGCGCGACGCGCTTGCCGGATAGACGCCGAGAATGCGCATCTCGCGCGAGAAGAAGCGCAATTCGTCGAGCGCCAGCTTGACCAGCGGATCATCGGGGTGGCCCTCGATGTCGGCATAAAACAGCGTCGCTGTGAAAGCGCCGAGCTGGTAGCTCTCGAGCTTGGTCATGTTGATGCCGTTGGTGGCGAAGCCGCCCATGGCCTTGTAGAGCGCGGCCGGCACGTTGCGGACGCGGAAGATGAAGGTGGTCATCATCTTGGCTTCCAGCGAGGGGCGCTCGGCCCATTGCTTGTTCTTGGTCAGCACGACGAAGCGGGTGACGTTCGAGTCGGTGTCCTCGACATTCTTCTCGATGATGTCGAGGCCGTAGAGCTCGGCGGCAAGCGCAGGCGCAAGTGCCGCCATCGTGCGGTCCTTGACCTCGGAGACCATCTTGGCCGATCCCGCCGTGTCGCCGGCGACAACCGGCTTCCAGCCATTCTTGCGGATGTATTTGCGGCATTGGCCAAGGGCATGGATATGGCTGTGCACGCTTCTGATCTCTTCGCGTTTCACGCCCGGCAGCACCATCAGCTGGAAATGGATGGGCAGGAAATACTCGCCGACGATGTGCAGGCGCGATTCCGGCAAAAGATGATGGATGTCGGCGACGCGCCCGGCAATCGTGTTCTCGATCGGGATCATGGCGAGCTCGGCCTTGCCGGTCTCGACCGCGTTGAAGGCGTCTTCGAAGGTGGGACAGGGCAACGGCTCCATCGAGGGGAACATGTTGCGGCAAGCGGTATCGGAATTGGCGCCCGGCTCGCCCTGGAAGGATATTCTGTTGGTCTTTTCAGGCATGCGCCAAGGTCTCGCTTACGGATGTCTCAGTTTGAAAGAATTTGCCTGGCGCGCTCGAGATCGTCGGGCGTGTCGACGCCGAGCGGCAGCGACCGGACGATCTCGGCATCGATGCGCATGCCGGCTTCCAGCGCCCGCAGCTGCTCCAGCCGCTCACGGCGTTCGAGCAGCGACGGCTTCAGCGCCACGAAGCGTTCCAGCGCTGTCCGGCGGTAGGCATAGAGGCCGATGTGGTGATAGAGCGGGCCCTCCCCCCACGGCGCCGTGGCGCGCGTGAAATAGAGCGCCTTCAGCCTTGTCGCCGAGAGCGGCGAGCCGACGATCTTGACCACATTCGGATTGGTCCTTTCCTCGTCGCGCACAATCTCGACGCCGAGCGTGGCTATGTCGACCGACGGGTCGGCGAAGGGCCGCAGCGATGCGCCGATGATCTCAGGATCGATGGTCGGCAGATCGCCCTGGACGTTGACGATGGTTTCGACCTTTTTCTCCGGGTCCAGCAGGGTGAGGGCCTCGAAGATGCGGTCGGATCCCGATTCGTGGTCCGCGCGCGTCATCACCGCCTCGAAACCGTGATCCCTTACCGCCGAGGCGACCGCTTCGGTGTCGGTCGCCACCACCACACGGCCGAGCCCAGCCTCGGCGCCGCGGCGGGCGACATGGACGATCATCGGCGCGCCGGCGATGTCGGCCAGCGGCTTGCCCGGCAGGCGCGTCGAGGCCATGCGGGCGGGGATCAGGATCAATGTCGACATGGGACTTCTGGGACAGCCGGGGAAGCGGATGGAAAAGTGGCAAAACGTCTCACTGGAAGCGCCCTTATAGGTGTTGCAACGACGAAGCAAAAGACCTAGTTTCCGCGCGATTTAACGGGCCCGTTGGGGCCTTCGCTATACCGACGGACGGAGTGGACGGGACGGTCCGCCGGAACAGGGAGCAAGGGGCGTATGGATTCCAACGAAGTCAACAAGCTGCTCGCCGGATTCCTCGGAACCTGTTTCGTCGTCTTTTCCGTGGGTATCGTTTCCGACGGGCTGTTTGCCTCCCCCGCTCCCGAGAAGCCGGGCTTCGCCATCGAGGCGGCCGAGCCGGCCGAAGGCGGCGGCGCTGCCGCGCCCGCGGCCGAAGCCAAGCCGATCGCCGACCTGCTCGCGACCGCCAATGCCGAGACGGGCGCCGCCATTTTCAAGAAGTGCCAGGCCTGCCATTCCGGCGAAAAGGGCGGCCCCAACAAGGTCGGTCCGGACCTCTGGGACATCATCGATCGCCCCGTCGCCGAGCATGAGGGCTTCGCCTATTCGGCCGGCATGAAGGATTTCTCCAAGGGCGGCGCCGAGAAGTGGACCTACGACAACCTCAACCACTTCATCAACGCGCCGAAGAAGTTCGTGAAGGGCACGGCGATGGGCTTTGCCGGCCTGCCGAAGGATGAGGACCGCGCCAACGTGATCGCCTATCTGCGCACGCTGTCGGACAATCCGAAGCCGCTGCCGCAGCCGGGCGCTTCGGCGGAAGCCAAGCCCGCCGAAGGCGCCGCCGCGGCGAAGCCGGCCGCAGGTACGGCACCCGCCAAGCCGGCCGAAGGTGCGGCTCCGGCAAAGCCGGCCGAAGGTGCCGCCCCGGCCAAGCCGGTCGCGCCCGCGCAATAAACATTTCGTCATAAAGACACCTTGGAAAAGCCGGGTTCGTCCCGGCTTTTTTGTTAGGAAAGCCGCATATGCTGAGACAAAAGCCGGCGCTTGCGGTTTTCACCGGCGTCAAATGATCTAGATTGCCGGTGGATACTGTTGCGACGAGGAGAACGCATGACGGTCGGCCGCTCCCGCACGTTTTTCGCATCGATGCTGGCGATCGCCTTCGCCGCCAGCCTGCAGGCCAGCCTCGCTGATGAGTGGCACACCACGTCCTCGCTGACCGGCCCGTCCAAATACGGCGAAAATTTCCAACGCTACGACTATGTCAATCCGGACGCTCCCAAGGGTGGCGCCCACGACTCCGTCGTTGTCGGCACTTTCGACAGCTTCAATCCCTATATCGTGCCGGGGTCGCCGGCCGCGGGGCTCGCCGGGTTCGGCGGCGGCCTGCTCTACGACACGCTGATGGACCAGGCGACCGACGAGGGCAGCGTCAGCCACCCGCTGGTTGCCGAGGCCTATAAATACCCGCCCGACTATTCCTCTGCGACCTACCGGCTCGACCGGCGAGCGAAATGGCATGACGGCCAGCCGATCACCGTCGACGATGTGGTCTGGTCGTTCCAGGTGCTGAAGGCCAACGCCCCCCAATACAACCGCTATTTCGAGAACGTTACCGACGCGGTGGCGATTTCCGACCGCGAGGTCGAGTTTCATTTCAACCAGAAGGGCAACCGCGAGCTGCCCAAGATTATCGGCGATCTGGTCGTCCTGCCGAAGCACTGGTGGGAGGGCACCGATGCCAGCGGCAAGAAGCGCGACATCACCAGGCCGACTCTCGAGCCGCCGCTGGGATCAGCCGCCTACAAGATCGCCAGCTTCAAGCCGGGTTCCGAGATCGTCTGGCAGCGCGTGGCTGATTACTGGGGCGCCAAGCTGCCGGTGAAGATCGGCCGGGAGAACTTCGACACTCAGCGCTTCACCTACATACTGGACGAGAATGCTGCGTGGCAGGCCTTTACCAAGGGCGGGCTAGACGACATCAAGGCCGAAAACAGCTCGCGGCGGTGGGCGACGGCTTACAACTTTCCGGCGGTGAACGCCGGCGACGTGATCAAAAAGGAATTCAAGACCACTTCGCCGGAGCCGATGCAAGCCTTCATGCTGAACCAGCGCCGGCCGCTGTTCCAGGATCGCCGGGTCCGCGAGGCGCTAACCTATCCCTATGACTTCGAGACGATGAACCGAACGCTGTTCTTCAATTCCAACACGCGCACCCAAAGCTATTTCCAAGGTACGGAACTCGCGTCGAGCGGATTACCGCAAGGCAAGGAACTCGAAATCCTCGAGAAGTATCGCGACAAGCTGCCGCCTGAACTGTTCACCCAGGAATTCAAGCTGCCGGTCTACGACTCACCGCAAGCGGAGCGGAAATATCTGAAGCAGGCTGTCGACCTCTTCGCCCAGGCCGGCTGGGTGATCAAGGGCGGCAAGATGATGAACGCCAAGAGCGGCGCGCCATTCAAATTCGAGATCCTCGGCACGTCCGACACGGATCAGATCCTCTCCGGCAACTATATCGCCAATCTGCGCAAGATCGGCGTCGATGCGACGCTGCGCATCATCGACCCCAGCCAGTACGTCAACCGCGTCAACAATTTCGACTACGACGTCATCACCAACGTGCTGCAGCAGTCGGATTCGCCCGGCAACGAACAGCGCGATTTCTGGAGTTCGAAGTCCGCCGATTCACCCGGCTCGCGCAATTACTCCGGCATCAAGGACCCGGTCGTCGACGCGCTGGTGGAACGCGTCATCTTCGCCACCGACCGCGACGATCTCGTCGCCGCCACTCATGCGCTCGATCGCGTGCTGTTGTGGAACTACTATACCGTGCCGCAATACTACCGCGCGGTGGTCTGGCTTGCCTATTGGAACAAGTTCGGCATGCCCGAAAAGCAGCCCTCCTACCGTGGCGCCGATATCGACTCCTGGTGGATCGATACGGCGAAGGAAAAGGCATTGACCGCCAAATACAGGGGCAACTGATGAGGCGGCAGACATTGCTTCCTCGTCGCGACTTCCTGGCGCTCGGCGCGGCGGCGACTGCCGCAGCGCTGCTGCCGGGTCGGGCTTTCGCCCAGACCCCGACCGGTGTCAAATTGCATGGGCTGTCGGCGTTCGGCGATTTGAAATACAAGCCTGACTTCGCGCATTTCGACTATGTCAACGTCGATGCGCCGCAAGGCGGCACCTTCAATTTCTCGCCGCCCAACTGGGGCCAAAACCAGAGCCCTTTGACGTTCAACACGCTGAACTCCTTCGTGCCCAAGGGCGATGCGCCGCAGCGCATGGAAATGTGCTTCGATTCGCTGATGGTGCGGGCGCTCGACGAGCCTGACGCCGTCTATGGGCTGATCGCCGACGGGGTCACAATTTCCGACGACCGCAACGGCTTCACCTTCTCGCTGCGCCCGCAGGCGCGCTTCCATGACGGCACGCCGCTCACCGCCGACGATGTCGCCTTCACCTTCAAACTGCTGAAGGACAAGGGGCATCCGGATTATTCGCTGTCGTTGACGCATCTCGACAACGCGGTGGTGAAGGACGCCCATACGGTCGAGCTCAAGTTCTCCGGCAAGCAATCGGCCCGTACCATCCTGAACGTCGTCGCGTTTCCGATCCTGTCGAAGGCCTTCTTCACGGCCAACCCCTTCGATTCGTCGCAGCTCAACCCGCCGCTCGGCTCGAGCGCGTACAAGGTCGAGCGCTGGTCGGCGGGCGCCTGGATCGAGTACGAGCGGGTGGCCGATTATTGGGGCAACGACCTCCCGGTCAACCGCGGCCAGAACAATTTCGAGCGTATCCGCATCGAGTTCTACCAGGACCGCACGGCCGGCTTCGAAGCCTTCAAGAAGGGCGAGATCCTCTATCGCGAGGAATTCACCTCGCGCGTCTGGGCGACGGCTTACAACTTTCCGGCCTTTACCGCCGGCAAGGTGGTGAAGCACGAATTCCCGGCCGAGACGGTGCCGTCGATGCAGGCGACAGCCGTCAACCAACGGCGCGCGCAGTTCCAGGACCCGCGCGTGCGGCAAGCCATCGCGCTCTGCTTCGACTTCGAATGGACGCGGCGCAATTTCTTCTATGGCTCCTATGAGCGCTCGCAATCCTGCTTCGAGAAATCCGACTTTCGCGCCGAAGGCATGCCGCCGCCGCCAGAACTCGCGCTGATGGAGCCCCTGCGCGAGAAGCTGCCGCCGGAGGCCTTCGGCGAAGCGGTGACGCAGCCAGCCTCGGACGGCTCGGGACGCGACCGCAAACTGCTTGGCAAGGCGGCGAAGCTGCTTGCCGAAGCCGGCTGGAAACGCTCCAGCGATTTCGTCGTCAACGACAAGGGCGCGCGGTTGCCCGCCGAGTTCCTCGTGGAAGACGAGACCTTCGTGCAGGTCTATTCACCCTGGGTCGCCAATATGAAGGCGATCGGCATCGACGCTTCGATCCGGCTGGTCGATTCCGCCCAATACCAGCTTAGGCAATCGACCTTCGATTTCGATCTGATCTCGGCCGCCTTCTCCTTCAGCGCCACGCCGACACGCGACGACCTCGAGATCTTCTTCCATTCGCGAAGCGCGTCGGTCTCAGGCTCTCGGAACCTGCCGGGCATAGCGAGTCCGGCTATAGACGCGCTGATCGACGCCGTCGGCGCGGCCAAGGACCGTGAGGGCCTCACCGTCGCCATGCGGGCGCTCGATCGGGCCTTGCGCGCTCGGCGCGATTGGATTCCAAGTTGGTATCTGGCGAATCACCGAAGCGCCTATTGGGACATGTTCGGCTTTCCCGAGCAGAAGCCCGATTTCGGCTTTCCGGTCGAAGCGCTGTGGTGGGTCGACAAGGGCAAGGCGGCGAAAATTGGCAAAGGGTGAATTTCTTGCGGCCGAAGGCGCCGCCCCTCACCTGCCTGCCGGCATCCTCTCCCCGTATAGTGGCGGGGAGAGGGAAACCTTCATCTTTGGTTTCGCCAATCACAAGCGTGGCGAACGTGCCGAGATCGCGGCCAGCCCCTTTCTCCCCGTCACTATAGGACGAGAAATGTCCGGCAGGACGATGAGCGGCGGCGCCGACGCCGACAATTGGTCTGAAGCGATTGCCTCGGGGACGCCTCCAGATACAGTGGTCTTCCCCAAGGAGGGCAACATCTGATGGGCGCCTATATCCTGCGCCGCATCCTTCTGATGATCCCGACGCTGTTCGGCATCATGGCGATCTCCTTCGCCGTCATCCAGTTCGCGCCGGGCGGCCCGGTCGAGCAGGTCATCGCCAAGCTCACCAACCAGGGCGGCACCGATCGCCTGGGCGGCGGCAGTGGCGACGCGGGCACCACCAATTTCGACGTCGCCGGCGATGTCGGCTCGAAGTACCGCGGCGCGCAAGGGTTGGATCCCGAATTCATCAAGAAGCTCGAAAAGCAGTTCGGCTTCGACAAGCCGCCGCTCGAGCGCTTCGGCATGATGCTGTGGAACTATGCCCGCTTCGACTTCGGCGACAGCTATTTCCGCGACATCTCGGTGCTCGACCTGATCCTGGAAAAGATGCCGGTGTCGATCTCGATCGGGCTGTGGATCACGTTATTGTCCTACCTGATCTCGATCCCGCTCGGCATCCGCAAGGCGGTGCAGGACGGCTCGACCTTCGATGTCTGGACGAGCGGCGTGGTGATCGTCGGCTATGCCATCCCCGGCTTCCTATTCGGCATCCTTTTGATGGTGCTGTTTGCCGGCGGCTCGTTCTGGGATTGGTTCCCGCTGCGCGGCATCGTTTCCGACAATTGGGACCAGCTGTCCTGGCCGGACAAGATCATCGACTATTTCTGGCACATGACGCTGCCGCTGACCGCGCTTGTGTTGTCGGCCTTCGCCACGACGACGCTTTTGACCAAGAACTCGTTCCTCGAGGAGATCCGCAAGCAATATGTGGTGACGGCGCGCGCCAAGGGTCTGTCGGAGCGCAAAGTGCTTTATGGCCATGTCTTCCGCAACGCCATGCTGATCGTCATCGCAGGGTTCCCGGGCGCCTTCATCTCGGCCTTCTTCACCGGCTCGCTGCTGATCGAAAACATCTTCTCGCTCGACGGGCTCGGCCTGCTCGGCTTCAAGTCGGTGATCGACCGCGACTACCCGGTGGTCTTCGCCAATCTCTACATCTTCTCGCTGCTCGGGCTGTTCGTCGCCCTGCTCTCGGACCTGATCTACACCTGGGTCGATCCGCGCATCGATTTCGAGCGGAGAGACGTCTGATGACGGCAGCTTCGGCAGAAACCAAGCCGGCCCGCGCCGCCCGGCCGTGGTTGTCGCCGCTCAATCAGCGGCGGCTGCAAAACTTCAAGGCGAACCGGCGCGGCTACTGGTCGCTGTGGATCTTCCTGTTGCTGTTCGTGCTGTCGCTGTTTTCCGAATTGATCGCCAACGACAAGCCCATCATCGCCTCCTACAAGGGCGAGATCCTGTTTCCGGTTCTGATCGCCTATCCGGAAGAGAAATTCGGCGGCTTTTATGCCGTCACGGACTATCGCGATCCGGTGATCCAGGACGAGATCAATGCCAATGGCTGGATGATCTGGCCGCCGGTCCGCTACTCCTATCAAACGGTCAACAACGCCATCCCAGAAGCCGCACCCGCCAAGCCGTCCTGGCTCTACGACAAGAAGACGCGCTGCAGCCAGTATCCGCAGGGCGAAGCCGATCCCAACTGCGTCGTCGGCAACTGGAATTGGCTGGGCACCGACGACCAGGCGCGGGACGTGCTGGCACGCGTGCTTTACGGCTTCCGCATCTCGGTGCTCTTCGGGCTGATCCTGACGCTCGGCTCCTCGCTGATCGGCGTCGCGGCGGGCGCGGTGCAAGGCTATTTCGGCGGCTGGACGGACCTTCTCTTTCAGCGCTTCATCGAGATCTGGTCGGCGATCCCGGTGCTTTATCTGCTGCTCATCGTCTCCGCGATCCTGCCGCCCGGCTTCTTCATCCTGCTCGGCCTGATGCTGCTGTTCTCCTGGGTGGCGCTGGTCGGCGTGGTGCGGGCCGAGTTCCTGCGCGCGCGCAACTTCGAATATGTCAACGCGGCGCGCGCGCTTGGCGTGCCCAACCTCACCATCATGTTCCGCCATCTCCTGCCCAACGCCATGGTGGCGACGCTGACCTTCCTGCCCTTCCTGCTCTCGGGCTCGATCTCGACGCTGACCTCGCTCGACTATCTCGGCTTCGGCCTGCCGCCGGGTTCGGCCTCGCTCGGCGAATTGCTGAAGCAGGCGCAACGCAATCTCAACGCGCCCTGGCTCGGCATCTCCGGCTTCATCGTGATTTCGCTGATGCTGTCGCTGCTGGTCTTCATCGGCGAGGCGACGCGCGATGCCTTCGATCCGCGCAAGACGTTCAAATGAGCGACCCTCTGCTTTCCGTCCGCGATTTGAGTGTCGCCTTCGCGCAAGGCGGCACGCAATCGATCGCCGTCGACCACGTCTCCTTCGACATCGGCAAGGGCGAGACGGTGGCGCTGGTCGGCGAATCCGGATCCGGCAAATCGGTCTCGGCGCTCTCGGTGCTGAAGCTGTTGCCCTACCCGTCGGCCAGCCACCCCTCGGGAAAGATCCTGTTCCACGGCGCCGACCTGCTCCACGCCAACGAAAGGACGCTGCGCGGCGTGCGCGGCAACAAGATCACCATGATCTTCCAGGAGCCGATGACCTCGCTCAATCCGCTGCACACGATCGAGCAGCAGATCGTCGAGGTGTTGAAGCTGCATCAGGGGCTGGGCGATCGCCAGGCCCACGCTCGCACGTTGGAGCTGCTCACCGAGGTCGGCATACGCGACCCGCAGAAGCGGCTTGATGCCTATCCGCACCAGCTCTCCGGCGGCCAGCGCCAGCGCGTCATGATCGCCATGGCCTTGGCCAACGAGCCGGAACTCTTGATCGCCGACGAGCCGACGACGGCGCTCGACGTGACCGTGCAGGCGCAGATCCTCGAACTGCTCGCCGGCCTGAAAAGCCGCAAGCGCATGTCGATGCTATTCATCACCCATGACCTCGGCATCGTCAGAAAGATCGCCGACCGCGTCTGCGTCATGACGAAGGGCAAAATAGTCGAGACCGGGCCGACCAAGGAGATCTTCGCCAACCCGCAACACGCCTATACCAAGCACCTCTTGGCCGCCGAGCCGAAGGGCAAACCGCCGGCGGCGAATGCCGATGCCACGGCCGTCATGACCGGCAAGGACATCAAGGTCTGGTTCCCGATCAAGCGGGGCTTCTTCCGCCGCACCGTCGACCATGTGAAGGCGGTGGACGGCATCGACGTTACCGTGCGCGCCGGCCAGACGCTCGGCGTGGTCGGTGAATCCGGCTCCGGCAAGACGACGCTCGGCCTGGCGCTCGCGCGGATGATCTCGTCCACGGGCGCGATCAACTTCAACGGGCGCAACATCAACGAGCTTTCCTTCAGCGCCATGCGGCCGCTGCGGCGCGAGTTGCAGATCGTCTTCCAGGACCCGTTCGGATCCTTGAGCCCGCGCATGTCGGTCGCGGAGATCATTGAGGAAGGGCTGAAGATCCATGCGCCGAAACTCTCGCCCGATGAGCGCGACGACAAGGTCGTCGAGGTGTTGAAGGAAGTCGGTCTCGACCCGGAGACGCGTCACCGCTATCCGCATGAATTCTCGGGCGGCCAGCGCCAGCGTGTCGCGATCGCCCGCGCCATGGTGCTCAACCCGCGCTTCGTCATGCTCGACGAGCCGACCTCGGCGCTCGACATGAGCGTGCAGGCGCAGGTGGTCGATCTGTTGCGCAACCTGCAGGCCAGGCACAACCTCGCTTATCTCTTCATCAGCCACGACCTAAAGGTCATCCGCGCCCTTGCCAACGACGTGATCGTCATGCGCAATGGTCAGATCGTCGAAGCCGGGCCGTCCGAACAGATTTTCGACCGCCCGCAAACCGACTATACGAGGGCGCTGATCTCGGCCGCGTTCCGGATCGAAACGGCACCGACCGGGGTCGTCAGCGAATAGGCTGGAAATATAGGAAAGACACTCCACGAATGGAAAAAGGCAAAGTTCTGCTTGCCCTCACCGGCTTTCACCCGCAGCGCTGGCGCGAACTGCTCGCGGCCGAGCGCGAGGTGGTGCTGGAGCCTGATGGTCCGAGCGATCCCTCGATCGCTTATGCAGTGGTGTGGAAGCAGAAACCGAATCTGTTGTCGTCGCTGCCCAATTTGCGCGCCATCTTCTCGATCGGCGCAGGCGTCGATCATATCTTCGCCGACCCCGGCCTGCCCGAGGTGCCGATCGTCCGGGTCGTTGCCGACAATCTCACGCAATACATGACCGAATATGTCGTCTGGCGCGTGCTCGACCACCATCGCCAGGGCATGCTCTACCGAGCGCAACAGCAGAAGAAGACCTGGCACGAGCCGCCGCAACGCCCGGCCGGCGACATCTCCGTCGGCATCATGGGTCTCGGCAACCTTGGCCGCGCCGCGGCATCGGTGCTTTTGGCGCTAGGCTTCGCCGTGAACGGCTGGTCGCGCACCGAGCACCCGATGCAGGGGGTCTCGACCTATTCCGGCGAAGGCGGGCTGATCCCCTTCCTCAGCGCCACCGACATCCTGGTGGTGCTGTTGCCGCTGACGCCGCGCACCCAAGGCATCGTCAATTACGCCGTTCTGAAGGAATTGCGCAAACGCAACGGCCTCGGCGGCTCGGTGCTGATCAACGCCGGGCGCGGGCGGCTGCAGAAGGATGCCGACATCCTGCGCGCGCTGGAAGACGGCACGCTGAAGGAAGCGAGCCTCGACGTGTTCGAGGTCGAGCCGCTGCCCAAGACGAGCCCGTTGTGGAGCCATCCGAAAGTGTTCGTGACGCCGCATGCGGCGGCGACCTCGGACCCGGCCCATCTGGTGCCGATCATGCTTCGGCAAATGGCCGCCTTCGAGCGCGGCGAAAAGCTCGAAAACGTCGTCGATCGCGAAGCGGGTTACTGAGCAGACGCCGGCTTCGAGCCCGGCAGCGCGAACTTGTCCTTCTTCTTCGGCTTGCCGCAATCGCGCCGTTCGATCGAACGGTTCATTGCGTCGATCTCGCCGCTCGCCTTGTCGCTGTCGCGCTGCGCCCTGGAGCGCATGTCCGGCGTAAACGGGCCAAAACCCATCGCCGGATTGGAGAAAGCCGGTTTTGCGGTGACCGGCAGATTGTATTGCTGCGCCAGCGCGTTGCGATTGGCTAGCAGCTGGTCGCAGGGCACGCTGTCATATTGCAGCGAGGATTGGACGTTTTCGTCCTGGCGCTCCGCCATCGAAGTGCCGCCAACGCAGCCGGCCGTCATCAGGCAAGATGCCAACACAGCCATGGTCCAGCGCATGGTAATTCTCCGTGCCGTATCGCCACGCCCTAAGCCGACACGCGATTCGGGCTTTTTCGCGAGCAGCCGTCGCCCTCATTCCGCCGGCCTGCGACGAGCTATAACCGCAAGGCCTCCTACTGGCTCGCCGCGGTCATGCCGGATGGTCGTGCTTTCCAGCGACAGGATCGCAAACCCGCTGTCGGCGAGAACGCGCCGCACATAGGCCACGGAATGCGCGTAGCGCCGCGAGGGCAGCAATGCAAAGTCATCGCCACAGGCAAGTGTCTCGACCGAGAACGCAAAGAGGCCTTCATCGACCAGACTGTTGGCAACTGCTCCAACAATGCGTTCGAGCGCCCCGACATAGATGAACACGTCGGCGGCGACCACGAGGTCGGCTTTCGAGCCAGGTCGAGAGAAATGCTGGAGATCGGACTTGGAGAGCTTGTCGTAGATGCCTTTGGCGCGCGCCTTCCGCAACATGCTGCTCGAAATGTCATAGCCTTTCCAGCCGGTCAACGATCGGGCGCAGCCTTTCGCCCATCAGGCCGGTGCCGCAGCCGAGGTCGAGCGCCAGCCGGAACCGGCCCGGCCTCGCCGCGCGAATGGCGCGATCGAGAAACTCTGGCATTCGCTAACCGAGTTTCCCGACCAGCGATTGCTCGAAATTGTCGGCATAGTGATCGAACAGGGTCTCGACGAAAGCACTGGGCGGAGCCGCTGCCACCGGCGCATGGCCGATCAGCTGCAGCTTGAGCGCGGAACCCAGCCGGTCCGCGGGATCGAGCTTCAAGGCCATCGCCCATGCCTGGGCTGCCTGGTCGGGAAAACGTGCGGCTTCCTGCATCTCGCCGAGCCGGAACCAGCCCGCCGTCCATTGCGGCGCCAGCTCCAGCGCGCCAAGCAAAAGCTCCGCCGCCTGCGCAGGCTCGCCGGAGGCCAGCAGCATCTCGGCAAAGTCGGCGCGACGGTCGGCGTTCAAATCGCCGGACGAGGCCTGAAGTGGTTTCATGGTTCCATTGATCCCGCCGGTGTGCGAACCGGCGGCCGGCTGTAGGACGAGTCAGCAGTCTGTTGCAACAGGCTTCCCGCGTCGAATTTAGCCACTATGTTCAAGGCCATGCGCGCCAGCGACCTGCTCAAGCCACGACCCGAAGGGCTCTACTGTCCGCCAGGCGATTTCTTCATCGATCCGGTGCGGCCGGTCAGCCGCGCACTGATCACGCACGGCCATTCCGATCATGCGCGCTCAGGCCACCGCTCGGTGCTTGCCACACAGCAAACGCTCGACATCATGGGCCTGCGCTATGGCGAGGATTTCGCCGAAACCACGCAGGCAGCAACTGTCGGCGAGACGATCGATATCAACGGCGTCTCCGTCACTTTCCATCCGGCCGGACATGTGCTGGGTTCGGCGCAGATCGTCGTCGAGCATCAGGGCCTGCGCATCGTCGCCTCCGGCGACTACAAGCGCCAGAAAGACGCTACCTGCCTGCCGTTCGAGCCGGTGCCTTGCGATGTCTTCATCACCGAGGCGACCTTCGGACTGCCGGTGTTCCGGCACCCGCCGGACCATGAGGAGATCGCGCGCCTGCTCAAATCGGCGATGCAATTTCCCGAGCGTTCGCACCTGATCGGCGCCTATGCGCTCGGCAAGGCGCAGCGCGTCATGCGGCTGCTGCGCGAGGCCGGCTATGACAGGCCGATCTATATCCACGGCGCGCTCGCCAAGCTCAGCGAATATTACCAGAGCCAGGGCATCGATCTGGGGCAACTCGAACCAGCGACGGTGGAAAGCGGTGGCAAGGCCGATTTCGAAGGCGCCATAGTCGTCGGGCCGCCGGCCGCCTTCGCCGACCGCTGGGCGCGGCGCTTCCCCGACCCGATCGCCTGCTTCGCTTCAGGTTGGATGCGCATCCGTCAGCGCGCCAAGCAGGGCGGCGTCGAGCTGCCGCTGATCATTTCCGACCATGCCGACTGGGACGAGCTCATCGCCACGATCAAGGAAACGGGCGCCGAGGAGATCTGGGTGACGCATGGCCGCGAGGAAGCGCTGGTGCGCTGGTGCGAGCTGGAGGGCATCGCGGCGCGGCCGCTGCATCTTGTTGGGTATGAGGACGAGGGCGATTGATGGAACAGTGTTCGCCAATCGCCGCCGCCGAGTTCTACGGCGCCCCCCTCTGTCCTGCCGGACATCTCCCCCTCAAAGGGGGAGATTGGCAGTTTCAGGGCCGACGCATCTCCCGCGACGCGAGAGATTGGCGAAAGCCGGCGCGGCATCTGATTTCCCCCCTTGAGGGGGAGATGGCCGGCAGGACAGAGGGGGGCGCCTTGCGCCTGCTCTCGCGATTGGCATGGCGCAACCAACGATGAACCGCTTCGCCGAGCTCCTCGACCGGCTGGTGCTGACGCCTTCGCGCAACGGCAAGCTGACGCTGCTCACCGACTATTTCCGCAGCGTCGAGGATCCCGACCGCGGGCTGGCGCTGGCGGCGATCACCGGCGATCTGTCGATCGCGGCGGTGAAGCCGGCGATGCTGCGCGCGCTGGTGGTCGAGCGCATGGACCCCGTGCTGTTCGGCTATTCCTACGATTATGTCGGCGACCTCGCCGAGACGGTGTCGCTGGTCTGGCCGCAGCCGGCCGGCCACATGCCGAACCACGCGCCGACGCTCGCCGAAGTGGTCGGCAAGCTCCAGGCGGCGAGCCGCTCCGACGGGCCGCAGGTGCTCGCCAGGCTTCTCGACAGCGCCAGCATCTCTGCGCGCTTCGCCATCATCAAGCTGGTTACCGGCGGGTTGCGCATCGGCGTGTCGGCGCGGCTTGCCAAGCAGGCGTTGGCCGATCTCGGCCAAGTCGATGTCGTCGAGATCGAGGAGCTCTGGCACGGGCTGACGCCTCCCTACACGGCGCTCTTTGCGTGGCTGGAAGGCCGGGCGGAAAAACCGAGAAGCGCCGCGCTCGCATTGTTCCGGCCGGTGATGCTGTCCAACGCGGTCGACGACGGCGATTTGGAAAAGCTCGAACCGGCCGATTATGCGGCGGAGTGGAAATGGGACGGCATCCGCGTCCAGGCGGTGTGCGAGGGCGGCATCCGCCGGCTGTATTCGCGCACCGGCGACGATGTTTCCGGCGCCTTCCCGGACCTCGCCGCGACGATGGATTTCGAGGCGGCGCTCGACGGCGAATTGCTGGTCGGCGACCCGCGCGAGGCGACCGGAACCTTCTCCGACCTGCAGCAGCGGCTGAACCGCAAGAGCGTCTCGCCAAAAATCCAGCAGCAATATCCGGCCTTCATGCGCTGCTACGACGCGCTGCAAATCAACGGCGAGGATTTGCGCAGCCTCCCCTTCGCCGAGCGCCGCACCCGGCTCGGAGCCTTCGTCCAGACGCTCGATCCCAGCCGCTTCGACCTTTCGCCGCTGGTCGAATTTTCGGATTGGGAGACGCTGGAGCGGCTGCGCCAGGCGCCGCCGCATCCGATCATCGAAGGGGTGATGCTGAAGCGCTGGGATTCGCCCTATCTTGCCGGCCGGCCGAAAGGCCCCTGGTTCAAGTGGAAGCGCGATCCGCACACGATCGACGCGGTGCTGATGTATGCGCAGCGCGGCCACGGCAAGCGCTCGAGCTTCTATTCCGACTACACTTTCGGGGTCTGGTCAGGCCCGGAGGGATCGGAAGAGCTGGTGCCGGTCGGCAAGGCCTATTTCGGCTTCACCGACGAGGAGCTGCGGCAAATCGACAAATATGTGCGCGACCATACGATCGAGCGGTTCGGGCCGGTGCGCTCGGTGCGCGCCGATCGCAAGAATGGGCTGGTGCTGGAAGTGGCCTTCGAAGGGCTCAACCGCTCGACGCGCCATAAATCTGGCGTCGCGATGCGCTTTCCGCGCATCTCACGGCTGCGCTGGGACAAGCCCTCCGCCGAGGCCGACCGGATCGAGACGCTGCAGGCGTTGCTCGACAGCTAGAAATCTGCCGACGCTTCACCCCACCCGGCGCTTCGCGCCGACCTTCCCATCAAGGGGAGGTCGGTCGCATCCCTGGAGATAGCCCCTCGCTGCCGATGCCGAGGTCACTCCGCGATCGATACGCGGATCTCGTAGATGTCGACGGACTTGCCCTGCTTGTCGAAATCGGAATTGACGGCGATGGTGCCGGCCGCACCCGGGTGCTTGTTCGGGAACTGCACGTCGAACAGGTATTCGTTGCGCTCGTGGCCGACGGCATAGCGCTTGCGGCCGCAATCGCCGAGCTCGCCGAAATCGCAGTCGACCGAGATCTGCGTCTCCTTGCCTTCTTCCGAGCGGGCGATGATATCGAACATGGCATGCTTGCCGGCGAGCTTTTCCAGCACGCCCTGGCCGACATCGAAGGCGATGGCCGAGCCGGATGCGCCCGAGCGGACGCGCAGGAACTGGCCGGTGTCGTCCTTCATCACATCTGCGGCGGCGTCGGACGGTGTGCTGACATGGGTCGGATCGCTGGGCGAGAAGACGTTGATCCAGTTCTTCGACTGATCCGCCTCGCCGGGCTTCTGCGGCGAACCGGTGTCGGCTGGCTGCGAGGAGTCTTCGTCTTCCAGCGTCGGGGTCGGCTCTGGCGGACCGGTGTTGAGTTCAGCCGCCGTCTTGAAGACGCCCGTCTGCTTGGCGAAATAGAGGCCGATGCCGGCAGCCGCCAGCAGGGTCGCCGCGACAAAGATGGCGGTGAGCGGCAGGCGCCGGCCACGGATACGCCGTTCATCGCGATCCGGCGCCACTTCGGCGCCGTTGCCGATGGACGCTCCGGGGGAGTCATCTAGCGTCGGCGCGTTCGGAAGCGCCTCGTCCGGCATGATGTCGGGCACGCGGGGCAGCACGCGCGAGCGCGGCGCATCCGATGTGTCGGGCTGCACCGGACCGTCGACGGTGATCGACGGCGACGGTGCCGCCTGGTCGGGGCCCCGCGGGGCATCCACCGGCGGCGCGGGAGACTGGCTCGGCGTGTCGACCGCCGGCCCCGGCGCGGCGTTGCCGACGAATGGACCGCTGTCCAGCGGAAGCGTCACGTCAGGAACGGCCTGGACAGCCGGCAGGAATTCGGATTCGATCTCGGTGATCTTGGCCTGCACCGCCTTGCGGCGGTTGATGGCGGCTTCCACCGTCACGTTGGGGTTGGCCTGCAGCACGCGATCGAGCGCGGCAAAGGCCGAGCGATAGACCTTCTCGCGAAACGCCCGGTCCTCGGGATTGCCTTTCTCGAAGGCGTTGCGGATCGCTTTCTCGATGGCGTCCAAGCGAGCTCCCTCTGCGCGTTCGCTCACAGTTATCGATCGTTAGCCGCAGGCGACCAGTCAATCAACGGGCGGGCGGCTGCCTTGCCGACGCATCCAATGCCCATTTCGGCGTTTTTTGTTGAAGAATCAACATTTTTGTCGCCGCCGCCGGATCGGCCTGCAACGAAATCGGAGCCTCCCGCCGGCGAGCCCGCAAGCCGTGCTGGCGCGGGGCTTAAGGCTGTCGCGCAGCGGCAAGCGACGGAATTGCCGCGCATGAGCGCAGGATTTCGCCGCCAGCCATCTTGAATTAGCTGGCGGTTGAGTCTATCAACCGGCGCATCTTGGAAGCCCAGCGGCTTCCCGGGCCGCTTTAGCTCAGTTGGTAGAGCACATCATTCGTAATGATGGGGTCGCGTGTTCGAGTCACGCAAGCGGCACCAGTTTCCTAAAAGCGTGTAATTCCAATACCATACGTGTCGGGTGGATTTGGGTTCGCCCATAAACCCACCCAAGATCGCCCTAAGCCGAAACGCTGCGGCGTCGTACGGCAGCATTTCGCCGCTTGCCGACCTCAGCACCTCCAAGCGTGAGTGTTCGGTGTGATGCCGATACAAAAGCGCCGCCACGGTGGCGTCAACCGGTTACACAAGCCAGCCAACATCCCCGGCCTTCTGGAAGTGGCGTCAGCGTCCCCAGAGGCTGCGTGGGCGGGTCGTTGGTTGACTGTAGCGCGACTGAACGCTCCACGCTTCGCAAGCTGGATAGCGGAATCTCGTGAGGGCAAGGTCAAGTTGCTCTCCGTTCCAGCGACGGGCGGAGATTGGGAAAGATGGATAGCGTGCAGGTGAGGCGCATGGAAGCCGGCAGGACATGGACGCGGGACGGCCCGCGTGCAGGCGCCTGGCTGAGCCGTGTAATGAGCACGCAGCGCCACCTCGCAGCGATCCTGGCTTGCGACGTGGTTGGCTATTCGCGCCTGACGGAGCGCGACGAACGCGGCACGCTCGAGCGGCTGAAGGCCTACCGCAAGGACCTCCTCGAGCCGCTGGTATCCGAGAACCAGGGACGCATCGTCAAGCTCACCGGCGACGGCATGCTCTGCGAATTCGCGAGCGTCGTCAATGCGGTGACATCGGCGGTGGCGATCCAGCAGGCTGTGGCGGAACACGAGGCGGAAACGCCGGAGGAAGAGCGGATTCGCTTGCGCATCGGCGTCAATCTCGGCGACGTGGTCTGCGAGGAGGACGGCGACCTCTACGGCGACGGGGTCAACATCGCCGCCCGCCTCGAAAGCGCCGCCGATCCCGGGACCGTGGTCGTCTCGGGCACCGCCTACGACCACCTCCAGGGCAAGCTCGACTGCGGCTTCACGCCGCTCGGCAACCTGCGCCTCAAGAACATCGAGCGTCCCGTGCGCGCCTACCGCGTCGAGACCGACGCCAGCGCCTCGGTGGCTGCACCGCCTCCCCTGCCCGAGAAGCCCTCGATCGCGGTTCTGCCTTTCACCAACATGAGCGGCGACCCTGACCAGGAATACTTCGCCGACGGGCTGGTGGAGGACATCATCACGGGATTGAGCCGGGTGAACTCCTTCTTCGTGATCGCCCGCAACTCGTCCTTCACCTACAAGGGCCGGGCGGTCGACCTGCGCCAGGTCGGGCGCGAGCTGGGCGTCCGCTACGTGCTCGAAGGCAGCATCCGCAGAGCCGGATCGCGCGTGCGCATCAGCGGGCAGTTGGTAGACGCGATCAGCGGTCACCATGTCTGGACCGGCCGCTTCGAAGGCGACGTGAGCGACATCTTCGACTTGCAGGACAAGGTGACCGAGAGCGTCGTCGGTGCTGTCGAGCCGAGCATCCGGCTGGAGGAGATCAAGCAGGCGCGCATGAAGCCGACCGACTACATCAGCGCCTACGACCTCTATCTTCGCGCACTGCCGCGCTTCTACAGCATGACGCGCGAAGGCTTTGCCGATGTACGCCGACTCACCAACGAGGCGCTCAGCATCGACCCGGGCTTCACCTTGGCGAAGGCACTCGGCGCCTATATCCGCAGCTTATCTGTGAGCCAGTGCTGGCACGAACCCGACGATGTGCGAGTCGCCGCGCGTATGGCGCGCGAGGTGCTGGCGGAAGCGCGCGACGACCCCACGAGCCTGCGCTTCGCGGCGCAGGTGATCGCCTACAGCGCGAAGGAATACGAGATGGCGCTGGGCACGATCGAACGGTCCCTGCTGCTCAACCCCAATTCGGCGCAGGGCCATACCGGCAGCGGCTGGGTGAACGCGCATTCCAGCCGCCCGCTCGTGGCGATCGAGCACTTTCACAGGGCGATGCGGCTGAGTCCGGTCGACCCCGAGAAAGGCATCGCGCTCTCCGGCATCGGGATGAGCTATCTGATGCTCGAGCGCTACGAGGAAGCGCTGGCATGGGGAGAACGCGCGCTGCACGAGATGCCGAACTACGGCTCCTCGCACCGGTGATCATGGCGCTGGTCAAGCTCAACCGGCTGGACGAGGCGCAGGCCGCGGCGCGCCGCCTGATGGAGGCGTTCCCGACCTTCACGCTCACCCTGCAGAGACAGATCAACCCGTGGCTGGACAAGGTGTTCGCCGAGCGCTACGTCGAGGCGCTGGGCATCGCCGGCGTGCCGGAGTGATCGCCGCGGCTGCGACGATGCCCTCTCCTGCGCGCCGCGTGCGGCCAGGCGACCTCCTTTACCCAGAGGCTGAAAGCGGAACGCACGCTCTTCCGGGCTTTGCAGCGAATCTCGGGCATTGTCGAGAATCGCTGTTGGTGGGAAACTCCCGGTCTCTAGCAAGGAGGCCAAAATGCCCAACACTTTCAAGACCGGTGACATCGTCAGGCTAAAATCCGGAGGCCCGGAGATGACGGTGAGTGATGGCGCTGCCTCGGGCACGTATCTGTGCCACTGGTTCAACCGTGACGGCGACGTCTGGACCCCGCAACATGCCGGCTTCAAGCCGGATCAGCTGATGGTGGTCGACGAACGGAAATAGTTTCGCTCACCCTCGTTCCCGATCGGCTCCGGCCCGGCTTCTTGCCGGACTCTTGCTAATTGTCTCGTCAGAAACGACCGACGGATTTTCCCTGTTGCCGCGTTTAACGGCTGAAGCGTGGCCGCCAATGGCCATGCGCAACCGGAGACGAGAGCATGATCCGCCGTTCGATATTTGTCGTTGCCCTTGGCCTGCAGGCCGCCGCCGCGGCCGCCCAGACAGCGACGCATGCCACCGCGCCGGCGCAGCCGGCGCCAATCGCATCCGCCTCCGCCAGGCCGGGCATCACGCTGGAAAAGTTCGAGGCGCGCCGGGAAAAGGCTTTCATGCGGGCCGACACCGACGGCGACGGCAAGGTCAGCCTCGCCGAGTGGACGGCGTTCCAGACCCAGCGCAAGGCCAAGGCCGATCCTGCCAAATCCTTCGCGCGCATGGACGCCAACAAGGACGGCTTCGTCGACAAATCCGAGCTCGACGCCTTCTTGGCCAAGCGCTTCGCCAGGCTCGACAAGAACGGCGACGGCGTTATGAGCGCCGAGGAACGGCCGGGCCACAAAACCGCTCCCAATCAGGAGCAATGACCGAGAGGTTATGCAGCACGATGGCCATTGGGAGCGCCCCGATTGATGGGCGCCGATCCGGACGAGGAACTGGTACGGCGCATCGGTGCCGGCGATCAAGCCGCCGTGCAGGCGATGGTGGCGCGCAAGCTGCCGCGCCTGCTTTCGCTCGCCACCCGCATGCTCGGCGATGCCGCCGAGGCCGAGGACGTCGCCCAGGAGACCTTCGTGCGCATCTGGCGTCATGCCTCGGGCTGGCGCCAGGGTCATGCGCGTTTCGACACCTGGGTCCACCGGGTGGCGCTCAACCTCTGCTACGACCGGCTGCGGCGGCGCCGCGAATGGGTGACGGACGAACTGCCGGAGGCGGCGGATGAGGCACCGCTTCCCGACGCCGGAGACGAAGGCCGGCGCGTCCAGCAGGCGCTGCTGCGCATCGCGCCGCGCCAGCGCGAGGCGATCGTGCTCGTCTATTATCAGGAGATGTCCAACATCGAGGCCGCCGGCGCCATGCAGGTCAGCGTCGATGCGCTGGAAAGCCTGCTCGCGCGGGGTCGACGCTCGCTGCAAGCCATGCTCATCGGAGATGGCGATGACTGAGCAGCTGGCGGCGGTTGGGACTTGGGTGGCCACGTCAAACCCGTGGAAGGGGAAACGAGATGGCTGACGAAAGAAAGGCCGCTGACGGGGCGATGAGTGCCCAACGCTTCGCTGCACTTGCGGACGCCTATGGCAGCGCCCTGCATCGCTGGCCGCGGGCCGACCAGGCTGCCGCCACGCTGTTTGCGGAGAGCGAAGAGGGTCGCGCCATTCTGGCGACCGCCGGCAGGCTCGATGCCATTCTCGACCGTCATCACGTCGAAGCCCCAAGCCGGACGCTGCATGGCGAGATTGTCGCACGGGCCACCACGCAGCTCAGCCAGGGGCGGCGCCGCCGGTTTTGGTGGCTGGGCTTTGGACTTGCCGGCGTCGGCCTTGCCGGCGCCGTGGTCGGGCTGGCGCTGGTCACCGTTGTCACGCCAGATGCCACGTCCGACCATTATGTGATGGATGCCAACGCAACGTCGTTCGGCGATGCCGGTCCCGACGCCGACACGGAGGACCTATGAGCGCTCGTCTTTTCGCGGCATCGCTGGTGCTGAACGTCTTCCTGATCGGTGCCGTCGCCGGCGGTGCAGGCTGGCTGATCGGCCGTTCCGGAGGCGGCTATTCGCTGGAATCGGCCGGCGGTCAGCTTCCCGCCAGCGACCGCAAGGTATTCCGCCAGGCGTTGCGCGAGGTTCGGCGCGAGTCGCGCGCAGTCATCCTCGACGGACAGCAGGCGCGGCGTGAGGCGGCCAACCTCTTGCAGCAGCCGACGCTCGACGCCAACGCTCTGGCCGCAGCCCTGGAGCGGGCGCGCAATGCCGACGCCACCATCCGCAGCCGGCTGGAACAGCGCATCGTCGAATTCGCCGCGTCGAGCCCGCTGGATGACCGTAAGCTGCTGGCCGACGCCCTATTGCGTCATGTCGGCAGGCAGCGGCCCATCCCGGCAAAAAATACGCCATAAGAGCGACGGAAAGCGCCGGCCGTCTCCGTTCAAAGAAAAAGAGGGACACGCCTGCCGCCACGCGAACGCGACGTGGCCGGTTCAACCTCGAGAAACTTCGGAGTATCCCATGAATGGTCTGACGAAATATTCTGTTGCGGCTGCGCTTGCCATCGGCGGGACTGCCGCGGCAAGTGCAGCCTCGGCAATGCCGCTTGCGGCGCCTGCGGCGCCTGCGATTGTCGAGCATGTGGCCTGGGGCTGCGGCCCCGGCTGGCACCCCAACCGGTGGGGTCGCTGCGTGCCCAACCGCCGCGTGATCTATCCGGGCTATTACTACTGGGGTGGCCCAAGCGTCTATATCGGCCCGGCCTGGCGTCCGTGGCACGGCGATCGTTACTGGCGCCGCTGGTAAGCCCCTGCCGGCCTCATCATGTCGACTCCGGCATCATAAGGCTTTTCGACCGTGGAGATACCGCCGACGCGACCTGCGTCGGTCCGCGACGGAGGCTCTGTTGGCTCCATCCGTTCCAAATGCCGTTCTGCCCGATCCAGCCTTGGTCGCGCTCAACCGCTTCGGGCTTGGCGCGAAACCTGGTGACGATCTCGGCAAGATTGCGGCCGATGCGCGCGGTTATCTAAAGGCCGAGCTCGAGCTGTTGGATGTCGCGCTTGTCTCGGCCGACGATTCAAAAAATGCCGGCTTGTTGGACAGCACCGCCGCGATCCAGGCCAGCATGGCCGCCGCCGCGGAGCGCAAGGCAGCGCGGGAGAAACCAGCGCCCGCCATGCAGCCTGCGGCAGACACTTCGGACGGCTCAGCCGAGGCAAAACGCAAGTCAGGCGTGCCGCCGGTCGAGGCCGACATCTATCGGGATGAAGCGCAAGCCCGTTTCGACAAGGCGCTCGGTGCCGCACCCGGCTTTGTCGAAAGACTGGTCGGTTTCTGGTCGAACCATTTCTGCGTCTCGACCGCCAAGGGCCAGCTCGTGCGGGCCTGCGCCGGCGCTTTCGAGCGCGAGGCTGTCCGCCCCTTCGTGCTCGGCCGCTTCGCCGACATGCTGCTGGCCGTCGAGCATCACCCGGCGATGCTGTTCTACCTCGACAACCGACAATCGACCGGACCGGATTCGCGCGCCGGAAAAAGGCGCGGCCGCGGCCTCAACGAGAACCTCGCCCGCGAGATCCTGGAATTGCACACACTCGGCGTCGACGGCGGCTATAGCCAGGCGGACGTCACGAGTTTCGCGGGAGCGCTCACCGGCTGGACGATGGCCGGGCGGAAGGGCCGCCTCGGAGAGCCCGGCACATTTGTGTTCGACCCCGATGCGCATCAGCCTGGCGAGGCGGTGCTGCTCGGCAAGACCTACCCGGCCGGCGGCATGGGCCAGGCCGAGGCCGCGCTCAACGACATCGCCCGCCAGCCGGCGACCGCGCGCCACATCGCTACCAAGCTCGCCCGCCATTTCTTTGCCGACGATCCGCCGGCGGCTGTAGTCGACCGCCTTGCCGAGATCTTCACCAAGACGGACGGCGACCTGCGCGCGCTGGCGCTTGCCCTGGTCGATCTGCCTGAAGCCTGGTCGCTGCCGCTGACAAAATTGCGCTCGCCGTTGGACTATGCCGTAGCGGTCCGGCGGGCGATCGGCTCCACCGCCGGGAAAGAGCCGCAACGAACGCTGCGCTGGCTAAGGGCGCTGGGCGAGCCGCTCTGGCAACCGCCCGGGCCGAACGGCTTTTCCGACCGGACGGATAGCTGGGCGTCCGCCGAAGGCCTCAAGACGCGCCTCGACATCGCCTGGCAAGCGGCTCGTCAGGCGAGCGACATCGGCAATCCCGATGACATGCTTTCCACCGTGATCGGCGCCTCCGCCTCGGCCGAGACGCGCCAAGCGATCGCGCGCGCCGAGTCCAAACAGCAAGGCCTGGCGCTGCTGCTGATGGCGCCGGAATTTCAACGCCGGTGAACAATGGAGAAGCGGCATGAGTCTTCTTTGTGAAACGCCGAACCCATCTCGGCGCGCCGTGCTGATGACAGGCGGCGCGCTGTTTGCCTGGGCCTATCTGCCACGCTTCGCCCGCGCCGCCGACCATCGCGATCCGCGCCTGATCGTCATCATATTGCGCGGCGCGCTGGATGGGCTGTCGACGATCGGCCCCCTCGGTGACCCCGACTATGCCGGCCTGCATGGCGACATCGCGCTGTCGCTCTCCGGCGCCAATGCGGCGCTGCCGCTCGACAGCTTCTTCGCGATCAATCCCGCGATGCCGGTGTTCGCGCGGCTGTTCAAGGCAGGTCAGGCGGCCGCGGTGCACGCGGCCGCGACCGGCTACCGCGAGCGCTCGCATTTCGACGGCCAGGATGTGCTGGAGAGCGGCCTGCCGGGCCCTGGCAACGCCACAACCGGTTGGCTGAACCGCGCGATAGCCAGCCTCCCGGCAGGTGAAAGAGTGGCCAAGCTCGGCGGGCTGGCGGTAGGCCCATCGACGCCGCTGGTGATCCGTGGCGCAGCACCCGTGCTCGGCTGGGCGCCGCAGGCGCTGCCGACGCCCAGCGATGCGCTGGCGGAGCGTGTACTCGACCTCTACAACCATCGCGACCCGGTGCTGGCAGCGGTGCTGCAGAAGGGCCTCGACGCCGACCGCATGGCGATGAGCGACCAGCTCGATGGCAGCTCGAAGAAACCCCGCGGCGGCCTCGCCAACGCCGCCTGCATGCGCCAGTCCGCGCAAGGCGCGGCGAAACTGATGGCGGCCGACGACGGGCCGCGCATTGCGGCGCTGGCCTTCGACGGCTGGGACACGCATGTCAACGAGGGCGGCGCCACCGGGCGGCTCGCCAAGCTGCTCGGCGGCCTCGATGGCGCCTTCGAGGAATTCGAGAAAGGGCTCGGCGAGCGCTGGAAGGACACCGCGATCGTCGCCATCACCGAATTCGGCCGCACCGCCCGCGTCAACGGCACCGTCGGCACGGACCACGGCACCGGCACGGTAGTGCTGCTCGCCGGCGGCGCGATCAAAGGTGGCCGCGTCATCGCCGACTGGCCGGGGCTGAAGCCGGCTCAGCTCTACCAAGGCCGCGACCTCGCGCCGACCAGCGATGTGCGCGCGGTGCTGAAGGGGTTGCTTGCCGAGCAGTTCGGGCTCTCCGCCGCGGTGCTCGGCGACAAGGTGTTTCCGGAGTCGGGAGGGGTGAAGCCGATGCGGGATTTGATTGTGTGAGAGCTTCGACTTTGTCCATCAACCGCGAGGCAGGAACGCGGCGGCACAAGGTGAGATCGGTCGAGATCCTTCGCGCCCCCCTCTGTCCTGCCGGACATCTCCCCCACTTGGGGGGAGATTGGCAGCTTCGGCGCCGCGACCACTCTGCGCTGTCGAACAGAGTACGACACTGACGATTGGCGAAGGCCGGCGCGATGTCTGATCTCCCCCTTGCGGCGAAGATGTCCGGCAAGACAGAGGGGGCGCTGTCCAGACGCCGTCTCTGAGGGCTGTCTGAATCCTCGCTCGAGGAACTTAGCAAGCCGCCCGCGCCGTTTCCGGCACGGGCGCCCCTCAAACCGATCACCAGCTCCAATAGCCGGGATGCCAGCGGTGGTGATACCGGAAGCCCGGATGCCAGTGGCGCACGGGCCGGATGAACCGGCGACCGTTCGGCACGCATCTGCCCCAGTGGTTCACGTGCCAGCCCGGACCGCAGCGCCAGCCGACCGTCTCGACCGGCAGCGGCGCAGCGCTGGGCTTTGCCATCGGCATGGCCTGCGCGCCGGCGGAGAGCATCAAAGTGCCGGCGGCCAATGCGAACGGCAGCAAATATTTGGTGAGCATAAAGTTCGTCTCCGTGATTCATCCCTACCGCCGTGAAACGGACGACAGGGTCGAAATCCGTCGGAGGAGGATTGATCACATCCTCGTTATCGGGCGGCGTCGTTGAGCGTCGCCACGGTCTTCAGCGCGCCATCGAGCATGTCGCCCTTTTCGTCCTTCAGCGCCGCTTCGCGCAGGCGGCGGATCCAGTCGGCGGCGTCTTCGCGGCCCTCGAGCATGGCAAGCGCTGAGAGCACGCGGTCGAATTTCGACTGGGCACGGGCGTGGGTGTCGCTGTAGCCCTTGATCAAGCGGCGGCAATTCAGGATCTCCAGCCCAAGCGCATAGTTTTCGCGCGCACGGGCAAGCGCCAAGCCGTACCAGCGCTCCAGATGCTCGACTTCGACCTTGTGGCGCAGCAGGCGGCGGCGCCAGCGGCGCAGGCCGCCGATGAACCACAGCATGGCGAAGCCGGTGAAACTGTCGGTGCGGATATGGCGGCCGCGATTGATGCGGCGGTCAAGGAAGGCGGCGAGCTTCGGGCGGTTCTCGATGTAACTGCCGATTGCTACCGGCAACGTGCCGCAAAATTCCTCGATGCGCGGATGGAAATATTCGGTGACCTGCAGGACCAAGCCTTCCCTGACACCGACTTCCTTGCGCACGCGCCTGTCGCGGGTCGAACGCGTCTTGAGGTCGGCGACGCGGATCATGTCGTCATAGCACATGGCGTTGGCCAGATGTTTCGCCGCCGCGACCGACAGCGCATGGCCACGCGCCGCATTGTCCAGCGCGATGGCCTTGTCCAGCCGGCCGAGATATTCGCCGCCATAGGCGATGTCCTGGTAATCGACGACCTTCTTCAGGCCGCGTTCAGCCATGTCGCGCAGCGGTTCCGGTAGCGCGGCGACACGGGCGGCGAGTTCCTGCCAGCCCTTCAGCAGGGTTTCGGGACCACTGACCTTGGCCGTTGATGTGGTGTCGGGAGCGGCAGGCTTCCCGCTTGCCTTATTCCCGGCTGTCGCGACCGCGATGCCGCGCGCCCGGTCATAGGCGGCGCCGAAGGCGGCAAGGCTGGCCTTGACGCCACGGCCACCGGCGCCGATCGCCTGCTCGTAGTTTTCGCGCGGGAAGGGCAGCGCGTCGGAACCGGCCAGCGCGCCGAGCAGGCTGGCCGAAATCATCGTGCCATGCTCGGCGGCGATCTTTTCCATGTCGAAGGCGATGAAGCGCTTGGCGGCCGCCTCGGCCGTCGCATGCACCTTTTCCGACGAGGCGCGGCCGTCGCCCGGCTGGATCTTTTCCGAGACGGCGGCGATGCGGTGCGAGGAGGCGATCAGCGTCGTGCGCTCGGGCGTGACGAAACCGCGGATGATGGCGCGGCCGGCCTCCATCAGCTCGGCGGCTATCAAGATGTCGACGTCGCCCTGCGAGGGCGAGAGCGCAAAGACCGGCAGCCGGCCGGTGTCGCGCGCCATCTCGATGCAATAGATCGTCGCCCCCGTGCGCTGGGCGACGCCCGCCACCGACGTCGATTGCGCAATGTAGCCGCTGCGCTCGGCTACGTCGGTGATCCAATCGGCGAGCACGCCGCCGCCCTGGCCGCCGACGGCAAGCACGGCGAGTTTTATCACCCGCTCGTCATCAGAGGCGCCCAGCTTCGGGCGCAGCGGTGAAGCCTGCTCAAGCATCGGCGAACATCAAACGGCGACTCTCGCGGCGGCGCTGCAAACGGCCGATCACGGCGCGGCGCGCGCTTTCCAGGAAACGGTCCCAGCGGCTCGGATTGTGCACGACATCGGCGCGGTAGAAGGAGGGGCAGAGCACGGCCGCATCCGCCACCTCGCCGCAATTGCCGCAGCCGACACAGTTCTGGTCGATCGAGGCGACCGGATCGTCGCGCAGCGGATCGTCGAGCGACTTCACCGAGAGCGACGGACAGCCGGAGAGCCGCATGCAGGCGTGGTCGCCGGTGCAGACGTCCTCGTCGACGCCGAATTTCGGCTTGACGACCCGCTCGCCGCCCTTGACCGCCTTGTCGACCAGCGGCCTCTCGCGGCGCTGGCGGTTCAGCATGCATTCGGACGAGGCGACGATGACCTTCGGCCCCTTCTCCTCGGTGGTTAGCGCCTCGCGCAGCGTGTCGCGCATCTTGCCGACGTCATAGGTGCGGTCGATGTGGCGCAGCCATTTGACGCCCATGCCTTTCACCGCTTCGGTGATCGGATGTTTTGTGGACTTGGTGCGGTTCGAGGCGCGCGAGGACAGGATGTCCTGGCCGCCGGTGGCGGCCGAGTAAAAATTGTCGACGATGACGATGACGCCGTCATTCTTGTTGAAGACGGCGTTGCCGATCGAGGAGGTGAGACCGTTATGCCAGAAGCCGCCGTCGCCGACGAAGGAGATCGACCGGCGTTTCGCTTCCGGCGAATTGAAGGCTGAAGCCGAGGCCGGCCCGAGGCCGTAGCCCATGGTGGTGGCGCCGAGCTCGAAGGGCGGCATGATCGAGAACAGGTGGCAGCCGATGTCGGAAGCGATGTGGTGCTTGCCAAGCTCCTGCTCGACCAGCTTGGTCGCAGCGAAGATCGGCCGCTCCGGACAGCCGATGCAGAAGCCCGGCGGGCGGCCGGGAACGACATTGATGAGATCGGCGGTGTCGACGCCCTCGCCCAGCTTGTTCGGCGCACGAACCTCGCCGGGCAGCAGATGCGGCGCATAGGCGCGCAGGAAGGAGCCAATGCCGTCCAGCATCACCTGCCCGGTATATTCGCCGGCCATCGGCAGATGCTCCTTGCCGACCAGCTTGGTGCCGCGCCCTGCCTTGTGCAGCATCGCGGCAAAGGCCTGCTCGATATAGTTGGGCTGGCCTTCTTCGACGACCAGCACCGCCTGTTTGCCCTCGCAGAAGGAAAGGAACTCGTCATCGACGAGCGGATAGACGGCGTTCAGCACATAAAGCGGCACGTCGGTGTCGCCATAGGTGTCGGCAAGGCCGAGCCGCTGCAGCGCGCGGACGACCGAATTGTACATGCCGCCCTGCATGACGATGCCGATCGAGCCATTGTCCGGCCCAAAGACCTCGTTGATCTTGCGGCTCTTGATGAAATCGACCGCCGCCGGCCAGCGCTTTGCGACCTTCTCCTTCTCGTGCAGGAAGGAGGCAGGCGGCAGCACGATGCGGCCGGTGTCGCGGCGCGGGGCCGACAGCGCATCGGCCACCGACATTGGCGGCCGCTTGTTGTCCTTGGCGACAAAATGGCCGTGGACGTGGCAGCAGCGGATGCGCACCTGCAGCATGACTGGCGTGTTGGAGGCTTCCGACAGCTCGAAGCCATCCTCGACCGCCTTGACGATCGAGGGCAGGTTCGGGCGCGGATCGAGCAGCCAGACCTGGCTCTTCATGGCGAAGGCATGGCTGCGCTCCTGCATGATGGAGGAGCCCTCGCCATAGTCCTCGCCGACGATGATCAGCGCGCCGCCGGTGACGCCGCCCGAGGCGAGGTTCGCCAAAGCGTCCGAGGCGACATTGGTGCCCACTGTCGACTTGAAGGTGGCGGCACCGCGGATCGGGTAGTGCACTGATGCGGCCAGCATGGCGGTGGCGGTTGCTTCTGAGGCGCTCGCCTCGAAGTGCACGCCGAGCTCGCCCAGAATGTCCTGCGCGTCGGCGAGCACATCCATCAGATGGCTGATCGGCGCGCCCTGGTAGCCGCCGACATAGCCGACGCCGCATTGCAGCAGCGCCTTGGTGATGGCGAGGATGCCCTCGCCCGCGAATTCCTGGCCGGCGCCGAGCCTCAGCTTTTCGACTTCCTTGGCAAAAGACCGTTCGGCCATCTCTGCCTCCTTCCGTTACCGCCGTTGGACGGCGGCGCGTACGTCAAACTCAAATGTCGTGCTTGCGGATGTTCTTCAGCATCTTCTGCAGAATCGCGATCAGCGCGGCATATTCGGCATCGTCAACGCCGTCGAACATCGCTTCGAAGGCATCATGCATGGCCGGCCAGGCGCGGGTGAAAAGCGCCCGGCCGTCATCGGTCAGGAACACATGGCGGAAGCGGCTGTCGGCGACCCCCTGCTCGCGCCGCACGAGGCCCTGGCCTTCCAGCGCGTCGAGCGTGCGACTCAAGGTCGATTGCTCGATCACCGTATAGACCGAGAGGTCGTTGACGGTGATGCCGTCGGTGACCGAGAGCACGGCCAACGTGCGCACCTGCGGAATGGTCAGGCCCTGCTTGCGAAAGTCTTCTCGCAGGGTGGCGTTGTAGCGGCCCATGATGCGGTTCATCAAATAGGGCGCGAATTGCTGCAGGCCGATCTGGCCGAGGGTCGAGATGCGCTGGCGCTTTTCCGGAAGCTTCTGTTCCATCAGAGCCTCTCCGCCAGCAGGAAGCCGGAGCCGCCGCCGAGCCCCGCGCCCGGATGCGTCGAGGCGCCGATATGGTAGAGGCCGTTAATGCCGGTCTCGTGATTGCGGCTGGCCTTGAACGGCCGCCACAGGAAGGACTGGTCGATGGTGGACGAGCCGCCATAGGGATCGCCGCCGACCAGATTGATGTTTATCGCTTCGAGATCGGCCGGCGAATAGGCGCGGCGCGCGATGATGGCGTCGCGAAAACCATCGATGTGATGAGCGAGGATCGCCTCGACGCGGTCGGCGTAGGCCTCGCGCAGCGCCTCGGTCCAGCGGCCATCGGCTGGAGTCTCGAGCTTGCCGGCGGCATCGCCCTTGATGTGGCGCGGCGTTTCCGGAAGCTGCAGCCACAGGATTGCCTTGCCCTGCGGACACCGCGACGGATCGAGCGCGTGGGGCTGGCCGACGCAGATCGTCGGCACTTCCGGCAACAGGCCGCGCACCGCTTCGTTGCAGGCTTTCGACACACCATCGAGTCCCGGCGTCAGATGCAGCAGCGCCACCTTGCCGAGGCCCTCGCCGCGCCAGGCCGGCGGCTTGTTCAGCGCGTAGTGGAGCTGGAAGTTGCCCTTGCCGTAGCGGTAGGACTGCGTGGCCTTGGTTGCTGCGTCGGGCGCATCGTTGCCGAGCAGACGGCCATAGAGCTGCGTCGGCGTGACCGAGCAGATGATGCCCTTTGTCGCCGTCAGCGTCTCGCCGGAGGCGAGCCGCACCCCGGTGGCACGGCCGCCGGTCTGGACGATCGAGGCGACGTCGGCGTTGACGCGGATTTCGCCGCCGCGCTCCTTGATCAACGCCTCGAAGGCGGCGAGCAGGTTCTTCGCCCCTCCCTTGACGATCGGTGCGCCGGCCGCCTCCAGCGCGAAGGCGATGACCTTGGCGATCTGGCCGGAGAAGGCGTCTTCCGGCCCAAGCCCGGCATGCAGCACCCAGGGCGCCCAGAGCGCGCGGACGGCATCGGACTTGTACGCGGTCTCCAGCCAGCCCCGCGCCGGCACCAGCGCCTCGCCCAGGACGGCGGCAAGCTCGCGCGGACCGCGCCGCCACGCCTCGCGGGCCATGAGCTTCGTCGTCGGATAGGACCAGAGCGCGCCACCGAGCAGGCCGAAGAGCAGTCCGGCATTGCGTTCGATGTCGCCGACATCGCCGCCATGACGGTCGCCATCGCCGGAGGCAAATGCGTTCAGCGCCGCGATATTGGCGGCCCGGTCGGTGGTGAGCACGGCATGGCTGCCATCGGGCCGAAGCACGCCGGTGGGTGTGGTCGTGTGACAGAATTCCAGCCCGTGCCGCGCAAGATCCTTGCCGAGCGCGGCATAGGCCGGCGAGGTGATGAAGAGGACGAAGGTCGTCGCCATCACGTCATGGACGAAGCCGGGCGCCGTGATCTCATCGGTGCGCATGCAGCCGCCGATGCGGTCGTTGCGTTCGAGCACGAGCACCTTGGCGCCCTTGGCGCCAAGCATCGCCGCGCAGACCAGGGCGTTGATGCCGCTGCCGACGATGATGTGATCGGCAGCGGTCATTGCGCACTCGCAATCGAGAAGTGAACGTCAATCGCACTAAGGCGCGTTCCTTCGCGCCCCCCTCTGTCCTGCCGGACATCTCCCCCACTTGGGGGGAGATTGGCAGTTTCGGCGCCCTGCTCAATCCTACGACGTCGGAGATTGGCGAAAGCGGAGGTGACGTGCAATCTCCCCCCTTGTGGGGGAGATGTCCGGCAGGACAGAGGGGGGCGCCGTAGAGCGCCAGCGTCGCTCCGATCCCACCTCTCCACTACTCCATTGCGCGCGAGCATGATCTTCTCCCGAAGACCGCCACCTCGCCTATTGGCCCGGCACCAGCGCCAGGGCGCGGATCGGGCTGCCGGTGCCGTGCTCGATCTTGAGCGGGGCGGCGATCAGGATCGCGCCTTTCGGCGGCAGTTGGTCGAGGTTGCAGAGGCTGGCCAGCCCATAGCGGTTGGCTTTGTGCATCAGCGTGTGCGCCGGGAAAGGCGGCTCCATGCCGCCGGCCTTGCCGGCATCGGTGCCGATCGTCTCCGAGCCCCAGCCCTTGATGTCCTTGCTGATCAGGAACTGGATGGCTTCCGCCGTCGGGCCGGGCGTGTGCGGGCCGGTCTCGTTGGCATTGAGGAACTCGGCTTCCGAACCGTTGCGCTTGTACCAGTCGGTGCGCATCACCACCCATTCGCCGGCATTGATGGCGCCGTGCTCGGCCTCCCACGCCTTGATGTGGTCGACGGTGAGAAGGAAATCGTGATCGGCGGCGGCTTCCACTGAACAGTCGATGACATTGACCGGACCGACGAAATTCTGCGCCGGAATGGTGTCGGTGGCGCCGTCTGGATAGTCCTTGCCGGTGATCCAGTGCTGCGGCGCGTCGAAATGCGTGCCCGAATGCTCGCCGAGCTTCAGCCAGTTCCAGGCCCACCACGGACCGTTCTTGTCATACTTTGAAATGGGGTGGATCTCGACCTTCGGCGTGTCGACGGCGAGTTCCGGCGGCAGCTTGATCAGCGGCGTGTTGGGTCCGAGCGGCGCCGACAGGTCGACCACCCTGATGGCGCCCGAAAGCAGCTGGCCGGCGACCTCGCCGAGGAGTTTCTGCGTGTCCATTGTCTTCGTTCCCTCTTGTTCGTGCTCATCGAGGCTCGTTGCGGCCCTTAATATCCTACTAGACGAAAACATATGCATCTGCAATTATCTTTAAGCATAAAGCATTTTGGGGCAGGGCGTGAGCGAGTTCGACGCCATCTTTGTCGGTGCGGGCCACAACAGTCTGGCCTGCGCCGCGCATCTGTCGCTCAAAGGCTGGAAAACCGCGGTTTTCGAGCGCAACGCAACTATCGGCGGCGCGGTCCGGACCGCGGAATACACGCTTCCCGGTTTCAGGCACGACTTCGGCGCGATGAACCTGAGCCTGTTCGCTGGCTCTCCCTTCCATCGGAAATATGCAAATGAATTGAAAAGCCATGGGCTGGAATTCGCGCCCGTCGCCGATTGTTTCGCCAGCGCTTTCCCGGATGGAAGATGGTTTGGCGTCAGCAACGATCTCGAGAAGACGACATCGCGGCTCGCCACCTTCTCCGCGGCCGATGCCGCTACATGGCGCCGGCTGGTCGAGGCCTTTCCAGGCGAGGCGGAGCATCTGTTCCCGCTGCTCGGATCGCCGATGAACCCGCGGGCGCTTGCCGGCACGGCCTGGAATCTTTGGCGCAAGAAAGGCATTGGCGGTGCGCTCGATACCGGCCGCTTGTTGCTGTCTTCCCCCCGCGCGTGGCTCGAGGACAATTTCGAGACGCCGCACGTGCAAACCACGCTCGCCGCCTGGGGCATGCATCTCGACTTCGCGCCCGACATCGCCGGCGGCGCCGTGTTCCCTTATCTGGAATCAATGGCCAACCAGAGTTTTGGCATGGTGCTCGGCAAGGGCGGCGCCGACACCATCATCCGCGCGCTTGTCGGCATGGTCAAAGCGGCCGGCGGCAAGATCATGGCCGGCGCGGAGGTGGCGGAGATCACCGTCGCCGGCGGCCGCGCGACCGGCGTGCGGCTCGCCTCCGGCGATTTCCATGTCGCCAGCAAGGCCGTCATTGCCGGCGTCGCGCCCAAGGCGCTGACTGGCAAGCTGTTGCCGAACGGATCCGGCGATGCCGGCTTTGACGCGGCGATGAAAAAGTTCCGCCATGCGCCGGGCACGATGATGATCCATCTGGCACTGGACGATCTGCCGGACTGGAGCGCCGGCGCCGAGCTTCGCCACTTCGCCTATGTGCATCTGGCGCCGTCGCTCGATGCCATGTCGCGCACCTATCAGCAGGCGATTGCCGGCGTGCTGCCCGATCAGCCGGTGCTCGTCGTCGGACAGCCGACCGCCGTCGATCCCTCGCGGGCGCCAGAAGGCAAGCACGTGCTCTGGGTCCAGGTGCGCATGCTGCCGGCGGAAATCCTTGGCGATGCCGCCGGCAAGATCGCGCCCGGTTCCTGGGACGCGGTCAAGGACGCCTATGCCGAGCGCGTGCTCGACATCATCGAGAGCTACGCGCCTGGTTTGCGCCAGAAGATCCTCGGGCGCGCGATCTTCTCGCCGCTCGACCTCGAACGCGAGAATCCGAACCTCGTCGGCGGCGACCAGATTTGCGGCAGCCACCATTTGGCGCAGAATTTTCTCTTCCGTCCGGCGCGCGGCTTCGCGCGCTGGAACACGCCGGTGTCAAACCTCTACCTCACCGGCGCCGCGACATGGCCCGGCGCCGGCACCGGTGCCGGATCCGGCTTCATGTTGGCGCAACAACTGGGAGGACACTAGCAGCAGAATTCCAGGATGGACAAGGCGCGGTTGCCCACCAGACCTTCCGAATGAACAACGCCGCGCGGACAATGAGTCAAAAACCGACAACCAACAAGGGGAACGACCATGACCATCAACAGACGCGATTTGCTTGGATTTGGCGCGGCAGCGCTTGGCGCGGCGACACTCGGACTGCCGAAGGCAGCCAAGGCGGCGGACGAGCTCACCATTGCCTACAACGTCAACCTGCCATCCTGGGACCCGACGACCGGGCCTTCGGCGGTGAACCCGACCATCCAAGGCCTCTACCAGTCGGTGTTCGACCAGTTCATCCCGCAGAAGCCGGACCTCTCCTTCACACCCGGCCTGCTCACCGAATGGGGTTGGAACGACGATCGCAGCAAGGTGACGATGACGGTCCGCGACGGCGTGAAATGGCATGACGGCTCGCCCTTCACCGCCGAGGACGTTGTCTGGTCGCTGCAGCGGGCGGGCGACGAGAAGACCGGCAACCCGATCCAGTTCGTCTGGAAGAACGTCAACAACTTCAAGATCGACGGAAACAAGATCACCGGCGACGTCGTGCAGTTCGATCCGGTCTATTTCAAATGGATGTCGTTCCTGACCGGCTACATCATGCCGAAGGCCTATTACGAGAAGGTGGGCGCGGAAGGCTTCGAGAAGGCGCCGATCGGCACCGGGCCCTATATGGTCGACAAATTCGAGCGCAACGCCTTCCTGCGGCTGAAGGCCAATCTGAATTACTGGGGTGCCAAGCCAGCCTTCGAGAATGTGACGATCAAGTTCGTCACCGACGCGGCAAGCCGCGTCGCCGAGGTCGAATCCGGCTCTTCGCAGGTGACGCTCGAAATCCCCTATGAAGAATATGACCGGCTGATCGCCAAGGACGGACTCGCCGGCTCGATCAAGAATGTCTCCGACATCGGCATGATCTTCTTCAACGACATCGAGGCGATGCTCGACAAGAACGTCCGCCAGGCGGCTGTGATGGCAGTGGACAAGGAGCTCTTGGTCAAGCGGCTGCTGCGCGGCTACGGCCAGCCGATCGCCACGCTGGAGACGCCGGAATACACGGCCTTCGACGCGTCGATCAAAGTCGAGCACAATCCGGAAAAGGCCAAGGAACTGCTCGCCGCTTCAGGCTATTCGCCCAAGAAGCCGGTCAAGTTCACCATCCAAACGACCAAGGGCTTCAAGCCCAAGGATTATGAGATCATCCAGGCGATCGTCGGCATGTGGCGCAAGGTCGGCATCGAGGCCAATATCGAGGTCTACGAGATCGCCAAGCATTACGAGCTGCGGGCCGCCGACAAGCTGGCGCCGGCCGCCTTCTACAACTGGGGCAATGCGATCGGCGATCCGACCACCTCGACCGGCTTTGCCATGTATGGTCCGAGCCCGCATTCGGTGTGGGACAGCCAGGACCTGATCGACATGATCAATCCGCTGTGGGGCGAGAAGGACGAGGCCAAGCGCATCTCCGGCTGGAAGGCCGTCGACAAATACATCGCCGAGCAGGCCTATGTGCTGCCGCTGATGCAGTATGCTCAGCCGATCGTGCACTCGAAGAAGGTCAATGTCGTGCAGCATGTATCGGGCGCGCTGCTGCCGGCGCTGATGACCCCGGCCTGACGACATCTGGGAAGCTGCGCTGGCGCAGCGCACCTTCTCCAACGACGCAGGCCCCCTCATCCGGCCGGGTGAGGGGCCGAATGCATTAGGCTCAGCGAGCATGCTGCTGCAGAGATTTCTTGTTCGTCTGATGACGATGCTGGTCACGCTGTTCGGCGTCGCCGTCGTCGTCTTCGTCGTCATCCGCGTGGCGCCCGGCGACCCGATTGCGATGATGCTGCCGCCCGGCGCCAGCAATGACGACATAGCGCGTCTGCGCTCGCTCTATGGGCTGGACAAGAGCATTGTGCAGCAGTTCTTCATCTGGCTCGCGGGCGTGCTGCATGGCGATTTCGGCACTTCGATCTCGCTGCGCCAGGATGTGCTCGGCCTCGTCTTCAACCGGCTGCCGGCGACGTTGGAATTGGCAACCGTCGCGCTGCTGATGGCGGTGGCGATCGGCGTCTCCGCTGCGATCCTCGGTGCGCGTTCGCGCGGCACGGCGGTCGAGGCCGGCATCGACATCGCCAGCGGCGCGACGCTCTCCATCCCCGATTTCCTGTGGGGCCTGGTGCTGATCCTGCTGTTCGGCGTGCTCATCCCGGTGTTCGACATTTCGGGGCGAGTGTCGCCGCAGCTCGATTTGCCCTTCGTCACCCAGTTCTATCTGGCCGAGAGCCTGCTTCGGCTCCGCTTCGATCTCACCTGGGATCTGCTCAAGCACATGCTGATGCCGGCGATCGCGCTGGCGCTGCCGCTGGCGGCGATCATCGCGCAACTCCTGAAACAGTCGCTGAAGGAAGTGCTCGACCTCGACTATGTCGTGCTCGCGCGGGTCAAAGGCTTTTCCGAAACGCAGGTTATCCTGCGCGAGGCGTTGAAGAACGCGGCGCTGCCAACGCTGACGCTGGTGGGCGTGCAGTTCACCTTCCTGATCGGCGGCACGGTCATCGTCGAGCGGCTGTTCTCCTATGAGGGTCTCGGCAATATGGCGATCGATGCCGTCATCAACCGCGACCTGCCGTTGATCCAGGGCATCGTGCTGGTCTTCGCGCTGCTCTTCGTGCTGATCAACCTTGGCGTCGACATGATGTATGCGCTGCTCAATCCGAGGCTGCGTCATGGATGAGGCGCGCATTTTGCGACGGGGCCTCAGCCCGCGGCTATGGCTGGCCGGCGGCTGGCTTCTGCTGGCGCTGCTTGCGGCCATCTTCGCGCCGCTGATCGCACCGCAAGATCCGCTGGCGCAGGACCTGATGCTCGAGCGTCTGCCGCCCTTCTGGCTCGACGGCGCCGAGCCCGGCTATTGGCTGGGCACCGACAGCTTGGGCCGGGATCTCCTGTCACGGCTGATCTTCGGCGGCCGCATCGCCTTCATCGTCGCCTTCGCCGCGGCGGCGTCCGCCTGCCTCATCGGCTCGGCGCTCGGGCTGATCGCCGGCTATTTCGGCGGCTGGGCCGACCGCGTCATCTCGCGCATCGTCGATGTCTGGATGGCGTTCCCGCCGGTGCTGTTCGCGATCCTCCTGGTCGCGGTGCTGGGCACCGGCTTGAGCTCCGTCATCATCGCCATCGCCGTCATCGACTGGACGCGCTTCTGCCGCGTGATCCGCGCCGAGGCGATGGGTCAGGCGCGCATGGACTATGTCGAGAGCGCGCGCATCGCCGGCTATGGCCGCATCGGCATCATGCTGCGCGAAGTGCTGCCCAATGTGCTGCCGTCGGTGGTGGCGCTCTTGTCGCTTGAGATGGGCATCGCCGTCATCGTCGAGGCAATCCTCTCCTTCGTCAATCTGTCGATCTCGAGCGACGATCCGACCTGGGGCGGCATCATCGCCGAGGGCCGGCTGTCGATCCACCAGGCCTGGTGGGTGCTGGTGTTCCCGCTGATCACATTGATCCTCACCGTGCTGTCCTTCAGCCAGTTCGGCGAAGGATTGAAGGCGCGATTCGATCCGGTGCTGCGATGAGCGCCAATATGGAACCATGCCTCGAAATCCGCTCCTTGAGCGCCGTGCTGTCCAACGGCCAGCGCGTGCTGCGCTCGGTGTCGCTCACCGTGCAGCCGGGCGAAGTCCGCGCGCTGGTCGGCGAGAGCGGCGCCGGCAAGACGATGATCGGCAAGGCGGTGCTCGGCGTGCTGCCGAAAAGCGTGCGCATCGTCGAGGGCGAGCTGCTGATCGAGGGCGAGGATCTCGGCCGCCTCGATGCGAAGGCGCGGCGGACGCTGATCGGCGCGCATACCGCGCTGATCCCACAGGACCCGCTCACCGCGCTCAACCCGTCGCGCCGCATCGGCCCGCAGATGACCGACCGGCTGGTGCGCATCCTCGGCTGGAGCGGCGAGAAGGCAGACAAGCGTATCCGGCAGTTGCTCCACGAGGTGCAGATCCGCGAGCCCGAGCGTGTTCTGAAATGCTATCCGCACGAACTCTCCGGCGGTATGCGCCAGCGCGTGCTGATCGCGGCCGCCTTCGCCGCCGAGCCCAGGCTGATCGTCGCCGACGAGCCGACGACGGCGCTGGACGTGACCGTGCAGAAGCAGATCCTGCGCCTCATCGCGCAATTGCAGCGCAACCACGGCACGGCGCTTCTGTTCGTCACGCACGATCTCGGTGTCGTCGCCAAGATCAGCCAGAAAGTGTCGGTGCTCTATGCCGGCAAGGTGGTCGAAGAAGCCGCGACCCCCGACCTGTTCGCATCGCCGCAACACCCCTACACGCGGGCGCTGATCGCGGCGACGCCGCGCTATACCGATCCCTACGCATCGCTGATGCCGGTGAACGAAACCGTGCTGGCTGGGCTCGCGGACGAGGTCGCGGGCGCCGACAGGGCGTGGAGGCCAAGCCATGGCTGAGCCGCTGTTTTCCGTCCGCGGACTGAAGGTGGCGCTGCCCGACATGACGCGCAAGCCGCTGATCGGCCGGGCGCCACTGGCCGAGATCCTCAAAGGACTGGACTTCGACCTGCCCAAGGGATCGGTGACCGGCATCGTCGGCGAATCCGGTTCCGGCAAGTCGACGCTCGGCCGCGCGCTGGTGCGGCTGATCGAGCCGAGCGCCGGCTCGATCAGCTTCGAAGGGCGAGACATCGGCCATCTTTCGGAAGCGGAGCTCAGACCGCTGCGTCGCGACCTACAGATGATCTTCCAGGACCCGATGTCGTCGCTCAACCCGCGGCACACCATCTTCAGCATCATCGCGGCACCCTTGAGGCAGAACGGGCTTGGCGACCGGCTGAAGGAGCGCGTGGCGGAAGCCCTGCAGCGTGTGGGCCTGCGGCAGAGTTTTGCCGGCCGCTACCGCCACGAGCTGTCCGGCGGGCAACGCCAGCGCGTCGGCATCGCACGGGCGCTGGCGCTGTCGCCGAAATTCGTTTTGGCCGACGAGATCGTCTCCGGCCTCGACGTCTCGACGCAGGCACAGATCCTGACGCTGCTGGAAAAGCTCGCGGCCGAGATGGGGCTGACGGTCGCCTTCATCAGCCATGATCTGTCGGTGATCCGGCGGCTCTGCCGGCAAGTCATCGTCATGCGCGAGGGAAGGATCGTCGAAGCCAGCGCAACCGACGCGCTCTTCGACAATCCGAAGGAGACTTACACGCGCGACCTGCTCGCTGCCATCCCGCTGCCTGAGATCGATGCGGACTGGCTGCAGCCGCCTGCAAAGGCACCGGCATGAGAAAGGCAAACCTTGTCCGCACACCGAACAGCGGGCCTCGGATGTGCATGGGAGCAAAGTCAGCCCGCCAAAGGAGGGTGACATGAAATACGCCACAAGCGGCGCAATGGTCGGCGCAATCCTGTTCGGTTCAATGGGAATGGCTTCGGCCGACTCGATCCCCGGCATGCGCGGCCACGACCATACCGGCGTCACCGTGCCCGACATGAAGCAGGCCGTCGACTTCTTCACCAATGTGGTCGGTTGCAAGAAGGCGATGTCCTTCGGCCCGTTCGCCGACGACAAGGGCACCTTCATGCAGGACCTGCTCGGCGTCGATCCAAAAGCGGTAATCGAGGAGATCACCCTGGTGCGCTGCGGCTATGGATCGAACATCGAATTGTTCAAATACACCGCGCCCGACCAGAAGGACCTGACGCCGAAGAACAGCGACATCGGCGGCTTCCATATCGCCTTCTATGTCGACGATGTCGCCGCTGCGAAGGCCTATCTCGACGCCAAGGGCGTGAAGACCAGGATGGGTCCTCTGCCGGTCAAAGAAGGACCGGCCGCCGGTCAAACCATCCTCTACTTCCAGGCGCCCTGGGGACTGCAGCTGGAAGCGATCAGCTATCCCGACGGCATGGCTTACGAGAAAGGCGCCGAGACGGTGCTGTGGAGTCCCAAAGATCCAGCCAAGTGAGCTGATCGCGCCGCAATTGTTCAATTATGAAACTTTAAGCTTGAAATAATTGCCGGCAGGCGCGATATTGATGTTGGAACCGCCGCCCCCCCCCCGGCGGTCCCTGATGCCCTTTGAGCGTTTGACGCAATCCGGACGGGAAACCACTGCGCACTTTTCCTGGAATTGCTCTAGAGGAGATCGCAAGACATGAAGGTTGCGGTTCTCGGCGGCGGACCGGCCGGCCTCTATTTTGCCATCTCGCTGAAGCTGCGCGACGCCGCGCATGACGTGACGGTCTACGAGCGCAACCGCCCCGACGATACGTTCGGCTGGGGTGTGGTGCTGTCGGCCGAAACGCTGGAGAACCTGACCAGGAACGACCCTGTCAGCGCGGTCTGGATCAGGAAGCATTTTGCCTACTGGGACGACATCGCCGTCATCCATGACGGCGTGCGCACGGTGTCGACAGGCCACGGCTTCTGCGGCATCGGCCGCAAGCGGCTTTTAATCCTGCTCCAGCGCAGAGCCCGCGAGCTCGGCATCAAGATGATGTTCGAGACCGAGATTTCCGATCCTAAGCCGTACATGGAAACGCACGACCTTGTCGTTGCGGCCGACGGATTGAACTCGAAGTCGCGCGCCACCTTCGCCAACGTCTTCAAGCCCGACATCGACACGCGCAAATGCAAGTTCGTGTGGCTCGGCACCACGCAGAAATTCGACGACGCGTTCACCTTCATCTTCGAAAAAACTGAGCACGGCTGGGTGTGGGCGCATGCCTACCAGTTCGACAGCGAGACCGCGACCTTCATCGTCGAATGCAGCGAACAGACCTGGGCTGCCTTCGGTTTCGGCGCGATGACGCAGCAGGAATCGATCGCGGTCTGCGAGCGCATTTTCGAAAAGCATCTGGGCGGCCATCCGCTGATGACCAATGCCAACCACATCAGAGGTTCGGCCTGGATCAACTTCCCGCGCGTGCTTTGCGAGCGCTGGTCTTACAAAAATCTGGCGCTGATGGGCGACGCGGCGGCATCGGCGCATTTCTCGATCGGATCCGGCACGAAGCTGGCCCTGGAGAGCGCCGTCGCGCTCGCCGACTATGTCGAGTCCGAGTCCGACCTCGAAGCGGCCTTCCGCAAATACGAAGATGCTCGCCGCACCGAGGTGCTGAAACTGCAATCGGCGGCGCGCAACTCGCTCGAATGGTTCGAGGAAGTCGAACGTTATCTCGGGTTGGATCCAGTTCAATTCAACTATTCGCTGCTCACCCGCTCGCAGCGCATCAGCCACGAGAACCTTCGTCTGCGCGATGCCGACTGGCTGGCGGGCGCGGAGGAATGGTTCCAGCGCAAGGCCGGCGCCGGCGGCAACATGCTGCGCCGCGCGCCGATGTTCGCGCCATTCAGACTGCGCGAGATGGCGCTCACGAACCGCATCGTCGTCTCGCCGATGGCCCAGTACAAGGCGGTCGACGGCTGCCCGACCGACTGGCATTTCGCCCACTATGCCGAGCGCGCCAAGGGCGGGGCCGGGCTCGTTTATATCGAGATGACTTGCGTCAGCCCGGAGGGACGCATCACCCCTGGCTGCACCGGCTTCTACAAGCCCGAGCATGAGGTCGCCTGGAAGCGGCTGGTCGATTTCGTCCACGCCGAGACCGAAGCCAAGATCTGCGCCCAGATCGGCCATTCAGGCCCGAAGGGCTCGACCCGCCTCGGCTGGGAAGGAACGGACGAGCCGCTGCCCTCCGGCAACTGGCCGGTGATAGCGCCTTCAGCCGTGCCGTGGTCGCCACAGAATCAGGTGCCGAAGGCGATGAACCGCGCCGACATGGACCTTGTGCGCGACCAGTTCGTCGCCTCGGCGGAGATGGCCGTGCGCTGCGGCTTCGACATGCTGGAGATCCATGCCGCGCATGGCTATCTGCTCTCCGCCTTCATCACGCCGCTGACCAACAGGCGCACCGACGACTATGGCGGCTCGCTGGAGAACCGCATGCGCTATCCGCTGGAGATCTTCCACGCGGTGCGCGCCGTGTGGCCGGCCGAAAAGCCTATCTCGGTGCGCATCTCGGCCAATGACTGGGTAGGGATCGAAGGCGTCACGCCGGCCGATGCGGTCGAGATCGCCAAGCTTCTGCATCAAACCGGCGTCGATCTCTGCGACGTCTCGGCCGGCCAGACCACAATCGCCGCCAAGCCGGTCTATGGCCGCATGTTCCAGACGCCGTTCTCCGACCGCATCCGGAACGAGGTCGGCATGGCGACGATGGCGGTCGGCAACATCTACGAGCCGGACCACGCCAACTCGATCCTGATGGCAGGACGCGCCGATCTGGTGGCGCTGGCCAGGCCGCATCTCAGCGATCCCTATTGGACGCTGCATGCGGCGGTCACCCTCGGCGATCGCGGCGTCAAATGGCCGGATCCTTATCTGCGCGGACGCGACCAGATCTACCGGCTGGCCGAACGCGAAGCGGCGGCAGGGCTGAAGGTATGAGCGCATTTATGTTTTCACGTCGGCGCCGCCCCTCATCCGCCTGCCGGCACCTTCTCCCCGTGAAGGACGGGGAGAAGGCACAAGCTCAAACGCTGGCGGCCCCCTCTCCCCGTCCTTCACGGGGAGAGGGTAAGGGTGAGTGGCAGCGCCTTGCCTGGAGGATTGGCGCATGATCACCGGCAAGCATGCCCTGGTCACCGGCGGCGGCTCCGGCGTCGGCCGTGCGATCGCACTGGCGCTGGCGGAAGCCGGCGTCGAGGTCACCATCTGCGGCCGCCGTAAGGCCGTGCTGAATGAAGTCGCGAAGGAAAACGCCCGCATCTTCGGCATCGCCGCCGATGTCACCGACGAAGCCGACCTGACGGCGCTGTACGAGAAGGCCGAGGCGGCGCGCGGTCCCTTCGAGATCGTCGTCGCCAATGCCGGGATGGCTGCCAGCGCGCCGGCGCACAAGACCTCGCTCGCCGATTGGCAGCGCACGCTCGACGTCAACCTCACCGGCGCTTTCCTGACCGTGAAGCCGGCGCTTGCCGGCATACTGGCGCGAAAGTCAGGCCGTATCGTTTTCATTGCCTCGACCGCCGGACTGAAGGGCTACGCGTATGTCGCGCCCTACGTAGCGGCCAAGCATGGCGTCGTCGGGCTGATGCGGGCGCTCGCAGCCGAGACCGCCAAGTCCGGCATCACCGTCAACGCCATCTGCCCGGGCTTCGTCGAAACCGACATGCTGGAGGAATCCATCCAGCGCATCGTCGAGAAGACCGGCCGTTCCGCCGATGAGGCACGCGCGAGCCTTTCGGCTGCGAACCCGCAGGCGCGTTTCATCCAGCCGGAAGAGGTCGCCGCGGCGGTGCTCTGGCTCTGCGGCGATGCGGCGCGGTCGATCACAGGACAGGCGATCTCGGTCTCGGGAGGCGAGACATGGTAGCGGGACCGACGTCTATCGGGCCGGGCAAGGACAGGCTGCGGCTGTGGATCCGCCTGCTGCGTGCTTCGCGCACGATCGAGGCCGAGCTGCGCGAGCGGCTGAAGAAGGAGTTCGACACCACGCTGCCGCGCTTCGACGTCATGGCGGCGCTCTACCGCTCGCCGGAGGGCATGCTGATGAGCGACCTGTCGCGATTCCTGTTGGTGTCGAACGGCAATATCACCGGCATCGTCGACCGGCTGGTCTCCGAAGGGCTGGTGACGCGCGCGCGCCGCAACGGCGACCGCCGCACCTCGATGGTGCGGCTGACCGAAGAAGGTTCGAAGTCTTTCGCGGCAATCGCCGCGGCGCATGAGAACTGGGTCGGCGAGCTCCTCGGCACTGTCAGCGAGGACGAAGCGCGCCGGCTGACCGGCATGCTGAAATCGTTCCGCAGCAATTGGGAGGGACGCGAATGAGCGCCATGGCAAAGCTCAAGCCGAAGCACTTCCTCTGGGAGGTGGAAGGCAGGGTCGCGAAGGTCCGGCTCGACCGGCCGGAGCGCAAGAACCCGCTGACCTTCGACAGTTATGCGGAGCTGCGCGACACTTTTCGCGATCTCGCTTACGCCGATGATGTCGATGCCGTGGCGTTCCTGCCCAACGGCGGCAATTTCTGCTCGGGCGGCGATGTCCACGACATCATCGGACCCCTGGTCAAGATGGACATGAAGGCGCTGCTCTCCTTCACGCGCATGACCGGCGACTTCGTCAAGGCCATGCTGAATTGCGGCAAGCCGATCATCGCGGCGGTGGATGGCGTCGCCGTCGGCGCCGGCGCGATCATCGCCATGGCCTCCGACATCCGCATCGCGACGCCGGAAGCAAAGACCGCCTTCCTGTTTACCCGCGTCGGCCTCGCCGGGTGCGACATGGGCGCCTGCGCGATCTTGCCCCGCATCATCGGCCAGGGCCGCGCCGCCGAGCTGCTTTACACCGGCCGCACCATGAGCGCGGCCGAAGGCGAGCGTTGGGGCTTCTACAATCGGCTGGTCGATGCAGCGGCGCTCGAGGCCGACGCGCTCGAGATGGCAGCGCGGATCGTCTCCGGCCCGACCTTCGCGCATTGCATCACCAAGACGCAGTTGAACCAGGAATGGTCGATGGGTCTCGACCAGGCGATCGAGGCGGAAGCGCAGGCACAGGCGATCTGCATGCAGACCGGCGATTTCGAGCGCGCCTACAAGGCGTTCGTGGCCAAGGAAAAGCCGGTGTTCGAGGGGAAATGAGGATGGCTCTTTTAACGGAGACGTTTGCGGGACAGCGCCCCCCTCTGTCCTGCCGGACATCTCCCCCACAAGGGGGGAGATCAGCTGTCGTCTCTGCCTTCGCCAATCGCCAAGGTCGCAAGAATGAGCGGGGCGCCAAAACTGCCAATCTCCCCCTTTGTGGGGGAGATGTCCGGCAGGACGGAGGGGGGCGCCATAGAGCAGAGGCCTTGAAGAGTAGCGGAGGCACCGATGCCTGACCGTTCCTTCCTTAACTGGCCCTTCTTTGAAAGCCGCCATCGCGAACTTGCCGAAAATCTCGACGCCTGGTGCGCCAAGAACCTGCCCGTCGATCACCACGATGTCGACGCGGCCTGCCGCAATCTCGTCTCCATGCTCGGCCGCGACGGCTGGCTGAAGCCGACGGCGCTCGATCCCGACAAGCCGGAGCCGCTCGACGTGCGCACGCTCTGCATCACCCGCGAGACGCTGGCGCGCCATGACGGGCTCGCCGACTTCGCCTTCGCCATGCAGGGCCTTGGCACCGGCGCGATCTCGCTGTTCGGCACACCGGAGCAGCAGCGCTGGCTGGAAAAGACGCGGGCGGGCCAGGCGATCGCAGCCTTTGCGCTGTCGGAGCCGCGCTCGGGATCGGATGTCGCCAACATGGAGATGGCGGCTGTCCGCGACGGCGACTTCTATGTGCTTTCGGGCGAGAAGACCTGGATCTCCAATGGCGGCATTGCCGAAGTATACATTGTTTTCGCCCGCACCGGCGAGGCGCCCGGCGCCAAGGGAATTTCCGCTTTGATCGTGCCTGCGGACACCAAAAGCGTTGGCATCGCCGAACGATTGGAAGTTATCGCCCCGCATCCACTCGCGCGGCTTTCCTTCGACAATGTGCGCGTTCCGGCTTCCGCCCTGATCGGCAAACCCGGCGACGGTTTTCGGATCGCCATGTCGGTGCTCGACGTCTTCCGCTCGACGGTGGGTGCCGCGGCGCTCGGCTTTGCTCGAAGAGCGTTGGACGAAAGCATCAAAAGGGTGTCCGAGCGAAAACTGTTCGGCGCGCCGATGGCCGAACTGCAGATGGTGCAGGGCCACATCGCCGACATGGCGCTGGATGTCGACGCCGCCGCCCTGCTCGTCTATCGCGCCGCCTGGACCAAGGATATGGGCGCCGCCCGCGTCACTCGCGAGGCGGCAATGGCCAAGCTGTTCTCCACGGACAAGGCGCAGGAAGTGATCGACAAGGCGGTGCAACTGCATGGCGGCGACGGCGTGCGCAAGGGCCACATCGTCGAGAGCCTCTATCGCGAGATACGCGCGCTGCGCATCTATGAGGGCGCTTCCGACGTGCAGAAAGTGGTGATCGCCAGGCAAGTGATGGGAGCGGCGTGAGATCATGCTTGCGGACCGCATTTCACTTAAGGGAGGCTAGACATGCACACGATCCTGCAGCCGGAAGGCTGGGCCAAACCGATCGGCTATGCCAACGGCGTTGCCGCGCGTGGCCGGCTGGTCTTCATCGGCGGCCAGGTCGGCTGGAATGCCGAGTGCCGGTTCGAGACCGACGATTTCGTCGATCAGGTGCGCCAGACCCTCACCAATGTCGTCGCCGTTCTCGCCGAGGCCGGCGGGGAGCCGCAGCACATCACCTCGATGACCTGGTATTTTACCGACAAGGCCGAGTACCTCGCCAACCTCAAAGGGATCGGCGAAGTCTACCGCGCCGTCATCGGCCGGCATTTTCCGGCGATGGCCGCCATGCAGGTGGTGGCGCTGGTCGAGGACCGGGCGAAGGTGGAGATACAGGCAATCGCAATTATTCCGGAGTGAGTCGGAGGCGCTACTGGCTTCTATTTCGCAATGGCCTGAAGCGGCGAAGGCGGCTACTCCGACTCGGCGCTGACGCTCGAGGGATCGTGTCTGCCTTCCGTGCGTCAGCCTTGCCGTGACAGTACGGCAAGGGCCGCTTGGCTGCCGCCACAATCTGTGATCAGATGATCATACCCGCGTCGGGCAGATATTCGCACATAAACTTTGCCGGCACCCAAGGAAAGCAAAAGCGTGGCTCTGGGCTTCGAACCAGTATCGGGACGCATTACTGTCCAGGACGGCGTCTACCAGCAACTTCGCCATGCCCTGATGGTCGGCAGCTTCGATCCCGGGCAGGTGCTGACCATCGCCTCGCTGGCGGAGGCTTTCGGCACCTCAAACATGCCGGTGCGCGAGGCGTTGCGGCGGCTGGCGGCGGAGAACGCGCTGGAAATCTCGCAGAACGGCTCAGCCTGCGTGCCGGTGGTGACGCGGGCGCGGCTCGACGACCTCTGCCGGGCCCGGCTCGCCGTCGAGGGGCTGGCCGCCGAGCTTGGCGCGCCGCGCCTGACCGCAGCCGAGATCGGCTTGCTGCAAAGGGTTACTGACGACCAGCGGGCGATCGGCCGCGACGGCAGCATCTACGAGCTGATCGCCAAGAACCAGCAGTTCCACTTCACCATATACCGCGCCTCCGGCTCCGATGTGCTGTTTCAGCTGATCGAGACGCTGTGGCTGCGCTTCGGTCCGTACATGCGGCTGTTGTCCAACTATGTCGCGCCGCTGATGCGCGCCGGCACCATGGAGCCTTCGGGCCGGCACGCCGCGATCATAGCGGCCATCAAGGACAAGGATTTCACCCGCGCACGCGACGAGGTGGTGGCCGATATCACGGCGACACAAGCGACTTTGCGGGCGATCTGTCCTGACGTGCCGGGGCCTAGACCGGTCGATTTTGGCGCTTTCGGAAGGGCGCCTTGATATGCGGCCGCCGCAGAGTGGCTTCGAAGCCGCCTGGGCCAAGCTCCTGGACCAAGAGAACAGCCGGATTTTGAGGCGCTGACCCCGCATTTCTTCAGCCGCGGCGCATTGATCCCTGTCCGTATTTGTGATCACATGATCACAGGGAGCGAGACAGCGAATGTCCGGCTATTTTCTCTATCATTCGATCGGCACCTTCCCCGGCAAGGCCGAGCGAATGGCCGCCTCGCTGACGGATTTCTCGAACATCTGGTCGGCGGAAGACGACGGTCAGTGGCCTGCCGCGCTTGCGGCGCGGCAACGCTTCATCGATGCCTGGAGGCGGCTGATCGAGGCGCCGCAAGGCACGCTGACCACGGCCGAGAATGTCACCGCTGCGCTCTATAGCCTGATCGGTGGCTTGCCGACGGAGCGGCTGGCGGGAAAGCGGCTGCTGGTCGCCGCCGACTGTTTTCCGAGCCTGCATTTCCTGCTGGCGGGCTTGGGAGAGCGTTTCGGCTTCACCCTCGACACCGTCCCATTGCGGCCTGGCGAGACCTGGGTTCGCGACCAGGATTTCATCGAGCGCTGGCAGGCGGATGTCGGGCTCGCGCTCATTACCTTCGTCACCTCGACGGCCTCGCACCGCTGCGATGTCGGCCGCCTCGCCGCGCATGGCCGCGCCGTGGGCAGCGTAGTCGGCGTTGATGTCACACAAGGCATCGGCGTGGCGCCGTTTTCGGTTGCCGCGACGCCGGTCGATTTCGTCGTCTCGACTTCGCTCAAATGGCTGTGTGGATCCTCCGGCGCCGGCATTTTGCAGGTCGCGCCTGACCTTCTGGCGTCCTGCCGGCCGGAGTTGCGGGGCTGGTTCAGTCAGCCGAACCCGTTCTCCTGGGACCTCGACGCTTTCACTTACACCGACGATGCGCGCCGCTTCGATCATGGCACGCCGGCGATCCTGGCAAGCGTCGCCTCGCTGCCCGGGCTGGAGTGGGTGGAACAGACCGGCATCGACATCATCCGCGCGCAGAATGCCGGGCTCGTCGAGCGTATCATCGGCGCCGCGCTGGAGAATGGCTGGGAGATCCGCTCGCCGCTCGATGCCAGTGAACGCGGCGGCAGCGTGATGCTCGGCCTGCCGCAAGGCACCGAGCCGGCGAAGATCATAGCTGCGCTTCGCGACGAGCGGCTTTACTGCGATGCGCGCGGCAGAACGCTGCGGCTGTCTCCCGGCATCGTCACCACAGAGACGGCGGTCGACGCGCTGATCGCGCAACTCACGAAGCATATCGGTTCGCGGCGACGCCGCGCGTCGTGAAATTCAGGTACGCCTCGCCTGCGGCGCCCGGGAGTTTGGCGCCGGAAAGGGGCGGATCAGGAACCGAACCAGAGGGAAGCAAGATGTTGAAACGTCTAGGACTGATTGGGATGGCCGTCGCTGCCGGCCTCGCCTTTGCGGCGCCCGCCTTCGCCGACAAGATCATGGTGGGCGCCTATCCAGCCAACCCGCCATGGGAATACAAGACCGATTCGGGTGCCTTCGAGGGGTTTGAGATCGACGTCGCCAATGATGTCGCCAAGCGCATCGGCGCAGAGGTCGAGTTCCAGGACCTCGGCTTCCAGGCGCTGTTCGCAGCGACCGCTTCGGGCCGCATCGACTTTGCCGTGTCCTCGATCTCGGTCACCAAGGAGCGGCTGCAGAACCAGGGCTTCACGCAAGCCTATTACGACAGCGACGGTACCATCGTCGGCAAGGCGGATTCCGCCATCAAATCGCTCGACGATCTGAAGGGCAAGACCATCGGGGTCATCGCCGGCTCGACAGGCGAAGCCTACATGAAGGAGAACGCCGCCAAGCTCGGCGTTGCAGAGACCAAGAGCTACAACGCCCAGCAGGACCTTCTGCTCGACGTGCAGAACGGCCGCATCGACGGCGGCGCGGGCGAGCTCGCCGGCTTCCTGTTCGCCATCAAGCAGATGCCAGCGCTAAAGATCCTGGTGCGCATCCCGACCGGCGAGCGCTTCGCCATGATGACCAAGAAGGGCCATCCGCTGCTTGAAAAAGTCAACGACGCCATCAGCGAAATGAAGAAGGATGGCACCATGGCCGCGATCCACAAGAAGTGGTTCGGCGTCGATCCGGAAGCCGGCACCAGCACGGTGACGCCTGGCCCGATCCCGCAATAAGCCGGCTAATCAGAAATTCCGACGAGAGCGGCAGCAAGAGTTGGCGCTCTCGCTTCGATCATTTGGGTCTCGCCCAACACGGCGAACCTTGTCTCACGGTGAGCGCCGATGGAACTGATCGACACCTTCTTCAACTGGGGCATCCTGGTCCGATCGTTTCCGATCCTGATCCGCGGTCTTGGCAACACCATTCTGCTCGGCTGCGCGGCGATCATCTTCGGCACGATCGGCGGGCTGGCGATCTGCCTGGTGCGGCTCTACGCGCCGAAGCCGCTCAGGGCGGCTGGCGACGCTCTATATCGACATGTTCCGCGCGCTTCCGATCCTGGTGGTGCTGATCCTGATCTACTACGCCCTGCCCTTCATCGGCATCCGCCTGTCGTCCTTCGTCTCGGCAGCACTTGCGCTGTCACTGGTGTTGGCGGCCTTCACGGCGGAAGTCTGCCGCGCCGGCATCGAGAACATTCCGAAGGGCCAGTTCGAGGCGGCGTCGGCGCTCGGCCTGCCCTTTTGGGTCGCCATGCGCAAGGTGATCCTGCCGCAAGCGATCCGTGTCGTCATTCCGCCGCTCACCAGCAACTGCGTCTCGGTGTTCAAGGACACCGCGCTCGCCTCGGTGGTGGCGATGCCGGACCTCTTGAAGCAGGCGACCGACGCGCAGGCGCTGATGGCCAATCCGACGCCGCTGATCGGCGCGGCGATCATCTATCTCGCCTTCCTGTGGCCGCTGGTGCGGCTGGTCGGCTACCTCGAAGAGCGCGGCAAAGCTCGGTCCGCGCACTGATCCCCTTAGAATGACCTCGATTAGCTGAAGGAGACTCCCGTGAACCAGCACCATGTTTCGAAGGCGCAGGAGAGCGCCGCTTCGTTCCCGGTCGAGAAGATCCGCGCCATGTTCCCGGCGCTCCGGCAGGCCGGCGACTTCATCTTCATGGACAACGCCGCCGGTGCGCAGATCCCGCAAAGCGTGCTCGACGCGGTGACCAGCCATCTGGTGGCGCACAACGTGCAGCGCGGCGGCCGCTACGGCCGCAGCGTCACCGTCGACCAGTCCGTCGCCGAAGCGCGTGAGAGTGTGGCGCTCCTGATCAACGCCTACAGCCCGTCCGAAATCTGCTTCGGCATGAACGCCACCTCGTTCATCCGCCTTGTCAGCCTCGGCATCGGCCAGATGCTTTCGGAACGCGACGAGATCGTCGTCACCGACATGGACCATGACGCCAACATCGCCACGTGGTTGGCGCTGGAGCAGGCCGGCGCCAGGTTCAAATGGTGGCGCATGCGCGAGGACGGCAATCTGCATGTCGACGACCTCAAGCCGCTGATGTCGGACCGCACCCGGCTCGTCGCCTGCACGGTGACCGCGCACTCGATCGGCTCGATTGTCGATGTCGCTTCGGTCGCCAAGATCGCGCATGCGGCAGGCGCGGAAGTGTTCCTCGACTGCGTGCACTACGGGCCGCACGGGCTGATCGACGTGCAGGCCTGGGACTGCGACTATCTCGTCTGCTCAGGCTACAAGAATTTCTCGCCGCATATGGGTTTTCTCTGGGGCCGCTTCGAAACGCTGAAGCGGCTGCCGACCTTCCGCGAGGACTTCATCCCGGATGAGCCGCCCTACAAGGTCGAGGCCGGCACCTTCATCTACGAGAATGTCTCCGGCATCGACGCAGCGGTGCGCTACCTGGAGTCGATCGGCCGCAATTTCTTGGCCGAGAACAACCGCTCGCGCCGCGACAACATCGCCGCCGGCATGAACGCCATCCGCGAGTACGAGCTGACGCTGGCGCGCGAGATGATGAAGGTGCTGAAGGCCTGCGGCGCGACAATTTACGGCGTCGCCGACGAGGCGTGTATCCATGAGCGCGTGCCGACCTTCTGCTTCAACATCGGCACACTGTCGCCGCAAAGGATCGTCGAGGAGATGGCGGCCTTGCAGATCGGCATCCGCGACGGCCATATGTACGCGCCACGGCTGATGAAGCGGCTGAACCTGTCGATGGACAGCGGCGCGATCCGCGCCTCGCTGGTGCACTACAACACGGTCGAGGAAGTGCACCGCTTCGGTGAAGCGCTGCGGGCGATCATTGCGAAGCTGGCGTGACGCCCGGACGTCTGGTTCGAGCCTTACGCCGCCTTCTTCGCCAGCCTTGCCTTGATGCTTGCCACGTCGGCGCGCGGCGTCGCGGCGAAGAGCGTCTTGGTGTAGCTGTGCTTGGGGTCCGAGAAGACCTCGTCGCGCGAGCCGTATTCGACCGCCTCGCCGAAATACATCACCATGACGTCGTCGGCGATGTAGCGCACCACCGACAGATCGTGGCTGATGAACACATAGGTCAGCTTGAACTCGTCCTGCAGGTCGGCGAGCAGGTTGAGCACCTGCGCCTGCACCGAAAGATCGAGCGCCGAGACCGGCTCGTCCAGCACCAGCAGGCTCGGGTTCAGCATCAGTGCGCGGGCAATGGCGATGCGCTGGCGCTGACCGCCGGAGAACATATGCGGATAGCGGTTGTAGTGCTCGGGGCCGAGGCCGACCTTCTTCAGCATGTTCATCGCCAGGTCGCGACGTTCCTCGGCCGGCTTGTCGGTATTGATCAGCAGCGGCTCGCCGAGCACGTCGCCGATCTTTTGACGCGGGTTGAGCGACCCGTAGGGATTCTGGAAGACGATCTGCACCTTGCGGCGCATTTCCTTGGTCAATCCGTCCTTGGCGATGTCGACCTTGTTGCCGTCGATGAACAAATCGCCGGCAGTCGCAGGATCGATCAGCGTGATGATGCGAGCGAGCGTGGACTTGCCGCAGCCGCTTTCGCCAACGATGGCGAGCGTCTTGCCCTTATCGACGCTGAAGGAGACGCCCTTCACCGCATGCACCGTGCGCGCGGGGCGGAACAGGCCGCCGCCGACATGGTAGTCGCGTTTGATGTTCTTGCCTTCGACAACCTTGGTCATGCGCCGGCTCCGGTCATGCACTGGCTTCTGGGGGCGCCGGCTCGAACAGCATGTCGGAGACGGTCGGCAGCCGGTCGCCGACGGCGTTCTCCGGCAGCGCAGACAGCAGCGCGCGCGTATAGTTGCTCTTGGGGTTCTCGAACAGCGACAGCACGTCGGCCTCTTCCATCTTGCGGCCCTTGTATTGGACGATGACGCGATCGGCGGTCTCGGCGACCACGCCCATATTGTGGGTGATCATGATCAGCCCCATGCCGTATTTGGCCTGCAGCGACACAAGCAGATCGAGAATCTGCTTCTGGATGGTGACGTCGAGCGCGGTGGTCGGCTCGTCGGCGATCAGCAGCTTCGGATTGCAGGCAATGGCCATGGCGATCATGACGCGCTGGCATTGGCCGCCCGACATCTGGTGCGGGAAGGAGTTGAGCCGCTCGGCCGGCTCCGGAATGCCGACCTGCTTCAACAACTCGATGGCGCGCGCCCGGCGCTGTGCGCGATCCATGCCGAGATGGAAGCGCAGCACTTCCTCGATCTGAAAGCCGACGGTGAAGCAAGGGTTGAGACTGGCGATCGGCTCCTGGAAGATCATGGCAATGTCCTTGCCGATGATCTTGCGGCGCTCGGCCGGACCCATCTTGAGGAGATCGCGGCCGCCGAACGTCATGCGGTCGGCGGTGACAGTGGCGGTCCAGGGCAGCAATCCCATAACCGCCAGCATCGACACCGACTTGCCGGAGCCGGATTCGCCGACGATGGCGAGCACCTCGCGCTCGTCGACACGGAGCGAGACGCCGTCAACGGCGCGGAACGGGCCGGAGGCGGTCTGGAACTCGACGACGAGGTTCTGGATGTCGAGCAATGCCATCACGACCTCCTGAGCTTCGGATCGAGCGCGTCGCGCAGGCCGTCGCCGATCAGGTTGATGGCGAGCACCGTGATAAGTATGGCAAGGCCGGGGAAAGTCACCACCCACCAGGCGCGCAGGATGAATTCGCGCGCCGAGGCCAGCATGGTGCCCCATTCCGGTGTCGGCGGCTGAGCGCCGAGGCCAAGGAAGCCAAGCGCTGCGGCTTCCAGGATGGCGTTCGAGAAGGACAGCGTGCCCTGGACGATCAGCGGCGCCAGGCAGTTCGGCAGGATGGTCTTGAGCATCAGCCTCAGGTGCCCGGCGCCGGCGACCTTGGCAGCCACGACATATTCGCGGCTCTTCTCGGCCATCACGGCAGCGCGCACCAGGCGGGCGAAATGCGGCTGCAGGACGAGCGAGATCGCCAGCATCGCATTGAACAGGCCGGGCCCGAGAATGGTGACCAGCACCAGCGCCAAAAGCAGCGACGGGAAGGCCAGGATGAGGTCCATGACGCGCATGATCGCGACGTCGACCCAGCCGCGGAAATAGCCTGCCAGCAAGCCGAGCGTGATGCCGCCGACGAGGGCCAGCGTAACGACGACGGCGCCGATGAGCAGCGAGAAACGCGCGCCATAGAGCAGGCGCGAGAGGATGTCGCGACCGACCGGATCGGTGCCGAGGATATATTGCGAACTGCCGCCCGCCTGCCAGGCCGGCGGCCTGAGGAAGGCGGTCTTGTCCTGCACGTCGGGCGCATAGGGCGCGAGCAACGGCGCAAAGAGCGCCGCCAGCACCAGCAGGATGAAGACGACCAGGCCGATGACGGCGCCGCGGTTCACTGAGAAATAGTGCCAGAAGGTCTTGAAGCCGGTCAGCCGGTCCGGGCTGCCGGCGGCCATCGGGGCGATTTCGGTCGATTGGCTCATCACGCCGCCCTGATGCGCGGGTTGATGACGGCATAAAGCACGTCGACGATGAGGTTAACGGCCATGACGATGAGTGCGATCAAAAGCAGACCTGACTGCACGACGACATAGTCGCGCTTGAAGATGGAATCGACCATCCACTTGCCGATGCCCGGCCAGGCGAAGATGGTTTCGGTGAGGATAGCGCCGGCAAGCAGCGTGCCGACCTGCAGGCCGATCGTGGTGACGACCGGGATCAGGGCGTTGCGAAGTGCGTGCGCACCGATGACGCGGGCGGCGGAAAGGCCTTTGGCGCGGGCGGTGCGGACATAGTCTTCACCGAGCACCTCAAGCATGGCCGAACGGGTCTGGCGCGCGATCACCGCCAGCGGAATCGTGCCGAGCACGATCGCCGGCAGGATGAGATGGCTGAGCGCCGAGCGCAGCGCGTCCCATTTGCCGTAGAGAATGCTGTCGATGGTCATGAAACCGGTGATCGGCTTCAGGAAGAACTGCAGACCCATGCGGCCCGACACCGGCGTCCAGCCGAGATAGCCGGAAAAGAAGATGATGAGCAGCAGGCCCCACCAGAAGATCGGCATGGAATAGCCGACCAGCGCGGTGCCCATCAACGACTGATCGAACCATGAGCCGCGTTTGACGGCCGCGAATATGCCGGCCGGGATGCCGATCGCCATGGCGAAGATCATGGCGAAGAAGGACAATTCCAGCGTCGCCGGGAAGAGCGTCTTGAACTCCTGGAGCACCGGGCGCTTGGAGGAAATCGAGACGCCGAAATCGCCGGTCGCGACCTCGCCGACATAGCGCGCATACTGCTCCCAGACCGGAAGATTGTAGCCGAACTGTTCCTTGAGCTCTTCGTAGCGGGCGGGGGTGACGCCATGCTCGCCGGCCATGGCCAGGATCGGATCGCCGGGCAGCAGCCGGACAAAGGCGAAGGCGCAGATGGTGATGCCGACGAGCGTCGGGATCAGAAGTGCGATTTTGTTGAGGAGATATCTGAGCATCGTGAAATGGAATGGGGCGGCGACAATTCGCGCCGCCCCGTTCGCAAATATTACTCGGCCTTGTCAACGCCGTCGAAGCGATGAATGCCGAGCGGGTCCATCTTGAAGCCGCTGACGTTGTTGCGGACAACGGCATAGACCTGGCTGTGAGCCAGCAGGAAGGCCGGCGCCTGCTTGGCGAAGATTTCCTGCGCCTGCTCATAGAGCTTGGTGCGCTCGGCCTGGTCGCTGGTCTTCTTGGCCTTCTGGATCAGGTCCTCGAAGTCCTTGTCGCACCAGCTGGAATAGTTCGAGACGCCGATGGCCGAGCACGCGAAGAGGGTGGCGAAGAAATTGTCCGGATCGCCATTGTCGCCGGTCCAGCCGATCTGGAAGGCGCCGGGACGCTCCTTCTTCTTGCCTTCCTCGCGATACTTGGTCCACTCGTAGTTGACGATCTCGGCCTTGACGCCGACCTTGGCCCAGTCGGCCTGGATCAGCTCAGCCGCGCGCTGGAAGTTCGGGTTGTAAGGGCGAACGCGGTCGGAAGCCCAGAGCTGGATTTCCTTCAGCCCGGCGTCGGCCAGCACCTTCTTGGCCGCTTCCGGGTCATAGGAATCGAACTTCACATCCTTGTTCCACGACCACATGGTCGGCGGGATCAGGTTCTGCGCCGGCGTCGCGCCAGCGTCCTGGAACAGCGACTTGATCAGCGCTTCCCGGTCGATCGCCTGGTTGAGCGCGTGACGAACCTCCGGCTTGTCGAGCGGCGGGATCGTGGTGTTGTAGCTCATGTAGCCGATGTTGAGGCCGGCCTGGTCCATCAGGGTCACGTCCTTGTTGGCCTTGATGGTGGCGATGTCGGCCGGGTTCGGATAGGGAGCGACATCGCATTCGCCGGCCAGCACCTTCTGGATGCGGGCGGTCGCGTCAGGCGTGATGGCGAAGACCAGATCGTCGATCTTTTCCTTGCCCTTGAAGTAGTCGGGGTTCGCCGCATAGCGGATGACCGAATCGAGCTGATAGTCGACGAACTGGAACGGCCCGGTGCCGATCGGCTTGGTCGAGAAGTCGGCCATCTTGCCTTCCTTCTCGAGCTGGTCGGCATATTCCTTCGACACGATCGAGGCGAAGTCCATGCCGAGATTGGCCAGCATCGGCGCGTTCGGCTCGGTCAGCGTCAGCTTGACGGTGAGGTCGTCGACCTTTTCCCACTTGGCGACGTATTTCGGCATGTCCATGCCAGTGTAGTAATCCCAGGTCAGGTTCGGCAGATACTTCTCGCCGTTCCACGGATTCTGCTTGTTGAACTGACGGTCGAACGAGAAGACGACGTCATCGGCGTTGAGGTCGCGGGTCGGCTTGAAATAGTCGGTGGTCTGGAACTTCACGCCAGGGTGCAGGTGGAAAGTATAGACCAAGCCGTCGTCGGAGATTTCCCATTTGTCGGCGAGGCCGGGCTCGATCTCGGTGCCGCCATGCTTGAACTCGACCAGGCGCGAATAGACCGTGCGCGACGAAGCGTCGAAGTCGTTGCCGCCCGTCGTCGTACCCGGATCGAAATTGGCCGGCGACGCTTCCGAGCAATAAACAAGCGTCTTTGCATTGGCCATCCCGCCGAGGACGCTTGCAGCCAGCAACGCGGCTGCAAAAGTCATTGTCTTTTTCATTGAGCACTCCCTGATGTTCTTCCAAGCCCCTCTATCAGGCTCGCGAAGCGCGCATATAAGCACCGTTTTTGGGGCTTTGGAACACCCCGTTTGCGTACCCCACGGTAAGCAGGAAAAGAATCCGCATTTTCCTCAAATAGCAGAAAAAATGAGCAGAATTTTTCGCTCACGCTAATGTTAACAACCGCATTTTTTTATTGATTGAGGCTCTGCCGAAATGGAATGAGGAGCTCCTGCCTGCGATCCCAGGTCCTCGTGGGGACACGCCTGCGGGAGGCGTCGAGGGACAGGATTTCGGCGGCAAATCTTTCCGCCGCTGCCGCTGGGGCAAGACTTGCACGGCCGCCGATAGAGGCAATACATAGATGCCAGGCCGGATTTCTTGGAATCCGCAATCGGCCGCAGCGGGAGGAACGCTTCCGAAATCGGAAAGAGATGCGGCGCAGCGACAAGACCAGGACACCAGGGAGGGATTTGGTGGCAAAAGCAGCAAAGACAACGCCCCCGGCGAAGGCAACAGCCAAGGCCGCGCCCGTCGATGCGGGCGCGGCCAAGGCTTCATCTTCCAAGACCGCTTCGCCAGCCAAAACGCCGTCACCTGCGAAGGCCGGCTCCAAGCCGAAGACCACTGCGAAACCGGCTGCCGCTGCAAAGAAGACGAACCCCACATCCGCCGCCAAGGCTGCAACCGCAAAGACCGCTAGGCCTGCGGCAAAGGCAGCCTCGGCGTCGGCCAGGCGGCTGCCCAAGGCGATCACGGAACTCGCGGCAGGGTTGCCGGAAAAGCCTTGGCTGAAAAACTACCCGAAGAACATGCCGGCGGAGATCGGTCCGCTGCCTTACGATTCCATTGGCGACTTCCTCGTCGGCGCCTGCAAGCAGTTCGCCAGCCGGCCGGCGTTCGTGTGCATGGGCAAGTCGATCTCCTATGCCGAGCTCGAGCGGCTTTCGGCGGCCTTCGGCGCCTATCTGCAGTCGAAGGGACTGGAGAAGGGCGCGCGCGTGGCGCTGATGATGCCGAACGTTTTGCAATACCCGGTAGCGATGATGGCCGTGCTTCGCGCCGGCTTCACGGTGGTGAACGTCAACCCGCTCTACACGCCGCGCGAGCTGGAGCATCAGCTCAAGGATTCCGGCGCGCAGGCCATCGTCATTCTGGAGAACTTCGCCAACACGCTGCAGGCGGTGATCGCCAGGACGCCGGTCAAGCATGTCGTGGTCGCGGCGATGGGCGACATGTTGGGCGGGCTGAAAGGCGCGATCGTCAATCTCGTCGTGCGGCGGGTGAAGAAGATGGTTCCCGCCTGGTCGCTGCCCGGCCACGTCAAATTCAACGCCGCGCTCAAGGCGGGCTCGGCAAGCGCCTTCAAGCCGGCGGCGGTATCGGGCGACGATATCGCCTTCCTGCAATATACCGGCGGCACGACCGGCGTGTCGAAAGGCGCGACGCTGCTGCACCGCAACGTCTTGTCCAACGTGGCGCAGAATTCGCTCTGGGTGGAGGACGCCTATACGGTCAAGCCGAAGCCGGCGCATCTCAACTTCGTCTGCGCGCTGCCGCTCTACCACATCTTCGCGCTGACGGTGAACGCGCTGATGGGCATGCAGCAAGGCGCGCAGAACGTGCTCATTCCGAACCCGCGCGACATTCCGGGCTTCGTGAAAGAGCTGCAGAAATACCCGGTCCACATCTTTCCCGGCCTCAATACGCTGTTCAACGCGCTGCTCAACAATGAGGATTTCCGCAAGCTCGACTTCAAGCCGCTGATCCTCACTCTCGGCGGCGGCATGGCGGTGCAGAAAGGCGTGGCCGAGCGCTGGAAGGCGCTGACGGGCTGTCCGGTGAGCGAAGGCTACGGACTTTCCGAAACCTCGCCGGTGGCGACCGCCAACAAGTTCAGCTCCAGCGACTTTACCGGCACGATCGGCCTGCCGCTGCCATCGACCGAGATCGCCATCCGCGACGACGACGGCAACAACGTGCCGCTCGGCGAAGTCGGAGAGATCTGCATCCGGGGTCCGCAGGTTATGGCCGGCTACTGGAACCGGCCGGACGAGACCGCCAAGGTGATGACCAAGGACGGGTTCTTCAAGTCGGGCGACATGGGCTTCATGGATGAGCGCGGCTACACCAAGATCGTCGACCGCAAGAAGGACATGATCCTGGTCTCCGGTTTCAACGTCTATCCGAACGAGCTGGAAGAAGTCGTGGCGCAGCACCCGGGCGTGCTCGAAGTGGCGGCGATCGGCGTGCCGGACGAGCACTCCGGCGAGGTGCCGAAGCTGTTTGTGGTCAGGAAGGATCCAGCGCTCACCATCGAGACGCTGACTGTCTATTGCCGCGAGAACCTGACCGGCTACAAGCGGCCGAGATACATCGAATTCCGCGCCGAACTGCCGAAGACGCCGGTCGGCAAGATCCTGCGGCGCGCGTTGCGGGAGCAGATTTGAACGAAAATGTTGCCGGCCTGACGCCAATACATCGCGCCGACCTCGACCCCGCCGAATTCATCAAGGCGAACATGCGGCTTCAGCCGGTGCCGTCGCTGCCTGAAATCCGGCTCTATACGGCCCATCCCGGCAGCGGGCTGAGGCGGCTGCTGGAACCGGAGGACGGGTCGCATGAGCACGCGGCCGAGCCGCAGCCGCCCTACTGGGCCTATGCCTGGGCGGGCGGCGCAGTGCTGGCGCGCTATGTTCTCGACCGGCCGTCAACCGTTGCGGGCCGGCGCGTGCTCGACCTCGGCGCCGGTTCCGGCCTTGTCGGTATCGCCGCGGCGCGAGCCGGGGCTAGGGAAGTGACCGCGGCGGAGATCGACCGCAACGGCATCGTCGCGCTCCGCCTCAACGCGGAGGCCAACGGCGTCGCCATCATCATAATCGGCGAGGACATCAGCGCCTGTCCGCCGCCGTCGGTCGACATTGTGCTCGCCGGCGACGTTTCTACGGGCAAGCGGTCGCGCGGCGGATCGTCCCCTTCCTCGACCGCTGCCTTGCCGCGGGCATCGAGGTGCTGGTCGGCGACCCGGGCCGCGCCTGGCTGCCCAGGCGGCGGCTTCGCCTGCTTGGCGAGTATCAGGTGCCTGATGTCGGCGGAAACGGCGGTAGCGCGCCGAAACCGAGCGGGGTATTTGCCTTCCTTCCCAGCGAGCCCTGATCAGCCCGCCGGCACACTCATCCGCGCGGCGAGAAAATCCGGCAAGTCGGCGACCGAATCCAGGATGACGTCGGCCATCGGCGACAGCGAGTCACGCGTGCCCGTGCCGGAAAGCACGCCGATCGCCAGGCCGCAGCCGCCGGCACGCGCCATTTCGAGATCGTGGCGATTGTCGCCGACCATGGCGATCTCGCCGGGCTTCAGTCCCGTCAGATCGCAGAACGCGATGACCGTGTCGGGCGCGGGCTTCGGATTCGCGACCGCATCATAGCCGAAGGCGGCGTCAAAGAGCTGCGCGACACCGAGCGTGGCGAGCGTCTTCTCGGCGCCGCTGGTGGAATCGTTGGTGGCGACGCCCAGCCGGAAGGATCGCTTGTGCAGCGCCCGCAGCGATTCGACGATACCGGGCAGCGCGACAGCCATCGACGAGCCCTGAACCGAAGTGATCTCGTTGAAGCGGGCGACGGCCAGCATCTGGTCCTCCTCCGACAGGCGCGGGAACCAGAGCTCGACGACGTCCATGTTCGAGCCCGAGGCAAAGATCGAATCGGGCTTGAAACGCTTGTTGACGAAATCGAAGCCGGCGGCGGCGAGCAACCTGTCGGCTTTCCAGCGATCGCCTTCGGCGGCGTCCATGGCCATGAAATCGGCAATGCCGAGCCAGGTAGCGTTGAAGTCGACAAGCGTGCCGTCCTTGTCGAACAGAATTCCCTTGATATCCGCCAATCCTTTTACTCCGCGCCGCGCAATTGGTGGATATGAGCCACCAATCCGGCAGTCGAGGCGTCGCGTTTTGCGGCAGTCTCCTTGCCTTCCACGACAGGCAGCAGGCCTGTCGCCAGTTCCTTGCCGAGTTCGACACCCCACTGGTCGAACGAGTTGATGTTGAACAGCGTGCCTTCGACGAAGACGCGATGCTCATAGAGCGCGATCAGGCGACCGAACGTGCGCGGATCAAGCTTCCGGTAGAGGATGGTGAGCGACGGACGGTTGCCCGAAAAGACGCGATGCGGCGCGATGCGGTCGACATCGGCGGGCTTCATGCCCTTGGCCAGCATCTGCGCGCGCGCCTCTTCCAGCGTGCGGCCCTTCATGAAGGCTTCCGACTGCGCTAGGCAATTGGCAAGCAAGAGATCGTGGTGGGTCTTCAGTTCCGGCTCGTGGCTGACGGCTGCGGCAAGAAACTCGACCGGGATGAAATCGCTGCCCTGGTGCAAAAGCTGGAAGAAGGCGTGCTGGCCGTTGGTACCGGGCTCGCCCCAGACCAGCGGGCCGGTCGGCGTAGTCACCGCGCGGCCGTCCAGTGTCACGCTCTTGCCGTTCGATTCCATATCGAGCTGCTGCAGATAGGCCGGCAGGCGCGACAGGCGCTGATCGTATGGAATGACGGCGCGGGCCGGGTATTTGCAGACGACGCGGTGCCACCAGCCGATCAGCCCCAGCAAAACAGGCAGGTTCTTTTGCAGGGGGGCCGAGCGGAAATGCTCGTCCATCTCATGCGCGCCGTCGAGGAAGGCGCGGAAATTGCGCGGGCCGATGGCGATCATCACCGGCAGGCCGATGGCGCTCCAGACCGAGTAGCGGCCGCCGACCCAGTCCCAGAAACCGAAGACGCGCTCGGAGGCGATGCCGAACTTGGCCACCAGGTCGAGCGCGGTCGAGACGGCGGCGAAATGCTTGCCGATCGCCTCCTTGCCCAGCGCCTTTTCCACCCATCTGCGCGCCGTCTCGGCATTGGTCATCGTCTCGACAGTGGTGAAAGTCTTGGAGGCGATGATGAACAAAGTCGTCTCGGGAGACAGGCCCTTCAGCGTGTCGTGGATATGGGCGCCGTCGACATTGGAGACATAATGCGCACGCGGGCCGTCATGGTAGGGAGCGAGCGCCAACGTCGCCATCGCCGGGCCAAGATCCGAGCCGCCAATGCCGATATTGACGATGTGGGTGATCTTCTTGCCGGTGGCGCCGGCCGCCTCGCCGGAGCGGATCGCATCAGCGAAGGCGCCCATTGCGTCGAGCACGGCGATCACATCGGCCTTGGTGTCCTGGCCATCGACCACGACGCTCTTGCCGGTCAGATTGCGCAGCGCCGTGTGCAGCACGGCGCGGTTTTCGGTGATGTTGATCTTCTTGCCTTCGAACATCGCGGCGCGTCGGCCTTCGATGTCGGCGGCGCCGGCGAGCTTCTCCAGCATTGCCATCGTGTCGGCGTCGACCGCGCATTTCGACCAGTCGAGCAGAAGATCGCCATCGGTGGCGGAGAATTTCTCGAAGCGCTTGGGATCGGCGGCGAAGGCTTCGCGCATCGTGACCTTGGCTGCCGCGCGCTGCTCACGCAGGGCGGTGACCTGCTTGTCGAAGGCTGACTGATCCAATGGTGGCTCCTGGCGGGTTTTTAGACCATTTTAACAGGCCCGATGTTTCCGGCGCGTGTCGTCGCGACAATGTATTGAGCCGGATTTCCGTTTCGTTCAAGCGCGGCAGTGACGCACTGCATCACGCTTTTATGATGCCCCGCAACATCCGCTTCCCTGGCGGACGCGCCCCTTTCGTGACCAATGGATCACTGGCATAAATCCCAGCGATCAGAAAAATTGATTGGCGCAACCCCTTGTGCCACCCCTACACTCGACTGGTCCAGCCAAGTGAAAACAGCTGGCCATCCGAGGATGATCTCCCATGCCACAGCGCAATGACACGGCCATATGGTCCGGCCTGTTCCGGATTTCGGCCGAATCCGGACAAACTCTCCAGGCACAGATCCGCCAGGCGATCGTCGCAGCCATCCTCGACCGGCAGATCGCCGCTTCGATGCCGCTGCCATCCTGCCGGATTCTGGCGGAAAAACTTGGCGTTGCCCGCGGCACGGTGGTGCTTGCCTTCCAGCAGCTGGTCGACCAAGGTTTTCTTGTGGCGCGCGAGAGGCGCGGCCACTTCGTCAACCCTGAGGTGCTCGCCACACCCGCCAAACCGCACCAGAAGGCGCCCGACCAGCAGAATGAGATCGACTGGAAGGCGCGTCGGCAGATCGCCGCCAGCGATATGCCGCCGCCGGCCAAGCACGACAACTGGATCAAGTCCTCCTACCCGTTCGTCTACGGCCAGTTCGATCCGGCGCTGTTTCCGACCGCGGAATGGCGCGAGTGCAACCGCATGGCGCTCGCGGTGCTGGAGATCCGCAACTGGGCATCCGACATGGTCGACCGGGACGATCCGCTGCTCATCGAGCAGATCCAGGCCCGGCTTTTGCCGCGCCGCGGCATCTTCGCCAATCCGGACGAGATCATCGTGACCCTGGGCGCGCAGAACGCGCTCTATATGCTCGCCTCGCTGTTGATGACCAAGGGCTCGAAGGTGGCAATGGAAGACCCCGGCTATCCGGATGCCCGCTCGATCTTCCGGCTCGCCGGCGCAGATATCCAGCCGGTCCCGGTCGACCAGTCGGGCATCGTGACCTCGGCGATTCCCAGCGATTCCGGCTTTGTCTTCGTCACGCCCAGCCATCATTGCCCGACGATGGTGCCGTTGTCCGCCGAGCGGCGGCAGGATTTGCTGGCGCGGGCCAACCGCAACAACCAGATCATCATCGAGGACGGCTATGACAGCCAGCTTCTCGACGAGGCGCCGCAGCAGGCGCTGAAGAGCCTCGATCGCTCGGGCCGCGTCATCTATGTCGGCTCGATGTCGAAGACGCTGGCTCCGGGTCTGAGGCTCGGCTACATCGTCGCTTCGGCAGGACTGATTGCCGAGCTTCGCGCGTTGCGCCGCTTCATGCTCAGGCACCCGCCGGCAAACAACCAGCGCGCCGTTGCGCTGTTTTTGTCGCTCGGCCATCACGAGGCGCTGGTGCGCAGGCTCTCCGCCGCCTTCGACGAGCGGCGCAAGCGTCTGGTCCATGCGATTTCCGCTTTCCTGCCAGAATGGCGCTCGACCGACTCGGCGGGAGGCACGTCGTTGTGGCTGGAGGGCCCGCGCGGTACCGATTCACGAGGGCTCGCCGAAGCGGCCGCTTCGCGCAGCGTCATCATCGAACCCGGCGACCGGTTCTTCGACCGCAGCGAAAAGCCCTCGCGTTTCATGCGTTTGGGCATCTCCTCGATCTCGCTGCAGCACATCGAGCCCGGGATCCGGGAGCTCGCCACGGCCGCCGGCCGCAGGCCCGCTGCCGCCTGATCACCACGGACTGCCACATGAAGAGCCGGCGTTTTGCCGGCTCTTTTATTTTGGCGCGCCTCGAGGCTTTAGCATCCTGGCATATTCGACGGGATTGACTGGCTCATAGGCTGTGCCAATGCCGACGGCATAGTCGAGGCACAAAGGGGACGAGGCAGGCCGATGGTGGACCAACCGCCGCGCATCCTGCCCCTGAAAAAGCAAAGGTGGAGTGCTTTCCATGTCAGTGGCTCTTGAGAAGCAGGAAACGACGTCGGACCAGCGTTCGCGGCGGTCCGGCGGGCGCGAAGCGCGCCGCGCGATGCGGGCAGCACCGCTCGCAGACGACATCCGTCCGGTGCGAGCCGGCCTTGAAGGCGGCAGCTACGGGCCATTGAGCCAGAATGACAAGGAACGCATCCATGAAGCGGTGCTGACGCTTCTGGAGACGGTGGGCTTCGCCAACGCCATCCCCTCCTGCATCAAGGCGCTGACCAGGGTCGGGGCGAGCTACGGCGACGACGGCCGCATCCGCCTGCCGCGCGCGCTGGTGCTCGACACGATCAAGAAGGCGGCGCGCCATTTCACGCTCCACGGCCAGGATCCCAAGCACGACATGGTGATCCAGGGCAAACGCGTGCACTACGGCACGGCGGGCGCGGCGGTGCATCTGGTCGATGTCGAGAAGCGCGAATATCGCGAATCGCAGCTGCAGGACATCTATGACGCCGCCCGTCTCGTCGACGGGCTCGACAACATCCATTTCTTCCAGCGCACCATGGTGCCGCGCGATATTCCCGATCCGCTCGAGATGGACTTCAACACGCTCTATGCCTGCGTACTGGGGACATCCAAGCATGTCGGCACCTCGTTCACCGTGCGAGAGAACGTCAAGCCGGCGCTGGAAATGCTCTATGCGATCGCCGGCGGCGAGGAGAATTTCCGGGCGCGGCCTTTCGTGTCGAACTCGAACTGCTTCGTGGTGCCGCCGATGAAATTCGCCGAGGACGCCTGCGGCGTGCTCGAAGCCTGCGTCGAGGGCGGCATTCCGATCCTGCTCTTGTCGGCCGGCCAGGCCGGCGCCACGGCTCCCGCCGCGATTGCCGGCGCCGTCGTGCAGGCGGTGGCCGAAGTGCTGATGGGCCTGGTCTATGTCAACGCCATCAAGCCCGGCCATCCGGCGATTTTCGGCACCTGGCCGTTCGTCTCCGATCTCCGGACCGGCGCCATGTCCGGCGGTTCGGCCGAGCAGGCCGTGTTGACCGCGGCCTGCGCGCAGATGGCTCAATATTACGACCTGCCGGGCGGCTCGGCCGCGGGCATGACGGATTCGAAGCTGCCCGACATCCAGTCCGGCTATGAAAAAGGCATCACCGATGTGATGGCCGGTCTTGCCGGCCTCAACCTCGTCTATGAATCGGCCGGCATGCATGCCTCGCTGCTCGGCTTCTGTCTCGAAAGCCTGATCATCGACAACGACATGCTCGGCCACTGCCTGCGATGCGTGCGCGGCATCGAGGTGACGGACGAGGCGCTGTCGATCGACACGATCGCCGATGTCTGCCTTAAGGGCCCGGGCCACTATCTCGGCAACGAGCAGACTTTGAAGCTGATGCAGACCGAATATTTTTATCCCGCAGTCGGCGATCGCTTCTCGCCCAAGGAATGGAACGAGAAGGGCCGGCCCGACATTTTGCAGCGGGCGATCGCCGAGAAAAAGCGCGTGCTGGCCGAGCGCTTTCCGCGCCATGTGTCGCGGCTCGTCGACGACAAGCTGCGCGCGCGCTTCGGCGAGATGATCAAGCTGCCGCGCAACAAGATGGGCGGCTGATCTTTCCGCTCTCGCAGATCACTCCGCACGCAGCCCATAGCGCTCGATGACTTCGGCGTTGATCAGCTTCGCGTGCAGCGTCAACAGCACGATCTGCGCATCGAGGCTGTCGCCGGCTTCGAGCGCGGCCTCGATGCGGCGCTCGGCTTCCAAAGTGCGCTCCCTGCCATTGGCCCGCTCGAAGGTTTCCGGTCCGGCGACGCAATAGCCGCAGAGTTGCGCCACCGATTGATAAGCCTGAGGCGGCGGCTCCTCGGGCCAATGATCCTTCATCAGGTTGACGATGGTGAGCTTGACGCCCTCAGGCACCAGTGCCGGATGCAAGTCGGCCTTGCGCAAGGCGTCGTCGAGCTGGCGCAAGTCGCCCGAACGGCCGAACATGCCGAGGAAGCCGAGGGAAGAGCGCCGTTTCGCCAAATATAGCCTCCCTCCGTAGGGCCGCCGGGATCGGGCTAATCTGTAGATGCCCCGCGGCCGAAACAAGGGCCATGAGAAAGGGCGGTCCGCCGGAAAGCGGACCGCCCTTCGATTGTCGCCGTGCTCTGAATTCAGTGGTTGTCGCGCGGGACGCCCCTGGTGTGCGCGACATCCTGATATTTCACCGCCGGCTTCAGCACCATGCCGGCGGAGAACTGGTCGACCATGCCGCGCTGGATCTCCTGCCAGGGCGTCTGGTGCTCGGGATAGTCATAGCCGCCATTGCCCTGCAGCGCTGCCCGCCGCCTGGCGATCTCCTCGTCGCCGACAAGGATATTGGCGGTGCCCTTCCTCAGGTCGATGCGGACGCGGTCGCCAGTCTTGAGCAGCGCCAGCCCGCCACCGACCGCTGCCTCCGGCGATGCGTTGAGGATCGATGGCGAACCCGACGTGCCGGACTGGCGGCCATCGCCGATGCAGGCCAGCGAATGGATGCCCTTCTTGATGAGATGGGCCGGCGGCTGCATGTTGACCACCTCGGCGCCGCCCGGATAGCCGACCGGACCGGCGCCGCGCATGAACAGGATCGTGTGCTCGTCGATGCCCTGCGCCGGATCGTCGATGCGGGCGTGGTAATCCTCCGGGCCGTCGAAGACCATGGCGTTGCCTTCGAAAGCCTCCGGATCGTTCGGGTTCGAGAGATAGCGCTCGCGGAATTCGGGCGAGATGCCGCTGGTCTTCATGATGGCGGAATCGAACAGATTGCCCTTGAGGTTGATGAAGCCGGCATTGCTCTTGAGCGGCTTGTCGACGCCGCGGATGACATCGTGATTTTCGTTGACCGCGCCGCGGCAATTGTCGCCGATCGACTTGCCGTTGGCGGTGATCGCGTCGGGGTGCGGCAATAGTCCGCCCTTCAGCAGTTCGGCCACGACGGCCGGCACGCCGCCGGCATGGTGATAGTCCTCGCCGAGATACTCGCCCGTCGGCTGCAGGTTGACGATCAGCGGCACGTTAAGGCCGATGTTCTGCCAGTCGTCATTGTCGAGCGGCACGCCGAGATGGCGGGCGATGGCATTGAGGTGGATCGGCGCGTTGGTCGAGCCGCCGATGGCCGAATTGACGACGATGGCATTCTCGAACGCCTGGCGGGTCATGATGTCCGACGGCTTCAGGTCCTCATGCACCATATCGACGATGCGCTTGCCGGTCTCGTAGGCAATCTGGCCGCGCTCGCGATAGGGCGCGGGGATCGCGGCCGAGCCCGGCAGCTGCATGCCGAGCGCTTCGGCAAGCGAGTTCATGGTGGTGGCGGTACCCATGGTGTTGCAATAGCCGGTCGACGGCGCCGAGGAGGCGACGATGTCCATGAACTCGTCATAATTGATCTCGCCGGCCGACAGCCGCTGGCGCGATTCCCAGACAATGGTGCCGGAGCCGGTGCGCTTGCCCTTATGCCAGCCATTGAGCATCGGGCCGACCGAAAGCGCGATCGCCGGAATGTTGACGGTCGCCGCCGCCATCAAGAGCGCGGGCGTAGTCTTGTCGCAGCCGATGGTCAGCACGACGCCGTCGAGCGGATAGCCGTAGAGCACCTCGACGAGGCTGAGATAGGCGAGGTTGCGGTCGAGCGCCGCCGTCGGCCGCTTGCCGGTCTCCTGGATCGGGTGGCACGGGAACTCGAAGGGGATGCCGCCCATCGAGACAATGCCTTCGCGCACGCGCTTGGCGAGCTCGAGATGGTGCCTGTTGCAGGGCGAGAGATCGGAACCCGTCTGCGCGATGCCGATCAGCGGCTTGCCCGACATCAGCTCGGCGCGGGTCAGTCCGTAATTGAGGTAGCGTTCGAGATAGAGCGCCGTCATGCCCGGGTTGTCGGGATTGTCGAACCACTCCTGCGAGCGAAATTTCTTCTTCTTGGTGGGGGCGCCTGCCATCGTGGTCTCCGTATTTGTATGACAAATCGATATGACAACGCGCCCATGCAGGCAAGAGGCAGACACGCCGCAGACCCGCACTTTGGTGCGATAGACGTAGAAAGGGCCGCGCACTAGGACCAATCGAGCCAGCAATCCGGGAGGTCTTGATGGCCTTGGTGATCGAAGGCGAGGAGCGGATCGCCGCACCCGTCGAGAAAGTGTGGGACGCCCTCCACGACCCGGAAATCCTGAAGGAGGCGATTCCCGGCTGGAAAGGAAATCGGACACCTAGCTGCGGCCCGGCGAATTACTCGAACACGATGCTGGGCACTGCCGCCTCGGCGGCGCCGCGTTCCTCTTGGACCCTGTCCCATACCCTCGCGGCGATATCGCGATAGATCTTCGCCTCGGCGCCGTCCGGCTTGGATGCGACCACCGGGGCGCCGGCGTCCGAGCTTTCGCGGATGCCCATCTCCAGCGGCACCTCGCCAAGGAAGGTGACGCCGAGCCGTTCGGCCTCGCGGCGCGCGCCGCCATGGCCGAAGATGTCGTAGCGCCTGCCGGTGTCGGGCGCGAGGAAATAGCTCATGTTCTCGACGATGCCGAGCAGCGGCACGTCGACTTTCTTGAACATGTTGAGGCCCTTGCGCGCATCGATGAGCGCCAGGTCCTGCGGCGTCGAGACGATGACGGCACCGGCCAGCGGCACCTGCTGGGCCATGGTGAGCTGGGCATCGCCGGTGCCGGGCGGCATATCGACGACCAGCACGTCGAGCGGTCCCCATTCGACCTCGCGCAGCATCTGGGTGAGCGCCGACATGACCATCGGGCCGCGCCAGATCATCGGCGTCTCCTCGTCGACCAGGAAGCCCATCGACATCACCTTGAGGCCGTAATTCTGCATCGGCTTCAGGATCTTGCCGTCGACCGTCTGCGGCCGGCCGTGAATGTTGAGCAGCCTCGGCATTGACGGCCCGTAGATATCGGCATCGAGCACGCCGACGCTTAGCCCATTGGCGGCAAGGCCGAGCGCCAGGTTGACGGCGGTGGTCGATTTGCCGACGCCGCCCTTGCCGGACGCGACCGCGATGATCGCATCGATGCCGGGCACGCCGCGTTTGCCGTGACTGTGAGAAGCCGGCGCCTGCGGGCCAGGACGCTGCGGCGCTGCCTGGGGAGCAGGTCGTGGCGACGCTGCTTGCGAAGCCGGCCGAACCGGCGCCTCCATGCCACCGCCCTTCTTCTCCGCCGTCAGCGCGACGACGGCGTTGGCGACGCCGGGGATCGCCTTGACGACACGCTCGGCGGCGGCGCGCAGCGGCTCCATCTCCTGGGCGCGGGCGGCGGGAACGGTAATCGAGAAAAACACCTTGGAATCGGCGATGAAAATCTCAGATACCAGGCCGAGGTCGACGATGTTGCCGGTGAAGTCCGGTCCATTGACCGTCCTCAGGCGCTCGATGACGGTTTCCTTGGTTACAGCCATGGTCTTTCCTCGGAGTTTGGCGTTCCAGATAGTGCAGTTTCCCGGCAGAACCAAGCCGTGGCGCAATGGCTCGTCCGGCGTGCTCCGGAAAACGACCGGTGGTGTCGGATTTGGCCGAGCGCGTCCCGATCCGCCGATTGCCATGGCCAATCGATCCAGGGGCCCTATCTCGGTTGCCATGAGCGACGGCAACCGGAAAAGGAGACTGTCATGCTCGCAAACAGCAACGCAGCGGCCAATGTGGCGGTGAAAGACCTTTCGAGAGCGCAGGGCTTTTACGAAGGAACGCTGGGCCTCAAGCCTGTCGACGACATGGCCGGAGAACTGATCGTCTACAAAAGCGGAGACACGGTCATCAACGTCTATCGTTCAGAATTCGCCGGTACCAACAAGGCGACGGCGTTGACCTGGACGGTCGGCGACCAGATCGGCGCCATTGTCCAGGCCCTGAAGTCGAAGGGCGTCACCTTCGAGCGCTATGAGATGCCCGGGCTGACGGTCGAGGGCGATGTCCATGTCGGCTACGGCATGAAGGTCGCCTGGTTCAAGGACCCGGACGGCAACATACTGTGTCTTGCGGGCGAGTAGATTTCAGCACCAGCTTTGCCTCAGACCGCCAGGCGCGTGACAAAATAGGTCAACGCCGAAATCGCCGCCGTCGCCGGCAGGGTGATCACCCACGCCACGACAATGTTGCCGGCAATGCCCCAGCGCACCGCCGAGACGCGGCGGGCAGCACCCACGCCGATGATGGCGCCGGTGATTGTATGCGTGGTCGAGACCGGGACACCGAGCCAGGTGGCGGCGAACAACGTTATCGCCCCGCCGGTCTCGGCGCAAAAACCCTGCATCGGGTTCAGCCGAGTGATCTTCGATCCCATCGTGTGCACGATGCGCCAGCCGCCGAAGAGCGTGCCCAGCGCCAATGCCGACTGGCAGGTGATGACCACCCAGAACGGCACGTGGAAGCTCTGGCCGAGCATGCCTTGCGAATAGAGCAGCACGGCGATGATGCCCATGGTCTTCTGCGCGTCATTGCCGCCGTGCCCCAGCGAATAGAGCGAGGCAGAGAAGAACTGCAGGACGCGAAAGCTGTTATCGACCGCGAACGGCGTCTGCCGAACGAACAGCCATGAGACGATGAGGATAAGGACAAGCGCCAGCACGAATCCGGTCGCCGGCGAGAGCACGATCGCCGCGGCCGTCTTGCCGAGCCCGGACCAGACGATGGCCCCCGGGCCGGCCTTGGCGACGCCGGCGCCGACCAACCCGCCGATCAGCGCATGCGAGCTGCTCGACGGAATGCCGGCGATCCAAGTGACGATGTTCCAGACGATGGCTCCGATGAGCGCGGCGAAGATAACTGCCGGAGTCACGATCTCGGCGTCGACGATGCCCTTTCCCACCGTCTCGGCGACATGCAGACCGAAGAACAGGAAGGCGATGAAATTGAAGAAAGCCGCCCAGAACACGGCATAGTGCGGCCTCAGCACGCGGGTGGAGACGATAGTCGCGATCGAGTTGGCGGCATCGTGCAGGCCGTTGAGGAAATCGAAGAACAGCGCCACGGCGACGAGGCCGACCAGCAGGGGAAAGGCGATCGCGGCGTCCATCTGTTAGACGTTCTCGATCGCGATGCCGCTGATCTCGTTAGCGACGTCCTCGAAACGGTCGACCACCTTTTCCAGCTGGCCGTAAATCTCCGAGCCGATCAGGTAGGCCATAGGGTCGCTGCGGCCGTGCCGCTTGAACAGGTCCTTCAGGCCCTGCTCGTGCAGGTCGTCGGCGCGGCCCTCAACGCGCATGACTTCTTCGGCGATGGCGTTCAGCCGCGCGGCGTTGGCGCCAACCTTGCCGAGCAGTGGGATGGCCTCTGCTACCAGGCGGGCGGCCTCGACGATGACGCTGCCCATTTCCCGCATCAGCGGATCGAATTCCCTCATCTCGAACAATTTCACCGTCTTGACGGCCTTGTGCATCGTATCGATGGCATCATCCATCGACTGGATCAGATCCTTGATGTCGCCGCGGTCGAAGGGCGTGATGAAGGAGCGCCTGACGGCAAGCAGCACCTCCGCGGTGATCCCGTCCGCTTCGTCCTCCAGATCGACGATCGTCTGGCACCAGCGGTCGATGTCCCGGCCCTGGAGAAGCTGCTCAAGCGCCTCGGCGCCGCCGACCACCGTGCGCGAATGCCGTTCGAACAGTTCGAAGAAGCGATCCTCGCGCGGCAACAGTCTGCGAAACCAACCCAGCATCTGCTCCTCCCTGCTTCCGCCTACCCCACATAGCGCCATGCGCGGCGCGGGAAAACAGATAAGCCGGCTCAAAAATGTGGATGAGATCCTATCGTTCATCCGCCTTGCGAAGCAAAGCGATTTCCCCGACCTTGGGCAGACCGTGGATCGGATGACATGATCGACAAGCTGGAATTCTTCATCGCTTTAGCCAGGGAAGAGCATTTCGGCCGCGCCGCCGAGGTGTGCGGCGTCACCCAGCCGACGCTGTCGGCCGGCATCAAGCAGCTCGAGGAGCAGCTCGGCGTCATGCTGGTGCTGCGCGGCTCGCGTTTCCAGGGTCTGACGCCGGAAGGCAAGCAGGTGCTGGTTTGGGCGCGCCGCATCGTCGGCGATTCAAGGACCATGCGCGAGGAGATGCGGGCGGCGCGCCACGGCCTGTCCGGCCGCATCCGCATCGCCGCCGTTCCGACGGCGCTCGCCATGGTGGCGCGGCTGACGACGCCATTCCGCGACAAGCATCCCGGCGTCACCTTTTCGGTGCTGTCACGGACCTCGATCGAGGTGCTGACGCTGCTCGGCAATCTCGATGTCGATGCCGGCATCACCTATCTCGACAACGAGCCGCTGGGGCGGGTAACCAGCGTGCCGCTCTATGACGAGCGCTACCAGCTGATCACGGCAGTCGGCAACCCCTATTCCGACCGCGACAAAGTGACGTGGGCAGAGATCAGCCAGTTGCCGCTCTGCCTGCTGACGCCGGACATGCAGAACCGCCGCATCATCGACCAGCATCTGGCGGAAGCCGGCGTGCAGGTGCGGCCGACACTGGAATCCAACTCGATGATCGTGCTGTTCTCGCATATCCGGACCGGCAAGTGGTCGTCGATCATGCCGCTCAACCTTGCGGAAACATTCGGCTTTTCCGAACCGATCCGGGCCATTCCGATAGTCGATCCGGATGCCAGCCACACGGTCGGGCTGGTGGCGGCGCCGCGCGAGCCGCACACGCCGCTGGTGCAGGCGCTGCTGGACGAGGCAATGGCGCTGGCAGACGATTTCCGTTCCCACCGCTAGGCTAGACAATGCGGGCTCAGCGTTTCTGATAGAAAATTTCTATCAAGCGACGAGACTGCTTTATTGATCTCGGAGGTTTCCTCTGATTTCATAAGGACTTAGCGATATCGCGCCCTGTGCATGTCGTTGCCCCAAAACCGCTCTATATTTTGGGGTGACATATGTGTTGGCGCTACGGCCAGGGAGGGCGCTGCATGCCGATGCAGCCTGCAAGTACCGAGATCGCGTCGCGCATAGCGGCGATCATCGAGGAGTTGAAGGACCTCGAAGGTCCGTTGCTGCCGATTCTCCACGGCATCCAGGAAGAATTCGGCCATGTGCCGCAGGCGGCGCTTCCGGTCATCGCCGACGGGCTGAACCTCTCGCGAGCGGAGGTGCATGGCGTCGTCACCTTCTATCACGATTTCCGCGCCAAGCCGGCCGGCCGGCATGTGCTGAAGCTCTGCCAGGCGGAAGCCTGCCAGTCGATGGGTTCGGAAGCCGTCGCGACCAAGGTCAAGCAACTGCTCGGGATCGATTTTCACGAGACCGCGCGCGACGGATCGGTTACACTGGAGCCGGTCTATTGCCTCGGGCTTTGCGCCTGCTCGCCGTCGGCGATGCTCGACGGCGAAGTGATCGGCCGGCTCGACGACGAGAAGATCGAAGAGATCGTCGCGGAGGTGCGTTCATGATCCCGCGCATCTACATCCCTGCCGATTCCGGTGCTCTGGCGCTCGGCGCCGAAAAGGTCGCCAGGGCGATCGAGAAGGAGCTCAAGGAGCGCGGCGTCGAGGCCAAGATCGTGCGCAACGGCTCGCGCGGCGCCTATTTCCTGGAGCCGATGGTCGAGGTTGCGACCGCCGAGGGCCGCGTCGCCTACGGGCCGGTCAAGCCGTCTGACGTGAAAAGCCTGTTCGACAGCGGTTTCCTCAAGGGTGGCCATCACAAGCGCTGGCTGGGTGCGCCAGACAAGATCCCCTTCCTCGCCAAGCAGACGCGGCTGACCTTCGCGCGCTGTGGCGTGATCGACCCGCTGTCGCTCGACAGCTATAAGTCGCATGGCGGTCTGAGAGGCCTGCAGAACGCGGTCGCCATGGCGCCGGCCGACATCGTGAAACAGGTGACCGAGTCCGGCCTGCGCGGCCGCGGCGGCGCCGGCTTCCCGACCGGCATCAAGTGGAAGACGGTTCTCGATACGAATTCCGAACGCAAGTATATCGTCTGCAACGCCGACGAGGGCGACAGCGCCACCTTTGCCGACCGCATGATCATGGAGGGCGATCCCTTCGTGCTGATCGAAGGGATGGCGATCGCCGGCATCGCCACCGGCGCGACCAAGGGCTTCGTCTATATCCGCTCGGAATATCCGCATGCGGTGGCGACGATGAACAAGGCGGTCGCGATCGCCCGCAAGGCGGGCGTGCTCGGCGTCAATGTGCTGGGCTCGCCCAACGCCTTCGACATGGAAATCCGCGTCGGCGCCGGCGCCTATGTCTGCGGCGAGGAAACCTCGTTGCTCAACAGCTTGGAAGGCAAGCGCGGCGTGGTGCGCGCCAAGCCGCCGCTGCCGGCGATCCAAGGGTTGTTCGGCAAGCCGACGGTGATCAACAACGTGATCAGCCTGGCCTCCGTGCCGATCATCATGGACAAGGGCGCCGCCTACTACAAGGATTTCGGCATGGGCCGCTCGCGCGGCACGATCCCGATCCAGATCGCCGGCAACGTCAAGCATGGCGGCCTGTTCGAGACGGCCTTCGGCCTGACGCTGGGCGAAATCGTCGACGAGATCGGCGGCGGCACGGCTTCGGGGCGGCCGGTGAAGGCGGTGCAGGTCGGCGGCCCGCTCGGCGCCTATTTCCCACGCGCGCTTTTCGACACGCCGTTCGATTACGAGGCTTTTGCTGCCAAGGACGGGCTGATCGGGCATGCCGGCATAACCGTGTTCGACGACAGCGCCGACATGATGAAGCAGGCGCGCTTTGCCATGGAGTTCTGCGCCATCGAAAGCTGCGGCAAGTGCACGCCCTGCCGCATCGGCTCGACGCGCGGCATGGAGGTTCTGGACAAGGTCGCCGCGGGCATCGAGGCGGAGAAGAACCTCGCTCTGGTCACCGACCTCTGCAACACGATGAAGTTCGGATCGCTCTGCGCCCTGGGCGGCTTCACGCCCTACCCGGTGATGAGCTCGATCACGCATTTCCCCGAGGATTTCAAGCCGGCGCCGACGCGCGTGGCTGCCGAATAGGAGCTGGCAGATGAACATCAAAGCCGACTTCCCGACACTCATCGAAGAGATCGACTACGGAACGCCGGAGTCGAGAGCGGCGAAGCAGGTGACGCTGACCGTCGACGGGCAAAGCATCACCGTGCCGGAAGGCACCTCGATCATGCGCGCGGCGATGGAAGGCGGGGTCGAGATCCCGAAGCTCTGCGCCACCGACATGCTGGACTCTTTCGGCTCGTGCCGCGTCTGCCTGGTCGAGATCGACGGCCGCGGCGGCACGCCCGCATCCTGCACGACGCCGGTCGGCGAGGGCATGGTGGTGCGCACGCAGTCCGAGCGGCTCGATGCCATCCGCCGTGGCGTCATGGAACTCTACGTCTCCGACCATCCGACCGGCTGGAACGAGAAGGCCGGAACCGGCGCCAGCGAGTTCGACGCGGTTGCGGAGTCGGTCGGTCTGACCGAGAACCGCTACGGCGTCGAAGGCCGCAACCACGTCAAGGAAGAAGGCGGCGTGGCGCCCGGCCATGGCTCGCTGGCGGTCGACTACATCGCCCGCGATGAGTCCAACCCCTACTTCACCTATGATCCGGCGCAGTGCATCGTCTGCTCACGCTGCGTGCGCGCCTGCGAAGAGGTGCAGGGCACCTTCGCGCTGACCATCGAGGGCCGCGGCTTCGAGTCCCGCATGGTCGCCGGCATGCATGAGGATTTCATCGCTTCCGAATGCGTGTCCTGCGGCGCCTGCGTGCAGGCCTGCCCGACCGACGCATTGCGCGAGAAGACCGTGCTCGAGAAGGGCATGCCGGAGCGCTCGGCCGTCACGACCTGCGCCTATTGCGGCGTCGGCTGCTCGTTCAAGGCGGAAGTGAAGGGTGACGAAGTCATCCGCATGATGCCCTACAAGGACGGCAAGGCGAACCACGGCCATTCCTGCGTCAAAGGCCGTTTTGCCTATGGCTATGCCACCCACAAGGATCGGATCCTGTCGCCGATGATCCGGGAGAGGATCACCGATCCGTGGCGCGAGGTGAGCTGGGAAGAGGCGATCGCCCATACGGCAAAGGAATTCCGCCGCATCCAGTACCAGTACGGACGCGGCTCGATCGGCGGCATCACCTCCTCGCGCTGCACGAACGAGGAGACCTATCTCGTCCAGAAGCTGGTGCGGCAGGGCTTCCGCAACAACAATGTCGACACCTGCGCGCGCGTCTGCCATTCGCCGACCGGCTACGGCCTCGGCCAGACCTACGGCACCTCGGCCGGCACGCAGGACTTCGACTCGGTCGAATACACCGACGTTGCCGTCATCATCGGTGCCAATCCCGCTACGGCGCATCCGGTGTTCGCCTCGCGGCTGAAGAAGCGGCTGCGTGAGGGCGCCAAGCTGATCGTGCTCGACCCGCGCCGCACCGAGATGGTGAAGTCGGCGCATGTCGAGGCCGACTACCACCTGCCGCTGAAGCCCGGCACCAACGTCGCGGTGCTGACGGCACTGGCCCACGTCATCGTCACCGAGGGCCTGTTCGACGAAGCCTTTATCCGCGAGCGCTGCGACTGGGCCGAGTTCCAGGACTGGGCGTCCTTCGTCGCCCTGCCGGAAAACAGCCCCGAGACGGTCGGCAAGCTGTCCGGCGTCGATCCTGAAGCGATCCGGGGTGCCGCGCGCCTTTACGCCAAGGGCGGCAACGGCGCGATCTATTACGGCCTCGGCGTCACCGAGCACAGCCAAGGCTCGACTACGGTGATGGCGATCGCCAACCTCGCCATGGCCACCGGCAATATCGGCCGTCCGGGCGTCGGCGTGAACCCGCTGCGCGGCCAGAACAATGTCCAGGGCTCCTGCGACATGGGTTCCTTCCCGCATGAGCTGCCGGGCTATCGCCATATCTCCGGCGAAGCCGTGCGCGACATCTATGAGAGCCTGTGGGGCGTGAAGCTGGACGAGGAGCCCGGCCTGCGCATCCCCAACATGCTGGATGCCGCCGTCGACGGCTCATTCAAGGGCATCTACATCCAGGGCGAGGACATCCTGCAGTCCGACCCCGATACCAAGCATGTCGCCGCAGGGCTGGCCGCGATGGAGTGCGTCGTCGTGCACGACCTCTTCCTCAATGAGACGGCAAACTACGCGCATGTCTTCCTGCCGGGCTCGACCTTCCTGGAGAAGGACGGCACCTTCACCAATGCCGAGCGCCGCATCAACATGGTGCGCAAGGTGCTGGAGCCGAAGGCCCGCTACGCCGACTGGGAGGCGACGCAGGAGCTCGCCCGCGCCATTGGGCTGGACTGGAACTACACGCACCCGTCTGAGATCATGGACGAGATCGCCAAGACGACGCCGAGCTTCGCCGGCGTCTCCTTCGAGCTGCTCGACCGTGTCGGATCGGTGCAGTGGCCCTGCAACGAGAAGGCACCGCTCGGCACGCCGATCATGCATGTCGACGGCTTCGTGCGCGGCAAGGGCAAGTTCATCCGCACCGAATATGTCGCGACGGACGAGCGGACCGGCCCGCGCTACCCGCTGCTGCTCACCACCGGGCGTATCCTGTCGCAGTACAATGTCGGCGCGCAGACCAGGCGTACCGAAAACGTCGCCTGGCATGCCGAAGATCGGCTGGAGATCCATCCGCACGACGCCGAGAACCGCGGCATCCGCGAGGGCGACTGGGTGCGGCTGGCGAGCCGTTCGGGCGAGACCACCCTGCGCGCGCTGATCACCGACCGCGTGTCGCCCGGGGTCGTCTACACGACCTTCCACCACCCGGACACGCAAGCCAATGTGATCACGACCGACTTCTCGGACTGGGCGACCAATTGTCCGGAATACAAGGTCACCGCCGTGCAGGTGGCGCCATCCAACGGCCCGACCGAGTGGCAGAGGGACTATAACGAGCAGGCCAAGCAGAGCCGCCGCATCGCCCCGCTGGAAGCGGCGGAGTAGTCTTGTCCGCGCGCCGCAAAGCCACGACGCAAATCTCGCGGCTGGCGCGTCGTGCCGGCGGCACGGCGGCTGCGAACCGCATGGTGCCGGAGGAGACGCCGGTCGCGTTCTCCTATGCCGGCACCACCCATGCGGTGATGATGGCGAGCCCGGCCGATTTCGAGGATTTCGCGCTCGGCTTCTCGCTCACCGAAGGCATCGTTGCCGACCCGGCAGAGATCGAGGCGATCGAAGTCGAGGATCTCGGCGCCGGCATCGACATCCAGATCAAGCTGAAGGACCGGGCCAACACGCGCTTCCAGGCGCGACGGCGCCGGCTTGCCGGGCCGGTCGGCTGCGGCCTGTGCGGCATCGAATCCATCGAGGAAGCGATGCGGTCGGTCGACGCGGTCGGTTCGTCGAAGCTTACGCTCGACGCCGAAGACGTCACGCGTTCGGTCAAGCTGCTGTCGAAGCAGCAGCCGCTGCACACCGAGACCGGGGCGGTGCATGCTGCCGGCTTCTACGTTCCCGGCAAAGGTATCGTGATGGCGCGCGAGGATGTCGGCCGCCACAATGCGTTGGACAAGCTCGCCGGCGCGCTGGCCAAAGCCGGCATCGACGGCGCGAGCGGCGCCGTCGTGGTCACCTCGCGCGTGTCGGTGGAGATGGTGCAGAAAACCGCCGCCATCGGTGCCCCGGTCATCATGGCGGTTTCGGCGCCGACCGCGCTTGCCATCCGCACCGCCGAGTCCGCCGGGATGACGCTGGTGGCGCTGGTGCGCGGCGACGATTTCGATATTTTCACCCACCCCGAACGGGTGGCTTTCGGAGTTGCCAAGCATGTCGCATGACGAGGACCACATCGCCAGCACCAAGGAAAAGCTGGTGCGCATGGCCAATCAGATCGCCACCTTCTTCCATTCGAAGCCGCGCGAGGAAGGCATTGCCGGCGTTGCCGAGCACATCAACAAATTCTGGGAGCCCAGGATGCGGCGGCAGTTCTTCGAGCTGCTGGACGGCGACCCGGAAGATTTCGACGAGCTGGTGATCGCCGCCTCCGCCAAGATCAAGCGTCCGCTGACGGCGGAGCAGGCCGACAAGAGCCTCGGTTACAGCAAGCCTGCGGAGGCTGAGGGCGCCATTCCGCATAAGTAGGGCCTCGGGGCCGCATCGGCGCCAAAGGTCTTAGTATTTCCGCTCTCTAAAGTTTCGCTGCCGTAAGCCGGCTGCCTCTGCTATGGTTGAGGACAGGAGATCGTCTGGCCGGGCGGGGTAGTTGCGTGAGGCCGATCGAGACCAGATATGCCCGTAGCGGGGATGTGCGGATCGCCTATCAGGTGGTCGGCCAAGGCTCGTTCGATCTCGTCTTCGTCCCCGGCTTCATCTCCAATCTCGACCTCCAATGGGAAGACGAGGGCTACAGCCGCCTGCTGAAGCGGCTTTCGGCTTTTTCACGGCTGATTCTGTTCGACAAACGCGGCACCGGGCTGTCGGACCGCGTGGACAACCATCATTTGCCCGGCCTGGAGACCCGCATGGATGACGTGCGCGCGGTGATGGACGCCGCCGGCAGCGGCCGCGCGGCGATCCTCGGCGCTTCGGAAGGCGCACCGATGGCGATGCTGTTTGCCGCCACCTATCCGGAGCGGACGCGGGCACTCGTGCTCTATGGCGGTTATGCGCATTTCCACAAATGGGTAATGCCGCCGGAGCGCCTGGAAGCCTTCATCGAGATTGCCGAGACTTGCTGGGGCACCGGCGCGACCTTGCCCAATTTCGCGCCAGGCCGGGTGGATGACACGCATTTCGCCCGGTGGTGGGCACGGTTCGAACGGCTGTCGGCCGGCCCGACGGCCGCGGCAGCCCTTGCCCGCATGAATGCAGACATCGACGTGCGCGGCATTCTGTCCGCGATCAACGCGCCGACGCTGCTGATCCATCGCCGCAATGACGCGCGCGTCGATCCGGAGGCCAGCCGCTTCCTTGCCAGGAAGATTCGCGGCGCCCGGCTTGCTGAGATACCCGGCCGCGACCATCCGATCTGGACCGGGGACGTCGACCGGGTGGCCGACCTGATCGAGGAGTGCCTGACCGGCCAGCCGGCGGTGGCCGACACCGAGCGGGTGCTTGCCGCGCTGCTGGTGACGCGCATCTTCGACACCGCCAAGCTCGGCGACCGCATGTGGAGCGCGCGCAGCCAGCGCTTCCAGGAAGCATGGCGGCTGCTGGTGGGCCGCCACGGCGGGCGGATTGCCGGCACGCACGGCGAATTGCTGATCTCTCGTTTCGACGGGCCGGCGCGCGCCATACGCTGCGCGGCGGCGCTGCGCGATGCGGCGCAGCAGATCGGCGTGGCAAGCGGGCAAGGCGTGCATGTCGGCGAGATCGAAATGCGGGGCCAGCCGGTCGGCCTCACGGCGCGGGTGACCATGCAGCTCGCCACCCACGCCGGGCGCGGCGACATCCTCGCTTCGCAGCTGGTCGCCGAACTGGCGATAGGCTCCGGCCTGCGTTTCATCGACGCCGGACGTGTCAGTCTCGCCGAGCTGAGCGAGCCGCTGCCGGTGGTCCAGGCCACGTCTGAACAACATCTGGAACCGGCCTGCCGCTCCAGGCCCAGGGCCCTGCAGCCAGCAACACTGACGGCGCGGGAAAGCGAGGTGGTGAACCTGATTGCCGACGGCATGAGCAATGCGGCGATCGCCGCCGAGCTGAGGCTCAGCGAGCATACGGTCAAGCGGCACGTCGCCAACATATTGCTCAAGCTGGACCTGCCGTCGCGCGCTGCTGCGGCGGCCTTCTCGGCAAGGCACACTGGCCCGGACGGGCCATGAGTGCCATGGCGCTTTCGGGCGAAGCGAAAGGGGGGTCTCTAGGACTATGAATTCTTCCCATGCAGGCCAAGCGCCGGGTGGACTCGTCACCTTCAAGAAGCAGACCGACGACCTGTTCGCGGCCGCCACGGCCAATTCGCAACGAGAAATTCCCGCCCCGGCAGTAATCGTCGGGGAGCGCTTCGCACATCTACCGCCCAAGACGATGGGCACATGGAGGATAAAATGCTGACCAAGACAGTGGACGGCGCGGCGATCAAGAAAGCGATCGAGGCCCGTGACGGCAAGATGCTGGCGAGCTTCTACAATGACGATGCGCTGGTGCGGGTGATCGACCGCAACAACCCGCCGAGCAAGCCGCGCGAAATCCGCGGCCGCGCGGCGATCAGCACCTTCTGGGACGACATCTGCAGCCGGGCGATGACCCACAAGGTCGACGCCACGATCGCCGAGGGCGACAATCTCGCCTTCACCCAGGCCTGCGCCTATCCCGACGGCACCAAGGTGTTCTGCGCCGCGATGCTCGAATTGAAGAACGGCCGCATCGCGCGGCAGACGGTCGTGCAGGCCTGGGACGAGTAGCTCAAGAACGGATTCATCTGCAAAACAGGGAGGAGAACCAAGATGTTCAGCGCCAGATGGCAGATCGACGCCAAGTTCGGTCACAAGCAGACCGCGCTCGAGCTGATGCGGAAATGGGAGCGCGAGATCGGCTCGCAGGTCGGGCTCGCCGACCTGAAATTCCAGCTCATGACCGGTTCAGTCGGCGCACGCGAAGCGACGATCGAGACCCACCACCAGGTCGAGAGCCTGGCCCAGTTGGAGGAGTTCTTCGCCAAGATCGCTAAGATCGACGCGCACGCCAAATGGGGCAAGGAGCTGGAGCCCTATGTCGTGTCGGGCACCAGCCTGTGGAACATCTACCGCATCGTCGAGTAGCGGCCTGCGTGGCCGACCTCTGCCACAAGTGGGAGAGGTAGAGGACTTACCCGTGCGCCACCATCACATGGCGGACGGCGGTGTAGTCCTCCAGCGCGTAGAGCGACATGTCCTTGCCGTAACCGGACTGCTTCAGGCCGCCATGCGGCATCTCGTTGGTGAGCATGAAGTGGGTGTTGATCCAGGTGCAGCCATATTGCAGCCGGGCCGCGGTCGTCATGGCGCGCGAGACGTCCCTGGTCCACACCGACGATGCCAGGCCGTAGTCACTGTTATTCGCCCAGTTCACCGCCTCGTCGACCTCCGAGAAGCGGGTGACCGAGACGACCGGGCCGAACACCTCGCGGCGCACGATCTCGTCTTCCTGCAACGCTCCGGCGACGACCGTCGGCTGGTAGTAGAAGCCGGAGCCCTCGCCCGGCTTGCCGCCGGTGGTGATCTCGATGTGCTTCAATTCCGAAGCGCGCTCGACGAAGCTCGACACGCGGTCGCGCTGGCGGCGCGAGATCAGCGGCCCGATCTCGTTCTCGGTGTCGTCGGGCAGATTGTATTTGATGGTCGACGCCGCCGAGGAGAGGTCGGCGACGAGCTTGTCGTAGATCTTCTTGCCGGCATAGATGCGGCAGGCGGCGGTGCAGTCCTGGCCGGCATTGTAGTAGCCGAAGGCGCGCAGGCCGTTGACGACTGCGCCGAGATCGGCATCGTCGAATACGACGACCGGCGCCTTGCCGCCGAGCTCGAGATGCGTGCGCTTAACCGACTTGGCGGCCGCCTGCAGCACTTTCTTCCCGGTGGCGACGTCGCCGGTGATCGAGATCATGTTGACCTTGGGATGATTGATCAGCGTGTTGCCGACGCTGTCGCCGCGGCCGAGGACGACATTGACGACGCCCTCGGGCAGGATCTCCGACAGGATCCTCGCCAGCTTCAGCGCCGTCAGCGGCGTCTGCTCCGATGGCTTGAAGACGACGGTGTTGCCGCCGCCGATCGCCGGCGCCAGCTTCCAGGCCATCATCATCAGCGGATAGTTCCAGGGCGCGATGGAGGCGACAATGCCGATCGGATCGCGCCGCACCATCGAGGTGTGGCCGGGCAGATACTCGCCCGCGACCTGGCCTGGCATCGAGCGCACCGCGCCGGCGAAGAAGCGGTAGCAATCGACGATCGCCGGGATCTCGTCATTGAGCACGGCGTTGATCGGCTTGCCGCAATTCAGCGCCTCGAGCGCGGCGAACTCATTCGCTTCGGCCTCGATGCGATCGGCGATCTTCAGCAGATAGCCGGAGCGCTGCGCCGGCGTGGTGCGCGACCAATTGACGAACGCTTGTTCGGCGGCACTGACAGCCGCCTCGATCTGCGCCGGACTTGCTTCCGGCAGGTTGAGGATGGTCGCGCCGGTCTTCGGATTGAGGATCGGCTCCTCGATTTCGGTGCCCTTGTCGAATTTCGAGCCGATCAGCATCTGGGTGTCCATGGGGGTTTCTCCCTTCGCAGTAGCGAGTATGCGTGCAGCGAGTTGCGAATGGCGGGCAGGGTTCGCGATCGATTTTCCCTATTCGCTATTGGCTAATCCCTATTCGCTGTTTTCATTTGCCCGAGCCGGCGATCTGGTCGCCGTCGCGGGTCAGGTAATAGGCAAAGAGGATCGGCAGCAGCGTCACCAGCACGACAACCATGGCTACGACATTGGTGACCGGACGCTGCCGCGGTCGGATCAGCTCCTCCAGCATCCAGATCGGCACGGTCTGCTGCTGGCCGGCGGTGAAGGTGGTGACGATGACCTCGTCGAAGGACAGCGCGAAGGCCAACATGCCGCCGGCAAGCAGCGCGGTTGCGATGTTGGGCAGCACGATATGCCTAAACGTCTGAAAACCGTCGGCGCCGAGATCCATCGAGGCCTCGATCATCGAGCCTGAGGTGCGGCGAAAACGGGCGACGGCATTGTTGTAGACGACGACCACGCAGAAAGTGGCGTGGCCGAGCACGATCGTCCAGAACGAGAACGGGATGTCGGCGAGCGCAAAAGCCGAGCGCAGCGCGATGCCGGTGATGATGCCGGGCAGCGCGATCGGCAGGATGACGAGCAATGAAATCGCCTCGCGGCCGAAGAAGCGCGTCCGCGAAACCGCAGCGGCGCAGAGCGTGCCAAGAACCAGTGCGATTGCGGTCGAAATGGCGGCGACGCGGATCGACAGCGACAGCGCCTCCCAGACATCCGGCCTGTTCCAGGTGACGGCGAACCATTGCGTGGTCAAGCCGGGCGGCGGCCACACAAAACTCTTCTCTTCGGTGGTGAAGGCATAGACGAAGATCAAAAGGATCGGCAGGTGCAGGAAGAGCAGGCCGCAGGCGGCGGCGATCTTCAGCCCGAGCGGAGCGGATTGGCCGCGATCAGAGCGCATCGAAAGCTCCCATGCGCTTGGCGCCCCACAGATAGAAGCCCATGATGACGATGGGCACCACGGTGAAGGCGGCGGCTAAAGGAATGTTGCCGGCGGTGCCTTGCTGCGAATAGACGGCCTGGCCGATGAACAGGCGCGAGGTGCCGATGATCTGCGGGATGATGTAGTCGCCCAATGTCAGCGAGAAGGTGAAGATCGAGCCAGCGACGATGCCCGGCAGCGCCAGCGGGAAGAGCACGTTGCGGAAGGTTTGGCCGGGCGAGGCGCCGAGATCGGACGAGGCCTCGACGAGGTTGCCGGGAACGCGTTCCAGCGCCGCCTGCACAGGCAGGATCATGAACGGCAGCCAGACATAGACGAAGACGATGAAGGTCCCGGTGAAGGAGACCGACAGCGAGTTGCCGCCGACGATCGGCAACGACAGCCAGGCATCGAGCAGCCACAGCAGGCCGAGCTTGCCTAACAGCCAGGTGAGAATGCCTTCCTTGGCGAGGATCAGCTTCCAGGCGTAGATCTTGACCAGATAGCTCGACCAGAGCGGCAGCATGACGCCGAGATAGAACAGCGCCTTCCAGCGGCCGCGCGCATAGCGCGCCGCGTAATAGGCGATGGGGAACGCGATGACCGCGGAGGCGAGCGTCACGAGCGCCGCCATCGTCACCGTGCGCAGGATGATGTCGAGATTGGCGGCCTGGAACAGGTCGCCATAGGTCTTCAGCGTGAACTCGCGGTTGATCAGGCCGGAGAACTCGTCGATCGAGAAAAAGCTCTGCAAAAGCAGCGCGAAAAGCGAGCCTATATAGACGATGCCCAGCCACAGAAGCGGCGGCAGCAGCATGAGCAGCAAGAGAAGTATCGGCCGGCGCCATAAGAGGTCGGAGAGCGCCCCGCGCATGCCGCCGTTGCCGGGCAGGATGGCGGGCACAGGCTTGGATTGAAGAGCGGCGATTGTCATCGAGCCGCACCGACGATCAGATCAACGGCGGCAAGGCCGAGATCCTTCACACCCAGCTCTGACCCGGCCATCTCCCCCGCGAGGAGGGAGGTCAGCAGCTCGTCTGCCCCGCCAGTTCTGCAACGCCGAAGATTGGCGAAGCGAGTGGCGACAGCCAATCTCCCCCCTTGCGCGGGAGATGTCCGGCAGGACAGAGGAGGGTGCTTTGCACAAACCGCAATCATGCCGACTCGTCCATCAGATGCAGGTGCTCGCGGTTGAAGGTGAGCATCACCGCCTCGCCTTCGGCAGGGAGCGCGGTCCCCGCCGGCACCATGGCATGCAGCCTCAGCCCATCGGCATCGAGCGCCAGCCTTGTGGTGGCGCCGAGATAGTTGGTCCCGACCAGACGCGCGGCAACGCCATCGCCGCTCGTGGCGCCCGATACGCGGATGGATTCAGGCCTGAGGCTGCCCCAGCGATGCTGGCCGGAATAGCGCTGCACGAAATCCGGCGGCAGCACGTTGGACGAGCCGACGAAATCGGCGACGAAGCGCGTCCTCGGCCGCTGGTAAATGTCCTCCGGCGTGCCGACCTGCATGATTCTGCCGTCGTTGAAGACGGCAACACGGTCGGCCATGGAAAGCGCTTCGCCCTGGTCGTGAGTGACGAAGACGAAGGTGATGCCGAGCACCTTCTGCAGCGACTTCAGTTCCTCCTGCATGTTCTCGCGCAGCTTGAGGTCAAGCGCGCCGAGCGGCTCGTCGAGCAGCAGCACTTTGGGCTGGTTGACGAGCGCCCGGGCAAGCGCGACGCGCTGGCGTTGGCCGCCGGAGAGTTGGCCGGGGCGCCGGGCCCCATAGCCCGGCAGGCGCACCAGCGAGAGCGCCTCTTCCGCCGCCTTCAGCCGTTCGACCCTGCCGACGCCCTTGACCATCAGCCCGTAAGCGACGTTGTCGAGCACGTTCAGATGCGGGAACAGCGCGTAGTCCTGGAAAACGGTGTTGACGTTGCGGCGATAGGGCGGAACGCCTTCGGCCCGCTCGCCGAAGATGGAGATCGAGCCGGCCGTCGGCTGCTCGAAGCCGGCGATCAGCCTGAGGCAGGTCGTCTTGCCGGAGCCGGACGGCCCGAGCATGGCGAAGAACTCGCCCGGCGCGATGTCGAGATCGACCGCATCGACGGCGCGCACGCTGCCGAAATGGCGCGAGACTTGTTTAAAGGAAACGGCGGAGGTCATGATCTGTCCTGAAGGTTCAGGCTCTCAAATTCGGGCGTCTGTGCTGCCCCTCGTCCGCCTGCCGGCACCTTCTCCGCGTGAAAGACGGGGAGAAGGGACAAACTCCAGCGCTGGCGACCCCCTCTCCCCGTTCTTCACGGGGAGAGGGTAAGGGTGAGAGGCAGCGCCAACTTCTAAAAGCTAGGCGAACTCACCGCCCGCCGATGACGCCGATATAGTCCGACACCCAGCGGTAATAGGGCACGCATTTGTCATTCTGGCTGGCGCATTTCGATATCGGCGTCTTCCAGAACTTGATCTTTTCGAAATTGTCGTAACCGTTGGTCTTGCAGCCCTCGTCGCCGAGCAGTTCATTGCCCTTGCAGGCGGCGGGCACGACCGGCAGCGAGCCGAACCAGGACGACACATCGCCCTGGACCTTGGGCGAGAGCGAGTGCTCGAGCCACATATAGGCGCAGTTCGGATGGGCGGCGTCGGCTTCCATCATGGTGGTGTCGGCCCAGCCGGTGACGCCCTCCTCCGGCACGGTCGAGGCGACCGGCTTCTTGGCGGCGACCAGCGTGTTCACCTGATACGGCCACGAGCCGGAGGCGACGACGCCTTCGTTCTGGAAATCGTCGACCTGAATCGCGGCGTCATGCCAGTAGCGGCCGACCAGGGTGCGCTGGGTGCGCAGCAGATCGAGCGCCGCCTTGTACTGGTCTTCGCTGAGCTCGTACGGATCCTTGATGCCCAGTTCCAGCTTGTGGAACATCAGGTAGTTGGCGGCATCGGCAATATGGATCGGGCCGTCATAGGCCTGGACACGACCCTTGTTCGACTTGCCGTCGGGCAGCTTCATCTCCTCGAAAACGACGTTCCAGCTCTTGGGCGCTTCCTTGAAGACGGTGGTGTTGTACATCAGGATGTTCGGGCCCCACTGGTAGGGGACACCGTAATGCACCTTGTCGACGGTGAACCAGGGCGCGTCCTTGAGACGGTCGTCGACCGTCTTCCAGCTCTTGATGAGGTCGGTGTTGATCGGCTGCACGCGCTTGCCGGCGACGAGGCGCAGCGAAGCATCACCAGAAGCCGTCACCAGGTCGAAGCCGCCCTCGTTCATCAGCGAGACCATCTCGTCCGACGTATTGGCGGTCTTGACGTTGACCTTGCAGCCGGTCTCCTTCTCGAAGGCGGTCACCCAGTCGTAGTTCTTGTCGGTCTCGCCACGCTCGATATAGCCCGGCCAGGCGACGATATTCAGCTCGCCCTCGCCCTTGCCGACTTCCTTGACCTGAGCGATCGCCTGACCCGAGAAGGTCAGCGCAACCGTCAACGCCGTGCATGACTTCAGGAATGCATTCATCATCGATCTCCCATTTTGGCGCATGACCCCGAAACCGATCCGGTTTTCAACAAGGATCACACGCAAACCTGAACGCCAGAGTTCCCATCACCCCGGCAGCCGCGCTCCCGAGCGGCTTTGTTCCCTGAGCGAAAAGTGCTGTGAAAATTCCGGTTTCGCAAATTCATTTATCAGAAAGCCGATATCGGATTTTCCGATACTCTTTCCGACGCCATTCCGGACGGAAGGTTGCGGCGAAGTCGCCGAGCCCAACCGTCCACACGTTGCTGGAATTGCTCTGATCAGAGCCGCTGCCGGACCATGCGCTGCGACTGGGCAAGTCCGATGAAGTCACGGGCGGCCTGCGGCAGGCTGGAACCGCGGCGCCAAACCATGCCGACCTGGACGACCGGAAGCGAGCCGGAGATATCGCGGGATTCGATGCGGTCGCCTTCCAGCGACCAGGGACGATAGACGAGATCTGGCAGCAGCGCCACGCCGGCGCCGGTGGCGACGAGGCTGCGCACGGCCTCGACGGAGCGGGTGCGGAAGGCGACATGCGGTCTCGCACCGAGCGCCGACAGCAGCTTGCCGGTGTTCTCCTCGATCTCGTCGACGGTCAGCATGATCAGCGGTTCGGAAGCGATGTCGCCGATCGAGATAATGTCGGCGCTGGCGAGCTTGTGGCTGAGCGGCAGCCAGAGCCGATAGGCCGAGACTTCGAGGATTTCCGACTGCAGCGCGGTGCGATCGCGCAAATTCGACGTGACCATGACGGCGATGTCGAGCTTGCCGCCGACCAGCAGGTGCTCGAGATAGTCGCCATTGTCCTCGATCGCCGAGACTTCGACGCTCGGATAGGCGCGGCGATAGCGAGCCAGCAGATCGGAGAGCACGTAGCCGGCAACAAGCGAGGTGACGCCGAGCTGCAGCCGCCCGCCCGCGGTGAGTTGATCGCCGAGGAAAGCGCGGCGCGCATCGGAAACGTCGGCCAGGATTTTCGTCGCGTGGCGCAGGAACTGGTGCCCCTTATGGGTGATGTTGAGGCCGCGCGGGTGGCGGTCGAACAGCTCGACGCCGAGATCGCTCTCCAGCTCCTTGATCGCCTCGGTGACCGAGGATTGCGAGATGGAGAGGTTCTGCGCGGCGCCCGAGACCGTGCCTTGCTCGGCGACGGCGACGAAGAACTGGAGCTGGCGGATGGTGAAGGCCATGACCCGACTAAACACCGGCGCGGCCGGGAAGGAAAGCCGTTGGCGCATCCGGCGCTAGGCCGTCGCAATGCTGAGACGCGCGCCGGCCTGGCTGAGCGCGGCGGCGATGTCGCGCGGCGGCGGCTGGTCGGTGGCAAGCTCGGAGAAACCGTCGAAGCCGCAGACCTGAACCAGGCCCTGCCGGCCGAACTTGGTATGGTCGGTGACGACCAGCGTGCGTTGCCCGCGCGACAACACCATGCGGGCGAATTCCGCCTCCTCCAGCTCGTAGTCGGTCAGGCCGGCGACGGCGTCGACCGCGCCGATGGAGATCACCGCGTGGCTGACCGAGAAGCGGCTTACGAATTCGATCGCCGCGACTCCGAGGGCCGCGCCTGAATCGCTGCGCAGCTCGCCGCCGGCCATATAGACCTTGTTGCCGTTCACCGTCGCCAGCGTACGGGCGATGTCGGACGAATTGGTGACCACCGTCAGGCGGCGATGGCCGAGCAGTTCGCGCGCCAGGAAGGACGTGGTGGTGCCGGTGTCGAGCATGATCGACTCGCCGTCGCGGATGGTGGCCGCGACCATGCGGGCAATCAGACGCTTTGCTTCGGCATTCTCGCGCATGCGGCGCTCGAACGGCGCCTCGCCTGTCATAGAGCGCAGGCTGACGGCGCCATGCATCTTGAGCAATGCTCCGTCATCCGTCAGCGGTTTCACGTCGCGCCTGACCGTCTCCAGCGACACGCCCAGGCGCTCGGCCAGGCTGGCGATGGTGATCGTGCCCTCCTCACCGAGGAGCCGCAGGATCTCGCCGTGCCGTTTCGAGTGGATCATGTGGATGTCCGGGATTTTGACCGATTCTACGGCATTCCTAACGCTTTTAAAGGAATTGCTCATATTTTCGGGCAAAACACCCAAAAAAGGTCACAGCTTTTTATTGACAGCAACATCACGCTGGCGTGAGATTGTTGTCGTGACAGGCTCGGAACTGCCACAGGAGGGTGATGGCAGAGCCGCAATCGACTGACCAGATTTTCTGGAACGTGCCTGACGCGAGCTTTTTTCGAATCCGCGGGGGCGGATGCCGGGATCCTAAGCCTGGCCAAGGGGCTCGTCGGTGTGGTGAGGGATATCAGTCCCGGCATCCCGCACCGACGAGGCCTTTCTTTTTTCTCTCATCGCTTTGTGAGAGACCGGCGCTTTGTCGTAAGCCGGCCGAAGCAGGACCGAACCCGTGAGCGCCGCCGTAACCACCGAAGACCGCATCCGCGCTCTGCCCTGCTGGAGCGGCGGCATCGAGATCGAGCCGCTGCCGGGCGGCCTCAGCAACGCCAACTATGTCGTTACCGACGCCGCCGGCCGGCACGTGGTGCGCTTCGGCCAGGACTTCCCGTTCCACCATGTCTTTCGCGAGCGCGAGGTGATGACGGCGCGCGCGGCGCATGCGGCCGGCTTCGCGCCGGCCGTGCACTACGCCGAGCCCGGAATTCTGGTGACCCAGTTTCTCGGCGCCAGGACCTTCCTTGCCGAGGATGTGCGCGCCGATCTCGGCCGCGTGGCGGCGCTGCTGCGGCGCTTTCACCGCGAGATGCCGAACCACGTCTCCGGCGCCGGTTTCATGTTCTGGGTCTTTCATGTCATCCGCGACTATGCGCGCACGCTCGAGGAAGGTGGCAGCCGCAAGAAGGACGAGCTGCCGCGCTATCTCGCTTTAGCCGACGAGCTCGAACGGGCGCAGAAGCTTTTGCCGATCGTCTTCGGCCACAATGATCTTTTGCCGGCCAACATCCTCGACGACGGCAAGCGGCTGTGGCTGATCGATTTCGAATATGCCGGCTTCAACACGGCCATGTTCGATCTGGCCGGCGCCGCCTCGAATGCGGGCATGAGCGACGAGGAATCCTTCGCCTTCCTGACCGCCTATTTCATGAAGGAGCCGGACAGCGAGATCCGCCGCTCGCACGCGGCCATGCAATGCGCCTCGCTGCTGCGCGAGGCAATGTGGAGCATGGTCTCCGAGCTTTATCTCGACGCGCCCGGCATCGACTACGTCGCCTATACCGAAGAAAACCTGGTGCGGCTCGACGCTGCACTGGAAAACTACCGGACGAGATACGGGACAAGATCATGACTTTGCCCAGCCATGCCGGGATCGTGGTCATCGGCGGCGGCATCATCGGCTGCTCGACCGCCTATCATTTGGCGCGCGACCACAAGGCCGACGTGGTGCTGCTGGAGCAAGGCAAGCTGACCTCGGGCTCGACCTGGCACGCGGCCGGACTGGTCGGGCAGCTGCGCTCGTCGGCCTCGATAACCCGCGTGCTCAAATATTCCGTCGAGCTCTATAAGGGGCTCGAGGCCGAAACGGGACTGGCGACCGGCTGGAAAATGACCGGGTGCCTCAGGCTCGCCACCAACGCCGATCGCTGGACCGAGTTCAAGCGATTGGCGACGACGGCAAAAAGCTTCGGCATGGACATGCACCTGCTGTCGCCCGCCGAGGTGAAGCGCATGTGGCCGCTGATGGAAACCGGCGACCTCGTCGGCGCCTCCTGGCTGCCGACCGACGGTCAGGCCAGCCCCTCCGATATCACGCAATCGCTCGCCAAGGGCGCGCGCATGCATGGCGCAAAACTGTTCGAGGACGCGCGCGTCACCGGATTCGAGATGACGGGCGGACGCATCACCGCGGTGAAGACCGAAAAGGGCGACATTGCCTGCGACAGAGTGGTGAACTGCGCTGGGCAATGGGCAAGGCAGGTCGGCGCGATGGCCGGCATCAACGTGCCGCTGCAGCCGGTCAAGCACCAGTACATCATCACCGAGAAGATCGAAGGGCTGGCCAACGACGCGCCGACAATCCGCGACCCCGACCGCCGCACCTATTTCAAGGAAGAGGTCGGCGGGCTGGTGATGGGCGGCTATGAGCCGAACCCGCAGGCCTGGACGACTGAGCTCCCCGGGGGCGACGTGCCCAACGACTGGGAGTTCCGCCTGTTCGATGATGATTACGACCACTTCGAGCAGCATATGGCGCAGGCGATCGAGCGGATGCCGGCGCTGGCCAATGTCGGCGTGAAGCAAATGATCAACGGGCCGGAGAGCTTTACCCCGGACGGCAATTTCATCCTTGGTGTCGCGCCCGAATGCGCCAACATGTTCGTCGGCGCCGGCTTCAACGCCTTCGGCATCGCGTCCGGCGGCGGCGCCGGCTGGGTGCTGGCGCAATGGGTGGTCGACGGCGAGGCGCCGCTCGACCTCTGGGTGGTCGACATCAGGCGTTTTTCCAACCTGCACCGCGACCGGCAATGGGTCTGCGACCGCACGCTCGAGGCCTATGGCAAGCACTACACCATCGGCTTCCCGCATGAGGAATATCTCTCGGGCCGGCCGCGCATCGTCTCGCCGCTCTATGAGCGGCTGAGAGAGCACCGCGCCGTGTTCGGCTCGAAGCTCGGCTGGGAGCGGCCGAACTGGTTCGCGCCCGACGGCGTAGAGCCGGAAGACGTCTATTCAATGGGCCGGCAGAACTGGTTCGAGGCGGTCGGCGAGGAACATCGGCATGTGCGCGAGAAAGTCGGCATCTTCGACCAATCCTCCTTTGCCAAATATGAGATGACCGGGGCCGATGCGCTGAGGGCGCTCGACCGGATCTGCGCCAACGACATCAACAAGCCGGTCGGCCGGCTGACCTATACGCAGCTTCTAAACACGCGCGGCGGCATCGAAGCAGACCTCACGGTGGCACGGCTCGGCGAGGACAGGTTCTACATCGTCACCGGCACCGGTTTCCGCACGCATGATTTTTCGTGGATCGGCGACCATCTCGGCCAGGGACTCGACGCGGCGCTGCAAGACGTGACCGAGGATTTCGGCACGCTGTCGCTGATGGGGCCGCGCGCCCGCAACGTGCTGTCGGCGGTAACGGGTGCGGATGTCTCTAACGCCGCCTTCCCCTTCGGCCACGCGCGCGAGATCGACATCGCCGGCCACACCGTGCGGGCGCTGCGGGTGACCTATGTCGGCGAGCTCGGCTGGGAGTTGCATGTGCCGATCGCCGCGACGGGCGAGATTTTTGATGCCCTGATGGCAGCCGGGAAACAGCATGGCATCCGCCCGGTCGGCTACAGGGCGCTGGAATCGCTGCGGCTGGAAAAGGGCTATCGCGCCTGGGGGGCGGACATCACGCCGAATGACACGCCGCAGGAAGCGGGCCTCGGCTGGGCTGTGAAGCTCAGGAAGAACAACGGCTTCATCGGGCGGCGGGCGCTGGAGAAAGCGGCCGGCCAGCCGCTGACAAAACGCTTTGCCGGCTTCACGGTCGACGATCCGGACGTCGTCCTGGCCGGACGCGAGACGATCCTGCGTAACGGCCAACCGGTCGGCTATCTCACCAGCGGCGGCTATGGCTATACGGTGGAGAAGAACATCGGCTATGGCTATGTGCGCAACGCCGATGGCGTCAGCGACGACTTCCTCGCCTCCGGCGCCTATGAACTGGTGGTGGCGATGGAGCGCACGCCGGCAAAGATCCATCTCGAGCCGATGTACGATCCGGCCGGAGAGAAGATAAAGGCTTAAGCGAGGAAAGCGGTCAGCCGACGCGCAGCACGAGGCCTCTGCTTGGCACCGCATCGCCCTCGCCGGGCATCGACGCGTAAGGCCGTGTCTCTTCAAGCCGGGTTATAACGTCCTCCGCTTCGAGCACGGCGATCCGCTCGGCAAAGCCGGCCTGCCAGAGCGTGTTCTTGATCGTCAGCACGATGATGCCGCCTGGACGGCAGATGCGGATCAGTTCGTCCAGCCCCTCGACGCCGACATGGCCGGAGGTGAAGACGCCGGCCGAAACGATGCCGGCATAGGCGCCGTCCGCGAAAGGCAGGGCGCCGCCCAGCGCCAGACGATGCAGCGTCGTGTAGACGCCCTTGGCGCCGGCCTTGTCCAGCATGCCTTGCGAGATGTCGAGCGCCTCGACACGAGGATAGCCGGTGATTGCGAGCCATTCGCCGATCAGCCCGGTGCCGGCGCCTGCGTCGAGCACAGGTTCCGCGCCGCGCGGCAGATGGCGGGCCAGCAGGGCCAGGCAGATGGTCGGATGGCGATAGCCGGCCGCCGACATATCGGCGTCGTAAGTTTCGGCCCAGCTATCGTAGATTGCGGCCACCTCATCCGGCCGTGTTGCGGCATAGGCCGCGCTTAGCGCGCTGTTGTGCTTGCCGTCCGCCATTGCCGCTCCCACCGCCGATTCGTGTCGGCCATGGTAGCCAAGCGGCAAAAACTGTGGAACCGTTCCGCCATAAACATGGCGTGATGGTTAAGGGGGTGACGATGGAAGAGGCGCGCGCGGCGCTGGCCGCCATTCCGGCGCTTGCCGGATACAAGGGGCCGCTGGAGCGGCTGGGCGGCCTTACCAACCGTGTCTACAAGGCCGGCGAGGTCTGCCTGCGCATTCCCGGCAAGGGCACGGAGGAATATATCAACCGCGCCAACGAGGCGGTGGCGGCGCGCGAGGCGGCCAAGGCCGGCGTCAGCCCGGAGGTGCTTTTTGCCGACCCCGCATCCGGCTTGATGGCAACGCGCTTCGTCGCCGACGCCGAGACCATGTCGCCGGAAAAGTTCAAGGCCAGGCAGGGAAGTCCGGCGCGCGCGGGCGCAGCCTTCCGAAAGCTGCATGCGTCCGGCGCGGTCTTCCCCTTCCGCTTCGAGCTGTTTGCGATGATCGACGACTATCTGAAAGTGCTGTCGACCAAGGATGTGGCCCTGCCGCCCGGCTATCACGACGTGGTGCGCGAGGCGGGCAGCGTGCGCGAAGCATTGGTCGCGCACCCGATCCAGCTTGCTGCCTGCCACTGCGATCCGCTCTGCGAAAACTTTCTCGATACCGGGGAGCGGATGTGGATCGTCGACTGGGAGTACTCCGGCATGAACGATCCGTTGTGGGATCTCGGCGACCTCTCGGTCGAAGGCAGGTTCGACGCCGGCCAGGACGAAGAGCTGATGCGCGCCTATTTCGGCGGCGAAGCAAGGCCGGCCGAGCGCGGCCGCGTCGTCATTTACAAGGCCATGTGCGACCTGCTCTGGACGCTGTGGGGGCTGATCCAGCTCGCCAACAACAACCCGGTCGACGATTTCCGCGCCTATGCGGACGGACGCTTCGCCCGCTGCAAGGCGCTGATGGAGACGCCCGAGTTCTCACGCCACCTCGCTGCTGTGCGAGAGGGGTGAGCGCAGGCCTGGACCCTAGTTGACGCCTTTCGGCACGTTTTCCGGCGGCACGACGGTCTCGACCACCTTCTGGCGATGGAAGATGAAGATGCCGGCGAGCACAACGATGGCCGAGCCGGCGAGTATCCGCGGGCTCGGCACATCGCCGAAGAAGACCAGGCCGAAGACAATGGCCCACAGCAGCAGGCTGTAATGCAGCGGCGCAAGCGTTGACGCCGGCGCCAATTTCAGCGCCCGGGTGATCATCAGATGGGCGGCGCAGGAGACGATGCCGAGCAAAAGCATGGCGCCGAAATCGAGCGCCGACGGCGTGCGCCAGGCGCCGATCGCCAGCGCGCCGCCGACAATCAACGTGCCGATGGTCTGCCAGGTGACCAGCGTCGTGTCACTCGTTCCGCGCAAACGCCGGCCGAGAATGATGGCGAAGCCGAAGGCAATGCTGCCGATCAGCGCATAGGCCGATGACAACGAAAACGCGGCCGACGATGGCTTCAGGATGATCAGCACACCGCAGAAGCCGACCAGGATCGCCAGCCAGCGCCGCCAGCCGACCTTCTCGCCGAGCAGGAGATGCGAGAGCGCGGCGACATAGATCGGTCCGGCCATGTAAAAGCTCATCACGTCGGCGAGCGGCAGATAGACGACCGCGGTATAGAACAGCCCGGTGTCAAGCGTGGTCGCCGCGACGCGCAGGACCTGCAGCACCGGCCTTTCCACCTGAAACAGCTTGCCCGCGCCCTGGTTGGCGATCATCGGCCCGAGCACCAAGAAGGCGCCGATGGAGCGGACCAGCACCACTTGGCCAACCGAGAAGGAAGCGACCAGCCATTTGCCCATCGCGTCGTTCAGCGCGAACATGAAGTCGCCGGCCAGCATCAAGAGAATGCCGGCGAGCAGGACATTCTTGATCGTAAGGTTGCGGGCGAGGAACTGGGCCATGCCCGGCTCCCTACTCGCAATCTGTCGCTTTGAGGAGGGAAATTCGGACGATCCGTAAGACCAGCGGCGGAAATCGGCTGGCGCTACGCGGATTTGTGCCTGCGGTTGACGCTCTTCGGCCGACCGGCGATCGACAGCCGCGTCTCCTGCCTGGTCCGTTCGGCCACCACCTTGCCCCTGGCGATGACACAGAGGCGCTCGGGGCGCAGGCGGACGGCCTCGATCGGATTGCCGGCGTCGAGCACGACAAGGCTCGCCCGCTTGCCGACGGTCAGACCCAGATGATCAAGCCCCATGATGGCGGCGTTGACGTTGGTGACCATGTCGAAGCAGCGCGCCATGTCGGCCGGGCTCGACATCTGCGCGACATGCAGGCCCATGAAGGCCACGTCGAGCATGTCCGCCGTGCCCAGCGAATACCATGGGTCGAGCACGCAGTCCTGGCCCCAGCCGACGCGGATGCCGAGCGCCAGCATCTCCTTCACCCGGGTGAGGCCGCGCCGCTTGGGGAAAGTATCGTGGCGCCCCTGCAGCATGATGTTGATCAGCGGATTGGGGATCGCAGAGACGCCGGCCTCGGCGATCAGCGGCAACAGCTTCGAGACGTAGTAATTGTCCATGGAATGCATCGAGGTGAGGTGCGAGCCCGCCACCCTGCCCTGCAAGCCGAGTCGCTGCGTTTCATAGGCAAGCTGCTCGATGTGGCGCGATAGCGGGTCGTCGGTCTCGTCGCAATGCATGTCGACCATCAGGCCGCGCTTCGCCGCGATCTCGCAGAGCTCCGTCACCGAGCGGGTGCCGTCGGCCGTGCTGCGCTCGAAATGCGGGATGCCGCCGACGATGTCGACGCCCATATCCAGCGCCCGGATTGTGTTTTCGCGGGCCGTCGGCGAGCGATAAAACCCGTCCTGCGGAAAAGCGACCAGCTGCAGGTCGAGATAGGGCGCGACCGTTTTCTTCACATCCAGCAGAGCTTCCACGGCAAGCAGCCGGTCGTCGCAGACATCGACATGGGTGCGGATGGCAAGCAGGCCCATCGACACCGCCCAGTCGCAATAGGCGAGCGCGCGGTCGCGCACCGCCTCATGCGTCAGGAGCGGCTTCAACTCGCCCCAGAGCGCAATCCCTTCGAGCAGCGTGCCCGAAGCGTTGATGCGCGGAATGCCATAGGAGAGCGTGGCGTCCATATGGAAATGCGGATCGACGAAGGGCGGCGAGACGAGATTGCCGCGCGCGTCGACCTCGCTCCGAGCTGCGCCTTGCAACTGAGGCTCGATCGCGGCGATGGTTTCGCCAGCGATGCCGATATCGGCGATCCTGCCGTCCGGCAGCGTGCCGCCGCGCACGATGAGGTCGAAATCCATGTCGTCATCCCTTTGGTAGAATCAGCGTTATCGTGATCGGACAGGCGGGCCGCCGCAGCCGTTTCTTCCCTGCCGGCGTTTCCTCCGGCGCCAACTCGCTCTATAAGCCGCCTCTCGCCCCCGTGGCGAATCCGAAATTTGCTAAGCCAGACACAGGATCGGCCGTTTGTTTCGCTTCTTCCGCTCGACGGAGAACCAGCGCCTTGTCGCAAGGCTGGTACGAGAATCTTTCCGGGAGCATAAATTCGGCTATGGCGCGGCCATTGTGTCGATGCTGGTGGTGGCCGCCATGACGGGGGCAAGCGCATGGATCCTGAAGGAGATCACCAACGAATTCGTGGTCTACAAGAGAGCGGATCGCGTCAACCTGATCGCGGCCGCGGTCGCCGCTATCTTCGTCCTCAAGGGCCTGGCGACGTTCGTTCAGGCCTATTTCATGAGCCGTGTCGGCAATGCCATCATCGCCGATAGGCAGCGCAAGATCTATGACCGGATCCTGGCGCAAGGCATCGAATTCTACCATTCGACCTCGTCGTCCGACCTGATCACCCGCATGACCAACAACGCCCAAGCCGCGCGCAGCGTGCTCGACCTCGTCGTCACGTCCTATGTGCGCGATCTGGTGACGTTGATCGTGCTGGTCGCAGTGATGGTCTGGGAGCAGCCGGCGCTGTCGCTGATCTGCTTCGTCGTCGGACCGGTGGCGATCTACGGCGTCAACAGCATTCTCAAGCGCGTGCGCCAGATCGCCAAGATGGAATTCCGCTCGCTCGGCCAGATCGTGCATGTGATGCAGGAAACGGCAATCGGCGTGCGCGTCGTCAAATCCTTCAATCTCGAAGGCGCGATGCGCAAGCGCATGTACAAGGCCGTGTCGGACGTCCAGAACCGCGCCAACAACATCGCGACGCTCGAGGCAGCCACCAGCCCGGTGATGGAAACGCTTGCCGGTCTGGCGATTGCCGGCGCAGTCTTCATCAGCGGCTTCCTGGTGCTGCAGGGCGGCCAGATGCCGGGCAACATCATGGCCTTTATCGGGGCGCTGCTGCTCGCTTATGAGCCGGCAAAGCGGCTGGCGCGCGTGCGCATCTCGCTGGAGACCGGCATCGTCGGCGTGCGCATGATGTTCCAGCTTGCCGACCGGCCGCTGACGCTGGCCGAAAAGCCCGGCGCCAAGCCGCTGCAGCCGGGCCCGGGCGAAATCCGCTTCGACAATGTCAGCTTCGCCTATCCCGAGAGCCCGCCGGTTTTCGAACAGCTCAACCTGACCCTGGCGGCCGGCAAGATGACGGCGCTGGTCGGACCTTCCGGCGGCGGCAAGTCAACGATCCTCAACCTGATCATGCGCATGTACGACCCGCAAGGCGGCAAGGTGATGTTCGACGGCCAGGACATCTCCTTCGCCACGCTCGATTCACTCAGGCAGAAGATTGCCTATGTCAGCCAGGACACATTCCTGTTCGCCGGCACCATCATGCACAACATACGCCTCGGGCGTCAGGACGCGACCGACGAGGAGGTGATCGCCGCGGCCAAGGCCGCCAACGCGCATCACTTCATCAGCGCCATGGCCAAGGGCTACGAGACGGAGGTGGGCGAGAACGGCTCGTTGCTGTCCGGCGGCCAGCGCCAGCGCATCTCGATCGCGCGCGCCATGCTGCGCAATGCCGAGATCCTGCTGCTCGACGAGGCGACCAGCGCGCTGGACGCCGAATCGGAAGCGCTGTTCCGCGACGCGCTGCAGCAACTCACGGTCGGACGCACGACCATCGTCATCGCGCATCGGCTGTCAACGGTGCATCAGGCCGACACGATCGTGGTGCTGGAAAACGGCAAGGTGCTGGAAAGCGGCCCGCACAAGTCCCTGCTCAAACAGGGCGGACTCTATCAGAAGCTTTATGAATATCAGCTGATGCCATGACGCCGGCGCTTACCCTCCCCGTTGTGGGGAGGGTCGCTGCGCAGCAGCGGGGTGGAGGTGCGGCGCCGACCGACCCGGACCTTCGGTCCGACCTCCCCACAGAGGGGCCCACAGGGGGGAGGTAGGGGGGCGCTGCCCGACTTACTATTCCGGCACTTTCCTGACAGCACCTTTGTCGGCGCTGGTGGCGAAGGCGGCGTAGGCGCGCAGCGCCGTCGTCACCTTGCGCTTGCGCTTTTCCTCAGGCTTCCAGGCATCCGCGCCCTTGGCCGCCATAGCCTTGCGGCGCGCGTCGAGCTCGGCTTCGCTGACGGCGAGATGGATCCTGCGGTTGGGGATGTCGATCTCGATCGTGTCGCCTTCCTGAACCATGCCGATCAGCCCGCCCTCGGCGGCTTCCGGCGAGACGTGGCCGATCGACAGACCCGACGTGCCGCCGGAGAAGCGGCCATCGGTGATCAGCGCGCAGGCCTTGCCGAGGCCCTTCGACTTCAGATAGCTGGTCGGGTAGAGCATCTCCTGCATGCCGGGGCCGCCGCGCGGCCCCTCATAGCGGATGACGACGATGTCGCCCGCCTTGATCTCGTTGCCCAGGATCGCCTTGACGGAAGCGTCCTGGCTTTCGAAGACGCGGGCCGGACCGGTGAATTTCAGGATCGACTCGTCGACGCCGGCCGTCTTCACAATGCAGCCGTCGAGCGCCAGATTGCCCTTCAACACGGCGAGGCCGCCATCCTTCGAGAACGGCGTCTTGGCCGAGCGAATGACGCCCGTCTCGCGGTTCGTGTCGAGATCCTCCCAGCGGCGATCCTGGCTGAAGGCGACCTGCGTCGGCACGCCGCCGGGCGCGGCGCGGAAGAACTCGCGCACATTCTCTGCGGAAGTGCGGGCGATGTCCCAATGGTCGAGCGCTTCGCCCAGCGTTGCGGTGTGGACTGTCGGCAGATCGCGGTTGATCAGCCCGGCCTGGTCGAGTTGGCCGAGGATCGCCATGATGCCGCCGGCGCGGTGAACATCCTCCATGTGCACGTCGGACTTGGCCGGCGCCACCTTGCAAAGCACCGGCACTTTGCGCGACAGCCGGTCGATATCCTCCATGGTGAAGTCGACCTCGCCCTCATGCGCGGCAGCCAGGATGTGCAGCACCGTGTTGGTCGAGCCGCCCATGGCGATGTCGAGGGCCATGGCATTCTCGAAGGCTCCCTTGGAGGCGATGCTGCGCGGCAGCGCGCTGTCGTCCTCCTGTTCGTAATAGCGCTGCGCAAGATCGACGATCAGATGGCCTGCCTCGACGAACAGCCGCTTGCGATCGGCATGGGTGGCCAAAGTCGAGCCGTTGCCGGGCAGCGAGAGACCCAACGCTTCGGTCAGGCAGTTCATCGAGTTCGCCGTGAACATGCCCGAGCAGGAGCCGCAGGTCGGGCAGGCCGAGCGCTCGATCACCTTGACGTCCTCATCTGAAATTCGGTCGTCGGCCGCGGCCACCATGGCGTCGACGAGGTCGAGCGCCTGCGCCTTGCCGCCCAGCACCACCTTGCCGGCTTCCATCGGGCCGCCGGAGACGAAAACGGTCGGGATGTTGAGGCGCAGCGAGGCCATCAGCATGCCGGGCGTTATCTTGTCGCAGTTGGAGATGCAGACCATGGCGTCGGCGCAGTGCGCATTGACCATGTATTCGACGGAATCGGCGATCAGCTCGCGCGACGGCAACGAATAGAGCATGCCGTCGTGACCCATGGCGATGCCGTCGTCGACGGCGATGGTGTTGAACTCCTTGGCGACGCCGCCGGCCTTCTCGATCTCGCGCGCCACGAGCTGGCCGAGATCCTTCAGGTGCACATGGCCCGGGACGAACTGGGTGAAGGAATTGACCACCGCAATAATCGGCTTGCCGAAATCACTGTCCTTCATGCCGGTGGCACGCCACAGGCCACGGGCGCCTGCCATGTTGCGGCCATGGGTGGTGGTGCGGGAACGGTAGGCGGGCATCGGTATTCCTTGCTGGCTGGCGGCGCTCAAACGTGGCGCGGCGGCGCTGTATTTCAGTCGGCAGCGGTTATAGCGGCCAAGGTTCGGCCTTGCCACAATTTTGCGCTGCGCCACGATTCTTCAGGAAATTTGAAAAATGCTGTCGGATCGCGCCGCGCCGAGCCGTCCTTGAGGCAGACGGTACGAAAGCCGCGCCAAATCGCCGGCGCGCCGTTGATGATGAGCCAACCTGAACAAGTCGGAGGAGCAAGATATGCAGAAGATCACCACCTTCCTTTGGTTCGACGGCCAGGCCGAGGAGGCCATGAACCACTATGTCGCCATCTTCAAGAATTCGAAGGTGCTTAGCGTCACGCGCTGGCCCAAGGGCCATCCCCAGGAAGGCCAGGTTCTGGTCGCCTCGTTCGAGCTCGACGGGGTGCAGTTCCAAGCCCTCAACGGGGGGCCGCAATACAAGTTCACCGAGGCGATGTCGCTGTCGATCGACTGCAAAACGCAGGAAGAAGTCGATTATTTCTGGGCCAGACTCACCGAAGGCGGCGGCGAACCGGGACGCTGCAGCTGGCTGAAGGACAAGTTCGGCGTTTCCTGGCAGGTCGTGCCGGAGCAGCTGCCGCGCCTGCTTCAGGACCCCGACAGAGCGAAGGCCGGGCGCGTGATGTCGGCGATGATGCAGATGGGCAAGATCGACATCGCCACGATCGAGGAAGCGGCGAAGGGGTGATTACGCGTGAATAGTGAATGGTAAATGGTGAGGGTGCCCGACTACTATTCACTATTCACTATTCACCACAATCACGCCGCCTTGTCGCGGACCTGATAGTCCTTGACCGCGGCGAAGCGGATCGCTTTCCAGCGCTCGGCCTCGTAGTTGAGCGAGAAGGCGTGCTGGGCGAGGAAGACCGGATCGTTGTCGAGGTCGCGGGCGATGTCGCCGCGATGCGCCTCGATAAAGCGCTGGACATCCGCCCTGTCGTCGGCCGAGATCCAGCGGCAGACGGAGAAGCGCGACATCTCGAAATCCACCGGCAGCGTGTATTCGATGTTAAGCCGCTCCTTCAGCACATCGAGCTGCAGCGCGCCGACAACGCCGACGATGGCCGGCGAGCCGTCCTCAGGCGAGAACAGCTGCACGACGCCCTCCTCGGCCATCTGATGCAGCGCTTCCTTCAGCTTCTTGGCTTTCATCGCATCGCCGAGGCGGACACGGCGCAGGATTTCCGGCGCGAAGTTCGGCACGCCGCGGAACAGGATCTCCTCGCCCTCGGTCAGCGTGTCGCCGATGCGCAGCGTGCCGTGATTGGGTATGCCGACGACGTCGCCGGCGAAGGCCTCGTCGGCGGTGACGCGGGTGCGGGCGAAGAAGAATTGCGGCGCCGAGAGGCTCATCGGTTTGCCGGTGCGCACCAGCTTGGCCTTCATGCCGCGCTCCAGCTTGCCGGAGCAGACGCGGACGAACGCGATGCGGTCGCGATGGTTGGGGTCCATGTTGGCCTGGATCTTGAAGACGAAGGAGGTCATCTTCCCCTCCGTCGCCTCGACCGTGCGTTCATCGGCTGCCTGGGCCCGCGGCGGCGGCCCGTAGGCGCCGAGCGCCTCGATCAGGTCGCGCACTCCATAATTGCGCAGCGCCGAGCCGAAATAGACCGGCGTCAGATGGCCTTCGCGGAAGGCGTCTATGTCGAGAGGTCTGCACGCTTCCCGCGCGAGCTCCAGTTCCTCGATGAAGTCGTTGCGCTCGTTTTCCGGCAAAAGCCCGGCGACGCGGTTGGAATCCGGGCCGTTTACGGGCGTGCGCTCCTTCTCGTCATCGCTCCGGCGCACCGCGTTCTGCGCCAGGTGATAGGTGCCCGAAAAGGTCTTGCCGCGGCCGATCGGCCAGGTAACCGGTGCTGTGTCCAGCGCCAGCTTCTGCTCGATCTCGTCGAGGATTTCGAACGGATCGCGGCTCTCGCGGTCCATCTTGTTGACAAAGGTGATGATCGGGATGTCGCGCAGCCGGCAGACCTCGAACAGTTTCAGCGTGCGCGGCTCGATGCCCTTGGCGGCGTCGATGACCATGACGGCCGAATCCACCGCAGACAGCGTGCGGTAGGTGTCGTCGGCGAAATCCTCATGGCCGGGCGTGTCGAGCAGGTTGAAGACGTTGTCGTCATATTCGAAGGTCATCACCGAGGTGACGACCGAGATGCCGCGCTCGCGCTCGATCTTCATCCAGTCGGACCGGGTCTGGATGCGATCTTTCTTGGCCTTGACCTCGCCGGCAAGCTGGATGGCACCGCCGAACAGAAGCAGCTTTTCGGTGAGCGTGGTCTTGCCGGCATCGGGGTGGGCGATGATCGCGAAAGTGCGGCGGCGCGATACCGCCTGTTCGATGTCTTCTGCCAATTTTTGGAATCCTGTCTGTGGCGCGGGCTTCTAGCAGCGCATTTTGGGCGTGTCGACAGTTTCGGGCAGACTGGCACCGCCGAACAGCGTAGTCGATGTGGCCTGACAGGAACCTTAGGCCGTTCAGGTTCGCTCGCGATGACGGTCCTGGCGGCCCAACCGGGTAGCTAAACGTATCTCCGCCCCCTCGATGCCGATGTCGCGCAGCAGATAGTCCGGCAATTCGTCCAGCGTGGCCAACCCCTGCGATTTCGCAGGATGCGCGCAAGCACGCCTCCGCCGGAACGGCAGATTTCGAAGATCGCAACGAGGAACCGTCCGAGCGCGGAGTGGTTGGCCGCAAGCTCCTGTCCAAGGATGGTCATGGTTTATCCTCCTCTGTTGGAATGATGAAATCGGGAGGGCCAGACTGGCCCTCCCGAAGGTTTGGCCGACAGAAGATCAGGATCGATCGTGCTCGCAACTCGCCTGCAAGGCACTTCACGATCGATCTCTCCATCAGGCGGCGGCGTATGCCGTCGTCGGATCGAACAGGCGCTTCACCTGCGTGATCTTGGTGGCCGGGAAGCCGCTCATCTTGGCGTGGCGCTGAATGATCGCCTCGTCCTTGGCGAGGTAGACGCAGAAGGTCTTGTCATCCGCGACGAAGGATTCGACCCACTGAATGTCCGGGCCGAGTTCGGCGAGAACGGCATTCGAGGCCTTGGAGGCGTCGCGAAGTTGCTCGCGCTCGAAGGTGCCGACCTTGGGAATTTCACGTTCGATGATGTATTTCTGCATTTCGCAATCTCCTTGATCTTAGGTTCAAATGCCTCCGGACGCTCGAAAAGATTCGGTGCCGGTGACATTCCCGGGGCCGCTGAGCTAAACTGCAGCTTGGCTCGCCGGGCAGACGGAGAATTGCGCAAGAGGCGGCCGACAGTCCTTACGCCGTCCTTATCTTCTTCCGATCCTTTGCCTACTGCCGTTACAGGATTGCTGCCGATGGGAACTTATTGCTTCGGCGACTTCGATCTTAACGAGGACGCTCGCGCCCTCCGTCTCGCCGGAAGCGAGATCGAGGTGCAGCCCCTGGTCTTCGATTTCCTCGCCATCCTGCTGCGGCACCGGGACCGGGCCATGAGCAAAGACGAATTGCTTGAAACGCTATGGCCGGGCGTGACGGTGACGGAAGCTTCGTTGCAGCGCGTGGCTAGCCTTGCCCGCGGCGTTCTTCGCCAGGGCGGCATGGAAACGGCGCTGCGCAACCTGCCCCGCTTCGGCTACCGGATTTGCCTCGACCTGCCGCCCATTTCGGCGAACGGGCCGGCCGGCGCGGGCGGCAAGCTTTCGAGCCCCGGTTCACCGGTTCTGTCGGCACGCGAAGCTGTTGCTGTCAGAAAATGGCACGAGGCCGCAGCCTGCTTCACCGAAGCGGATGCCGCTGGCGAGCTGCTGACGGCCGATCTCGAGGAATGGGCACTTGCGCTGGAGTGCATGGGGCGCCCGGCTGAAGCCATCCCGCTTCTGGCGCGCGCGGTGACTGCCTACGGCGTGGCCGGCGAGCGCTTGCGAGCGGCGTCCCCGGCAATCGGCCTGGCCAGGGTTCATCTGGAGAGAGGGGAACTTGCCGTCGCCAAGGGCTGGCACAAGCGGGCGGCGCAGCTGATCGATGGCGCAACCGACAGCAGGGAGCACGGCCTGTGGTCCTGGATGGGAGCGCGCATCATGGGCGCGGAAGCCGAGCCGGAGCAGGCGCTTGCGCTTGCCGAACAGGCTTTCGCGGTTGGCAGGGATCTCGAAGATCCGGTCGTGGAGTCGCTCGGGCTGATCTATCGCGGCTTTTTCAAGCTCTGCCTCGGTGAAACCAAATCCGGCCAGGAGGACCAGGATTTCGCCGCCGCGCTCGGCCTCTCCAGCGACGTGGACCCGGTCGTCGGCGGCATTCTCTACTGCAACATACTTTGGGCCTGCCGGAATTTTGGCGACTGGGCGAGGGCCAACCAATGGACCCTCGGCTATGAGGACTGGTGCAGGGGACATGGGCTTGAGGATCTGTCGGGCTCCTGCCGGCTGCATCGCGCCGAAGTGCTCGGCGTTCACGGCACGCTGAAGGAGGCTGAGGCGCTGGTACGCGCCGCGCTCGACCAGCTCGCCGTCGACGCCCCCTGGGCGACGGGCGATGCGCTGCGTGTCTTGGGTGACATTCATCTGGCTGCCGGAGATCTCACGGAGGCGGAAACAGCCTATCGGGCGTCCCATGCCGCCGGCTGGGATCCGCAGCCCGGCCTGGCGCTGCTGCAGCTGGAGCAAGGCCAGGCCGAGGCCGCCTTCAGCGCTCTCGAGCGCTCCCTGGTCGGAAACGGCTGGCCGACGCTGCAGCGGCGAGGCATGGTCCTTGCCACTCTCGCCAAGGTGGCGGCGCGCACCAATCGTCTCGAGCGCGCAAAAGAAGTTATCACCGAGCTGGAGAGCCAGCCGCAGCGCTGGCCGATGGCCTCCATCCGGGCGCTGTCCGCCGAGGCCAAGGCTGAACTTTTCATACGGGAAGACCGCCCCACCGAGGCTGTTCGGGAGCTGCAGACCGCATGCTCGCGCTGGAGCGAGGTCGGCTCGCCGGTCAATGTCGCCGATGCGAGGCTTGCGCTCGCGGCGCTGCTCATTCAGCTCGGCGATCGTTCCGGCGCGGAGCTGGAGCTCGGCACAGCGTTGGCGTTAGCGAAGAAGGTCGACTCTTCACGGCTCACGCGGCGCTGCGAAGAGCTGAAGGGCCTGGTTGTCGGGACGCATAAGATAGCGATGGGCGGCGCGTAGCCGCTTCTCGCTTGAGGTCTGGCCGGCGCGATGGCATGACGGTGAAATCTCCTCTGAAGGTCATGGCATGAGCAGCGCAAAACAAGTCATCGTCATCGGCGCCGGCATCATCGGCGCATCGATCGCCTGGCATCTGGCGAAGGCTGGAGCGAGGGTGACGGTCGTCTCGACAAGCGGCGCCGGCGGCGTCGCGACGCCCAATTCCTTCGCCTGGATTAACGCAAGCTGGGGCAATCCGGAGACCTATTTCCGGCTACGCATCCGGGCGATGAACGAGTGGAAACGCTTGGCGAATGATCTGCCGGGCCTGCCGCTTGCCTGGTGCGGCGGCCTGTGCTGGGACCTGCCGGCGGACAAGCTCAAAGCCTATGCGGCCGAGCATTCGTCCTGGGGCTACGGCATCGAGCAGGTCGGCCGCGAACAGGCGGCGCGGATCGAACCCAATCTGACCGAGCTTCCCGATTTTGCGCTTCATGTCGCCGAGGAAGGCGTGGCCGAGCCGGTCGCGACCGCAACGGCGCTGCTGGCGGACGCCGAACGGCGCGGCGCGCGGCTCATTACGGGGACTGTCGATAGACTGACTCTATCGGGCGGCAGCCTGAGCGGCGTCGTCGTTGCGGGTGAAACCATCGCCGCCGACGAGGTGGTGATCGCCGCCGGCGCCGGCGCTCCGGCGATCGGCGCGACGGCAGGCGTCCAACTGCCGATCAAGACGCCGCCCGGTCTGATCGTGCATTCGCGACCCTACAGGAAGCTCCTCAACGGCCTGGTGCTGGCCGAGAGGCTGCATATGCGGCAGACGGCCGAAGGCCGGATCATCGCCGGCTCGGATTTTGGCGGCGGCGATCCGGGCGAGAACCCGGAGGGAACCGCGCTTGAGCTTTTCGAAGCGGTAAAAGCGATGCTGCGCGGCGCCGACGGGCTGGAGTACGATTTCCACACAGTCGGCTATCGTCCCACTCCGATCGATGGTTTCCCAATTGTCAGCCGCGCCGACGGCGTAGGCGGCCTCTATGTCGCCGTCACCCATTCCGGCATCACGCTGGCACCCGCCATCGGCCTATTTGCGGCCCGCGAAATCCTCGATGGCGAGCGCGATCCATTGCTCGCGCCTTATGCGCTGTCGCGCTTCGCTCAGTAGCCCGGCGGCCGGCGAAACCCGTCGGTCAGCGGCGCGATCGCCGCAGCGACGCCGAGCAGTCTCGCCTCCGACCAGCGCTTGCCGACCAGTTGCAGGCCGATGGGCAACCCGTTGCTGTCCTGCCCGCCTGGTATCGCCAGCGCCGGATGGCCGGAATAATTGAAGACCGCGCCATAGGCCGGCAGCATCCAATAGCTCTCGTCCTTGCCGTCGACCTTCAGCGCGCTGCCTGGCTTGCAGTGCGGAAAGGCCGTTGTCATGGCGACCGGGCAAAGCAAGGCATCACAGCTTTCGAAGAACCGCTCCCAAGCAAGAATCGACCGGTCGCGGCGAGCGAGCGCCGCGAACCAGCGCGACACCGGCGCAGGCTGTTCCGGCGGTTCCGGTTGCGCTGCCTCCAGCATCATGCCGATCAACTTGCCGCCCTCGGTGAGATCATCATGCAGGTCGAGCTTCGGCAGTTTGGCTTCCTCGACGTGCGCGCCGGCGGAAGCCAGCCTAGCAGCCAATCTCTCGACCGCGGCGCCGATCTCGGCGGCCACCGGAAAGCTGCGGAAGGTGCCGGCGAAGGCGATGCGCAGCGATGTCAGCTCGAGCGTCGGTATCGCATCAACCGGCACCGGCGCCAGATCGGTATCGCCGCCGTCCGGACCGGCAATGATCCGGTAAATCAGCGCCAGGTCCTCCAGATTGCGAGCAATCGGCCCGACACAGGACATCAAGCGGACGCTGCGCGGAATGCCGCCCGGGTCGGGAAAAGCGCCGGCCAGCGAGACGCGATGCTCGGTCGGCTTCAGGCCGTAGACGCCGCAAAAGGCGGCGGGCAAGCGGATGGAACTCTGCATGTCGGTGCCGACCTCGAAGGGCGTCATGCCCGCAGCAACCGCAGCGGCAGCGCCGCCGCTGGAGCCGCCCGCTGTGCGCGACGGATCCCAAGGGTTGCCGGTGCGGCCGAACAGCGGATTGTCAGACTGCCAGTCGCCCAGCATGGTGGCGACATTGGTTTTGCCGACCAGCACGCCGCCGGCTCTCTTTAGCCTGGCAGCCACAGGGCTGTCCTGCTTGGGAACGTTGTCGGCAAATGGCGGGAAGCCGACCGTCGTCTTCATGCCAGCGGTCTCGTGCGCATCCTTCAGCGTGAACGGCACGCCGTGCAGCGGGCCGAGCGCGGCGCTGCGGGCCAGTGCCGCATCGGCTTCTCGGGCACGCTGAAGCGCGCCTTCCCGATCGAGGAGGACGACGGCGTTCAGAGCTTCGTTATGCCGGTCGATCTGCGCCAGATGCGCGTCGAGCGCCTCCACGGCCGAGATTCTCCGGCGGGCAATTGCTGCCGCGAGTTCGGTAGTCGAGGAAAATCCGATGTCCATGGTGCTGCACTCCGGCTGCTTGCCGCGCTGCGCCTTGAACATGGCGGATGAGACCGCGGCTTCAAGCCGAATTCAGCATTGTTAGGACAGCGGTGCTTGATCGAAATTGCGCCCACCTGTGGTCAGGGCGGCGCTGTCCCGCGACCTTCGCTACGTTTGGAGCTAGACGGCCAACGCGAACTTAGCAACGGTCGGCGCGAACGGCCGGATGTTTGTGCCGTCCCTTGTCATGGTGACGAAGCTCGACGGCGGGATTGCCTGCCATTCGCCACCGTCGCGGTCGAACGGTTCGGAGACGATGCAGCGGCCGGCGCGGCTCGCGAATGCGCCGGTATAGAGCGTTGGCGCCTGGCCGTCGGTGGCGTAGCGCACGGCGTAGAGCGCCTCGCCATCGGAAAATGCCGCTGTCAGCTTCAGGGAGGGTTCGAGACCGGCGTGGCGCGAAGCCTCGAGAACGCGGCTGGTGGCGCGGGCTACCGCGCCTTGCGGGTCGGCGGACAGCCCTTCGTCGAGCATCAGCAGGAAGAAGAGTTCGGAATCAGTCGTCCCTTCGCGCTGGTCGAAGACAGCATCCGACAGCGAATTCTCAAGCGCGCGGCGGATCTTCTCGAAGCCGCCGATCTGGCCGTTATGCATGAACGACCAGCGGCTGGAGACGAAGGGATGGCAGTTCATGCGGCTGGTCGCGCCGCCGGTGGAGGCGCGCACATGGGCGAGGAACAGGCCTGATTTGATCTGCCGGCAGAGGCTTTTCAGATTGGGGTCCGACCAGGCCGGCAGGATGTCGCGGTAAAGGCCGGGCTCGGGACGATCGCCATACCAGGCGAGGCCAAAACCGTCGCCATTGGTCGGCGATTTGGCCTCCTGGGCGCAGTGGCTCTGGGCAATCAGCGAGTGGCAGGGCGCCGTGATGATGTCTTCGAGGAAGACCGCTTCACCAAGATAGGCCGCCCACCGGCACATCGCATTCCACCACTTATCAGGCGCGATCCATCAGAGCCTGAGGCTCCTTCACCGCGTGTGAGCTTCTGTTATTCGTGCGCTCATACAGCTCACGGACGATTCGGCTGGCGGTAGTCTCGAACAGAAACGGCAAGAAAGCGTGAACGAGGGCGGCGCCCGCGGCCATCGACAGGCGGGAGCAGAACCAGGCGGCGAAGGCCATGTGGCCGAAATAGGTTTCGCCAACCTTGGCCGGGTGAGACGTAAAGAGCGCCGAAAACCGCGTCGTCATGGTGATCCCTCCTGCCGGGATGAGCCCCGATATTGTGTATCCTGCCACGAGTTGAAGGTTCATCGATCCCAAATTGTCCTTGTGTCTAGCCCTATTTTGGGACATTTATCCCAAGAATGGCATATGATATCGACGAAACTGATCGGAGATTGCTGGCCGAACTGCAGCGCGACGGCACGCTTTCCGTCGACCAGTTGTCGGAGCGCGTGGCCTTGTCCCGCAACCCCTGCTGGCGGCGCGTGAAGCGGCTGGAGGAGGAGGGCGTCATTACTGGGCGCGTGGCGCTGGTCGATGCCGACAAGCTCGGACTCGGCCTCTCTGTTTTCATCCTGATCCGGACGTCGAACCATGACCCGGACTGGCTGCAAAAATTCCGGGCCGCGGTGACGGGCTTTGCCGAGATCACCGGCGTCTACCGCATGTCGGGCGACCTCGACTATGTGCTGAGAGCCCGCGTCGCCGACGTCAAAGCCTATGACAGGCTCTATCAGCGGCTGATCGCCAAGGTGCCGCTGTCGGACGTCTCCGCTTCCTTCGTCATGGAGGAGATCAAGGAGACGACCGTCGTTCCGGTGGAGTTGCGCTGACGCGGAACCGCATTGAAAGAAAGGCGTTGATAGCGTCGCGGCCGGGTTGACCGAATCGGCAGCCGCGCCGATAGGAATGGGCTCATGCGCACGGCTGTCTATCCTTCCTCCGTCATCGGCCCTACCGTCGGTTTCGTCAGGCTTCCGCATGGCGATGGCTTGCCGCTGCCGACCTATGAAAGCGCGGGCGCGGCCGGGATGGACCTGCGAGCCGCGGTGCCGGAAGACCGGCCGCTGCTTATCCTGCCCGGAAAACGCGCGCTGGTGCCGACCGGGCTGATCGTGGAAATCCCGGAAGGCATGGAAGGCCAGGTGCGGCCGCGCTCCGGCCTCGCCTTCAAACATGGGCTGACCGTGCTCAACACGCCCGGCACCATCGACAGCGATTACCGCGGCGAGGTGAAAGTGCTGCTCGTCAATCTTGGCGATGAGGACTTCGCGGTGACGCGCGGCATGCGGATCGCGCAGATCGTGTTTGCGGCAGTCACGCAGGTGGCCAGCGAAGAACGGGCGCTCGCCGGCGGCACGGCGCGCGGCGCCGGCGGTTTCGGATCGACCGGCACCGCATAAATGCACGTCCCAAAACTGGTCATCTTCGATTGCGACGGGGTTCTGGTCGACACCGAGAACCTTGCCAATCGGCGCCTCGCCGACTGGCTTTGTGAAGCGGGCTTTCAAACCACATTCGAATATTGCCGCAAGACCTTCTCGGGCCGCAGCATGGCCTCGGTGCAGAAAGAGATCGAAGAGGCGACCGAGGCCCGGCTCGGCGCCGACTTCGTCGAACGCTGGAACGCCGGCCTGCCGGATCTATTCGCGCATGGCGTCGAGGCGATCCCTCACGTGCGCGATTTCATCGAAAAGGTGCGCGCCGCCGGTATTGCCTATTGCGTCGCCTCGTCGGCGCGAGTTTCGAAGATGCATATCACGCTCGGGCAGACCGGCTTGTTGCCGCTGTTCGAGCACGCCATGTTTTCCTCGACCATGGTCGGGCGCGGCAAGCCGTTCCCGGACCTTTTCCTGCATGCGGCAAAGACGATGGGCTTCGCGCCGGCCGACTGCATCGTCATCGAGGACAGCGTCGCCGGCACCCAGGCCGGCATTGCCGCCGGCATGCGCGTGTTTTCCTATCACGCCGATCCATTCTCGGACCGCGACGGGCTGGCGGAAGCCGGCGGGATCCTGTTCGACGACATGCGGGACCTCGCAGGACTGGTGCCGATCCTTTGATCGGACACTGGAGCGGTTCCGCTTTCGTCGAATTGCCGACCCGCTCCAGCTACTTGTTTTTACGCAATTCCGGACGGAAAACTGTTTCACATTCTTCCTGGAATTGCTCCGGGCTGTTCGGCGAAATCTTCCGTGCTAGCGTGCAGCCGTCAAACAGCCGGCGGCTCCCACCCATGAAATTCACCCTGCTTCGCCTCGCCCTCGCTCTTGTGCTTCTGTCATGGTTTTGGGGCCCGGCGAGCGCGGAAAATGTCAGCTTTCCGGACTTTGCCAGCGCCATCCCGGGCCACAAGGACGTCACCTATCTCGATCTGGCCAGGATGGTCATCCCCGATCTGGCGTTGAACGCCGACGGCTTCTACCACGGCGGCTTGCCGATCGAAATGCGCCACGTCGCCGGTCCGGACAGCGGTGGCTCGCCGCCTGAAACGTCAAGCCTGCCCAATGCTGCGGTGCTTGCCATCAAGGCCGGCGGCAAGGACCGGCTGACCATGCTGTTCGATCTCGGCGACTCTCCCGACAGCGCCGAGGGCTATGCGGTGCTGGCGCTCTACGATCTGACCGGCGGCAAGCCGGCGCTGCTCGACGCGGTCAATGTCGCCGTCGATCGCAGCACCTATTTTCGCGAACCGAACAAACTGTCGGTCGGCGCCGGTGACGATATCCTCATCACCATGAGCACTCATTTCAATTCCAGCCAGGGCTATGTGATCACGCCGCTGATCATGGTGCGCAACGACAAGTTCGAACTGATCGACATGATCTACACGTTCGATGAAAGGCTATGCACCTACAGCCGCAAGCAGGACATCGCTTTTAAGGCTATTGCCGACGGCCGGCCGCATGCAGCCGTCAAGGTGACGGTGACCGATGCCATGGTACCAAGCGGCGAAAGCTGCGACGATGCGGCGCCCGAGGCGTCCTCGAAAGACATTTCAGTCATCTATCATTGGGATAAGAAAGCGTCGCGCTACGTGGCGGGTTCAGACGCCCTCAAACGGTTGTCAGCAGAGAACGAGAAACGCTTCTGAGCCGAGCGCATTCGTTTGCCCGAGCGGGGCGACCGCGATAAATTCCCCCCACGACCCATGATTGAGGACCCGCCATGGACAAGGGCAAGATTTTTCGCGATCTGCACGCCTCGACCTTCGTCATGCCCAATCCCTGGGATGTCGGCACGACCAAGCTTTTGGCTTCCTTCGGCTTCAAGGCGCTGGCCACGACCAGCGCCGGCTTCGCCTTCTCGCGCGGCCTGCCCGACGGCGCCGTGACGTTCGAGGCCATGATCCACCATTGCCGCGAAGTGACGGCGGCAACCGACCTGCCGGTTTCGGCCGATCTCGAGCGCGGCAAGGGCGACAGCGCCGAGCAGGCCGCAGAAACCATCTTCGCGGCGGAAGCCGCGGGCCTTGCCGGCTGCTCGATCGAGGACCATACGGGCGATCTAGAGTATCCAATTTACGAGTTCTCGCATGCAGTCGAACGCGTCGCCGCGGCCGCCGAGGCGGCGCGCGCCCTGAAGCACGATTTCGTCTTCACCGCGCGGGCCGAGAATTTCCTTTGGGGCAAGACCGATCTCGACGACACGATCAAGCGTCTGCAGGCTTTCGAGAAAGCCGGCGCCGACGTGCTCTACGCGCCGGGCCTGAGCGACATCGACACCGTGCGGACGGTCTGCTCCGCGGTCAGCAAGCCGGTCAATGTCATGGCGCGGCCGGGCTTCACCGTGGCCGACCTTGCCGCGGCCGGCGTAAAACGCGTCTCGCTCGGGCCATGGCTGACGAATTTCGCCTTTGGCATGCTGGAAACCGCTGCGCGGGAAATCCAGCAGGACGGCACCTTCGGCTTCACCCGTTCGGCGATGCCGTTCGGCAAGCTGCAGGCGCTGTTCCGCGGGGGCGGTACCGAGCAGGATTAGAGCGTTCAGCGTTTCACGGAAACACCGAACCGCTCTATCCCCTTGTTGCGCATTTCCGGACGGAAAACCGCTACGCGCTTTTCCTGGAATTGGGCTGGACCGGGTCCCGCGCCGAAACCGCCTTGTGCAGACGCACCATCATGGCGGCGGCAAAGAGCGGGGTCAAAAGGTTGAGCAGCGGCACGGCAAGGAAGACCGCGATCAGCAGTCCGGCCAGGAATACCGTGCCCGCATACTTCCGGCGCAGCGCCTTGGCTTCAGCCTCGGGGCGGAAGCGCATGGCGGCGAACTCGAAGAATTCGCGACCCAGCAGATAGCCGTTGACGATGAAGAAGGCGGCGAGGTTGATGCCCGGCACGAGGAGCAGCAGTAGGGCGACGATGTTGCCGAGGATCACGAGGCCAAAGAATTTTATCGCCAGCGCCAGCGACTGCAGCACCGGCACGGCGCGGCCGGGCAGATCGCCGGGATAGTCGGTGCGCTCGACCACCTCGGCGATATCGTCGAGGAACAACCCTGCGACGATCGCCGTCACGGGTGCCACGAGCAGCGCCATGCCCATTGCCAACAGGATGCCGGCGATGATGCCGCTCAGCCATCCTGCCCAGGACGGCAGGCCGGGCACAAATGCCTGCAGCCACGGCCATGCCAGCCATTCGAGCAGGCTCTCGATGCCGAACCACAGCGCCACCAAGGCGAGCAGCGTCAGGCCCAGCATCTTCAGGAAGACGGAGCGGAATTCAGGTGAGAACAGCCGGCTGGCGGCGGCGCGGGCGGCATCGAGGATCACGGCAGGTCCAAGCCCTTACAGAGGAGCGACGATCCCGAGATAGGCGGGCTTGCTAAGCGGCGCAACTAAGCGCGTCGCGTCGACGCGCCTTAGGTTTGTCTCGATGCATGTCGTCCTCCCAAAACCGCCATGCACTTTTGGGCGACATGCATTATTGCGCAAGCCTGGCCAGTCTGGCCGGGATGGTCATGGCCGCGACGCCAACGACGACGAAGCCCATGCCGAACCAGGCGCTCGGCCCGAGGCTTTCGCCCAGAAAGACGGCGCCGATGCCGACGCCGATCGGCACGCGCAGATAGGCCTGCGAGGTGGTGCCGACAGAGCCCAGCGTGTGGATAAGCCGGAAGAAGATCGAAAAGGCGAGCGCGGTGGAGAAGACCGAAAGCCCGAAGAGCGCCAGAATCGACGCCGTCGACGGCGTCAACGTCCAGGGCCGGTCGAAGACGAGGCTCAAGGGAATCAGGATCACGGCGCCGCAGATCATCGAGCCGGCGGCCGGCACCATCGGGTCGAGCCCTCTGAAATTGCGGCCGAAAATGGCGGCGCCGGCATAGCAGACGGTGGCGGCGACGACCGCAAGCTGCGCCCAGAGCTGATGGCCGATGCCGCCCAGCGCCTCGGTGCCGACGATGAGGCAAATGCCGGCGATGCCGGCGCCGACGCCGACCAGCTTGCGCAATGTCACCGGCTCGTGGCGGGTGATCAGCGCCGTCAGCAGAAAGGTGAAGATCGGCGACGTCGCGTTGAGGATCGTGACAAGGCCGGCGTCGATCGAACGTTCGGCGGCGGCGATCAGCGTGAACGGGATGACGCTGTTGAGGCAGGCCTGGAACATGAAGCGGCGCCACATGACCACCTCCCGCGGCATGACAAGGCCGCGCCAGCGGATGAGGCCAAGCAGAATGCCGCCGGCGATCAGCGTGCGCCCGGCGATGAAGGTCACCGGCGGGATCGTCTCGACGCCGATCTTGATGAAGGTGTAGGAGGCACCCCACAACACCGCCAGCAGGCCAAGCAGCGCCAGCTCGGTCGTCATCTCGGTCTTATCGGACATGGGATTTCGCGCCTTCAGCCTGTTTCGACGGTCCGTTCTAGCTCACACCGCGGCTTAGATGTTTCGATGACGCTCCAACCATAGCCGCCGTCGCCTCTAACGATATGGTCCAGTTCGGCGCGACGGCTGCCGCAGCAACCGGCCGGAAGTCGGCGAAGCGGAAACCGGTGCCGATTTTCGGGGTAGGCAAAGCGGCTGCGAGCCGCTAGACCCGCGCGCGGCCGGCGTGGCACAAAGCCGGACAGTCGTTGGCGGAGACATTGATGCCGGAATATGACGTGCTTTGCATCGGCAATGCCATTGTCGACATCATCGCGCAATGCGACGAGGCCTTTCTGGAAACCAACGGCATCATCAAGGGCGCGATGAACCTCATCGACACCAGGCGCGCCGAGCTCCTCTACAGCCGCATGGGACCGGCGATCGAAGCTTCAGGCGGTAGCGCCGGCAACACGGCGGCGGGCGTGGCGAGCTTCGGCGGCCGCGCCGCCTTTTTCGGCAAGGTGTCGAACGATGCGCTCGGCGACATCTACAGCCATGATATCCGCGCCCAGGGCGTGGCCTTCGACACCAGGCCACTGCAAGGCGAGCCGCCGACGGCTCGCTCGATGATCTTCGTCACGCCGGACGGCGAGCGCTCGATGAACACCTATCTCGGCGCCTGCGTCGAGCTGGGGCCGGAGGACGTCGAGGCCGACAAGGCGGCCGGCGCCAAGGTCACCTATTTCGAGGGTTATCTGTGGGATCCGCCGCGCGCCAAGGAAGCGATCCGGCAGACCGCGAGGCTGGCGCATGCGGCGGGGCGCGAAGTGTCGATGACGCTGTCGGATTCTTTCTGCGTCGACCGCTACCGCGACGAGTTCCTCGATCTGATGCGCTCCGGCACGGTCGACATCGTCTTCGCCAACAGCCACGAGATCAAGTCGCTCTACCAGACCGCTTCCTTCGAGGACGCGCTGGCGGCGATACGCAAAGATTGCAAGATCGCCGCCGTTACTCGCTCGGAAAAGGGCTCGGTGATCGTGCGCGGCGACGAGACCGTCACTATTCATGCGACCACGATCAAGGAACTGGTCGACACGACCGGCGCGGGCGACCTTTATGCCGCCGGTTTCCTCTATGGATACACGACCGGACGCAGCCTCCAGGACTGCGGCGACCTCGGCTCACTGGCGGCCGGGCTGGTGATCCAGCAGATCGGCCCGCGACCGCGCCAGAATCTGCGCCGCGAAGCGGAACAGGCGGGCCTGCTTTAGTTCCGCTGCGTCATCCCGGTCGGGCGCCAAATGAACCCGGCTGTCGCGCCGCTGTCATAGATCGCTCCTAGAGGCACATTGGGCGTTCCGCGACTGACATTTCGGGCGCCCGCAGCAGTTGGGGTGTCAAAAATGCAAGACAGCAACCTTCACGGTCGCTGCGTCCGTCACCATTGCGATAGCCGCTTTCCGCTGTAGCCGTTCAACGACGGCCCAGTTTGGGAGAAGCGCGGCCCCGCAAGACAGATGCATGACCAGATTTCAGAATCCGCCTGAAGGAACTTCGCAAGACGCCTTGGCCGGACTTGTGGCCGAGGCTGTGCGACAGGCTTTGATGCAGCATGGCGTCCTAAAGGACGCGGAGGCGCTGATCTGCGCCACCGCGATGGCCGGCGGTGTTGCCGCCGCCCTTCCGTTCCTGCCGCAGGCGCAGCGGCTTGCCATCACCTCCTTCAAGGGCAGCTGGACCGGGCTCGCCTCCGAATTCTTCCGCGCGATGGCGGAGAAGATCGCGCGCGCCGAGCCGCGCGACGCAGGCAGCAGGGACGAAAATCCGAAGATCGGGGCCGGCAAGCCCATCCCGCGGCCCTTTGCCGAGCGGGTCTCCGAGCTGCAGTCGATGCTGATCGAAGACTGGGCCGGCGAGGTCGCCGGGTCGACCTATCTGGAAGAGAAGTTCCGTATACCTCGCTCGACGCTGCATCGCTGGCAAAGGCGCGCTGAGGTCGTCGCGCTGCGCAAAGGCGGCCGCAAGCATGTCTTCCCGCTCGCCCAGTTCATCGACGGCAGGCCGGCCCCCGGCATAAGCGAGGTGTTGGCGGCCATCACCAATCCGAGATTGGCCTGGTTCTGGCTCGCTCATCCCTGCCCCGAACTGGATGGCCGCGTCCCCATCGAAATGCTGCGCGAGAGCTCGGCACGTTGAAGACCTACACCGAAACGCGCTTCAACTTCGGTGACAAGAACCTGGTCACCTCCAACGGTGAGGTTGACACCAACCCCGCTGCCAACAAGGCGCCCGACCTGCATTTCGCCTGGATCCAGCTCGGCGGCCTGCGCGTCGGTAAGGACGAAACGCCTTATGACCAGTTCATCGGTTACGCGGGCAATGTCATCCAGGACACGATCATTCCGTACGGCGTCAAGGACACCAACGTCGTCAGCTACTACTTCGATGTGGACGGCGGCTTCTCGGGCGTCATCTCGCTCGAAGAGGGCTCCGGCGTGACCGGCACGATCGACAGCTACGTTCCTCACGTCGTCGGCGGCTTGAAGTACAAGGGCGACTGGGGTGCGATCACCGGCGTCGTCGCCTATGACAGCAACTATGAGGAAGTGGCCGGCAAGGTTCGCCTCGACGTCAATGTGAGCAAGGAACTGTCGCTGTTCGTCATGGCCGGCTACGGCACCGACGACAACCTGAGCGACGATGCCGGCAACGCCATCGACGCCCATGGCCGCGGCTTCTACAAGCCGTGGGGCGGCAATTGGGCCGTCTGGGGCGGCGGCACCTACAAGTTCAACGACAAGACGGCGTTCAATCTCCAGGCTTCGGCCGACGACGACAAGAACTACGCTTTGGCGGCGAACGTCGCCTACACCATCGTGCCGGGCTACACGATCACGACCGAAGTCGACTGGAACCACTTCGGCCACTTCTACGACGGCACTCCGTTCGGCAACTGGACCAAGGCCGACAAGAAGGACAGCGTCGGCGGCATCGTCCGCTTCCAGCGCAATTTCTGATCGAAAGCTGCGACCCAAACAGAAAGGCCCGCGGCATCGCCACGGGCCTTTTTGCTTTTGAGTTCGGCAAAGGGCGGGGCGCGGCGGCCGCCCGTCAATTCCCCGCCGTATAGGCCGCGATCGCCGCCATGTTGACGATGTCTGAGTCCTTGGCGTTGAGCGAGACGATCTGCACCGGCTTGTTCAGACCGACCAGCAGCGGGCCGATGACGGTCGAGCCGCCGAGTTCCTGCAGCATCTTGGTCGAGATCGAGGCCGAGTGGAAGGCGGGCATGACCAGCACATTGGCCGAACCGGTCAGCCTGATGAACGGGTACTGCGCCATGGCGCGCGGGTTCAGCGCCACGTCGGCGGCCATCTCGCCGTCATATTCGAAGTCGACGCGGCGCTTGTCGAGGATGCGCACCGCCTCCTGCACCCGCTCGGAGCGCTCGCCCTGCGGATGACCGAAGGTGGAGTAGGCGAGCATGGCAATCCTCGGCTCGTAGCCCATGCGGCGGGCAAAGCCGGCCGCCTCCTCGGCGATGTCGGCGATCTGCTCGGCATTCGGCATGTCGTGCACGGCGGTGTCGGCAACCAGCACGGTGCGACCTCTTGCCAGCACGATCGAAACGCCGATCACGCGGTGGCCTGGCTTGGCGTCGATGACGCGGCGCACGTCGTCGAGCGCGGTGGAATAGTTGCGGGTCACGCCGGTGACGATGCCGTCGGCGTCGCCCAGCGCCACCATGCAGGCGGCGAAATGGTTGCGGTCGTTGTTGATCAGGCGCTGACAGTCGCGGAACAGGTAGCCCTTGCGCTGCATGCGTTCGTAGAGATAGTCGGTGTAGATCCCATTGCGGCGCGACAGCCTGGCATTGATGATCTCGAGGCCTTGCTTGTTGAGTTCGATGCCGGCGTTGCGGGCATTCTCCTTGATGACGTCGTCGCGGCCGAGCAGGATCGCCGTGCCCAGCCTCTGGTTCACATAGGAGACGGCGGCGCGCATCACCTGCTCCTCCTCGCCTTCGGCGAAGACGATGCGCTTGGGCTGGCGGCGGACGCGGTCGTAGATGCGCTGCAAGGTCGAGGCGATCGGATCGCGGCGGGCGGAGAGCTCATGCGCGTAGCGGTCGAGATCGAGGATCGGCTTGCGGGCGACGCCGGACTCCATCGCGGCCCTGGCCACGGCAAGCGGGATCGCCGAGATCAGGCGCGGATCGAAGGGCACCGGGATGATGTAGTTGGGGCCGAATTTCGGCCGGTTGCCCTGATAGGCGGCGGCGACGTCGTCGGGCACGTCCTGGCGCGCCAGCTCGGCCAGGGCGCGTGCGGCGGCGATCTTCATCTCGTCATTGATGGTGGTGGCCCTGACATCCAGCGCGCCGCGGAAGATGTAAGGGAAACCCAGCACATTGTTGACCTGGTTCGGGTAATCCGAGCGGCCGGTCGCCATGATGGCGTCGGTGCGGATCTCGCCGACTTCCTCGGGCGTAATCTCCGGATCCGGATTGGCCATGGCGAAGATGATCGGGTTCTTGGCCATCGACTGCACCATGGCGGGGGTCAGCGCGCCCTTGGCGGAGAGCCCTAGGAAAACGTCGCAGCCGTCAAGCGCTTCGGCGAGCGAGCGCGCCTCGGTCTTGACCGCATGCGCCGACTTCCACTGGTTCATGCCTTCGGTGCGGCCCTGGAAGACCACGCCCTTGGTGTCGCAAAGGATGATATTCTCCGGCGAAAAGCCCATCGCCTTCATCAATTCGATACAGGCGATGCCCGCTGCGCCCGCGCCGTTGCAGACCATTTTGGTGGTCTTCATGTCGCGGCCGGTGATCTCCAGCGCGTTGATCAGCCCGGCGGCCGAGATGATGGCGGTGCCGTGCTGGTCGTCGTGGAAGACGGGGATGTCCATCAACTCGCGGAGCCGCTGCTCGATGATGAAGCATTCCGGCGCCTTGATGTCCTCGAGATTGATGCCGCCGAAGGAAGGTCCGAGGAAGCGCACGCAGTTGATGAATTCATCGGCGTCCTCGGTGGCCACCTCGAGGTCGATCGAATCGACATCGGCGAAGCGCTTGAACAGCACCGACTTGCCTTCCATGACCGGCTTCGAAGCCAGGGCGCCGAGATTGCCAAGACCGAGGATTGCGGTGCCATTGGAGATGACGGCGACCATGTTGCCGCGCGTCGTATAGTCGAAGGCGCGGCTTGGATCCTCCGCGATTGCGCGCACAGGAACGGCGACGCCCGGCGAATAGGCGAGACTCAGATCGCGTTGCGTGGCCATCGGCTTGGTGGCGACGATCTCCAGCTTGCCCGGCCGACCCATGGCGTGGAATTCGAGCGCCTCCTGCGCGCTGACGGAGGGCCCGCTGCTTTCGGTTTTCCTGGCCATGATGCTTTTGATTTCCTCGCCTGTGCGGCACCGCTTGGGACGGCTGCTTGCTTATGGTTCCCACCGATTAAGGCTACACGCGGCGACTGTAAACCGACAAGCCGGGCGAAGCTGCTTCAACGCAGAAGGCCGGCAATGCGGCGGACCGATTGACGGCGAGCTGGCAGCATGGCTCGCGCTTTCCCCTGCTTTTCGAGCCTCCGGCATTAAACCGCCCTGCCACATCTGCTAGCGTTCGGGCATGAACATGCACATGCCGACCGATACCGACGCCCAGGAAACGACGACGCCGGCGCCCACCATGGGCGGCGTCACACCGATGATGGAGCAGTATATCGAGATCAAGGCGGCGAACCCGGATTCGCTTCTGTTCTACCGCATGGGCGATTTCTACGAGCTGTTCTTCGACGACGCCGAAAAGGCGAGCCAGGCGCTCGGCATCGTGCTCACGCGGCGCGGCAAGCACCAGGGCCACGACATCCCGATGTGCGGCGTGCCGGTGCATGCGGCGGACGATTATCTGCAGAAGCTGATCGCGCAGGGCTTCCGCGTTGCCGTGTGCGAGCAGATCGAGGACCCGGCGGAAGCCAAGAAGCGTGGCTCGAAATCGGTGGTGCGCCGCGACGTGGTGCGGCTGGTCACGCCGGGCACCATCACCGAGGACAAGCTGCTTGCACCCTCGGAGTCGAGCTTCCTGATGGCGCTGGGGCGAGTGAAGGGCGGCAATGCAGCCAGCCAAGGCAGTTTCGCGCTTGCCTGGATCGACATCTCGACGGGCGCGTTTCGGGTGGCTGAAACCTCGGCCGAACGGCTGCTTGCCGACATTTTCCGCGTCGATCCGCGCGAGCTGATCGTCGCCGAGCCGGTGTTCCATGACGCGGAGCTGCGGCCGGTCTTCGACGTGCTCGGCCGGATCGCCAACCCGCAGCCGCCATCTTTGTTCGATTCGGCATCGGCCACGGGCCGCATAGCCCGTTTCTTCGAGGTGGCGACCCCGGACAGTTTCGGCACTTTTTCGCGTGCCGAGCTGTCGGCGATCTCGGGCGCCATCGCCTATGTCGAGAAGACGCAGAAGGCCGAACGGCCGCCGCTGTCGCGGCCCGAGCGCGAGGAGAACGGCTCGACGCTTTTCATCGACCCGGCGACGCGCGCCAATCTGGAACTTCTGCGCACGCTATCCGGCAGCCGCGAAGGCTCGCTGTTCAAGGCGATCGACCGAACCGTGACCGGGGGCGGGGCGAGACTGCTCGCCGACCGGCTGATGGCGCCGCTGACCGACCCGGCATTGATTTCCGCTAGGCTGGATTCGGTGTCGTTCTTTCGCGCCGAAGCGCGGCTTTGCCAGGGATTGCGAACGAACCTGAAAAGTGTCGCCGACATGCCGAGGGCGCTCTCCAGGCTGGCGCTCAACCGCGGCGGCCCGCGCGACCTTGGCGCGCTCAGCGCCGGCTTCGAGGCCGCGGGCGCGATCGCCGCACTGTTTGCGACGACGCCGCTCCCCGCCGAACTCGCCGCGGCGCTCGCGGCGATCCATGGCTTGCCCAAGGCGCTCGCCCGCCATCTCGGCGAGGCGCTCGATGACGAATTGCCGCTCATCAGGCGCGACGGCGGCTTCGTGCGGTCAGGCTACAATGCCGAACTCGACGAGATGCGGGCGCTGCGCGATGAGTCGCGAAAGGTGATCGCCGGGCTGGAGCGCTCGTTGATCGAGGAGACCGGCATCCGCTCGCTGAAGATCCGGCACAACAATGTGCTCGGCTACTATATCGAGGTGACGGCCAACCATCATTCGATCATGACCGGCAGCGACGCTGCCAAGGCGCGATTCATTCATCGCCAGACCATGGCCAACGCCATGCGCTTCACCACGACGGAACTGGCGGAGCTGGAGTCGAAGATCGCCAATGCCGCCGATAAGGCGCTGGGCATCGAGCTTGCCACCTTCGACCGTCTGACGGCTGAAGTGGTGAGCGAGGCCGACAGCATCCGCGCCGGGGCCGAGGCACTTGCAGTCCTCGACGTGTCGTCGGCCTTGGCGCTACTGTCCGAAAGCGAGGGCTGGTGCCGGCCGGTCGTGGATTCCAGCCTCGCCTTCGAGATTGCCGGCGGCCGCCACCCGGTGGTCGAACAGGCGCTCAGGCGGTCAGGCGAAGGCCCGTTCGTCGCCAATGACTGCAATCTTTCGCCTGAAAACGGAGCAAAGGCCGGCGCCATCTGGCTGCTCACCGGGCCCAACATGGGCGGCAAATCGACCTTCCTGAGGCAGAACGCGCTGATCGCCATCCTTGCCCAGACCGGCTCCTTCGTGCCGGCCGAAAGCGCCCATATCGGCGTCGTCGACCGGCTGTTCTCGCGCGTCGGCGCCTCGGACGATCTCGCGCGCGGCCGCTCGACCTTCATGGTCGAGATGGTCGAGACCGCGGCGATCCTAAACCAGGCGGGGGAGCGGGCACTGGTCATCCTTGACGAGATCGGCCGCGGCACCGCGACCTTCGACGGTCTGTCGATCGCCTGGGCGGCGGTCGAATATCTGCATGAAAAAAACCGTTGTCGTGCGATCTTCGCCACGCATTTCCACGAGATGACGGCGCTGGCCGGCAAGCTTTCGCGGCTCTCCAACGTCACCATGCGGGTCAAGGAATGGGAAGGCGATGTCGTCTTCCTGCACGAGGTCGGCAAGGGTGCCGCCGACCGTTCGTACGGCGTGCAGGTGGCTCGGCTCGCCGGACTGCCGGAAGCGGTGGTGGCGCGCGCCAAGGAAGTGCTGCACCAGCTCGAGGAAGGCGAAGTTTCCGGCAAGACCAACCGGCTGGTCGACGATCTGCCGCTGTTTTCGGTGGCGGTGAAGCGCGAAGCGCCGAAGCCGGCGAAGAACGATGTCCTGGGCGAAGCACTGGGGGCGATCAACCCCGACGAAATGACGCCGCGCGAGGCGCTGGAGGCGCTCTACAGGCTGAAAGGGCTGGCGGCGAAATAAGGCTTTCCAGCGTCATTGCGAGCGCGCCTAGATCATCTCCAGCCCGCGCTTGCGCGTCGGCGGCGGAAAGGCGCGGTCAAGTTCAGCAAGGTCTTCCGCTGTTAGGACGATGTCGAGCGCCGCAGCATTTTGGCGGACATGCTCCTGCCGGCTGGCCTTCGGGATGGCAACGACGCCTTTTTGCGCCATTACCCAGGCGAGCGCGACCTGCGCCGCCGTGGCGTTGTGGCGGGCGGCAACGGCATCGAGCCTGGCGTTGCGCGCCAGCGCGCCCTGCTCGACCGGCGAATAGGCCATCAGCGGGATGCCGCGCTCAAGGCTCCAGGGCGCGAGGTCGAATTCCGGACCGCGCCGAGAGAGGTTGTAGAGGACTTGGTTGGTCTGGACGTTGGCGCCGGAGGGTAGGCCGACCAATTCCTCCATCTCGTCGGTATCGAAATTGCTGACGCCCCAATGGCGGATCTTGCCGGCCGCCTTCAAGGCCTCGAAGGCTTCGATCGTTTCCGACAGCGGCACGCTGCCCGGCCAGTGCAGCAGATAGAGGTCGATGCGGTCGGTGGCGAGCCGTTTCAGACTGTTCTCGCAGGCCCGCTTGACGCCGGCGCGCGAGGCGTTGGACGGCAGCACCTTGGAAACCAGAAAAGTCTCGTCGCGGCGCCCGGCGATGGCTTCCGCCACCACCTCCTCGGCGCCGCCGCCGGCATACATTTCCGCCGTATCGATAAGCGTGATGCCGAGATCCAGCCCAAGCCTTAGCGCCGCGGCCTCGTCGGCGCGGCGCCGGCCGTCCTCACCCATCTTCCACGTGCCTTGACCCAGCACCGGAACGGCTTCGCCTGACGGCAGGAAAGTGGTTCTGATTTTAGAAGACATGGCCCGCTCCGCGTGAGGCTGGATCGCAGCACAAGCATGGCCGAAAATCCAGGCCGAAGTCCTCGCCTTCGTCCGGATTTCCGGCGCGGGGAACTAGTTCACCGGATGCTTGGCAAGCCAATCCTGCATTTTTTTGATCTCGGCTTCCTGCGCCTTGACGACGTTCTCGGCGAGCTTGCGGATTTCCGGGTCCTTGCCGTTGGCGATCACCACCTTGGCCATGTCGATGGCTCCCTGGTGATGGGGGATCATGCCGCGGACGAAGTCGACATCGGCATTGCCGGTGTAGTTGAGCATCATGTCCTTGTGCATCTTGACCATGGCCGCCTTGTAGCCAGCGGTTGCTGGGCTGTCCGCGCCCATGGCCATCCCGGACATGTCGTGCTTCATTTCGTCCGATTGCGCGGGCACGCTTTCGAGGAACACCGCGATCAGCATTCCCGCCGCCATCAGCAGCAGCACAATCTTCTTGGCCAAGGTCATCCAATATCTCCTGTTGAATGGAATGTCGTATTTGGGGGCGTCGCTCAGAGTTTCAACGTTCTCAGCCGCAGCGCGTTGCCGATCACCGAGACCGACGACAGGCTCATCGCCGCCGCCGCGATCATCGGCGACAGAAGCATACCGGTGAGTGGGTAGAGCACTCCGGCGGCGACCGGCACGCCAAGCACGTTGTAGAGGAAGGCGAAGAACAGGTTCTGGCGAATGTTGCGGATCGTCGCCTGGGCCAGTGTGCGGGCTCTGACGATGCCGTTGAGATCGCCCTTGACCAGCGTGATGCCGGCGCTTTCGACCGCGACGTCCGCGCCGGTGCCCATGGCGATGCCGACATCGGCTCCGGCAAGCGCCGGCGCATCGTTGACGCCGTCGCCGGCCATGGCGATGCCGGCGCCCCTGGCGCGCAGTTCGTCGACAAGTGCCGCCTTCCGATCCGGCAGCAGCCCGGCGCGGACCTCGTCGATGCCGAGCCTGCCGGCGATCGCTTTTGCCGTGCGCTCGTTGTCGCCGGTCGCCATGATGATCCTCAAGCCCTTGTCGTGCAGCGCCTTGATCGCCTCGGCCGTGGTTGCCTTGACCGGATCGGCGACGGCAACCAGGCCGGCAAGCTTGCCGCCGACGGCAACGAACATCGCCGTCTTGCCTTCGGCCTGCAGCGCCTCCGCGCTGGCGGAAACGGGCGCGGTGTCGACGCCGAGGTCGGCCATCATCGCCGCATTGCCGAGCGCAACCTTCCTGCCGGACACGGTACCGGCAACGCCCTTGCCGGTTATCGCCTCGAAGTCCTCGGCACCTGCAAGCTTGGCGCCGCGTTCGGCGGCACCTTCGACGATCGCCTCGGCGAGCGGGTGTTCCGAGCCCTTTTCGAGCGTCGCGGCGAGCGCCAGCAATTCATTCTCCGCAATGCCTTCGGCGGCGACGACATCGGTCAGCCGCGGCCGGCCCTCGGTCAAGGTGCCGGTCTTGTCGACGATCAGTGTGTCGACGGAGGCGAAGCGCTCCAACGCCGCCGCTTCCTTGATCAGCACGCCGGCATGCGCGCCGCGGCCGGTCGCAGTCATGATCGACATCGGCGTGGCCAAGCCGAGCGCGCAGGGACAGGCGATGATCAGCACCGACACCGCCGACACGATGGCGTAGGCCAGGCTGGGCTCGGGGCCGAAGAGCGACCATACAATGAAGGCGATGATCGCCACCAGCACGACAGCCGGCACGAAGTAAAAGGAAACTCGATCTGCCAGCCCCTGGATCGGCGCGCGCGAGCGCTGCGCCTTGGCGACCATTTCGACGATGCGCGAAAGCGTGGTCTCGGCGCCGACCTTTTCGGCACGCATGATGACGGAGCCGTTCTTGTTGAGCGTCCCGCCGGTGAGCGAATCGCCCTCCGACTTCTCGATCGGCAGCGGCTCGCCGGTGATCATCGATTCGTCGATGGCCGAGCGCCCCTCGTGCACGATGCCGTCGACCGGCACGGCGTCACCAGGGCGGATACGGAGCCTGTCCCCGGTCTTGACGCTGTCGAGCGGCACGTCCTTTTCGGTCCCGTCAGCGCCGATCAGGCGCGCCGTCTTCGGCGCGAGGTCGAGCAAGGCGCGAATGGCCGAGCCCGTGCGCTCGCGGGCTCTGAGTTCCAGCACCTGGCCGAGGAACACCAGCGCGACGATGACCGCGGCCGCCTCGAAATAAACCGGCACGCTGCCGTCATGGCCGCGAAATTGGTGCGGGAAGACATCCGGGAACAGCGTCGCGACAAGGCTGAAGAGATAGGCAGCGCCGACGCCGAGCGAAATCAGCGTCCACATATTGGGACTGCGGTTGAGCAGCGATGCCCAGCCACGATGGAAGAACGGAAACGCCGCCCACAGCACGACCGGACTCGCCAGCGCCAGCTCTGCCCATGTCTTCGTGCGGCCGTCGACGAAGCTTTCGAAGCTGACGCCGAGCATCGGCGCCATTGCGATGATGAGAAGCGGCAGCGAAAGCACGGCGCTGACCCAGAAGCGGCGGGTGAAATCGACAAGCTCCGGATTCGGGCCTTCGTCCCCGGACGGCACGCCCACCGGCTCCAGCGCCATACCGCAGATCGGGCAGGAGCCGGGCCTGTCGCGAATGATCTCGGGATGCATCGGACAGGTGTATTGTGTGCCCTTAGGCATCGGCTGCGGCGCAGGCCGGCCGGCAAGATACTTTGCCGGCTCGGCTTCGAACTTGTCCTTGCATCCGGCCGAACAGAAATAGAAACCCTGCCCCTCGTGTCGGACAAAATGCCTGGCGCTAGCGCGGTCGACATTCATGCCGCAGACGGGATCGGTGGCCGTCAGATATTTGTCCGGCTCGGCCTGGAACTTCGTGCGGCAGCGCTCGCTGCAGAAATGAAAGGTCCTGCCGCCATGCTCGGCCGCCGGCTTGCCGGCCGCCGGATCGACCGCCATGCCGCAGACGGGGTCGCGAATCACCGCTTCGGTCGCAGGCCGAGCATTCTTCCCCGAACAGCAGGATGCGCCGTGCGCGTGATGATGGTTATGGTTGGAAGGGGTCATTAAGCAAATGCCTCGGAACTCTCGGATTGACGCGGAGGTAGTCCTTCCAGTAACTGGAAGGTCAAGGGTCAGTTTCGATTTTTTAGTCTATAAAGTTGATCGGCTGAGCGTCGAACGCACCTTCCGCGTGATGGAATTCGGCCTGTCGCACGCCCCATACACAGCGCGAAGAAAACGCGCTATAGACGCCGCCGAATGGCCAAGATCTCCCTCAAACTCGACGAAATCATCGATGGCGACGCTTTGCGCCGCGACATGACTGCGCTGACGGCGCCGAGCGCAGGCGACGGCTCCGGCAAGGCTGCCCGCACAGCGGTTCTCCAACTGCTCAAGGGCAAGCTCGCGGAAGGGCGAACGATCGCCGAGGCGATGCTGAAGCAGGATGGCGGCGGCCATGCCTGCGCCGAGCGGCTGTCGCATCTGATGGACGAGCTGATCCGGGCGCTTTACGACTTCGCGGCCACCCACGTCTACCAGGTCAAGAACCGCTCCGCCGCCGAGCGCATGGCGGTGGTCGCGGTCGGCGGCTACGGCCGCGGCACGCTGGCGCCGGGCTCCGACATCGACCTGTTGTTCCTGCTCCCTTACAAGCAGACGCCGTGGGGCGAGCAGATCGTCGAATACATGCTCTACATGCTGTGGGACATGGGGCTGAAGGTCGGCCACGCCACCCGCAACATCGAAGAGTGTCTGAGGCTCTCGCGCACCGACATCACCATCCGCACCTCGATCCTGGAAGCGCGCTTCCTGTGGGGCGAACGCAAGCTCTATGACGAACTGCTTAACCGCTTCGACCACGAAGTGGTGCGCACCACCGGACCCGAATATGTGCAGGCCAAGCTCGCCGAACGCGACGAGCGCCACGCCAAGGCGGGCGAGAGCCGCTATCTCGTCGAGCCCAATGTCAAGGACGGCAAGGGCGGTCTGCGCGATCTGCAGACGCTGTTCTGGATCGGCAAATACTTCTATCGCGTGCGTACCGGCCAGGAACTGGTCGAGAAAGGCGTCTTCACCGAAGCCGAGTATCGCGAATTCCAGAAGGCCGAGGACTTCCTGTGGGCGGTGCGCTGCCATATGCATTTCCTCACCGGCAAGGCGGAAGAGCGGCTGCATTTCGACATCCAGCGCGAGATCGCCGAGCGGCTGGGCTATACGACACATCCCGGGCTGTCGGCTGTCGAGCGCTTCATGAAGCACTACTTCCTGGTCGCCAAGGATGTCGGGGATCTCACCCGCATCTTCTGCGCCGCGCTCGAGGAAGAGCAGGCCAAGCATGTGCCCGGCTTCAACCGCATCTTCCTCACCTTCTCGCGGCGCAAGCGCAAGCTTGCCGGCACGTCCGATTTCATTGTCGACAACCACCGCATCAACATTGCCGACGACAGCGTGTTCGAACGCGATCCGGTCAACCTGCTCCGGCTGTTCTGGTTCGCCGACAAGCACGGGCTGGAGTTCCATCCCGACGCGCTGAAGCTGCTTACCCGGTCGCTCGGCCTGGCCAACAAGTCGCTCAGGCGCGACGAGGAGGCCAACCGGTTGTTCCTCGATATCCTGACCTCGGACCGCAATGCCGAGCTCAACCTCAGGCGCATGAACGAGGCGGGGCTGCTCGGCAAGCTGATCCCCGACTTCGGCAAGATCGTCGCCATGATGCAGTTCTCGATGTACCACCATTATACGGTGGACGAGCATCTCATCCGCTGCATTGGCGTGTTGGCCGAGATCGAGCGCGGCGACGGCGCCAAGGTGCATCCGCTGTCGCACTCGCTGATGCCGGGGTTGAAGAAAAGCCGCGAGGCGCTCTATGTCGCGGTGCTCCTGCACGACATCGCCAAGGGCCGGCCGGAGGACCATTCGGAGGCCGGCGCCAGGATCGCGCGGCGCATCTGTCCGCATATGGGGCTGTCGGCCGCCGACACCGAGACCGTCGCCTGGCTGGTCGAAAACCATCTCGTGATGTCGATGACGGCGCAGACGCGCGACCTCAACGACCGCAAGACGATCGAGGATTTTGCCTCGATCGTGCAATCGGTGGAGCGGCTGAAGCTGCTTCTGATCCTGACCGTCTGCGACATTCGGGGCGTCGGACCCGGCGTGTGGAACGGCTGGAAGGGACAATTGCTGCGCACGCTCTATTTCGAGACCGAGTTGCTCTTGACCGGGGGCTTCTCCGAAGTGTCGCGCGCCGAGCGCACCTCCGCCGCGCGCGAGCGGCTCGCCGAGGCGCTTTCCGCATGGCCGGCGAAGGAGCGCAAGCGCTATGTCGCCCAGCACTACGAAAACTATCTGCTGACCGTCGACCTGCCCGACCAGTTGCGCCACGCCGAATTCGTCCGCGAGGCGGATGTGGCCGGCAGGAAGCTCGCCACCATTGTGAAGACGCATGAGTTCGAAGCGGTAACCGAGATCACCGTGCTGGCGCCGGACCATCCGCGGCTGCTGTCGGTGATCGCCGGCGCCTGTGCCGCGGCCGGCGGCAACATCGTCGATGCGCAGATCTTCACCACCTCTGACGGGCGGGCGCTGGACACCATTTTGATCTCCCGAGAATTCGATCGCGACGAGGACGAGCGGCGGCGGGCCGAACGCGTCGGCAAGCTGATCGAAGACGTGCTGTCCGGCAAGAGCTGGCTGCCCGAGATGATCGAGAAGCGGGCCAAGCCGAAGCGCGGCGCCAAGGCCTTCCGCATTCCGCCGCGCGCCGAGATCCGCAACACGCTGTCGAACCGTTTTTCCGTGATCGAAATCGAGGGGCTGGACCGGCCCGGCCTGCTCTCAGAGGTCACCGGCGCGCTGTCGGACCTATCGCTCGATATCGCCTCGGCCCACATTACCACCTTCGGCGAAAAGGTCATCGACACCTTCTATGTCACCGACCTTACCGGCCAGAAGATCGACAGCCCGACGCGCACGGCCACGATCCACAAGCGGCTGATCGACACACTCGAAGGCAACGCGCCCGAACGCAACGGCAAGGCCAAGGCGGCGGCCGCCGAGTGATCATCACCATCCATTTGACGCAATTCCGCAGGCAGTCATCCTCCGCATGAGCCTTGTCAAAAAATTCGCCACCGTCGCCTCCGGCACGCTGATGAGCCGCGCGCTGGGTTTCGGCCGCGAGATGCTGATGGCGGCGGCCCTCGGCACCGGACCGGTCGCCGACGCCTTCAACGCCGCCTTCCAGTTTCCCAACACCTTCCGCCGGCTGTTCGCCGAAGGCGCCTTCAACGCCGCCTTCGTGCCGCTGTTCGCCAAGGAGATCGAAACGCACGGCACCGACGGCGCAAAGCGCTTCTCGGAGGAAGTGTTCGGCGTGCTGTTCTCGGCGCTTCTGGCGCTCACCATCGCCATGGAACTGGCGATGCCGCTGATCGTCCGCTACCTGGTGGCGCCGGGCTTTGCCGACATTCCGGGCAAGTTCGAGACGACCGTCCGGCTGGCGACGATCATGTTCCCCTATCTGATCTGCATGTCGCTCGGCGCCATGATGGCCGGCATGCTGAACTCGCTGCGCCGCTATTTCGCCGCAGCGATCGCCCCCGCTTTCCTCAACATCATCCTGATCAGCGTGCTCGCCTATGCCTGGTATCATGGGCTCGACGCGCATGATGTCGGCTTCGGCCTGTCCTGGGGCGTGCTGGCGGCGGGCATCGTGCAGCTCGCCATCGTCTGGGTAGCGGTGCGCCATGCCGGCATCTCGATCGGCTTCCGCCGGCCCAAGATGACGCCGAACGTCAAGCGGCTCCTGATCCTGGCGCTGCCGGCCGCTATTACCGGTGGCATCACCCAAATCAACCAGCTGATCGGCACGGCGATTGCCTCCGGGCAGAACAGCGCCGTGTCATCGCTCGCCTATGCCGATCGCATCTACCAGCTGCCGCTCGGCGTCGTCGGCGTCGCGGTGGCGATCGTGCTGCTGCCGGAGCTGTCGCGGGCTTTGAAATCGGGCAATCTGATCGAGGCGGCCAATTTGCAGAACCGCTCGGTCGAATTCACGCTGTTCATGACCTTGCCGGCGGCCGCGGCGCTTTGGGTGATGTCGGAGCCGATCGTGCGACTGGTCTATGAGCGCGGCGCCTTCGCCGCCAACCATTCGACGCCGATCGTCGCCTCGATCCTGGCGATCTTCGGCCTCGGCCTGCCGGCCTTCGTGCTGATCAAGGCCTTCACGCCCGGCTATTTCGCGCGCGAGGACACGCGCACGCCGATGATCTTCGCCGCCATCTCCGTCGGCGTGAACGTCGCCACCGCGCTGAGCTTGTTTCCTTCGATGGGCGCGCCGGGCATCGCCGTCGCCTCGGCCGTCGCCGGCTGGGTCAACGCGGCTTTGCTGCTCGGCATGTTGATAAAGCGCGGCCACTGGGGTCGTGACATACCGCTCTTGAAGCGCATTCCCCGGCTGGTGCTGTCGGCTGTTGTGATGGCGGTCGCGCTCTATTTCGCCGAGCACTATTTCGCGGCAAGGCTCGGACCCGGCTCGCCGCTGGTGATCAAGGCGACGACGCTGCTCGCGCTTGTCGGCGGGGGTGCGGCGCTCTACTTCATCACCGCCTTCGGCACCGGCGGCGCCGATTTCGGCATGATCCGTCGGAACGTGAAGCGCGGCACGGGGAAATCTGCGCCGCGGAAATCGAACACCGGCTTGGATGAATAACTCGAGCTGGCTTTCAGCAACACCGGTCTTGATCCCGCATTCGCCTTCGTCCATAAGCCCGCCGTCGCAAGACTTTCGCCGCGCGCGGTTTCCAGCCGCATGATTGGCTCCAAAAAGTCTGCAACTTTTTGGAATCATGCGTATACGGCCCTCCACAAGCCATGAGGAAATCATGTCCGCCTTCAAGCCCCTCGTCTTCTCGGGCGTCCAGCCGACCGGCAATTTGCATCTCGGCAACTATCTCGGCGCCATCAAAAAATTCGTCGCCCTCCAGGAACAGTCCGACTGCATTTATTGCGTCGTCGACCTGCATTCGCTGACGGCGCAGCTCGTGCACCAGGACCTTGGCGACCAGACGCGCTCGATCACCGCCGCCTTCCTGGCATCGGGCATCGACCCCAAGAAGCACATCGTCTTCAACCAATCGCGAGTCATCCAGCACGCCGAGTTGGCCTGGATCTTCAACTGCGTGGCGCGCATCGGCTGGATGTACCGGATGACGCAGTTCAAGGACAAAGCCGGCAAGGACCGCGAGAACGCCTCGCTCGGCCTGCTCGCCTATCCGAGCCTGATGGCCGCCGACATCCTGCTCTACCGCGCCACCCATGTGCCCGTGGGCGAGGACCAGAAGCAGCATCTGGAATTGACCCGCGACATCGCGCAAAAATTCAACAACGACTTCTCGGAAAAGATCGCGGCGCTCGGCGTCGGCGTCGAGATGCAGGTCGGCGAAGAGACGGTGAACGGCTACTTCCCGATCACCGAACCGGTGATCGGCGGTCCTGCGGCGCGCATCATGAGCCTGCGCGACGGCTCGAAGAAGATGTCGAAGTCGGACCCGTCGGACCTGTCGCGCATCAACCTCACCGACGATGCCGACACAATCTCGAAGAAGATCCGCAAGGCCAAGACCGATCCGGAGGCCTTGCCGAGTGAAGTCGGCGGGCTGGAAAGCCGGCCGGAAGCCGAAAACCTGGTCGGCATCTATGCCGGCCTCGCCGAAATTTCCAAAGCCGACGTGCTGAAGGAATATGGCGGCCAGCAGTTTTCCGTGTTCAAGCCGGCGCTGGCCGACCTTGCGGTCGAAAAGCTCGCGCCGATCGCCTCGGAGATGCGCCGCATCGAGGGCGACCGCGCCTATGTCGACGCCGTGCTCAAGGACGGCGGCGAGCGCGCCCGCGCGATCGCCGAAGGCACGATGAAGACGGTGCGCGACATCATCGGCCTGTTGCAGGACTGATCGGTCCTCGCTGGTTGACTGGGATCGCCATACCGGCCGGCGGCTTGCCGGCGGTCCGTGGCGGTGGCAGATTGCGGCCGAATTGATACCGAGCGGACAGACATGGTTTCCAAACGCCTCAGCCGTGAAGCCGGACATCGCCGCAAATTCCTGGCGATCATCGACGATACGCCGGAATGCGAGCGCGCGGTCGCCTACGCATCGACGCGCGCACAGAGCACCAGCGGCGTGCTGGTCCTGCTCTACGTGATCGAGCCGGACGATTTCCAGCATTGGCTGGGGGTTGAGAAGATCATGCGCGAGGAAGCCAACGCGACCGCGCGCGCGGCGCTCGACACCTATGCCAGCAAGGTGCGCCAGAAGGTCGGCATCGAGCCGGAACTGGTGGTGCGCGAAGGCAAGCCGACCGAGGAAATCCACAAGCTCATCGAGGAAGACCAGGACATCGCCATCCTGGTGCTGGCGGCCGGCGCCGGTAAGGAAGGTCCGGGGCCACTGGTGAGTGCGGTGGCCGGCCGGGGCGCCGCCTTCCCCATCCCGGTTACCGTGGTGCCGCAGAACCTCTCCGACGAGGAAATCGAGAGCCTGGCCTGAATTGGGAAGGCCCCTCCTGCCCGATTGGAACGTCGCCGATCCGCAGATACACATCGATGTTATCAACCAGCCCATAGCCCTTGGCCCGTGTCGGCGGCGCGCCATTTGGAATGGTCACGGAAACGCCATTCCAAAGGAGCGCCGGTGGACGAATCAACCCGGAAAGCAGGGCGTAGCGGCACGTCAAAGCCGCGAAACGCTGGGACTGGATCACCGGTGCAGCCGCGCTCGCAGGCAGCGCGATCACAGCAAAAAGCCCGGCAGACGCCTGATGCGCAGCAGGAGCGCAGGCACCGCGTGCTCGCCAAGGGGCACCCGGCCATGGTGGACAGCATCGCCGGCGCGATTACGGTCAAGAATCTCGATCTCTACTATATCCTCGCTCCCGACGCCCAGATACCGGTGAAAGGCGAGCACGGCTTCGGGCTCTATTTCCACGACTGCCGTTTCCTCGGCGGCTATGAGATGACGCTGGGCGGTTTGCCGCCGATCGTGTTGGCCTCGACCGCGCAAAGAGGTTACGCCGCGCTTTTCGAACTGGCCAATCCCGACCTGCATTGCGATGGGGGGCGACTGATCCCCAAGGACGAGCTCGGCATCCGCTGGGAGCGCATTCTCGATGCGGAGCAAACATGTGTGCGAGAGGTTCTGACCATCCAGAATTTCGGCAACGAGCCGCATGGCTTTCCGCTGGCCCTGCACTTCGGCGCCGGCTTCGAGGACATTTTCAATGTGCGCGGACTGGTGCCGAAGAACCTCGGCAGGTGCGAGCGGCCTGCCTGGCGCGACGGCAGCCTCCACTTTGTCTATCACGGCGCCGACCACGTTCGCAGAACGGCAACAATCGGTTTCTTGCCGGCACCCGATGCCATGCACAGAACCGCGGCCGAGTTCCAGTTCGATGTTTCGCCAGGAGAAAGGCGCACCATCGCCATCACCATAGAATTGAGGGAACTGTCGGAAGAGCCGGAGGCCGAGCAAATGAGCCAGCACCCGGCGTTTGCTCTCGAGGGCTTTGCCGGGACGGTTCAGGCGGATACTGAAAAATGGCTGGAGCAACACACGAAGTTCGACAGCGACAGCCTGCTGCTCAACAGCATCATGGACCGTTCGCTGCGCGATCTCGCGGTGCTCAGGTCGGATCTTGGCAACAGGGAGTATTTCGCAGCCGGCGTGCCGTGGTACGTCGCGCTGTTTGGACGCGACAGCCTGATCGTCGCGCTCGAGATGCTCGCCTTCCAGCCGGAGATCGCCGCCCAGACGCTGCGCCTTCTAGCCGGCTATCAGGGACGTCGAACGGATCGATGGCGAGAGGAGCAGCCCGGCAAGATACTGCATGAGCTGCGCGTCGGCGAGCTCGCTCGCGCGGGCAATGTCCCACATGCCAGATTCTACTGCACGGTCGACGCGACCCCGCTCTTCCTGCTGCTTCTCGGCCGCTATGCCGCGTGGACAGGCGACGTGGGGCTCTTCCGCGAACTGCGGGAGCCGGTGGAAAAGGCCTTGGGCTGGATCGCCAAGGCCGGAGACGGGCATGGCGAAGGCTATGTCAAATACCGGACCATCTCGGAAAGCGGTCTCGTCAACCAGGGGTGGAAGGATTCGGCCGACGCGATCGTCAGGACCGACGGCAGCATCGCCAGGCCGCCGATCGCGCTGGTCGAGGTGCAGGGCTATGTGTTTGCGGCCAAGCACGCCATCGCCGATCTCTACGAACGCATTGGCGAGCGCAACAGCGCCAGGCAGGTTCGCGGCGAGGCCGAAAAGCTTCGGACACGGTTCAACCGCGACTTCTGGTGCGAGGACCTGGACACTTTCGCGCTGGCGCTCGAGGCGCGCGGCCGCCCGGTCGCGGTCGTTTCCTCCAACCCGGGCCATGCGCTGTGGACCGGTATCGCGGATCGGGGCAAGGGCCGCCGAACCGTGCGGCGGCTGATGCAGGACGACATGTTCAACGGCTGGGGCGTGCGCACGCTCTCGAGCGCGGAGCGGCGCTACAATCCCGTCGGATATCATCTCGGCACCGTCTGGCCGCATGACAATGCGCTGCTGGCGGCCGGCTGCCGGCGGTATGGCGAGGACGGCGCGGCGCTGAGGACCTTCACCGCCATTGTCGAAGCGGCGATGCACTTCCGCCATCACCGGCTGCCGGAGGCGATGGCGGGCTTTCAGCGCAACGATTTCCAGGTGCCGGTGCACTATCCCGTGGCCTGCCACCCGCAGGCATGGGCAGCGGGCGCGGTGCCGTTCCTGGTGACCACCTGCCTCGGCCTGGAGCCCGACGCCTTCGCAAACAGGCTGCGGATCGTGCGGCCGCGACTGCCCGATTTCGTCAGCCGCATCGAGCTTCGCGGGCTGCGGGTCGGCGAGGCAAGCGCCGACCTCGAATTCATGCGCACGGCGGACGGCGCCGAGGTGAACATCCAGAAGACGAGTGGACAACTCAGCGTGGAAGTCGGAGGATAGGCTTGCCGTGGCGAAGCGCTCCGCCGGGGCAAAAACATTCCGCCAGCCAGCCGTTCGGGCGACGCGTTTCGCTTGAATGTCCAGCCGATAGAGCCTATTTAGAACTATTCCAAACTATCGGCCCGGAAGGGCCTGGAGATATCCATGTTCATCCAGACCGAATCGACGCCGAACCCGGCGACGCTGAAATTCCTGCCCGGCAAGGAAGTGCTGCGCGACGGCACCGCCGACTTCCGCGACGCCGAAGGCGCCGCGCAGGCTTCGCCGCTGGCCGGCCGGCTGTTCGAGATCCCCGGCGTCACCGGCGTCTTCTTCGGCTACGACTTCATCACCGTGACCAAGGACGGTCCCGACTGGCAGCACCTGAAGCCGGCGATCCTCGGCGCCATCATGGAGCATTTCATGTCCGGCGCGCCGGTCATGGCTTCGGCGGCCCCGGCCAACGATGCCGGCCAGGCCGGCGAGTTCTACGACAAGGCGGATGAGGAGCTGGTGCTGACCATCAAGGAGTTGCTCGACACCCGGGTGCGCCCGGCGGTCGCGCAGGATGGTGGCGACATCACCTTCCGCGGCTTCGAGAACGGCACCGTGTTCCTGCACATGAAGGGTGCCTGTGCCGGTTGCCCGTCATCGACGGCGACGCTGAAGCACGGCATTCAGAACCTGCTTCGGCATTTTGTTCCGGAAGTGCAGCAGGTCGAGCAGGTCGCCTGATAATTCTGCTCCGCCGGCCGCCTGTTGCGGTTTCTGAGCTTCTCGGCGGAGTGAATTTTCTCCAACCGCAAAAACAAAAAACCGGGCCCCAACAGCCCGGTTTTCTGTCTTTGGACGTCTTGTTGTTGCCTAGACGGTCCGCGCACGCAAGCTTTTGTCCGCGGCCATCGTGATCACATCACGATGACCTTGGCGCCGACCGAAGTGCGGTCGTAGAGATCGATAATGTCCTGGTTCATCAGGCGGATGCAGCCCGACGACATCGCCTTGCCGATGGAGAACCACTCCGGGCTGCCATGCAGGCGGTAGCCCATGTCGCCGCCCTTGTTGAACAGATACATGGCGCGCGCGCCGAGCGGGTTCTTCAGGCCCGGCTCCATGCCGCCCGCGAATTTGGCGAGTTCGGGCTGGCGCTTGATCATCGGCGCCGGCGGCGTCCAGGTCGGCCATTCGCGCTTCAGCGCGATATGGGCGGTGCCGTGCCACTCGAAGCCCTCGCGGCCGACCCCGATGCCGTAGCGCATGGCCATGCCGTCACCCTCGACGAAGTAGAGGAACTTGTTCTGGGTGTCGACGATGATGGTGCCGGGCTTCTCGGGAGTGTCGTAGCGCACTTCCTGCCGGCGGAAGCGGGCCGGAACCTTCTCGATCGGGATGCGCGGCAGCTGATAGCCGGCATCGGTCATCGCGCCATAGTTGTTGGTGAAGATTTGCCCGCCAATGGTGCTGCACCCGCTGATCGCGGTCGACAGCGCAAGGGCGGCGACGATTGCAAACGACTTCAAGCGCATGAATAGGTCCGACGCCCCGCCTTTTATCAGCGGCACGAGTCGGCCGCTTTCTCACCATCATTCATGCTGGCATTTCTTTTGCTTGCCAAGCGTGCACTGCCTATATGCATGACCTTCCCTGCTGGTAAGTGCCGAACTGCGGCATTTCGGCAACAGGGGTCCCAGGATTGTGAAGTAAAATCAACGGGGCAGCCGGAAAGGCTGCCGGAGACAGGAGAGCGCCATGAATGTCGGTGATGCCGCCGAGCGTTCCGGCCTGCCGGCCAAGACCATCCGCTACTATGAGGAGATCGGCCTGATCCTGCCGGCGCGGGCCGAAAACGGCTACCGCGACTACTCGCGCGACGACGTGCACCGGCTGGCCTTCTTGCGCCGCGCCCGCAACCTCGGCTTTTCAATCGATGATTGCAGGCAGCTGATGGCGCTTTATCAGGACCGCGACCGCGCCAGCCATGACGTGCGCGAAATCGCCAGCGCCCATGTCAGGGCGATCGAGGAAAAGGTGCGCGAACTGCAGTCGATGCGCGCGACGCTACAGAAGCTGATCCACGCCTGCCACGGCGACGACCGGCCGGACTGCCCGATTTTGGATGACATGGCGGGGGCGGCGTGAAGTCGCCGACCGGAGCTAGACAAGTATCCGATCTCTATCTTAGCTCTTGAGCCAGAAACAAATCCTCGGCAGGAGTGCTCCACCCGTGAAGGGATACTGGCTCATCGTCGGCACCGAGATTTCGGATCAGGAAGCGCAAGCCGAATACGCCAGGCTTTGGAAGCCCATCGGCGAGAAGTATCAGGCACGCAGCAATCCTTCGAAAGTGCCGCCCCTGCTGGTGGAGGCGCGCGATGCCGGTCGGGTGATCGTCGTCCAATTCCCGTCATTGGAAGCTGCCAAGGCCTGCTATGACGACCCGGCTTACGAGGAAGCGAAGCGGTTTGCGCTGCAGGCGTCGAACCGCGTGCTGCTCATCTTCGAAGGGGATCTGGGGGAGGCTGGATGAGGCGCTCTACAATGAAGCGTCAATCATCGGCATTACTTGGGCGATCACCGATTGGCCTGTAACGCTGATTGCGTTCGGCTTAGGATTTTTTTGGGGTTCATACTGCGGATGCAGCAGGGTAGCAACACTCTCAAGTGTTGCGGTGGTCTGTGAAATATATAACCGCCCGCGCCTTTCGCCCTCGTTAGGTGGGCGACGGAGTTGCCCGGGTCCGTGTTATCTGGGCCGAAATAGCGCCATTTGATTTCGCCTGTGACGCCATATTTGGTCTTTATCCTGCGCACTTCGTCTGCAATGCCATGCCATTGGGCCTCATGCATGATAAGACCGGCTGTGACAAAATAGGGCCTATTGCCCACGCGGCAGGGTTTGGGCGGGCTACCACTCTCGTCAATAAAGCAAAGGTGCATTCTGCAATGTCAGGCAAACCCGCTGAAAAGAGTCAAGTTGAGAAGTTCCGCGAACTGGCGCGGGAGATTGAAACCGTCGATTCCGAAGAGCCGTTGAACGCGGCGATTAAGAAAGTGGCAAAGTCCCCGCCGCCGCCTAAGCACGACGAGAAAGCGGGAAAGAAGCCTCGCTAGCCCCTTGGTCGTCATCATAAGACTTCCACCAAGTGCCGCGCAGGATGCTGGCGATATCCCGATCCTGTGTGGGGTGACGCATCCGGTGAGGATCGAGCAACGGTTCGGTTTCTATGAGCCGCCGTCGTGAGCGTTCGATATACTCTCTCGATCTGGCGATTAGAATGCTGTCCTGATTGGAATAAAGCGCGCGATGGGGATTGTTGGGAGACATAGCGTGGCTCCGGTCTTATGCAGACGGGAGCGCTAGATCGCTGTCTCTCAGCCGCCGATGTCCGTTGGGTCGTTACCGGCGATAGTGGTCAACATACCGGAACCCAATTCGGTTCCCGAATTAATTGTGCGTCTGGGTCTGTCAAATATACAATCGCCCTTTAATATCGTGTTCAAACCGTGAACAAAATCTGGCATGGTGCCTGCCATGCCTATCGTTTCCGCGATTCCCCTCAACCCGCTGATCGACGGCCGCCAGTCGGAGCGCGCCATGCTGGTGCGGCGCGGCGTGCAGCGTCTGCTGACCCAAATGGGCGCGCATGTGCTGCCAGAGCTATCCCTGGCCACCGGCCGGCGGGCCGATCTTGTCGCGCTGACCCGGCAGGGCGACATCTGGATCATCGAGATCAAATCCTCGATCGAGGATTTTCGCGTCGATCGCAAATGGCCGGACTACCGGCTGCATGCCGACCGCTTCTTCTTCGCCACCCATCCCGGCGTGCCCGCGGAAATCTTTCCGGAGGAATGCGGCTTCATCCTCTCCGACGGCTATGGCGCGGAGATCTTGCGCGAGGCGCCGGAGCACCGCATGGCCGCCGCGACGCGCAAGGCGCTGATGCTCAGGATCGCGCGTGCGGGCGCGGCGCGGCTGCTGGCGGCGGAGCTTGCCGGTGTTTCGGTGCCGGTGCTGGACGGCGAAAGCGAGTAGGACGCTATCTCGTCGTCGCTGGCCGCGGGCCGCGCAGCACCGGGCTGCACTGCGCCGGGACCCAAAGCGCAGCCCCTACTCGACATTGACGTCCACGACAATTTTGTACGCGTTCCCATCAAAAGTATGAACCGAGAAGGTCATCTGATCCTGCCCCTTGAACCCGGCAGCCGATTTGTAGACGGCTTTTATTCCGTCGACCTTTCGAGAATTGCATTTAAATCTCTGGTTGGTTTTCGCAAAAGATGTGTAAACCTTCCCTTCAACCAACCTAACTTCCCCATGACTCGGCCCGGAGATAATTTTTACATCGTCCTTGCCGGCAGAAGAGCAGTCCACGTTCAGGCTCGCTCCCTTAAAGACGAGAATCTCTTGGCCCGTCAGTGCCGTTTTTTCATAGCTCGACAGATGTGTGAACGCAGCCGCCGGAGAGAGCCCAAGGCCCAAAACCGCGACCGTTGCTATGACACTTGTTGTGCGGCATACCATTTTTGCTGGCCCCTTAACCGAGTGAATTGCCCCATCGCTGTCTGACGGCACGCTGAAGCACGCTAGCACTCCAGCGATAGCTTCAACTCATCAAATTCAAGTCATCGGAAAGTAGTGGTGCGCCTTACAACGCTTCCATTGATCGGCAAGACCGCGTTCCCCGCTGCCCTACTCCACTTCTTCTTCGGCGCCACCCCGCGCCGGCGCCATCAGCAGCACCGCCGCGCCGACCAGCGCGGCGATCAGCGAGCCGGCGAGGATGCCGACCTTCACCGCGTCCTGAAGGGCCGCGTCATTGGCGAAGGCGAGCAGGCCGATGAACAGGCTCATGGTGAAGCCGATGCCACACAGAAGCGAAATGCCGATCATATGCAGCCAGCCAGCATTGGCCGGCAGGTCGGCGAGGCCGAGCCGGATGGCGAGAACCGAGGCGCCGAAGACGCCGACCAGCTTGCCGACGACGAGGCCGGCGGCGACGCCGAGCGTCAGAGGCTCGACCAGCGCGGCAACGCTCAGGCCGCCGAGCGAGACGCCGGCATTGGCGAAGCCGAAGATCGGGATGACGATGAAGGGCACGAGCTTGTGCAGGCCATGTTCCAGCCGGTGCAGCGGCGAGTGTTCGACGTCGTGACCGATGGCGGGCGAACGCTCGAGCGGGATGGTGAGCGCCAGCGCCACGCCGGCAAGCGTCGCATGCACGCCCGACTTCAGCACCAGCACCCAAAGCGCCGCGCCGAGTACGAGATAGGGCAAGAGGTTCATCACCCGCATGCGGTTGAGTACGATCAATACGGCGATGACCGCGAAGGCGGCGCCGAGATAGGCGAGCGACAGGCCGCTGGTGTAGAACAGCGCGATGATGATGACGGCGCCGAGATCGTCGATGATGGCCAAAGCGGTAAGAAACACTTTAAGCGAGGCCGGCACGCGGCTGCCGAGCAGCGACAGCACGCCGAGCGCGAAGGCGATGTCGGTGGCGGTGGGGATCGCCCAGCCGGAAAGCGCCGCCTGGTTGTCGCGGTTGACCAAGACATAGACCAGCGCCGGAAACACCATGCCGCCGGCCGCGGCGATGCCCGGCAGCACGCGGCGCGGCCAGGTTGAGAGCTGGCCGTCCAGCATCTCGCGCTTGATCTCCAGCCCGACCAGCAGGAAGAACACCGCCATAAGCCCGTCATTCACCCAGTGCGAGACGCTGAGCGGACCGAGATAGGCGTGGAGGGCGGCGAAATAGGTTTCGGCGAGCGGCGAGTTTGCGACGATGAGCGCAAGGGCGGCGGCCGCCATCAGGATGATGCCGCCGGCCGCCTCGCCGTCGAGGAATTCGCGAAGCATCGATTTCGGCCGCTCGTCGCGCATGCCCCCTCCGTCACATGGCCCGCCGGCCGGTGTCCTTCGCGATGATGCTCAAACTTGAACGACCGGGCAAGCATTGGACCGGTCGGCCAGCGTCGCCCTCCTTGCAAGCGTCGGCGCCGCCCCTCACCTGCCTGTCGGCATCCTCTCCCCGTATGACGGGGAGAGGGGCGCTCTCATCGCGGTTTTCGCCAATCGCCAGCGTTGCTAGGCGGCAGCCAGCGCTGCCTTCGACACTCGCCATCGGCAGCACCGTACGCGCGTTTAAGCAGGTTACCGCGGCGCCCGCTTTGCCAGAATCCGCTGCAGGGTGCGCCGGTGCATGTTGAGCCGGCGCGCGGTCTCGGAGACGTTGCGGTCGCACATTTCATAGACGCGCTGGATATGTTCCCAGCGCACGCGGTCGGCCGACATCGGGTTTTCCGGGGGTGCTGCCCGCTCGCCCGCGGTGCGGGTCAGCGCGGCGAAGACGTCGTCGGCATCGGCGGGCTTCGACAGGTAGTCGACAGCGCCGAGCTTCACCGCCGTCACCGCGGTGGCGATGTTGCCGTAGCCGGTCAGGATGATGGTGCGGGAATCGTCGCGCTTCTCGCGGATGGCGGCGACCACGTCGAGGCCGTTGCCGTCGCCGAGCCGCATGTCGACCACCGCATAGGCCGGCGGGCGGGCGCGCGCCTTGGCGACGGCCTCTTCCACGCTTTCCGCCGTCTCGACCGCGAAGCCCCTGGTTTCCATGGCGCGGGCAAGCCGGGTGAGAAATGGCTTGTCGTCGTCGACGATCAGCAGCGAGGTGTCCTCGCCTTCTACCATTGCGCCGGTGGGTTCTTCTGCGCTCATTTGCGTCAGCATCCTACTGCCTTACTTTTACGCAGATACAATTCTGCAACAGCAATGTCCAATTTTTACACCCGGCAACAAAGCTGCCATGCGCCAAATGCATAGGCTCACGCATTGTCGAATGCGGTGCCCGGGGCATGCTCGGGATTGAGGAAGACGCCGCGAGGCCAGGTGATCTGCACCACCGCCCCCTCGCCGAGCCCGCTCGAATTGCGAAAATCGATCGTCGCGCCCGAGCGCTCCAGCAACGTCTTGGCGATGAAAAGCCCGAGCCCGAGGCCGCCGCCGGCCTCCGTCCCCTGGCGCGTCGACATATAGGGCTCGCCGATGCGGTCGATGATTTCCGGCGGGAAGCCCGGCCCGTCGTCAATGATCGAGAAGGAGACCTCCTCACCGTCCCAGTTCCAGCTGACGGTGACCGTGTTCTTGGCGAAGTCGACGGCGTTCTCGACCAGATTGCCGAGCCCGTAGATGACGCCGGGGCTGCGCTGCCCGACCGGCTCCGGGCCGATGCGCTCGCCGGGGCGCAGCCGGATCGAGATGCCGAAGTCGCGGTGCGGCGCCGTCACTTCCTCGACCAGCGAGGTCAGCGGCAGGCGCGAAAGATGCGCCTCGCCTTCCGAGGACAGGCTGGTCAGCCGCTTCAGGATCTCGCGGCAACGCTCGCTCTGCGAGCGCAGCAGCTTCACGTCCTCGCTGAATTTCGGATCTTCTCCCAGCGCCTTTTCCATTTCCTTGGCGACGACGGTGATGGTGGCCAAAGGCGTGCCGAGCTCATGCGCGGCGGCCGCCGCGAGGCCATCGAGCGCCGAAAGATGCTGCTCGCGCTGCAGCACCAGCTCGGTGGCGGCGAGCGCGTTGGCGAGCAGGCGTGCCTCGGCCGCGACGCGGAAGGCGTAAATCGCGGTGAAGGCGATCGAGGCGAACACCGCCATCCACATGCCGGCGACATAGATGAAGGGCATCGACAGCGGCGCGCCTTCGTACCAGGGCAGCGGCAGATGGAAGAACACAAGCAGCGTGGCCGCCGCGATGACCAGCGCGCCGAGCACCGCGGTGAGGCGCAGCGGCAGTGATGCGGCGGAAATGACGACGGGCACCGAGAGCAGGACCGAAAACGGGTTGGTCAGGCCGCCGGTCATATAGAGCAGGCCGGCGAGCTGCAGGCTGTCGATGGTGAGGATGACGAAGGCCGAGAGCGGGGTCAGCCGATGCGCCGCGGGATAGCGGAAGGTGAGCCAGAGGTTCATCCAGGCCGAGCAGGCGATCAGCGCGAAGCACAGCGAGACCGGAAGCGGGAATTTCAGCCCGTAGCCGACGACGAGCACCGCGATGCTCTGGCCGACAATGGCCAGCCAGCGCAGGCGGATCAGCGTGTTGAGCCGCAGCCGCTGGCTCTGCTGGGAATCGGGCGCGCGCAAAATATTGATCATCGACTTACGATTATAGCCGCAGGAGGGTGAGCGCTAGTAGCGCTGTGACTGCGACTTGACCGGTCAGCGGCCGTTGTTTCGGTTCACCATCATGAGGGCTTGATGATTGGCCTAGGCCCCTCGCGACTTCGTCATCCACGGGCGGAGCGACGCGAAGCGGAGCGCAGGCCCGAGGAGATCCATTCCGTGACTTCGAAGTTTTGCGATGGTTCAGAATTCTGTTCCGCTGCATTTTACGGTCAAGGTAACGGAATGGATCCTCGGGTCTACGCGCGTCGCTTCGCTCCTTGCTCCGCCCGTGGATGACGAAGTGATGGGCGTTTGCGCCAATCGCCAACGCACGTTGCCCACTAACGCGAATGGCCCGCCGAAAGCGGCACGAACCTATGTCCCGCGCGGCTTGGCGCGGCTGGTGGCGGCCGCCAGCAGCGGGTTTTCCGGCCAGACATGCTTAGGATAGCGACCGCGCATATCGGTGCGCACATCCGCCCACGAGCCGCGCCAGAAGCCGGGCAGATCGCGCGTCGTCTGGATCGGGCGATGCGCCGGCGACAACAGCTCCAGAGTCAGCGGCACCGTACCGCCCGCGACCGAAGGATGGCGATCGAGGCCGAACAGCTCCTGCACGCGGATCGCCAGCACCGGCCATTCGCCGTCATAGCGGATCGGCACATGGCTGCCCGAGGGCGCGTCGAAATGGGTCGGCGCCAGCGCGTCCACCTCGCGCTGCAGGTCGTGCGGGACCAGCGACATCAGCCCCGCCGCAAGCGCCGTCGGCCTGATCGCCGCGAAGGAGGCCTCGCCGGCAAGGAAAGGCAGCAACCAGTCGTCGAGACGGTCGAGAAGCGCCTGGTCCGAGACGTCGGGCCAGGGAGAACCGAGGCCGCGATAGAGCCAGCCGAGCCGCTGGCGCAGCGTTTCCGCCTCCTTGCCCCAGTCGAGCAGCGACAGGCGGTGCTCGCGCAGGGCGTCCAGCATGGCCCGATCGGCCTCGGCACCGGAAGGTGCGGGCAGCATGCGCTCGGAAAGGGTGATGGCGCCAAGGCGAGCGGTCTCGCGCACGCGCACGACGCGGCGCTCGCGGTCGAAACTCGTCTCGCGCTTCGTCTCGATGCGGTCGGCAAGCGCGGTGCGGATAAGGGCCTCGTCGACGGGCGCGGCGGCGGTGATACGGGCATTCTGCGCCTTGCCCTGCAGATCGGCGACGACCAGCCAGCTCTCGCCGGCAAGCGGATCGGCAGCATCGACCATCGCGCCGGAACCGTTGGCGAGCACGAAGCGGCCGCGCTCGCCGCGGGCTCTGGCGACACGATCCGGCCAGGCATGGATCAGCAAGGCGCCGGGCGCGGCTGGCGAGTCTGCCCTTGCCCCGCCTGCCTGCTTGGCCAGGCGTGCGGCAAGTTGCCGGGCGGCACCGGCGCGCGGCGATTTTTCGGCGCGGAAGCGGATCAGCCGCCGTTCCAAATCTGCGCTGTCGCCGCCAAGCCCGCGCTCCGTCAAAAGCACGGCAAGCATCGCCGCTTCCTGCGCCTGCCCGATCTCAGCCGCTTCGGCCACCATGTGCGCGAGCCGCACGGGCACAGCGAGCTTGCGCATCGCCGCGCCCGCCTCCGTCAAGCGGCCGGCGTCATCGATTGCATGCAGCGCTTTGAGCAACACCCTCGCTTCGTTGAGCGCCGGCGCCGGCGGCGGGTCGAGGAAGGACAGGCTCGACGGATCGGCGACGCCGAAAGCGGCGCAGTCGAGCAACATGCCGGAAAGGTCAGCCTCGAGGATTTCCGGCGGTGTGAAGGCGGGCAGCGCCGCCGTCTGCTCGGCACGCCACAATCGGATGGCGACGCCCGGCTGCGTTCGTCCGGCCCGGCCGGCCCGCTGATCGGCGGAAGCCTTGCTGACGCGCACCGTTTCCAGCCGGGTCAGGCCGCTTGCCGGCTCGTAGCGCGGCAGGCGCGACAGGCCGCAATCGATGACGACGCGCACGCCGTCGATGGTGATCGAGGTCTCGGCGATCGAGGTCGCCAGCACCACTTTACGGCGGCCAGGCGACGCCGGCTTGATCGCGGCATCCTGCGCCCTGTTGTCCAACCGGCCATAGAGCGGAACGATGTCGGTATCGGCACCGAGGCGATCTTCTAGCCGCTCTGCGGTGCGCTCGATCTCGCGCTGTCCGGGCAGGAAAGCGAGCACGCTGCCCTGCTCGGCGGCTAAAGCCGAGCGAACCGCCTTGGCCATCGCGTCCTCGACCGCCATGCCGGCCGGCCGCTCGTCATAGCGGATGTCGACCGGGAAGGCGCGGCCCTCGCTTTCGACCACCGGCGCCCCGGCCAGTAGTTTTGCGACGCGCGCGCCGTCGAGCGTCGCCGACATCACCAGCAGGCGCAGATCCGGCCGCAGCGCGCCCTGAACATCGAGCGCCAGCGCGAGGCCGAAATCGCCGTCGAGCGAACGCTCGTGGAATTCATCGAAGATTACCGCCGCAACGCCGGGCAGTTCGGGATCGTCGAGGATCATGCGCGACAGCACGCCTGCGGTGACGACGAGGATCTTTGTCCGCGCTGAAGTGCGGTTCTCCATGCGCATCGCGTAGCCGACTGTACCACCCGGCTCCTCGCCGACAAGCTCGGCCATGCGACGGGCGGCGGCGCGGGCTGCCAGCCTGCGCGGCTCCAGCAGCACGATCCTGCCTTCGCCGAGCCAGGGCGCGTCGAGCAGCGCCAGCGGCACCAGCGTCGTCTTGCCGGCACCGGGCGGCGCCACCAGCACGGCGCTGTTGCGCCCGGCGAGCGCCTCGCCGAGCACCGGCAGCACGGCGGATACCGGGAGTTCCGGCAAAATTCCTCTGTTCATGGCGTCCGCATATCAGCGGCCACGGTGAGCGCGCAACCTGTCCCGGAATTGCCTAAAGCCTGGTGCGCGTGAACGGGTTCCAGCGCACGGTGCCCAGCCGTACCTCCTCGCGAACCATGGTCAGCAGGCCCGAGGCGCCGAGCACTGCAAGGCCGGCCAGCGTCAGCAGGTCGGGATCTTCCTGGAAGAACAACGAGCCCAGCACCACCGCCCAGACGATCTGCGAATAATGCGTCGGCGCGATCCGGTTGGCAGGCGCGTATTTGGCCGCGAGAAGCTGCAACAGCTGACCGCCGGCGGTGAAGGCGCCGGCCATGGCCAGCCAGATCAGCTGCCTGCCATCCGGCAAGGTGAAGGACGTTGCCGCCACGCCGAGGCCATTGAACAGCAGGCCATAGCCGACAAGCACGCCGAGCATCGTCGTGCGCTTCTCCTGCTGCGCCAGCGACCGCATCAGGATGACGCTGGTAGCGGCAAGAAAGGCGATGGCGAAGGCCGCGAGGTGGCCGAGATGAAGTTCGCGGAAACCCGGCCTGACGACCAGCATGACGCCGGCAAATCCGGCGACCACGGCAAGCCATCGCCACGGCCCAACCTTCTCCCTCAGGATGAGAGTGGAGAGGATGGTGACGAACAAGGGCGCCAGGAAAATCAACGCGTAGACTTCCGCCAGCGGGATGGTGGTGAAGGCATAGACGCTGAGCACGCCCGATGCGATGCCCGCCCAGGCGCGGGCCTGCACGGCCCAGGGCCGGCTGGTGCGCCAGAAGTCGCGCCAGTGCTCATCGGCAGGCCTTGTGAAGAACAGGAAACAGCCGGCAAACAAGGTTACGAAGAAGCCGATCTCGAAGACGGTGAACTGCCCGCCCAGGCTCTTGATGACGGCATCGCTCCACGAATAGCTTGCATAGGCGATGAGGGCGAGCAGGATTCCGTTCGGCACGTTCCAATTCGGGAGAAAAGAAGTGAAGATACTGGCGCTGGGGGCTCATCCCGACGATATCGAGATATTCATGTTCGGTACGCTGGCCGCCTATGCCGCGCTAGGCGCAGAGCTGACTTTTGCGATAGCCACGGACGGAGCCAAGGGCGGCACGGGCGATCCGAAGGCGCTTGTCAAAGCGCGGCGCGAGGAAGCGACCGAGGCGGCCACCCTGCTCGGCGTCACACCGCGTTTCCTCGATTTCCCCGACGGGGCGCTGGTTGCGGATGCCGCATTGATCGGCACACTCAAGGCGCTGATCGGCGAGGTGCAACCCGACCTCGCGATCACGCATGCGCCGAACGACTATCACGGCGACCACCGCGCGCTGTCGGATGGCGTGCGCATCGCGGCGTCCTTCGAGGTACCGGTGCTGCATGCCGACACACTGGGCGGCACAGGTTTCTCGCCGTCGCATTACGTCGACATTTCCAGCCACTGGGACCTCAAGGCGCAGGCCATTCTCGCGCATCGCTCACAGGGGCCCGAGCATTATCTCAACGGTGCACGCATGCAGAACGCGTTCCGCGCCGGCCAATGCAACGGCGCGCCCGGCGCGCTGGCCGAGGCGTTCCGGTTCGAGCCCCTCTTCCCCTTTGCCGACATCCGCGAGCTGCTGCCTCCGGCGCCGCGGATCCGGCCGGTCACGGTGGGCCCGAAGACCGTCAGGTAGCCGGCTGAAGCACGAGCCGCCAAGCACCAACAGTTATTTCCCAACGATTTCAAGCACCGCTTTCGTCATGCTGCGGCGCAGCAACGAATTCGCTTGCGTTGTTTAGTAAAAAGAGCATCACTAAACAAATTACTAAACATCGGCGACGCGGCGCGCGCCATGTTCAGGCCCTCGGAGGAGCGAGGTTGAGGCTTTTGAAACCGTCATCCGGACGCGTTTCGCAAATGGGAGGTAAGGCATGAAATCGACCTTGAAACTGGCGTTGGGACTGGCCTCGGCGGCACTCGCGTCGACCGCCGTCTCGAACGCGGCGCATGCGGAAGACCTGACGCTTTGCTGGGCGGCCTGGGATCCGGCCAACGCGCTCGTGGAACTGTCCAAGGACTTCACCAAGGAAACCGGCATCGGCATGAAGTTCGAATTCGTGCCGTGGACCAACTATGCCGACCGCTTCCTTAACGAGCTCAACTCACACGGCAAGCTCTGCGACCTGATCATCGGCGACAGCCAGTGGATCGGCGGCGCGGCCGAGAACGGTCATTACGTCAAGCTGAACGACTTCTTCGACAAGGAGAAGATCAGCATGGACGACTTCGTGCCGGCGACCGTCGTCGGCTATTCCGAATGGCCGAAGAACACGCCGAACTACTGGGCGCTGCCGGCCATGGGCGACGTGGTCGGCTGGACCTATCGCAAGGACTGGTTCTCGCGGCCGGAACTGCAGAAGGAGTTCAAGGAGAAATATGGCTGGGACCTCGCCCCGCCGACGACCTTCGACCAGCTGAAGCAGATCGCCGAGTTCTTCCAGAAGCGGCAGATCGACGGCAAGACCGTCTATGGCGCCTCGATCTACACCGAGCGAGGCTCGGAAGGCATCACCATGGGCGCCATGGACGTGCTTTACAGCTACGGCTTCCAGTATGAGAACCCGAAGAAGCCCTATGAGATGGACGGCTTCGTCAATTCCGAGAAATCGGTGAAGGGGCTGGAATTCTACAAGGCGCTCTATGATTGCTGCACGCCGCCCGGCGCCTCCAACAGCTACATGGGCGAAGGCGTCGATGCCTTCAAATCCGGCCAGGTGGCGATGCACATGAACTTCGCCTTCACCTGGCCCGGCCTGCAGAAGGACGAGAATGTCGGCGGCGACAAGATCGGTTACTTCGCCAATCCGAAAGGTCCCGACGGCGACCAGTTCGCGCAGCTCGGCGGCCAGGGCATCTCGGTGGTTTCCTACTCCGACAAGCAGGAATCGGCTCTGAAATACATCAAGTGGTTCGCCAACAAGGACGTGCAGGCCAAGTGGTGGTCGCTCGGCGGCTATTCCTGCCTGAATTCCGTCGTCAAGGATCCGAAGTTCCCGTCCAGCCAGCCCTATGCGCAGGCCTTCCTCGACTCCATGGCGATCGTGAAGGACTTCTGGGCAGAGCCGAGCTACGCGCCGCTGCTGCAGGCCTCGCAGAAGCGCTTCCACGACTATGTCGTCGCCGGCCAGGGCTCGGCCAAGGATGCGCTCGACGGCCTCGTCAAGGACTGGACGCAGATCTTCCAGGACGACGGCAAGATGTAAGGCTCCTCCCGAGCAGGTGGGTCCCGTGCCGCCTTGGCACGGGACGCAGTTCAGATAAATTCCAGCGCCGAGGCTGACCAGTGACCGATGCAGGACTAACCATGCTCAATCGGACTGCGGACAACGCTGCACGGGCCACACCCGAGCCGTTGGCCAAGAAGATCCGAGGCATCAGCGACAAGGGCCTCGCCTGGCTGTTCATTTCGCCGACGATCCTTCTGCTTTTAGCCATCAACATCTTCCCGCTGTTCTGGGCGATCTACCTCTCCTTCACCAATTACCGCGCCAACCGCCCGAACGAAGTGGTCAAGAATCTCGGGCTTTCCAACTACAGGCGCATCCTCGGCGACCAGGATATCTGGATCGCAATGCAGACGACGGCGCATTTCGTCTTCTGGACCATCCTGCTGCAGACGGTGCTCGGCTTCACGCTCGCCTGGCTGATCGACCGGAAATTCCGCGGCCACGCCTTCTGGACCACGATCATCCTGGTGCCGATGATGCTGTCGCCGGCGGTGGTCGGCAATTTCTGGCGCTTCCTCTACGAGCCGCAGATCGGACTGTTCGCCTACGCCGTCTCGTTCCTCACCGGCATCCCGCCGACGAATGTCCAGATGCTGTCCAATGTCGAGCTGGCGCCATGGGCGATCATCATCGTCGACACCTGGATGTGGACGCCTTACGTGATGCTGATTTGCCTCGCGGGTCTGCGTTCCATCCCAGAATACATTTATGAAGCGGCCGAGGTCGACCGCGCCTCCAACTGGCGGCAGTTCTGGTCGATCACCCTGCCGATGGCGCTGCCCTTCATCATGCTGGCGGTGCTGTTTCGCGGCATCGAGAACTTCAAGATGTTCGACATGGTCAACCTGCTCACCGGCGGCGGACCGGGCTCGACCACCGAGGTCGCCTCGATCACGCTGAAGCGGCAGGCCTTCGAAAGCTGGCGCACCGGCTATTCCTCGGCCTTCGCCATCATCCTGTTCGTCGCGGTGTTCGGCCTTGCCAACATCTACGTCAAGGCACTCAACAAGGTGAAGCAGAGATGAGCCTGACCACCGCCCATTCCGTCGTCGCACCTTCGACGAACTCGAAGCGGATCGCCGGCGTGCTCGTCGTCGGCTACGCGCTGATCTCGATCGTGCCGCTCTTGTGGATCTTCGCCACCAGCTTCAAGACGCCGCCGGATTCGATTGCCTATCCGCCGAAGATCGTCTTCCAGCCGAGCATCGAAGGCTACTGCAACCTGTTCACGACGCGCACTAGGCAGACGCCGGAATATATCAACGCGCTCGGACCGGCGACCGGCTTCTGCGACGAGACGGTGCGCAAGCGAAACATGGTGATCGCCGGCCCGTCGAACTTCCTGCCGCGCTTCGTCAACTCGCTGATCATCGCCTTCGGCTCGACCTTCTGCGCGGTGTTCCTCGGCACGCTCTCGGCCTATGGCTTCTCGCGCTTCAAGGTGCCTTTGGCAGACGACCTCCTGTTCTTCATCCTGTCGACGCGCATGATGCCGCCGATCGCCGTCGCGATCCCGATCTACCTGATGTACCGCGAGCTCGGCCTCTCCGACACCGCGCTCGGCATGATCCTGCTCTACACCGCGGTCAATGTCTCGCTGGCGGTCTGGCTGCTCAAGGGCTTCATCGACGAGATCCCGCGCGAATACGAAGAAGCGGCGATGATCGACGGCTATACGCGGCTGCAGGCCTTCTGGCGCACGGTGCTGCCGCAGGCGACCACCGGCATTGCCGCGACCGCCATCTTCTGCCTGATCTTTGCCTGGAACGAATATGCGTTCGCCGCGCTTCTGACCTCCGGCACGGCGCAGACGGCGCCGCCCTTCATCCCGACCATCATCGGCGAAGGCGGCCAGGACTGGCCGGCAGTCGCCGCCGGCACGACGATATTCCTGGTGCCGATCCTGATCTTCACCATCCTGCTCCGCAAGCAATTGCTGCGCGGCATTACCTTCGGCGCGGTGCGCAAATGAGCACGATCCAGCCTGCAAAACGCAAATCGCGTTGGCCCGTCTGGGCAAGACGCGGCCTGATGGAAAACATCGCCACGGCGATCATCGCCATCGGTTTCCTGATGCTGTTCCAGTCTTTGGCGCTGTCGCTCTACAGCTATTCCTTCGTCACCATGCTCGCCGGCACCGCCATGTTCATCGTCGTCTCGAAATTCCCGGAATAGAAATGGCCGAGATCCGTGTTCAGAACCTGAGGAAAGCCTTCGGCGAGTTCGTTGCCGTGCAGGATTCCAATTTCGTTGTCGAGGACGGCGAGTTCTTCGTGATGCTCGGGCCGTCGGGCTGCGGCAAGACGACGACGCTCCGCATGATCGCCGGCCTCGAACTGCCCACCGGCGGCAAGATCCTGCTCGGCGGCGAGGACGTCACCATGCGCCGGGCGCGCGAGCGTGACATCGCCTTCGTCTTCCAGCTCTTCGCGCTCTATCCGCATATGAATGTGCGCAAGAACATCGGCTTCCCGCTGCTGGCGCAAGGCATGGCGTCGGCCGAGATCCGCGCCCGCGTCGAGGAGACCGCGAAGCTGCTGCGCATCGACCACCTGCTCGACAAGTCGGTCTCCGGTCTTGCCGGCGGCGACCGTCAACGCGTCGCGCTCGGCCGCGCCATCGTCAGGCGACCGAAATGTTTCCTGATGGATGAGCCGCTTGGAACCCTCGACACCGAGTTCCGCGATTTGATGGTGCATGAGCTGCGCGAGCTGCACAACCGCATCCACGCCACCACCGTCTATGTCACGCACGACCAGATGGAAGCGATGTCGATGGCCGACAAGATAGCGGTGATGAACCACGGCGTCATCGAGCAGTTCGGCAGCCCGCGCGAGATTTACGACCGGCCGGCCACGATGTTCGTCGCCGATTTCATCGGCTCGCCGCCGATGAACTTCTTGCGCTTCGGCGGTGGGCTCGCGAAGGGTGCGAAGGAGATCGTCGTGCAGGGCGCCAGGGTGACGGTCCCGGAAGTGCGCGAGGATATTGCGCCGGCCGACATGGCGCTTGGCATCCGCCCCGAGCACATCCGCTTCGATGATGCTTCGAAGCTGCGCGGCGCGATCTACGGCACCGAATATCTCGGCACCACGCAGATCGTCGCGGTGGAGACGGCTGACGGCATCATCAAGGCCCGGGTGCCGGCCGGAATCCATCTAAATACGGGCGAACAGGTAGGGCTGGCATTGAGCAGCACGCGGCTGTCGCTGTTCGAGAAAGGCACTGGACGCGCGGTGAAAACCGCCATGTACGATCAGGCAGTGGAGGCGCGCCATGGCTGACGTCCAGATTCAGGGTGTGACCAAGAGCTTCGGCGAGACAGTCGCGGTCAGCGATCTCGACCTGCAGATCAAGGACGGTGAGTTCGTCGTGCTGCTCGGGCCGACCGGCGCCGGGAAGACGACGACGCTCAGGCTGATCGCCGGGCTCGAGCGGCCGGACAGCGGCACGATTTACATCGGCGGCCATGATGCGACGGCGCTGTCGCCGGCCGAGCGCGATACGGCCTTCGTCTTCCAGCAATATTCGCTCTACCCGCATCTTTCGGTCTTCGACAACCTCGCCTTCCCGCTGCGCTCGCCGGCGCGGCGTTTTCCGGAGGAAGCAATCCGCCGCCGCGTCGAGGAAGTCGCGCGGATGGTGCGCATCGACCACAAGCTCAACAACCGCTCGACCAGGCTTTCGGGCGGCGAGATGCAACGCGTCGCCATCGGCCGCGCGCTGGTGCGAAAGCCCTCGATCTATCTGATGGACGAGCCGCTGTCCTCGCTCGACGCCAAGCTGCGCGCCGATCTCAGGCTCGAGCTGAAGCGCATCCAGTCCGAGCTCGGCGCCACCATGCTCTATGTCACGCACGACCAGATCGAGGCGATGACCATGGCCGACCGCATCGGCATCCTTTCCGAGGGCGTGCTGGTGCAGATCGGCACGCCGCGCGCGATCTATTCCGAGCCGGCAAACCTTCATGTCGCGGCTCGCCTCGGCCAGCCGGCGATCAACCTTCTGCCGGCAGGGTTGCTGCCCGACGGCGCCGCGCCCACCGGTACGACGACGATCGGCGCGCGCACCGAACATCTCGCGATCGAAAAGGCGGCGAACGGCCATGCCGACGGCGTCGTCGACTGGGTCGAGCATCTCGGCGACCAGAACCACCTGCATGTCACGGTGGGCGCCAAGAAGCTGGTGACGCTGACCGATCCCGACACGCCGCTCGCAAAGGGGGACAGAGTGACGATCCGCTATCGCTCGCCGCTTTATTTTGGTTTGGACGGTCAAAGATTGATGTAGCCGGCGCACCCGCACTTTTTGACGACCCGCAAATACGGACTCGACGAATCCATGAAGCACTTTTTCAACCGCAAGGACTCGATCGTTACCGAAGCGCTGGACGGTTTTCTGGCCACTGCCGGCTCCGGCACGCTGGCGCGGCTCGACGGCTATCCCGAGATCAAGGTCGTGCTGCGCGCCAACTGGGACAAGGCGAAGGTGAGCGTCGTTTCCGGCGGTGGCGCGGGGCATGAGCCGTCGCATGCGGGCTTCGTCGGCGCCGGCATGCTGACGGCGGCAGTCTCCGGCGAGATCTTCGCTTCGCCGAGTGTCGAGGCGGTGCTGGCGGCGATCCGCGCGACGACCGGGCCGGTCGGCTGCCTGCTGATCGTCAAGAACTACACCGGCGACCGCCTCAATTTCGGCCTCGCCGCAGAAAAGGCCCGCGCCGAGGGCTTCGCGGTCGACATGGTGATTGTCGGCGACGACATCGCGCTGCCCGATGTCGCGCAGCCGCGCGGCGTCGCCGGCACGCTGTTCGTGCACAAGATCGCCGGACATCTTGCCGAATCCGGCCATGACCTGGCCTCGGTCGCGGCGGCAGCGCGGGCGGCGGCGAAGGATATTGTTTCGCTCGGCATCTCGCTCTCCTCCTGCTCGATCCCGGGCCAGACCCACGAGGACCGCTTCGGCGCCGGCGATGGGGAGCTCGGTCTCGGCATCCATGGCGAGCCGGGCGTGGAGCGCATAACCCTGCAGAGCGCCAGCGCGCTCGTCGCCGTTATGGCGGAGCGCCTCGCGGCCCAGCTCGATGCCGGCAGCCGCTATGCGCTCCTGATCAACAATCTCGGATCCGTTCCGCCGCTCGAAATGTCGTTGATCGCCAATGCCGTGCTGACCTCACCGCTGGCAAAGGCGGTGACGCTGACGATCGGTCCCGGACATCTGATGACCGCGCTCAACATGAACGGGTTTTCGCTGTCGCTGATCAGGCTCGAGGCGGAGCGCGAGGCGGCGCTGCTGGCGCCGGTCGGCCCGCATGCCTGGCTGCCGGCCAGGCCGGTTCGCCCGCCGGTCGTGGTGGCCACAGCCCAGCCGGCAGGTCGCGACATCGCCAAGGCGGCCAGCCGTGACGCCGGCGCCGAGCGGCTGATTGCTGCGGTCTGCGAGAAGCTGATCTCGCTCGAGGAGGCTCTGAATGACCTCGACGCCAAAGCCGGCGACGGCGACACCGGATCGACGGTGGCGACCGGCGCACGCAGCGTGCTCGACCGCGTCGACACGCTGCCGCTTGCGGACAAGGCCGCAACTCTCGCCACAATCGGCGATACATTGGGAACTTCTATGGGCGGTTCCAGCGGCGTGCTTTTGTCGATCTTCTTCACGGCTGCCGCGCAGTCGCTCAACGGCGGCGCCCCGCTCAGCAAGGCGCTGCTCGCCGGCCTTGACCGCATGACCTTCTACGGCGGCGCTAAGCTCGGCGACCGCACAATGGTCGACGCCCTGGAGCCGGCTCTGAAGGCGCTCGACACGAACGGGCTGGAGGCGGCTGCTTCGGCCGCGCGGAGCGGCGCGCAGGCGACGGCGGCGATGCAGAAGGCGAAGGCCGGTCGCTCGGCCTATATCGGCCGCCAGCTTGACATAGCGGATCCGGGCGCCTTTGCAGTTGCCGAGGCGTTCGCGGCCATGGTGGCCGTGTTCGTCCCGGCGTGAAGGACAGGCGATGGCCGCACCCGATTTCTCACAATTGATCGCGGCGACTGCGGATACGATCGCGGCGCATGCCGACGAGCTGACCGCGCTCGACCAGGCGATCGGCGACGGCGACCATGGGCTGAACATGAAGCGGGGCTTCGAGGCGGTGCGCGCCGAAAAGGCCGCAATCGCGGCAAAACCGCTGCCGGACGCGCTGAAGGCGATCGGCACCAAGCTGGTGATGACCGTCGGTGGAGCCTCCGGGCCCTTGTTCGGTACTCTGTTCATGGCGCTCGGCAAGGAACTGTCCGGCACGCCCGACCGCGCCGCGCTGACAGCGGCGCTGGGTAAGGCGATCGAGGCGGTTTCGGCGCGCGGCAAATCGCAGCCGGGGCAAAAAACGATGCTCGACGTGCTGCAGCCGGTGTATGAGGCACTGGCGCAGGGCAAGACGGCTGCCGCAATCGCAGACGCTGCCGACAAGGCGGCCGAAGCCACCGTGCCGATGAAGGCCTTGCGTGGGCGCGCCTCTTTCCTGGGGGAGCGCTCGATCGGGCATATGGACGCCGGGGCGCGGTCGACCGCGCTCTTGGTGCGCGCAGTCGCTGAAGCAATCGAGGGTTCTTGATGAGCAATGTCGGTATCGTCATCGTCTCGCATTCGCCGCTGGTCGCCGAAGGCACGGCCGACATGGTGCGCCAGATGGTGGGCGACGAAGTGCCGCTTGCATGGTGCGGCGGAAACGGCCATGGCGGGCTGGGCACCAGCGTCGAGGCGATCATGGGTGCGATCGAAAAGGCCTGGTCGGAAGCGGGCGTCGCCATCCTGGTCGATCTCGGCGGCGCCGAGACAAACAGCGAGATGGCGGTGGAAATGATCGGAGAGCCGCGCTCCCGCAGAATAGTCGTCTGCAACGCGCCGATCGTCGAGGGCGCGGTGATGGCGGCGACGGAATCTTCCGGGGGTGCCTCGCTCAAGGAAGTGGTGGCGACGGCGCATGAATTGTCGCCGTCGTGAGTGAACGGGAATCGACTGAATGTCCGCATCCGCCGAAGCCACGGTTCTGATCACCCACGAGGTGGGCCTGCACGCGCGCCCTTCGGTGAAGTTCACCAAGCTCGCCAAGTCGTTCGCGGCCGAGGTGGAGGTGGCAGTCGCCGCCAACGGCCCCTGGTTCGATGCCAAGAGCATCGTCAAGGTCATGGCGGCCAAGGCGCCGAAAGGAACCGTGCTGCACATAAGGGCGCGAGGCGACGGCGCAAGCAACGCGGTCGAAGCGCTGGTCGGCCTGGTGCAGCGCGATTTCGACGAGGATGCGGATCATGCCCGCTCCGCTTGAGCCGGGTCTGCCGCCCTCTCAATCCGCAAGGAATGCGGGCCATGCGGATTGAGGGCATCCCTGCCTCTCCCGGCTACGCCGAAGGGCCGCTGTTCAACCTCGACCGTCCACCGGCTGCTTATGTGGCCAAGGCGAGCGAGGCGGAGGAGAAAGCAGCGCTGAAGGCGGCCATCGGCAGGGCGGTGAGCCGGCTGACCTCGCTTGTCGAGACGGCCGATGGCGATGCCGCCGGCATCCTCGAATTCCACATCGCCATGCTGGAGGACGTCGCGCTGAGCGCGCCCGCCTTCGCGGCGCTCGGCTCCGGAGAGCCGGCCGACGCTGCCTGGCGGCAAGCACTGGATGCCGAGATCGCCGGCTATGAGGCGTCCGACCAGGACTATTTCCGGGCACGCGCCTCGGACTTGCGCGACATCCGCGACCAGGTGCTGCGAGCGCTGAGCGAGGATAGCGAGACCGCGGCGCCCCTCGGCGCCATCCTCTATGGCCTGGACATCGCGCCGACGCGTTTCCTCGAAACCGACTGGAGCAGAGGCGGCGGCATTGCGCTCGAGGCCGGCAGCACCGCCAGCCATGTCGCCATGCTGGCACGCTCGCGCGGCGTGCCGATGGTGGTGGGGATTGGTGCCTTTGCGGACGAGCCCACCGGAAACGCGCTCCTCGACGCCGAGCATGGCGGCATCGTGCTCTCGCCCTCGCCGAAGGAGATCGAGGCGTTCCGGCAATCATCCTCCTCCTTCGCGGCGCGACAAGGCCAGGCGCAGACTTTTCTCGCCCAGCCGGCGGCGACCAAGGCCGGCACGTCGGTGCGGGTGCAGGTAAACATTGCCTACCCTTCCGATGTCGACGGCATCGACATTGCGACCTGTGATGGCGTCGGGCTCATGCGCACCGAATTCCTGTTCGGCAAGGCCCTGCCGGACGAGGAGACACAGTACCAAGCCTACCGCAAGGTGCTGGAATGGGCCGGAGAAAAACCGGTGACCATCCGCACCATCGATGCCGGCGGCGACAAACCGATCCCCGACTTCACCGTCGAGGAGACCAACCCGTTTCTCGGCCTGCGCGGTATCAGGCTGTCGCTGGCGCGGAGCGACATCTTCCGGGTGCAAATCCGGGCATTGCTGCGCGCCGCCGTCCACGGCAATCTGAAGGTGATGTTTCCGATGATCGCCAGGGCCGAAGAGCACAGGCAGGCCGCCGCGTTGTTTGCGGAGGAGGAGGCCGCTCTCGCGTCGCGCGGTGTTGCGCACAAGCTGCCGCCGCTGGGCATCATGGTCGAGGTCCCTTCGGTGGCCATCGCGCCAGAGGCTTTTGCCGACGTTGCCTTCTTCTCGATCGGCTCCAACGACCTGACGCAATATGTGATGGCAGCCGCGCGTGACAACGCCGCCGTTGCACATCTCAACGCTGTCCGCCATCCGGCTGTGATGCGGCTGATCGCTTCGGTCGCGGCCTTCGGGCGCGAGAAAGGAATTCCGGTCAGCCTCTGTGGCGATGCGGGCGGCGATCCGGCCGCCATTCCGGCGCTGATTGAGGCCGGCCTGCGCGACCTATCGGTGTCTCCGGCGCAACTCGCCATGGCCAAGGCGGCCATAGCGGACGTCCCGGTGTAAGCACAGCATGGCCAGGCCAGCCAAGATACAAGAAGCCGGCGCGGAAGACGCGATCCGCGCGTATAAGACCATCCTGTCGCAAGTCATCGACCAGCGGCCCTCCGGCATGCGCCAGCGACTTGCCGATGCGCTCGGCAAGCATCGCAGTTTCGTCACGCAAATCTCCAGCCCGGCCTATTCGATCCCCATCCCGTCGAAGCATTTGCCGGCTATCTTTTCCGTCTGCCATTTCAGCCCGGCCGAGCGCGACCAGTTCCTGGCCGCCTACCACCAGGCGCATCCGGGCAAGCTGCCGGCGGCTTCGGGTCCGCGCAAGACGCGCCACGTCTCGCTCATCGTGCCGGATTTCGGCGACGACAAGCAGAACGCAGCGCTCGACCGAGCGATCAACGAATTCATCCAGAAGATCACCAGCATCGCCGGCAGGGGCAGCGGCTGAGCGAGGACCTATTCGGGAGGACTGCCATGAAGAAGTTTCTGAATTCGGTGGACACGGTCCTCACCGAAAGCCTTGATGGCTTCGTCGGCGCGCATTCCGACATCCTCGCGCTCGGCGACGAGCACAAATTCGTTCGCCGCAAGACGCTGAAACCGGGCAAGGTAGCGCTGATCTCGGGTGGCGGCTCCGGCCACGAGCCGCTGCATGGCGGGCTGGTTGGCCACGGCATGCTCGACGCCGCCTGCCCCGGCCAGGTCTTCACCTCGCCGACGCCCGACCAGATGCTCGCGGCCGCGCAAGCCGTCGACACCGGCGCCGGCTGCCTGTTTATCGTCAAAAACTATGAAGGCGACGTGATGAATTTCGACATGGCCGCCGAAATGTCGGACGGCGTTCTGCAGGTGGTGACCAATGACGACGTCGCGGTCGAGAATTCGTCCTACACCACCGGTCGGCGCGGCGTGGCCGGCACGCTGGTGGTGGAGAAGATCGTCGGCGCCGCGGCCGAGCAAGGCATGCCACTGCCCGAGCTCAAGGCGCTGGGCGACCGCGTCAACGCCTCGACGCGCTCGATGGGCGTGGCGCTGACCAGTTGCACGGTGCCGGCTGCGGGCAGGCCGACCTTCGACATTGGCGACAACGAGATGGAATTCGGCGTCGGCATCCATGGCGAGCCCGGCCGGCGGCGCGATGATCTGAAGAGTGCCGACGCCATCGCCGAGGAGATCTGCACGGCAATCCTCGGCGATCTTGGTGACCGCGCCTGGGGACCGGCGCTGCTTTTCGTCAACGGCTTCGGCGGCACGCCATCGATGGAGCTTTATCTGATGTACAACAGCGCGCGAAAAATCTTCGAGAAGAGAGGCGTGACGGTGACCCGCTCGCTGGTCGGCTCCTATGTCACCTCGCTCGACATGGCAGGCTGCTCGATCACGCTGACGATGCTCGAGGATGAGACGACGGCGCTTTGGGACGCTCCGGTGCACACGGCGGCGCTGCGCTGGGGGATGTAGCGTCGCGCGGGCTTTTCTGCGACCATGGTCGCCTGTTGTTCGCGATATTGCCCGGTTGATGCTGCTCCCGCTTTCACCTGCCGAAGAAAAACTGCTGCTCGAATTTGCCGATCCGGAGGCGCCGTCCGAGTGGGGCGGGGCCCTCTCGGCAAGCAGCCTCATGGCGCTGCTCGCCAATGCCGAGTTCCACGGCGTGCTGCCAGTCATGCTGCGCAAGCTTCGGGAAATCGGCGACGCCGATCTGCCGAACGATGCCGCCTTGCGGCAAAAACTGTCCGGGCTTCGCGATCAGGCGACACTGGCGACCGGGCAGTCGATGCTGCTGCAGTATCACGGCGACCGCATCATGAAGGCCTTGGCCGCGAAAGGCGTTGCGGCTCGCATCGTCAAGGGCCCGGTGTTCGCGCGCAAGCTTTATCGCCATGCTGCCGATCGGCCGTTCACCGACATCGACATCCTTGTCGATCCCGCCAGCATCGGCGAGGCCAACAACGTGATCGCCGAATGCGGCTTCAAGCTTGCCAGCGGCGAGGCCGAATCGCATGAGTTGCAGGAGTTCAAGTGGCTGGAGAAGGAGAACTCCAGCCTGCTGATCGAGCTGCATGGCAATCTGGTGCATGACACCGGCATGCGGCGGCGCCTGTCGCTCGGCTTCCGCGAGTTGCAGATCATTGACGGCGGCGAGGCCGACACGCCGGCGTCGCTGCTCACCATCGCCATCGTTCATGCCGCCGGAGGCCACAAATTCCACCGGCTGCAGCTCTGTATCGAATGCTGCAAGGTGTGCGCGCTCTGCAATCGCCGGAATCCGAAGCGCGCCTTCTCGATGCCGCGCGTATGACCGGCATCGAACTCGAGCTGGCGACCGTGCTCAATGTGACCGGGCGGCTGTTCGACGAGCCGCGCGCGATCGCCCTTGCCAACCGCATCGAGCCCGATCTGTCGATACGGCTCGCCAAATGGCTGATCACCGGCAACATGCTGATCAGGGTCAATTCGCGGAACAAGATGCGCTCGCGCCTTAGCCGCGACGCCTTCCGCTGGGTCCAGCGGCTTGCCCGGCCAAGGCCCAATCCGGCCTGAAGGCCCGTTTGGAGATCTACTCCTCCACCGCGCCGCGGATCAGCCCCGCTGCATCGGCCGGGCTCGAGCCGACTTCCAGGGTGAAAGTGGGGACGGCCCTGACCAGTGCCGCGATCGACGCCATCCGCCGTTGCTGCATCGGCAACAGGCCGGTCAGGCCGGTCCTGACATTGTCGGTGGCAAGCGCGACCATCGCATCGGTCCTGGCCAAGCGCGTGAGCCGGGTGTGGCCGTCGGTCGAGCGCGCCAGATGCAGCAGCGCCGAGACAGGCCTGGGACGGACGTCCTCGATGCGAATGATCTCGGCGAGACGCTCCAGCGAGACGGCCTGCTCGCCCTCGGCGTCCCATCTGTCGCCAAGGCAGGGCGAGAGGAATGGCAGCATCGCCGCGGTGTTGCGATGGATTTTCACCTTGCGCGGCATGCCCCAGGCCAGGGTGCCTTCAGATGTTGCGCCGAGGATCATCACATCGTCCGAGCATAGGCCGAAGCCCTGCGATGCCAGCGCCATTGAAGTCGTCGACTTGCCAGTGCCGCTTGGCGCATGGATCAGCACGAGCGCCCCACTATCGGGCAGCGTCAGACCGGCGGTATGGAGCATGTACTGCCCGCCGGAATCGAGCGCGGCATCCAGCACCATCATCAGCAGCGTCCATTTGACCTTGCTGTTGGGATGAACGCGGATTTCGGCCGAGCCCTCGTCGGCACGGATCGAGGCCGTCTGGAGGCCGGGAAAGACCAGATGGACGACGTCGCCGGCGTCGATGATGCGGCAATGGCCGTCCAGCGGCACTTCGCCGTCGAAGGCGAGCTTCCCCTCCGGGTTTTCGGGCAGCGCCGACGTTTCGAGGATATCGATGCGAAAGCCGGGTTCGACCGCGTCATTGACGCGCAATGTGCCGAGCATCAGATCGAAGCTCGGCCAGAGCTCGGCGCGCTCTGCCGATATGCCGATGACCCGGCCGTTGAGGTCATAGCAAACGGTGGCTGCGGCGCCGGTCAAGCGGCGCGCGCCTTCACGCTGCCGCCGGGGTGGCGATAGATTTCAACCATGTCGGGAAGGCTGTCGCTGACCACCGGCTTGCCGTCGAGGCAAACCCAGCAATGCGCCGAAAGGCGCGGCTCATGCATCGATTTGGCATCGACACCGAAATGGAGGTCGGGGTTGAAACCCGCCATCCGCAGGAAGCGGAAACCGAGCAGCCCTTCCCTCAGGCATCTGCGATCACGCATCACCCAGGGATGCCGAACCGTGCGGTTGACGCGGCTGACGACGTAGCTGCATGGCAGGCCACGATAGGGTGTGGGCAATTGCAGCGGCGCCAATTTCAGCACGCTTTCGAAATCGCGCCGGGCGACCAGTACCGGTATCAGCCGGGCGCTGAGCCACAGATGAGTGCGGAACAGGGCGCGCAGGAACGGTCCGCCGGCCATCACGCGCCCGGGTCGGCAAGGATGCCTTCGGCCACCAGCTCGGCGGCCAGCGCCATCATGTCGTCGCCGAGCGTCGCCTTGTCGACCTCGAATTCTTCCGACAGCAGATCGACGATGTGGTCGAGGCTGCGGGCGCCGTCGACCTTGTCGAGGAACGCTTCGGTGGTGCCGTTGCAGGTGTAAAGCTGGCCGCTGCGCGCCAGAAGCACCACGGCGCCGTCGCCGACATGCTGCACGGAGGCGTCGTCCGCCATCCGCAGAACCGTTTCAAAGGCGATTTCAGCCATACGCCCGCTCCCTATGCCGAACTGCAATTAGCGCGGCATGCCGTCGCTGTCCATTGCCAAGCGGGCAACGCTGCGTGTCAGACGGCCGGGCTATCGGGCCGCTCGGGCCCGCAACGATGCTCGACAGCTTCCCGCGCCTGACCGGAACCGGTTTTTCGTAAGTTCTTTTCGTCAAAACTTCCCCGGAAAGACTATCCAACTCGCGCGAGAATGATGGTGGGCTGGAACCACTATCAAGCCGCCGTTCGCGCCAGGGTTGCCATCTTTCCCATAAGTAAGCTAAGAGTCTGCCGGCTTTTTGGGGAGTGGACAGTATGCGTTACAACTGGGACCGTGCTCCGACGGCATTCGAACGCCATCGGAAGGCATTGGCGGCCGCCATTCTAATAGCCGGCGGTGTCGGGCTGATGCTGGCAGCACTGCCGCTCTAAGCCGAATTCACTTGCTGACGTCATAGCGCGCTCCGATCCGGGAGCGGCTGGATCCGTTTGCCGGCAACGCCGACCAAAATGCGAGGAGACATGGCCGGCCAAAGCGGCTTAGGCTATTGCCATACGACGGAATGTTCCTGGGGAGGAAAAGTCGATGGCCTCACGCTACCACGAAGTCTATGAGGGCTGGAAACGCGACCCCATAGCGTTCTGGGCCGAAGCGGCCAAAGCGATCGACTGGTATTCGCCAGCCGAAAAGGTCTTCGATCCGGCGGCGGGCGTCTATGGCCGCTGGTTCACAGGCGCCACCTGCAACACCTGCTTCAATGCCATCGACCGCCACGTGGCGGGGGGGCGCGCCGACCAGCTGGCGCTGATCCATGACAGCGCGATCACCGGCACGATCCGGAAATTCACCTATGCCGAACTGAAGCGCGAGGTGGTCGCGCTCGCCTCTGTCCTCAAGAACCGTGGCATCGGCAAGGGAGATCGGGTGATCATCTACATGCCGATGGTGGCGGAAGCGGCGATCGCCATGCTCGCCTCGGCCCGCATCGGCGCCGTGCATTCAGTGGTGTTCGGCGGCTTCGCCTCGCATGAGCTCGCGACCCGCATCGACGACGCCAGGCCGAAGCTGATCATCACCGCTTCCTGCGGCCTGGAGCCGGGACGCGTCGTCGCCTACAAGCCGCTGCTCGACAAGGCGATCGAGATGTCGAAGCACAAGCCCGATGCCTGCCTGATCCTGCAGCGCGAGCAATTGCACTGCGAGATGAAGGACAATTACGACATCGACTATGCCGATGCGGTCGCCCGCGAGCGCGCCGCCGGCGCCAATGTCGACTGCGTTCCGGTCTTGGCCACCGACCCGCTCTACATCATCTACACCTCCGGCACGACCGGGCAGCCGAAGGGCATCGTGCGCGACAATGGCGGTCACATGGTCGCGCTGAAATGGACGATGGAAAACGAGTTCGGCGTCAACCCCGGCGAGGTGTTCTGGGCGGCCTCGGACGTCGGCTGGGTGGTCGGCCATTCCTACATAGTCTATGGGCCGCTTCTGCATGGCTGCACCAGCGTGCTCTTCGAAGGCAAGCCGATCGGCACGCCGGACGCCGGCACCTACTGGCGGGTGATCTCGGAACACGGTGTGGTGGCGCTGTTCACGGCGCCGACCGCCTTTCGCGCCATCAAGGGGCAGGATCCGCGCGGCGAGTTCGTGCCGAAATACGATCTGTCGAAATTCCGCACGCTGTTCCTCGCCGGCGAGCGCGCCGACCCCGAGACCATCAAATGGGCAGAGCAGAAGCTCAACCGTCCGGTGATCGACCATTGGTGGCAGACCGAGACCGGCTCGCCAATGACCATCAACCCGGCCGGGCTCGGGCTTTTGCCGGTGAAATACGGCTCGCCGGGCGTGCCGATGCCGGGCTACGACATTCGCATTCTCGACGATGCCGGCCACGAGGTGCCGCGCGGCACGCTCAGCAATGTCGTGGTCAAGCTGCCGCTGCCGGCAGGCTGCCTGCCGACGCTCTGGAACGCCGACGCCCGCTTCCGCCAAGCCTATCTCGAGGAGTTCCCCGGTTTCTACAAGACGGCCGACGCCGGCATGATGGACGAGGACGGCTATCTCTACGTCATGGCCCGCACCGACGACATCATCAACGTCGCCGGGCACCGCCTCTCGACGGGCGCGATGGAGGAGGTGCTGGCCGCGCATCCGGACGTCGCCGAATGCGCCGTGATCGGCATCGCCGACGCGATGAAAGGCCAGGTGCCGCTCGGCTTCGTCGTGCTCAACGCCGGTGTGGCGCGCGACACCGGCGCCATCGAAAGCGAGGTCGTAGGCCTGGTGCGCGAACGGATCGGACCGGTCGCAGCCTTCAAGACGGTGGTGACGATCAAGCGGCTGCCGAAGACGCGCTCCGGCAAGATCCTGCGCGGCACGATGCAGAAGATCGCCGACAAGGAGGAATGGACGATGCCGGCGACCATCGACGATCCTGCGATCCTCGACGAGATCACGGCGGCGCTCAAGGGGCGCGGCATCGGGATCTAGCCGTCTCGCGGGATCGCAACGCGAGGCGGCCTAGCGAATTCATCCTGCGCTGCAATCGACTGTTGTGCAATGCAGCAGCACCCCCTAGAAGTCTGCCCGGGGGGCCGTTCCGAAGGCACGGCATGGCTCAGCACAAGACCACATTCGGCGGCGTCGACATTTTGCGTTTCTTCGCCGCCGTCATGGTGATGTTCTATCACTACGGCTTCTGGGTATGGGCGTTTCCCGACGGCGTGTCGGCGCGCTCGACCGGCGGCATCCCTGCCCATCCCGAAATGGCGTTTGTCGGCTCCGGCTGGGTCGGCGTTCAGGTGTTCTTCGTCATCAGCGGCTTCGTCATCGCATTCAGCGCCGAGAATTCGACGCCGCTGAAGTTCTTCGAGGCCCGTGTCAGACGGCTGGCGCCGGCGGTCTGGGTCTGCGCGCCCATCTCCGCGATCGTGCTGCTCATGGTCGGTGTTTCCTGGCCGACCGATGCCGTGGTGCGACTTGCCCGCACGGCGCTGTTCGTGCCGTTCGAGCCATGGGTCGACAGTGTCTACTGGACGCTCGGCATCGAGATCGCCTTCTACGCCATCGTCTGGACCCTGCTGCGGTTCGGCCGATTCGACCTGATGGAAGCTGTCGCCGTCATCATCGGCCTGCTCAGCACGCTGTTCTGGTGTCTCTATTTCGCCTTAGGCTGGACCGATCTCGCGGAGGCGCGCTGGCTGCAGCTCACCCTGGTGCATCACGGCGCGTTCTTCGCGGTCGGCGTGCTCATCTGGCTGATGCGCTTCAAGGCGGTGACAGCGGCACGGCTCTGCTTCTCGGCGCTGTTTCTCGCCGGCGGGGCGCTGCAGATCGTAAGCTCGGTCGACGTGCACAGCATCAAGGTGGAAGCGGCGATGCCCTATGCGCCGCCGATCATCATCTTCCTGGCCGCGGTGGCGCTGATGGCTTGGTCGCTGCGCCTCAACCTTTCCTGGGGCGGCTGGCGCCGGATCGGGCTGATGACCTATCCGCTCTACCTCATCCACGATGTCGTCGGCGCGGCGCTGCTTGGCGTCCTGATCCGCGCCGGCGTGCCATATCTGGTTTCGATCCCGATCGTCGGCATGGCCATGATCGCGGCAAGCTGGCTGGTGGCGGCCGAGGCCGAGCCGCGCGTCCGCATGCTGCTCGACCGCACGCTTTTCCGCTATCGGCTCAAAGCGGCTTAAAGCGCATCGCGCCGAAACGGTTCAGGCGACGCTTTTCGGGGTATTGATGCACGTCGTTTTGCCAAGACCGCTGCGCCTTTTTGGCGATGTGCATCGAGCAGCCCGGTGTGGAAATGTTTGCATTCGACATGATATCGAGGCTTGGTCCACGCTCCGTGGCATGACCCTAGTTTGAGTACCGAGCCTCAATCCGTGAGCCTGTTCCAACGATCGAGACGACCCCGGCCCTTGCCGCGCGAACGGCTGATGATGGACATGCGCGACACGGTGGTCTACGCGATCGGCGACGTGCATGGCTGCTACGAAGAGCTGCGCACGCTGGAGCAGAAGATCGAGCTAGACGCGCTGCAGTTCCGCGGCCGCAAGATCATCATCATGCTGGGCGACTATGTCGACCGCGGGCCCAATTCGCGGCGCGTGGTCGAGCATTTGATGGCACCGCCGCCAGAAGGTTTCATGCGCGTGTGCCTTGCCGGGAACCACGAAGTGGCGATGCTCGCCTATCTCGACGGCCATCTGTCACTGGAGCCGTGGCTCCGCGTCGGCGGACGGGAAACGCTGTTCTCCTACGGTATCGATCCCGACCGCCTGGCCGATTTGTACGGATCGAGCGAAGAGGTAGTCGAGCGTATCCGGGAGGCCATTCCGGCCACCCACGTCGCCTTCATGCGCACGCTGCCGGTGATGATCTGTTCGGAGCGGTTCCTTTTCGTCCATGCCGGCATCCGGCCCGGCATCGCGCTCGAAGCGCAGGACGAGGCCGACCTGCTCAACATACGATCCGAGTTCCTGGCGGCGGCTCACCGCCTCGATCGCTGGGTCGTGCACGGACATACGATCGTGGACGTTCCGACGCTCGACGGGCGCCGGCTCGGCATCGACACCGGCGCCTTCCAGAGCGGCCGGCTGACCGCCCTCAGGATCGTCGGCAAATATGGGCGGCTGCTGTCGACCGGAGAATAACCGCCGCGGCTTTTCGTCGGATGAACTGCTTTAGGCGGCCTGCTTGGCGCGCGATTCCGACTTCTCGAGGTAGTAACTCGAATAGCGGTCGAAGAACTTTTCCGAACCGCCGAGAGAGCCGTATTTCGCCAGCTTCTTCAGCTCGACCTTGTTGAGCACCGCGCCGGTGATCTTTTCGGCGATGTAGGGTTCCGACTCCAGCATCGAGCGCACCATGGCGCGTGGCGTGCGTCCCCACTCGGTGACGAGCACGAAGCCGTCGACCAACGGCGCGAAGGCCTTGGCGTCGACCACCGGGCCGAGCGGCGGCAGGTCGACGATGATGTATTCGAACGTCTCCTTGGCGTTCTCGATGAAACGCCGCATGCCGGCGGAGCCGAGAAGCTCGCTGGTGTGCGAGAACTGGCCGCGCACCACGGCCGGGATGATCGCCAGCTTGGTCTGGCGGTCGACCTTGCCGACCGACTGCCAGGTCTGTCCATTGACCACCGCTTCCATCAGCCCGTGCTCCGACTCCATGCCGAGGCTGCGGCTGAGGCCCGGATTGCGCAGGTCGCCATCGATCAGCAAAGTCTTGGCGCCGTTGGCGGCGAGCAGACCGGCGAGGTTCGCCGCAACCGTCGACTTGCCTTCCCCGGGCAGGACGGAGATGACGCCGATCACCCGACTGCCCTTGTCTTCCATCACCACGTCGAAAGCGATCTTGGCATTGCGGAGCGTTTCGGCGAACATCGAGGCCGGCGCATCGAGGCTCACCCGCATGCGCGCCCGTTTCTCGGCGGCCGACAGGCTGGTGACCTTGCCGTCGGCCGGCAAGTCGTCCGGCTTCGACTCCTTGGGCTTGCCGCCACCGATCGTCGGCAGATAGCCGAGGAACTTCAGGCCGACACGGTCGCGAATGTCCTCGCCTGTCCGGAAGAAGCGCTCGTTGAATTCGTTCAGGCCTCCGCAGCCGGCGCCGAGCATGAGGCCAAGCACCAGCGAGAGCGCCAGCACGCGCAAGGTGCGCGGAGCCGAGGCGGTGAGAGGCATCGACGCGTCGGAGATGATGCGGACCTTACCGACCGGGAATGACTGCTGCTGCGACGCTTCCTCGTAACGGCTAAGGAAGGTCTGATAGAGCGTGGTCAGCGCCTGCGCCTGCTGATCGAGCTCCTTCAGCCTGACCTGCGACTGGTTGTCGATCGAGCTCTTGCCTGCCTGGGTGGCGATTTTCTCCCTAAGCGCGGTCTCGCGCGCCTGCGCCACCTGATAGTCGTTTCGATAGCTTTCGGTGATCTGTTTCAACTGTCCGAAGATCTGCGCCGAGACGTCGGCCTTCTCCTTGGCCAGCGCAACCGCCTGCGGGTGATCCTTGCCGAAGTTGTTCTCCACGTCCTGCAACCGTTTGGCGATCGCGAGATAGCGGGTTTTCAGCGCGATGATGACCGAGCTGCTCGGCTGATCGGCCGCTATCGCGGAATCGTTGAAGGCGCTTTCGGAGCCGCTGTCGACGATCGCCTTGTACTGCTGGTAGCGGGCGCTGGCGCGGGCTGTATCGGCCTGCGCGACGATGAGCTGGGCGTTCAGGTCGGCGAGTTGCTTGTCGCTGAGCAACTGGCCGTCGCTGTTTGCGGAAAGCCCGTGCTCGGCCCTGAACTTCTCGACCGCCAGCGCAGCTGCCTGCGAGCTTTCGCGCAGTTCGGTCAGCCGGCCTTGCAGCCAAACGGCCGCGCGCTCGGTGGCGTCGAAGCTGGCGTTGAGCTGGTCGGCAAGGTAGGCGTCCGCATAGGCCTTGGTGATGGCCGTGGCCAAAGCCGGATTGGTCGACTGATAGCCGATGCTGATGACATTGCTGCGGCCGTTGCGATCCGCCATCAATCCGGTTTGCAGCACGAGAACCGCGTAGTCATGGGTCGCCGCCTTCATCATGGCTTCGCGCGTTGCGGCATCGACATTCTCGATCCCGGGGATTTGGTTGCCGCCGCCGCTGCGGAAATAGCCGACGATGCCGCGCAAGAATCCGATTCCCTGGGCCAAAGCCGATTGCGGCGGGTTCATGAATTCCTGGTTCTGGTCCAGCTTCAGCTTGTCGACCACCTCCGATGCCAGCCGCGCCGAGTTGAGTATCTCGATCTGGCTGAGGATCGTCGCGTCCGTCTGCTGCGTGGCACTGACAGCCGAAATGTCGTCCACGACCTTGTTCAGGCCGTCGTCGATCAGCACGCTCGCAAGGGAGGTGTATTGCTTGGGCGTCGTCTGGAGATAAATCACACCCAGGAACAGACCGATGACGGCGCAGACCGCCACCACCTTGGCCTGCCGGGCGGCCATGCCAAGCAGACGCTCGATGTCGATGAAGTCTTCACCCTTTTCCGGTTCGGTGCTGGGCAATGGCATCCTCTTGTCGAGAGGAAAGTTGGCATAATTCATCGTCGGTCCAATTCCAGGTTGCAGGCGCTACCGGCCTTCGAAGAGTGTCGTCGTTACCAGAAAAGGCCACGCAACATTCGTGCCACGGAGCGCCCGGCCAAGAAGGCCAAGCGCTTGCGCGGCTGTCGCGCCATCGCGATTTCGCATATGCACCCAAAATTTGGGCATTATGCGGCTACTTCCCGGCGCTCGTGCGACCGGACGAATTGCTGCAGCATTTCGAAGACAGGTCCTTTCATGTCGTCGCGCGCCAGAGCAAAGGCGATGGTGGCCTCGATGAAGCCCTCCTTGGAGCCGCAGTCGAACATGCGGCCGTTGAAAGGCTGGGCATAGAAAGGCTGGCTTTCAGCCAGTCGAACCATGGCGTCGGTGAGTTGGATCTCGTTGCCGGCGCCGCGTTGCTGGGTGCCGAGCAGGGCGAAGATCTCCGGCTGCAGGATATAGCGGCCATTGATGTAGAAGTTCGACGGTGCGTTGGCGGGGGCCGGCTTCTCGACCATGGCGGTCACTTCGAAGCCCGAGGCCACCTCGGCGCCGCGGCCGACGATGCCGTATTTGCTGGTTTCCGAAGGATCGCAGCGCTCGACGGCGATGACGTTGCCGCCGGTCCGCTGATAGAGGTCGACGGTTTCCGCCAGGCAGCCCGGTGCGCCGAAGGACACCATGTCGGGGAGCAGCAGCGCGAAGGGCTCGTTGCCGATCACGTCGCGTGCGCACCATACGGCATGGCCGAGACCGTGCGGCGACTGCTGGCGGATGAAGGAGGTGGCGCCGGCCACCGGCAGCAAGCTTTCCAGCGATTGGAGCTGCGCCTTCTTGCCAGTCTGCTCGAGCGTCCCGATCAGTTCAGGGTGCAGGTCGAAATAGTCTTCGATGACCGCCTTGTTGCGCCCGGTGACGAAGACGATGTGCTCGATGCCGGCCTCGAAGGCCTCGTCCACGGCATATTGCACGACAGGCTTGTCGACGACGGGCAGCATTTCCTTCGGCATCGACTTGGTCGCCGGCAGGAACCGCGTTCCGAGCCCCGCCACCGGTATGACTGCCTTCCTGACTTTCTGCATCGCTTATTCCTTCTGAGGATATCGCTTTTTTACCTATCGCTGGCTATGAAACCGCATTCCATGCGCCTGCATACTTCACCTCCCCGTGCCCACGGCAAACTGTGCCGCAACCCTTCTCAGCCGAACCGCGATCGGCATCGACATATGCCGGACCGCGGCCGGATCGCTGAGCGCCGTGCGTATCGCCTTCAGCGGCGCACGCGCCTTGATGTGGTGCACCAATGACAGGAACGAGGCCGCCTTGCGCAGGCTGCGGCCGCGTCTGGCGAAAGCCGCCTTGGCGCCGTCGTCCATGAAATGCTCGGCCGCGAAGGCGGCATCGGCCTCGGCCATCGCCTCGACATGATGCAACTCGAGCACGCGCGAGATCGAGCCGGTGCGGATATGGTAGACATAGCCGACGGTCGGCTCGACCACGCAGCGGCCGCCTTTGGCCAGGGCGCTCGCCAGCAGAATGTAGTCTTCGCCGATGCGCAGCTTCTCGTCGTAGCGGAGCTGATTTTCGTCCAGGAAACGGCGCTGGAAGATCGGCTTCAGATAGCCGAGGTTGAAGCGCGACTCGAAAACGATGTTGCCGGCGATATAGTCGGTCAGCGAGATTTCGCCGAGCCCTTCGAGGTACCCGGTCGGGAACATCATGTCTTCGGGCGTGCCGTCTTCGCGCACGACCTGGACATTGTCGACCGCGATCTCGGCACCCGCCTTCTCCGCCCGCGCGATCATGGCCGCCAGTCTGCCGGGCAGGACGGCATCGTCGGAATCGAGCACGGCGACCCAGCGGCCGCGGGCCAGATCGAGCCCGGCATTCCTGGCGCCGCCAGGGCCGCGGTTGGCGGGAAGCGCGACCACCTTGACGATGTCCTGAGGATAAGCGCGCGCGACATCGCGCGTGCGGTCGTTCGACCGGTCGTCGACGACGATGACTTCGATCGCGACATCGCGCTGCGCCATCGCGCTGGCGATCGCCCGGTCGAGAGTTGCCTCGGCGTTGTAAGCGGCGATGACGAAGCTGACGTCAGGCTGCACGCTTTTCCCCTTCCTGCTGAGTGATGCCGTACTGGCGGATTTCGCGGACTCCGACCAAACCGCTGACGACGCCGAGATGCATAATGCCGCGCAGCATGCTGCGGTTCCGTCGCACCGGGCTGACTGCGGCCAAAAGCGCCATACCGAAGCAGTAGCCCGCCTTCGCCGAGGCAAGACCGACCTGGCAGACGCGGCGCAGGCCGCCGGTGTTGCGCCCGATGAGATGGCCGTGCGTCTGCCCGAAGCGGAAGCGGCGGCGGCGCAGCCAGTCGAAGGCGGCCCTCGAGCTCGGCACCACCTCGTCGACAAAGGCCTGCGGGGCAAAGGCGATGCGCCCGCCGGACTTGACCACTGAATCGAAGAATTCGGTGTCCTCGCCGCCGGTCTGGCCACGCGCCAGGCTGAAGCGCCGGTTGCGCAGGCTTTCGTCGGTCATCCTGAGCAGGACATTGCAGGTGTAGCCGGTGCGGATCTCGCCGCGCACCCAGACGGGCAGGGTCGAGTGGAAATCGCCCTTGCGCATCCAGTCCGGCGCGTCCTGGCGATATGTCGCGCGGACCGGGCCGAGCACGGCCGTCGCGCCGGTCGCCTCCGCGGTCGCCACGAGTTCGACGAGCCAGCCCGGCGAAGCCGTCTCGTCGTCGTCGATGAAGGCGACGAGGCCCGAGACGCTGGCATCGAGGCAGGCGTTGCGAGCGATCGAGATGTTGCGCGCCGGCGCGTGGCGATAGCGGATCGGCAGCTTCAGTTCCTGCGCCAGCGCCTTCACCAGCGGCTGCGCGCTCGGCTCGTCGTCATTGTCGGCAACGACGATGCCGATCTCGAAACCGGCGGGGTTCTCCAGCGCGGCGATGGAGCGCAGCGTGTCGGCAAGAGCCGGCCTGCGGAAAGTGCAGATGCAGATGTCGATGCTGCCGCTCTTCTTCGCAGCCATCACGCCGCCTCGCGCGACGGCTGCGGGCCAAGGAGCTGCAGCCAAAAGCCCATGGACCAGCCCAGATGCATGACCATCACCGACACGCCGGCCAGCGCTATGGCGGGGTTGCGCTGGCTGATCGCGGTCCGGATGCCGTAACCGAGGCAGACACCCGCCCACACCAGAAACGGCACGGCCGCCAGCACAAAGATCGGAGACAAGAGCGCCATCAGGACCACCGGAAACACCAGCAGCGGGATCATTTGCCGCAGCTTCGGCATCATGCGATGCTTGAGCACGTTCCTGGCGCGGCCGCGGCCATAGCCGAGATATTGGAAAAACAGGCTCTTCAAGGTGGAGCGCGGATAATAAACCATCTGCGTCTTGCCGCTCATCCAGATGCGGTAGCCGGCCAGACGGAGGCGGTGATCGAGCTCGGCGTCCTCGTTGTGGCTGAAGCTCTCGTCATAGCCGCCGACCGCGCGGAACGCGGCAATGCGCATCAGCGCATGGTGGCCGTGGTCGACCCATTCGCCGGCCGACATGTGGCGGTGCTTGGAGCCGCCGGTGCCGAGCCTGGAATTCTGCGCCGCCGCCACGGCCTTCTGTACCGCGCCCGTGCCGCTGGTCAGCATCGAGACGACGACCGAATCGGCACCCGTGGCATGCGCTTCCTCGACCAGCCTGTCGCAATAATCGGCCGGATACCCGCCATGCGCATCGATGCGGATAAGATAGTCGGCGTCGTCGCCGAAGGTCGCCACAGCAAGGTTGATGGCCGCACTCTGGATGCGCTTCGGATTGGCGATCAGGATGACGCGCGGATCCTCGGCAGCGAGTTCTTCGACGATGCCTTGTGTGCCATCGGTGCTGCCGCCGTCGGCCACGACGATGCGCGCGCCGAGCCGCGCCGCGGCCGGCCGCAGCCGCTGGAGCAGCCCGCCGATATGAGCGGCCTCGTTGAGGCACGGGATGACGATCAGGCTCGATCTCGTCGTGCGCGTCATCGGGTTTTGTCCATTCTTAGCCATCCTATGCCAGCGCCTCGGTCGCAAAGCTCCCGCGACCGGCGGTCAGGCCGCGCAGCTTGTCTACGAAAGCCAGGCAATCGCTGCGGTCGTAGCTCCAGGTCCGCGGATTGCGTGCCAGCACCCGCGACTTCAGCTTGCCGTAGTGTTCCTGACCCATTCGGCCGAGCGCGGTGTCGAGTCCTTCGGACGTGGCCTCGGACAGAAGCACACCGATGTCCTGCTGCTTCAGGAACCGGCCGGTTTCGGTGCTCGCCATCGAGATCGGCACGGCGCCGAAGCGGCAGCCTTCGTAGAGCCGGTTGGGAAGCAGCCATTCGGAATTCTGGCCCTGCTCGAAGAAATCGATCGCCCAGGAGAAATGCACCTCGCGGTAGATCGCCGCCATGTCCTCCGGATTGCGGTAGGGACCGCGGAAGGAAAGCCAGGGCTCGGCTTCGACAAAGGCATGAAAATCCGGGAATTCGGAGAGCGCGGGACGCCCCCTGAGCACCACTTCAAAGCGTCCGTCTTGCCGGCGAGTGAACTCGGCCAGGAGCTCCAGCGAGCGCCGGCAGCGCAGCGCGCCGAACCAGCCGATGCGCCAAGGCGGCGCTACCGGGCTGTCGTCCTCGCGGCGATGATCCGCCGGCACGGGCATGGTGTCGAAATATTTGTTCTCGATCAGCTCGACCGGCGCCGCGATTTGCCCGAACGGCTTGAAATAATTGGCGACGAAGGCGGGAGAGCTGGTCACCAGAAGCTTGACGTCGCGGGCCAGATGGCGTTCGGCGCCGCGCAACGTCTTGCCGATCAGGTCGTTGCGCAACACCAGCCGATGGATGTCGAGGCACTCGTAGACGATCGGCACGCTGGCACCGAAAGCGCGCCTGGCGCGGCTGGCAAGCGCGAGCATCTCGAGATTGCGCGCGATGATCAGGTCGGGTCGCGCCAGGCCCGCGAATTTGGCGCCGATCGACATGGCGGCCTTGGCAACTGCGCCGATGCGCTGGGCGAATCGGCCATCGCGCGTCGGTCCGAGGTCGACGGGCTTGATGCCTTCGATCTCGGCGATCGGATTGGAGGTGCGACGGAAGCCCGCCAGGGTTATCCCGGCGCCGCCTGCCCTGAGCATTTTTATCCTCCGGCGCACCGCCGGGTCGGATATGTCATGCACAAGGTACAAGACATGCAGCATGAAACTCGACCGCTTTTGGGCCCGCTACCCAAGGGGGATGCTAGTATAGCTTTTGCTGCATCGCAACATTTTTGGTGCAGCGTAGCAATCGGCGCACATTTTTTGTTGCGCTGCAAAAACCTCTTGCGGTAGTTTGTGCATGGCGGCGGGCGCCGGTCGCGATGATGACTGGCGCAAAATCAGGAATCCAGAATTTGGAAACCAGTGCATTCGATCCGCCCGAGGGCTCCCTGCGCAGATCGGTCGGGCGCGGCGCCGTCGTCACCGCGATGGCGCAGGGCGTGCGGGTCGCCACCCAAATCGTGTCGGTCATCGTGCTGTCGCGGCTTTTGTCGCCGCAGGATTTCGGCGTCGTGGCGATGTGCGCGCCGGTGCTCGCCTTCATCGCGCTGTTCCAGGATTTCGGCCTGACCCAGGCGACGATCCAGAAAACCGGCATCCGGCACGAGGAGGTCAACTACCTCTTCTGGATCAACACGGCGGTGAGCGCGATCCTGGCCTGCGTGCTTGCTGCGGCGGCTCCCCTGGTGGCCGCCTTCTACGGCGAGCCGCGCGTCACGGGGCTGGTTGCCGCCTTCGGCCTGCAGATCATGGCCTATGGTCTCGGCGCCCAGCATCTGGCGCTCATGACACGCCGCATGGAATTCAGCCGGCTCGCCGTCATCGACGTCGCCAGCGCCGTTACGGGCCTTGTGGTCTCGATCGCCTGGACCTTCATCGACCGCTCCTATTGGGCGCTTTTTGCCGGTACGCTGACCGGCGCCGTGTTGCCGACGCTTTGCTACTGGGTGTCATCGCGCTGGCGTCCGGGGCTGCCGCGCAAGGTCGAAGGCATCAGCCAGCTGATCAATTTCGGCGCCGGCATCACCGGCTTCAACTTCGCCAATTTCTTCGCCCGCAATCTCGACAATGTGCTGATCGGCAAATATTGGGGCGAGGCGCAGCTCGGCCTCTACGACCGCGCCTACAAGCTGCTGCTTTTCCCGCTCAGCCAGATCACCAACCCGCTGTCGAAGGTGATGGTGCCGGCACTTTCGCGGCTGAAGGACGAGCCGGACCGTTATCGCAGCGCCTATCTGCGCGTGATGCCGCTGATCCTCCTGGTGGCGTTGCCGGGCGTGGCCTTCGCCACCGCCATGTCGGATACGCTCATTCCTTTCGTGCTCGGCCCGCAATGGCGGGAGAGCGCCAACATTTTCCTCGCGCTGGGCTTCGCCGGCCTGCTGCAGCCGCTCAACAATCCGGCCGGATGGCTGTTCGTCAGCCAGGGCCGTTCGGGCGATTTCATGCGCTGGGGCATCATCACCGCCGTCACCTCGGTGCTGGCCTTCGCCATCGGCCTTCCTTATGGCGCGCTCGGCGTCGCGGTCGCCTATGCGGTCAGCGAATATTTGCGGACGCCTTTCCTCTGGCTCTATGTCGGCAAGGCCGGGCCGCTGCGGGCGAGCCATGTGCTGCACGCAGCCGCCCCCTTCGTGCTCGGCGCGCATCTGGCGCTGGCCCTGGTCTGGGTCGCCAAGCCGATGCTGCCGGCGCAGCCCATCATCGCTCTCGTAGGCGGCGCGGTGCTGTCCTATGTCGTCACCATCATCGTCGCGCTCGCCTTCGGCGCCGGCCGCGAGGCGCTTCGGGAGGCCCTGCGGCTGATCCCGGCGCGCGGGTTTTCGCCCGCGCCCAGCGAGGCGAAATGACCTTGCCGGCGCAAACCGCCAGGCATTCCGGCCGCGGCCGGACAGCCCAAAACTGCTGATTCTTGAGGGTTAGGCAACAGCATGAATTACCGATCGATCTCAGACATGAACGACGCGATCGCGCGGAACCTGCACCGGCTGCCGCGCGACATCGACCTGGTGGTCGGCGTGCCGCGAAGCGGCATCCTCGCCGCGACGCTGGTCAGCCTGACGGCGAATATCCCGATGACCGATCTCGACAGCTTTCTCGCCGGCAAGATCTACACCTCGGGGATCACCAAGCGGCGTGCGGCGCTCGATCGGCAGCATTCCGAAATGCGCAAGATCCTGGTGATCGACGACAGCGTCAGCGGCGGCAACGCCATGCGCGATGCGCGCAGCAAAATCGCGGCTGCCGGCATCCCGGGCGATTTCGTCTACGCGGCCGTGTTCGGCCTGCTTTCGCAGCACAAGGAAACCGATATCGTCTTCGAGGTCGTGCCGCATCCCAGAATGTTCCAGTGGAACTTCATGCATCACGTCTTCCTCGAGCAATGCTGCGTCGACATAGACGGCGTGCTTTGCCTCGATCCGACGGCGGACGAGAATGACGACGGGCCGGCCTACGAAAAATTCCTCACCGAGGCGCGGCCGCTTCTCGGGCCGACGCGCAAGATCGGCTGGCTGGTGACCAGCCGGCTGGAAAAGTATCGCAAGCTGACTGAAGCCTGGCTGGCCAAGCACGAGATCAAATATGACCATCTCGTCATGCTCGACCTGCCGAGCAAGGCCGAGCGGCAGCGGCTTGGCGCGCATGGCAGCTTCAAGGCCGAGTTCTATCGCAAGTCGGACGCCATCCTGTTCATCGAGAGCGAGCACGAGCAGGCGATCAAGATCGCCAAGCTATCGGGCAAGCCCGTGCTGTGCGTCGAAACCAACATCGTGAGCTTTCCCGACGCGTTTTCCCTGCCGGCGCTGGAGCAGGCGGCCCGCAACCTGCCGGCACGGCTCAGGCAGATCAATTCGCCCGAAGGGCGCAAGAAGGTCATCAAGACCGCCGCGCGCGCCCTGCTCGGCGAACGCGCCTATGAAATGCTGAAGAGCCGGGTCAAAAGGCCAGCGTAAGCAAAGCCTTACGCGGAACTAAGGTGCCTCGCGCCGAATCGAATTCAGTCGACGCGCTTTTCAGTCGCTGTTTCGATGCCTGTCGCGCCCAGAACCGCTGCATACTTCTGGGCGAAATGCATTAAGCAGCGCGCCGGGCGCGCTGCCGGGCAGCCCTGTCCAGCAAGGCGAAGAAGGTGGCGAATTGGCGCTCGGGATCGAGCTCCGGGCGTTGCGAGAACGTGAGCGCGGCTTCCGAGACCCGCTGATACTCCTCGCGATCGTTCCACAGCCGCCTGAGCGCCGCGACCCAGTCCTCAAGCGGCGCGTCATAGTCCAACACGACGCCGCCGGAGCCGATCGCTTCGGGCAGGCCGCCGCGCCGCGAGCCGACGACGGGAATACCGCTGCAATGGGCCTCCGAGGCAACGCGACCCCACGCCTCTTCCCATTTGCTCGGCGCCAGCAGGATCCTGGTGCGGCCGTAGAGAGTCTTCATGTCGTCGGTGCGGTTTTCGAGCTTGATATTGGAGAACGGCGCGATCGTTTCCGCGATGCGGGCGCGGTGATCGTCATCCAGCTTCCAGCTCTCGACGAACAGGAAAGGGATCTCCGGGCAGGCGGCCGCGATCCGCACCGCCAGCTCGAAACCCTTTTCCTCGTAGGGATTGATAAAGGTGACGTACTCGCCCGTCGTCGGCGTGCTGTAAGAGGCCGGATTGATCGTCGGCGGGATTACCGTGGAATCGATGCCAAACTCGCGCTTGTAAGTGCGCGCCGTGAACTCGGAATTGGCGATGTAAGACGCCGAGTTCAGCTCGCGCAGATCGCCCCCGAGTTCATGGAATTCAACATTCCTGAGATAGACCACCAGCGGGACGCCCTCGGCCTCCAGCGCCTTGCCGAGCGGAACCGATTTGTGACACTGCACCACCGCTACGTCCGGCTGCAGCTTCTTGACGGCAAAGGCGGCCGCTTCCCAGGGGAACCAGGCGCGCACCACCGGATAGCCGGGGAAATTGTCGATGACGGCGCGCTGACCGAGGAGCTTCATCTTGGCGCGCGCCTTGTATCCGAACATCCCCTGCCCGAACAAGGCCGCAAGCACCGATGCCTCATGACCGTGTTCGATCAATTGTTCCGCCAGATGATGGGTGCTCGACTGGACGCCGCCGCTGAATTGCGGCGGATAGCCGTTTCCGCCTGCGAAGAGAACTTTCATGGTTCGGCTCCTTGTCACATTTTTCTTGGCCAGTTTTCCTGGCTTGCCGGCAAATATGCCGGCGGGCAGTGTCAGGCAGTCTGCTGCTCGAGATTGGCGAACGGATTGGTGCATGGATGCCAGCCGGTGAAGCGGATCGGATCATGGGGCGAGCTGCGCCAGGCATAATCGGTCAGCATGTGGAACTCGGCGATGACCCAGCGCTCGAAATTCCCGACATCCTGCTGCTTGCGCCTGGGCAGCAATTCGCGCGCCCTGTCGAGCCTCACGGTCTCCAAAAGCGTCACCGCGTCCGCCAGCTTTTCGCTCGGGAATATCCACGGATTGCGGTTGCGGAATTCGAGCACGAATTGCTGCAGGTGCTCGATGCGCATGTTGAGCGGGCCGAAGTATTTCTCGAGCGTGAGGCGGACCAGATCCTCATCCGAGAAGGACGATACGGCCGCAGCGGCGATGCCGGTCGAAGCAATGCCGCCGGCAACAACGGCCAATGCGGTGCGTCGCGTGATCTTCATCGACCCCTCCTTCATGCCAGCCGGCTCGCCGCCCGCAGCGAAAGCGCCGCGGCGGTCAGGCTTGGGTTGGCGCAGGAACAGCTCGGATAGGTGCTGGTACCGACGACGACGAGGTTCCGGAGCTGGTGGTGGATCATGTCGCGGTCGACCACCGAGTCGGCGGGGCCGGTGCCCATCCGCAAGGTGCCCTGCACATGCGATTCGGTCGGCCTTATGCCGCGATCGAATATCTGCTCGACCGGAAGAGGGTTGAGCAGCGCCGGCAGCCTCTCGAGCGCCTTGGCCATGCCCTTGGTTGCATAGTCGGAGGCTCCCTTGAAGCTGACGAAGGCGTTCTCGTTCTTGTCGAGGATCACCCGGTTTTCCGGGTCGAGCAGGTTTTCGGTGACAATGACCAGCGGCAGCGCCTGCCGCAGCCGCCCCTTCTCGGCTCGCATGCCGTGCTGCCAGCGGTTCTCGAAATAGACCAGCGCCGCCGCGTGCTCGGCGCGATGCGGGCCGTCATAGAGGCCGAAATTCAAGCCGGTGGTGATGGTGCTGCCGTCGAAATTGTCGACGCCGTCGAGATAGACCTCGTAGTTCCAGCCATAGGATTCGTGCAGGCCGAGCCCGACGAATTCGCCGCCGAGCCCCGAGCGCAACATGATTGCAGGGCTCTGGATGGCGTTGGCGCCAAGGATGACGAGTTCGCCGCTGACCGAATATTCCTTGCCGTCGCGCAGGAAGGCAACCGAACGCACCGAGCCGGCTGAATGGTCGAGCCGCCGCACTTCGGCGCCCAAGCAAACCGACACGTCCGCGTGCTGGAAGACGTGCATCAAACCATTGTTGGCGGTGAACTTGGCGTCGGCCGGACACAGCCAGCATCTGAGGTTGGCGCAGCATGAGTTGCGCTGCGCCGTCGCGACGCGGGCGCGGGCGGTCGGCATGACGAAATGCTGCTCCGGCTGCGCCGCCTTCATCATCCGGTCCGGCGTCGACATGCGGTGCGGCGGCTGCGGAAACGGCCGCGAACGCGGCAGCATCCGGGCCATGTCGGGGTCGCCGGAGATCGACATGACCTCCTCGGCGTCGCAGTAGAACGGCTCCAGCTCGTCATAGCTGATCGGCCAGTCGTTGCCGACGCCGTATGTGCTCTTCAGCCTGAAGTCGTTGGGATGGAAACGCGGCGTCTGCGCGAACCAGCAGTTGGTGCCACCGCCGAGGCCGATCGTGTAGTTCCACGGCTTGTCGGCATTGTCGGTCTTATAAGTGCTCTCGTCGTCTATGTCGGTGTTGGCGTTCTGGTCAAGCTGCCATTCATGCGTGTTGTGGCGGCCCCATTCCAGCACCAAGACCCGGGCTTTGCGCCGCTTCAGGAACTCATGCAGGAAAAAGGCTGAACCGAACCCGGAACCGATGACGACGAGGTCGAAATGCTCGTTGGCGATTTGTTCGGGCTGAACGTCCATCACCATCAGATCGAATCTCCCGAAACGCGCACGATCATTATCGACCCTCCATCATTGTCGGTCCCACTGTCGTTCGCCGGAGCCATGCGGCGGGAAGCTGGCGGCGGACACTGTCATGCCGCCATCCTGCCGATCGAGTGGTATTCGATGCCGTAGCGGGCGATGACCTTCGGGTCGTAGAGGTTGCGGCCGTCGAAGATGACCGGTGTCGTCAGCGCGTCCTTGAGCGCGTCGAAGGAGGGAGCCCTGAAGCTCTTCCATTCGGTACAGATGAGAAGCGCGTCGGCGCCGCGCAGGGCCGCTTCCTTGGTGCCGCACAAGAGAAGGTCCTCGCGCTGGCCGTAGATGGCCTGGCACTCCTGCATGGCCTCCGGATCGTAAGCCTGCACCTTGGCGCCGGCGGCCCAAAGCGCCTCCATCAGCGTGCGCGACGGAGCCTCGCGCATGTCGTCGGTGTTCGGCTTGAAGGCCAGGCCCCACAGCGCAAATGTCTTGCCCTTGAGGGCGCCCTGGAAATAGCGGTTGACCTTGTCGAACAGCACCGATTTCTGCGCGTTGTTGCGCTCTTCGACGGCGCGCAGCAGCTTGGCGTCGAACTTGACGCCCTCGGCGGTCTTGATCAGCGCGCGTACATCCTTGGGGAAGCAGGAGCCGCCATAGCCCAGGCCGGGATAGATGAAATGGTAGCCGATGCGCGGATCGCTGCCGATGCCCTTGCGCACCTCCTCTATGTCGGCGCCCAATTGCTCGGCGAGGTTCGCCATCTCGTTCATGAAGCTGATCTTGGTCGCCAGCATGCAGTTGGCCGCATACTTTGTGAACTCGGCGCTGCGGACATCCATCACAATCATCTTCTCGTGGTTGCGGTTGAACGGCGCGTAAAGCTCGCGCATCACCGCCTCGGTGTCCTCGCTCGACGTCCCGACGATGATGCGGTCCGGCTTCATGCAGTCGGCGACCGCCGAGCCTTCCTTGAGGAATTCCGGATTCGAAGCAACGTCGAAGGTCAGGTCCTCGCGGCCGCGCGCCTTCAGCGTCTGGGCGACCCTTTCCTTGATCTTCTCGCAGGTGCCGACCGGCACGGTGGACTTGCCGACGACAATCTTGGGCGCGTCCATCTCGCGGCCGATGGCCTCGGCGACGGCAAGCACGTATTTCAGGTCGGCCGAGCCATCCTCGCCAGGGGGCGTGCCGACCGCGATCATCTGGATCTGGCCATGCTTGACCGCCGCGGCCGCGTCGGTGGTGAAGCGGATGCGGCCGGCGGCGTGGTTCTCCTTGACGAGAGCTTCCAGTCCGGGCTCGAAAATCGGGATGAAGCCCTGGTTGAGCCGGTCCACCTTCGCTTCGTCGATGTCGACGCACACCACCTCGTGCCCGACTTCCGCAAGCACCGCGGCCTGGACGAGACCGACATAGCCAATTCCAAACACTGTCAAATTCATTTGGTTCTATTCCTATTTAAGGCCGGGCCGCAAAGACGGCCCGGCCAGTTAAGATGTCCCCCAGGCCCTGTATGAGGCCTAGATATTCGGCATGATCCGCATCCCAAAACCAGTTCCTACTTTGGGGGACATGCCTAGTTGCTGTTGGTTATGGTGCATGCCAGCGACTCCGGGAACTGGCACGGCTGGCCGAGCGCTGTGAAAGCGATGCGCTTGACCTGCATGGTCACCTTGCGGCCGGGATCGGCAAAGGCGCCCATCCAGTTGGTCAGCTTGTCGCTGCCCCACAAGCTGAAGAATATTTTTTGCGGATTGGTCGGCAATTCGTCCGGGTTGGTCACCTCGTTGACCAGCTTGCCGTTGACATACCAGCGCAGCCGGTCCTTCTCCCAGACGAACCCATAGTCGTTGAAGCCCTTATCGGCGCCGCCTTCGACGTCGACCAGCTTGCCGTTCTTCGGCTTGCCTTGGATGTAGCTGTTCACCTGGACTTTGGTCGGGTCCTTGGTGAGGACCTCGAAGTCGATCTCGTCCCAGGGCTTTTTGTCCTGCGGTCCGATATAGGTGAAAAAGGCGGCATTGAGGCCGGATCCGGTATCGGTCTTCATCCGCGCCTCATAGACGCCGTAGCCATAGCGCTGCTTGGTCTGGACCTCGGCGCAGGCGAACTCGCGATCCTTCAGCTTGCGCTTTTCGAAGCTCAGCGACAGCACGCCGTCCGAAAGCCGGACAAGGTCCTTCGACCATGTGCAGTTCTGATGATTGCCGTTGCTCCAGCCGTCGGAGACGAACCAGCGCGAACGGTCGAAATTCGAAAAATTGTCGACGAAGGACGGCGCGCTCTGCATCTCCTCGGCATGCACCGAATGGGGTGGTGCCACAATGGCGGCCGCGGCCGCAACCAGCGCGCCGGCGAGCCAGAGCTTAAGCGTCTTCGACCTATTCGAATTCGCGCGCGGCATGCTGCAAGCAGCCGCGGTGGAGGTGTCGTTCGGATATGCGTTCATGACAAACTTACCTTTGTGCTGTCCGCCCCAACCCAAAGTCATTCCTGGCCCGCCTCCAGAGAGCCGCTTCTGATCCTCCCCCCTCTTACTCCTCTAATGTTTTGCAGCTATGACCGCGCCTGGAAGCGCTGTCAGCCTCTGCCCGCAGACCTTGCCTGTGCGGCCTGCGAACCGGGTTGCCCGACACCATCTTCGACAATCGCGTCGAGCGAATGACGCAGTTCCTTCATCAGACCTTTCTGACGCGTGAGTTCGGCGATGCGCCGCTCGTAATTCAGGATCGCGCCGGTCATCGTGTTGACATCCGACGACTTGTCTGTCGACGCGGAGCCGTTCTCCATTGCCTCGACCAGGAAAGCGGCGTTGGTCGCCGTCGACCGATAGCGGTTCTCCAGCCCGGTCTTTTCCGCTTCGATCTCGGCGGAGATCTGGTCGAACAGCTTCGCCAGACGGTCGAGCCGCTGGAGATCGGTCTGCCGGTCACGCGCCGGATCCCTGGATCTGAAGCCAAAAATCGAAGCCATTCGATCGGCCTTTCGAAATTGCTGCACCGCAACATAGCTTGCCATTCTCGGGGCAAGTAGGCAACCTCGTAGTTTCGGAAAGCGGATTTTTTTGGGAACGGCGCCAGCGCTGACGCTTTTGTCGGATCATTCTGTTGCGGCACTCGTTGCCGGCATCAGGAAGCGCATCGGCGGCACCTGCTGCCTCGCAGCAATGCCGGCGCGGCGGAGCAGGGCGTCCAGCTTGTCGGCCGCCACGCCGCGAACGATCGGGATCAGATTGGACTGGCTGGCCAAGGCATAGGCGGCAGCCGATGCCAGGCCGCGCTCCGCCTTCACGTCAAGGAAATTGCGCAGCCGGTATTTGTCGCGCACATGGCGCTCGTGGCGCCGCAACGCGGCCTTCGAGCCCTCCGGCAGGTTGCCCAGCGCCAGCAAGGCCAGGTCGGCATCGGCAAGCCGCTTCAGATCCTGCGTCCTGTGGCGGCCGCTCAGCGAATCGGCGCGAACGATCGCACCATAGCCGCAGGACTTGATGATCTTGAAACGCGCGCCGCGGGCGACCGCGCGCGCATAGAGCTCGTAGTCCTCACCGAGCCGCAGGTTTTCGTCGTAGCTCAGCCCGTGACGTTCGAGGAACGCCCGGCTGATCACCGGCTTGAGGAAGCCCAGTTCGCCGCGCAGCACGCGGCGACGGGAAATGTTGCCTTCGATGAAGCGCTCGAAGTCGAGAAATTGCGGTTCTGGCGCGAAGGAGGGAGCCGCGACCTTGGTGGGGTCGGTCGCGGCATCGTCCCTGATCAGCATGATGTTGTCCGCCGCGAAATCCCAGTCGGGGCTGGCAAACAGCCGGCGGAAACGGCCTTCGAGGAAGAAATCGTCGGCGTCGAGGATGCTGATGAAAGGCGAAACGGAAGCCTTGATCGCGGCGTTGCGCGCAAATGACGGACCATGGTTGACGTCGAGACGCATCACCTTGAGCCGGCCGCTGCCATCATCGGCGGCGCGCGCCACGTTCTGTGTGTCGTCGGTGGAGGCGTCGTCGGCCACGACGACTTCCGCCACCTCCGGCTCGCGCAGAGCCGAAGCGATGGCGACCGGTATGGTCCGCGCCGCGTTGCGGGCGGCAATGATGACGCAGACCCTTGGGGTCGTCACGGCCATGATTCACCTTTCGATAGCATGAGTGACCGCCCACCTATGAATGCAAAACCGAATCTTCATGCGTTGCCCCGCACCGGCGCGGCCGCGGCCGGCCGCTCGAAGATCCGCCGGCTGAGATCGGCGGAAGCCGCCCAGCCGGCCTCCGCCAGATAGCGCACCGGCTCGCGACCGCAGAGCTCCCACAGCACCGTCCGCCGCTGCGGCCAGCGCAACGAGGACAGCCAGGGCGCGATCACCATATGGAAGAGGTCGGCATTGTCGATGCGCGCCAGCATCCGGGTGGCGCGGTCGGAAAGCAGCGTGCCGGTACCGCCAAGCAGAACATCGGCCGCGCGCAAAGCAAGCAGCAGCGTGTCGGCGAGGCCCTGCTCAGCGGCATGGTCGAGCAGTTTCTGCTGCTCGGCTTCGTTCAGCCGGCCGGCCGCGGCTCTGACGTCGCAGACATAGCCGGCGCAGGGCTCGCGGTTGAAGAAGGCTTTGGCGACGCTGATGCAGGACAAGAGCAACGTGTCGGACGCCGATATCAGGGGCATGGAGGCGCCCGCAACCTTGACCTCGCGCTTGCGGCGCAGGAAGCCGTCGATGTTGCGTGGGCTCGGCGAGCCCGGCTGCTGCAGCCGATAATGGAGATCGACCGTTGCGGCCCGCACGCCATCGTCGCGGACCATGTGCTGCTCGCCGAGGAAACGCACCCACCAGACCGACCGGGACTTGCCGGCGACCTCGTAGCCGGCCGAGCGAAGGGCTTCGCGGGCGGCAGCGAAGCCGGACGGGCAAACCAGAATATCGACGTCGCCGGACGGCTTCATGAAATGGTCGCCGTAGAGCAATTGCTGCTGGAGCGGTCCCTTCAGGAAGACGAAGTCGATCTGCCTGTCCTGCAACACCTGATGGATGGCGATCGAATCGCCGATGGAGGCGGCATTCATCGACATGGTACGCCGGCGATAACCATCGAGCCATGCGAGCAATTCGGGAGGCGTCGCGCCGGTGGCCCCATGCGAGAGAGCCTTGAGCAAAAAGACCGCGACCTTGTTCAACCTCGCAATGTCGGTAACGTCGGCCACGCAGATTGCCGGAGCCGGCATACCGCCATGGTCGACTGCTCGCGCTGTTGGATTGAAGAACAGCCGCAGACAGGCGTGCACATAGGCGACTTCGTCGGCACTGCCGGCCGCGCGCAGCCTGTCGTAAGAAGCGTCCTGCACGGCCATGCCCGTTGTCGTCTCTCCGCAAAACCGCCCGCGCGGCGTTTATACCGCAACTGCGAAGAAAAGCATCGCCAAAAAATCGGGAGCGCCATCCAGCGCCTTCCCAAGCCGCCTCGCGCCTGCAACCTGAGCGTTCATATTCGCTCATCCCGATCACTTTTGAAGACAAATCCCGCGGCGGCGAAGTGAGCCGGCAATCTGCTATTATCTGAAGTGTTTTCTTGGCAATTCCCACATAGCCACGTAAGCTCACGAACTTACCTCAATCAAATCATATGCTTACTTAGACGGCAAAAAGGCGATGTTGAACGTTCGAGTGGTGTTCGCCCGAGATGCAAAAGCCGACGGTGTCATCACCGACGCAGGCATGCGCAACCAAGAATTGATTACTGCCTGGTAAATCAGGCTTGACTCATAAATGTTGCCGTGCAGCAATTGCGATGCAGCATAGCAATATGCTGGCGGCATTCCGACGCCGCTTCCAGTCTTAATTGGAGAATAGAATGGAACAGAATGTTGAAAAGCAAGAGTACGAGACCCCAAGCCTGACGGTTCACGGTTCGATCGAAACGATCACGCAGGGTGCCTCCGGGACCACGGCGCTTGACGCGGCATTTCCCGCGCACACACCGGTCGGTGAGCTCACCTTCTCCTGAGCTTGCAGCGCCCGGAGTTGTCGCAGTTGGGGCTCCGGGCGTTCTCTTTCTTCAAACGGTGAACCGGGGGCCCTGTCCTGGGCTCCCTGAGGATCGCAGGCAACCGATCCCGGTCGAGGCCACGCAAGCGTTCAACAATGAGGTTTTAGGATGCACTGGAACCCATCGAACCATGACCGCGTGGTCGCGAGCGGCGATGCCGTGGCTTGTGAATTCGGCAACGGACTGGCGCTGCTCCATCTCAAATCCAACATCTACTACAGCCTGAACGGCGTCGGCGCCTACATTTGGGAGCTGATCCAGGAGCCACGACCGATCCCCGACATAACAAGCGCGGTGCTCACCCGCTATGATGTCGATACAGAACGCTGCAAGGCCGATGTCGAGGGCTTGCTCAAGGGACTGATCGAAGCCGGGCTTGCGAGGTTCCACCATGAGGAACTGGCCTAGGGTCCTCTCGCTTAGCGGGCCGGAGGCGCTGTTTCTGGCGCGCTGCCTGGCAGTGGTCAGCCTCGTGCGGCTGGGGCTTACGCTTTCGTCCTATAATCGCATGCGCGCTCTGGTGACTCAACTGGAAGCGAGGAATGACGCTGCCATCGCCGATCTGCGGCGCGTCGCATGGGGCGTTGCCGCTGCTGCGCGATACGTGCCGGGCGCCAGCTGCCTTACCCAGGCGCTCGCCGGACAGTATCTGCTTGCCCGCCAGGGCAAGGCCTCCACGATCAGCATCGGCATCGCGCGCGACCCCGGCGCCGATCTCAAGGCGCATGCCTGGCTGATCAGCGGCGACCACATCGTGCTTGGCGGCTCCATCAACGGCTTTGCCCATCTTGTCGATCACGGACACTAGGCGATGAGCGGCGTCGCCGGAATTCTGCTCAGACAGGATGGCAGCCCAGCGGCGGCGGCCGACATCCAGCAGATGCTGGCGCGCATGCGCCACCGGGCGCGCGACGGCAGCTCATGGTGGACGGACAGACACGCAGCACTAGGCCATGCCTGGCTCAACACGACCGGCGAGCAGGGCCCTGGGCCGCTGACAATGGCCGGCGGCAAGCTCGCCATTACGGCCGATTGCCGGCTGGACAACCGCGAGGAGCTTCTGGCGCGGCTCGGTGTGCGCGACCGATCGGCCGCCGACGCCATGCTGCTGATGCAGGCCTATCTCAAATGGGGCGAGGCCTGTCCGACCTACCTGCAAGGCGATTTCGCCTTCGCGGTCTGGGACGCCGAGCGCCGGGCGCTGTTTTGCGCGCGCGACCATTTCGGCGTCAAACCTTTCTACTACCACTGCGCCGACAGGCGCTTTGCCTTCGCCTCGGAGATCGGCCCACTTCTGGCGCTGGATGGTGTCGGCAGGGCTCTCAGCGAGCATCAGATTTCCGGCTTTCTCGCCGGCCTGCCGGACGATCCGCAATCTACGCTCTATGCGGAGATATTTCGCTTGCCCGCTCGGCACAGCATGACGGTGACCAACAATCAGGTCGTGCTGAGCCGCTACTGGGAGATTGAGCCGTCACAAAGGCCGCAGCGTTCGGATGCGGCGGACGAGTTCCTGCATCTTTTCGCGCGATCGGTTGAAAACCGGATGCGGGGCACTCCGTCCGTCGGTGCCATGCTGAGCGGTGGGCTCGATTCGTCCTCGATCGCCTGCATGGCCGGACTTCAAGCTGCGGCGACGCAGAAGCCGAAGCTTAAAACTTTCTCGCTGGTGTTCGAGAGGGGGTCTTCGATGGACGAGCGGCCCTTCATCGATGCAGTGCTGGAGCAATATGGGCTCGACGGCACGCTGATCGCGGTCGGCGACTATGCGCCCTTCGCCGAGTTTGATCGCATTCTGGAGGAACAGGAAGGGACCTTCCTGGCGCCCGGTCTGTCTTTGACCCGCAGCGTCTATCGCACCGCGAGCGCCAAGGGCGTCACAGTGCTTCTCGACGGCCACGGCGGTGACGAGGTCGTGTCGCAAGGTCATGGGTATCTGCATGAGCTCGCCCATCGCGGCAGGTGGCTGGAGCTGTGGCGCGAGCTGCACAGTGCCGCCAACACCTATGGCGACGGGATGCTGCCTCTGTACTTCAAGTTCCTCGCCGCCTACGGGCCGGCCTGGCGGATTGCCAGGATGAGGGCGAAGGCCAGGCGCCTTCTCGGAAAACTGCGGCGCAGACCCTCCCATGCACCGCGCGTGGCCTGGGCAGGACTGGTCAATCCGGGGCTTGCCAGGCGTACCGATCTCGCCGAACGTTTCCATCGCGCGGCCTTTATGCCCGCCAATGTCAGCACCAGCGAAGCGCTCACCCATCGCTGGCTTTTGTCCACCGGGCTGGTGCCCCATGCTTTCGAGGTTCTCGACAAGGCCGCCGCCAATTTCGGCATCGAGCCGCGCTATCCGTTCTGGGACAAGCCGCTGGTCGAATTCTGCCTGGCACTGCCGGGCGAGGAAAAGCTGCGCAACGGCTTCGGCCGCCATGTGCTGCGCCGGGCTATGGAAGGCGTGCTGCCGCCGGCGGTGCAGTGGCGGCGCGACAAGATCGATTTCACCGCCAGCCTGGTCAAAGGCATGATCGTCAACCATCGCGATCTCCTGGACCGGCTGCTGGTGTCGGACAACGACTTGATCGCCCCCTATGTCAATCTGCCCGAGGTGAACGCGGTCTATGCGCGCATGCTGCAGCGGCCCGAGCAGGCGACGCTGCCCGACGTCCAGCATATCTGGCGTTCGGCCTCACTGTCGCTATGGCTGCGGCAGGTCCAACAGCATGGAAGCCCTGCATGAACTCTCCAGCCGCTTCTCTTGCCGCGAGGCCCGGCTCCACCATCGAAGCGGCCCCTCGAAACGGGCGTGTTCGTCGGTTTTACAAGGCGTACGGCCTGACGATCGGGTCGGAGGTGGCTTTGCCGGAACTGGAACCGACCGCGCCGGCAACCCCGGACATCGAGATCGCTGTTGGGCCGATCGATTTTCCGGAGGCTGCATTGGCGAACGCCGCGGCCTTTCGCTTCGAGCCGACACGCCAATACCTGTCCTGGCAAGCCGTTGGCACTTTCCTGATCAGCGATGCCTCCCGGATCGATGTCGATCCGGCGCCGGGCGTCGATGATCCGCTGCTTGCCTTTCCGCTTCTCGGTCCGGTGCTGGCGCTCACGCTGCATCAGCGCGGTCTGCTCGTCCTGCACGCCAGCGCGATCGCCGTTGGCGGGCAAAGCGTGATCTTCATGGGCGACAAGGGTGCCGGCAAGTCGACCACGGCGGGCGCGATGATCCGCGCCGGTCACCTTCTGCTTACCGACGATGTCGTGGCGCTGGACCTGTCCGCCCCCTCACGGCCGATGATCCTGCCCGGCTTTCCGCAGCTCAAGCTTGCAGCGGATGCCGCGAACGCCATCAGGATCGGCCGAGCGGAGGTGCGGCCGCAGGTGCATCCGCAGATCGAGAAGGCGCAGCATCGCTTGCAGGAAGGGTTCTCCGGCGAAGCCGTGCCGGCGGCCCGGATCTATGTGCTGGAGCGCGACGGGCAGGCGGCGATCACGCCGCTAAAGGGCGCCGCCGCGCTGCCGGCGATCATCAAGTTCTCCTATGTCACGCGGTTCGGCCGGCAGGCGCTGGTCGGCGATTTCGCGTCCACCCATCTCCAGCACTGCGCGCAGCTTGCCGGCCGGATCGGCGTCAGCCGGCTCGAAGTGCCGGCAGGCCTGGAGCGGATCGATGATGCCGTCGCCCTGATCGAGCGCGATCTGGCCCGGGCAAGGTGAGCAGCGGCATGGGCTGGTCCTCGAAACTTCGCCTGACACTTTTGCGGGACGTGGCCGGCTTCGGTGGTGTCATGGCGCATATCGGCGGACAGCGCACGCTGACGGCGCTTGCCTTCCTGGTCCTCGGGAGTCTGACCGAGGGCCTTTCGATCCTGCTTTTGATCCCGCTCTTGCATCTGATCGGCAGTGCCGACCAGGATTTCGCCGTGCGCGTACCGGGCGCCTTGCGCTGGCTGGTGCCGGGCGGGAAGCTCTCGCTGGCGACGGTGCTCTGCCTGCTCGTCGCTCTGGTGGCGCTGCAGGCTATGTTCAACCGCTTCAAGTCGCTCTACATGGCGCGGCTGCTCTACGACTTCGTCAACCGGGTGCGCATGAACCTGTTCGAGAGCATCGGCAAGGCGCGCTGGGGTGTCTTCACCCGCATGCGCAGCTCCGATCTCGACCACGCGCTGACCGGCGACATCGACCGCGTTCAGGCCGCAGCCTTCTCGCTGCTGATGCTTGCCCAGACGGCGCTGCTGTTTGCCGGCTATCTCGTGGTGTCGGTGTTCATCTCGCCGGTGATGACGTGCTTCGCGATCCTGATCGGCGTGCTCTTGTTCATCGCGCTGCAGCCCTTTCGCGCGCGCGCCACCGCCTACGGTCGCGTGCTGACCGGCAGCCGCCAGGACCAATACCGCACGGTGTCGGAGTTCCTCGGCGGCATCAAGGTGGCCAAGAGCCTGAATGTCGAGACGAGCTACTTCGCGCAGCTCCGCGCGACGCTGGACAAGATGAAGGCGGACAATGTCGCCTATGTCCGCAACAGCACCATCGGCACCGCGCTGTTCCAGGTCGCGAGCGTGATCGGGCTCAGCCTGTTCATCTACATCGCGCTGGTCCGCTTCCATCTCTCCCTTGCGGAAATCGTCGTGCTGCTCCTGGTCTTCATGCGGGTCGCGCCCCGCTTCATGGACATGCAGGTGCAGGCGCAGCAGATGCTGATCAACCTGCCGGCCTACACCGCCATGCAGGCCCTGCAGGCGCGCTTCGATGCCGAGCGCGAGATGGAGCCCGGCGATGCCGCGCCGAACGCAAGGCTGTCGCTCGACAGGGGCCTCGATATCCGCGACGTCTCGTTCGCCTATGGCGACGGCGATGGAAGGCCGGTGGTGAGCGGCATTAGCTTCGGCCTTCCCGCCGGCGAGGTGACGGCGCTGATCGGCCCGTCCGGTTCGGGCAAGAGCACGATCGCCGACATGCTGCTTGGGCTGCTCGAGCCGAGCCAGGGCAAGATCCTGGCGGACGGTGTCGAGATCACCGCGCAAAACCGCAGGGCCTGGCGCGGCCAGGTGGCCTATGTGCCGCAGGACGTGTTTCTGTTGCACGACACCATTGGCGCCAATCTGCGCCTGGCGGCGCCGCAGGCCGGCGACGAGGAGCTTTGGGCTGCGCTGCGCAAGGCTCATGCGGCCGACTTCGTCGAGCGGCTCGACGGGAGGCTCGAAACGGTGGTGGGCGATCGCGGCGTCAGGCTTTCCGGCGGCGAACGTCAGCGCATCGCGCTGGCACGGGCGCTGCTGCGCGAACCCTCGCTGCTCATCCTCGACGAGGCGACGAGCGCGCTCGACTGGCAGAATCAGTCGCTGATCGCTCAATCGATCGAGGAACTGCGCGGCAAGATGACTATCCTCACCATCGCGCATCGGCCGTCGATGATCGCCTTTGCCGACTGGGTCGTGGCCATCGAGGGCGGCCGCATCGTCGAGGTCGGGCAATATCAGCGGCTGAAAGCAAAGTCGGGCAGCCGGCTGGCCAGGATGCTCTCCGGCGAACGGGCCGAACGGGAAACCGCAACATTGGCCGACAATACGCCGCCCCCGGCGCCGGCTGAAAGATCAGCGGAGGCTGCCGCGCCGGGCGGTTAGCTTTTCGCCATCGGGCACCTTGATGCCGCGGTCGGCCTGCCGCGCCTTGTCGGCGGGTATCGGCCCGCTCCTTGCGATCATGGCGAACACCAGAACGAAGTACCCCACCTGAATGACGACAGCGCAAATCACGGCGCGCATGATGATGGTGCCAAGCGATTCGCCGTCGAGCCGGGACCAGCCGACTACAACAGCGAGCGTGAATATCATCCCGACGATGAACTTTGGCAAAGACATGCTCGTCGGCCCGTCAACCGGCACGCGCAAGCAAAAGCTGTGGTCTACCCACCCGCGTAACTCCCCGTTCCGCCAGAGAGCTATTTCTGGCTGCCCAATCAGGCCGGTTGCTTCCGGCCTTTCCGACCCATCCAGACTATGACAGCAACAGTTTGCCACTCTATTAAGGCGAGACCTTTGCGGCAAGGCCAAATGCACATGAGGCCAAGGGTTTCGCGGCATCGACTCTGCCATGCTGCGGCGCACACCCCTGCATCGCCACCTATTCACTATAGCGAAATCCTCGACAGTAGAACCCGAAACATTAACCAGTATTTAATGCGAAGAACTTACCTGAGCGAGTGATTCCTACGACCTGCAACCGCCGTTCGTCTGCAGCAAAGAATGCATCGCCCAAAATCAGCCCGAAAGCTGTACTACATTTCCCAAAAAACCTCTCACGTTGTCATAAACATGCCACAAAGGCCAAAATTTGGGCACGGCAGGTTTATTATTTGGTCAATTCATGACGCGAACATTTCACGCGAATGGGAAATTGTGTGTTGCGCTGCAGCATTTTTTTGGTATCGTGCCGTAAACCATCCGTTCAACGTATGGAGCTTTTGCATGAGGGACGTCGCCAAGCCGGCTAATGCGGGTTTTACGCAGGCCGGCATTGATTTTCCACCCCCCATCGGCGGTCTGCTCAAACGCAGTTTCGATATCGTCGGTTCCCTGGCGGGTCTGGTCCTGCTCAGCCCGCTTTTCCTGATGGTCGCCCTGCTGGTCAAGCTTTCCGACCGCGGCCCGATTTTCTACGGCCACAAGCGGATCGGTCGCGGCGGAAGGATTTTTGCCTGCCTCAAATTCCGCACCATGGTGCAGGATGGCGAGAAGGTGCTCGCCGCGCACCTAGCCGCCAATCCGGATGCCGCCGCCGAATGGGCGGCGACGCGCAAGCTGAAGGACGATCCGCGCGTGACGCGTGTCGGCGCGGTGCTGCGGAAGCTCAGCCTCGACGAGCTGCCGCAAATCATCAACATCCTGCAGGGCGACATGAGCCTGGTCGGGCCCCGCCCTGTCGTACGCGACGAGCTCGAGATCTACGGCAGCGCCGCAGTCTATTATCTGAAGTCGCGCCCGGGCCTCACCGGGCTGTGGCAGGTGAGCGGGCGCAACGACGTGTCCTACGACACGCGCGTCGCCTTCGATCGCCACTATGTCGAGAACTGGTCGATGGTCGAGGACATTCGCATCATCGTCAAAACCGTGCCTGCCGTGTGGATGGCGCGCGGCAGCTATTGACCGCCAGGCCTGTCCCGCCAATCTCGGGACAGGCGTCCGGCAGTAATCTCATCGGGCGGATGGGGCTAACGCGGATCGGAACGTTCATTGAAAAACCACCCCCTCGGACTCCCTTCCAAGGCGCCCAGCCGGTTTGCGGCCGTGGCGCTTGCCCTGTCTCTTGCGATTCCCACTTTGGCGGTGGCTGGAGACTATCGTCTCGGCCCGCAGGACAAGCTCAACATCCGCATTGCCGAGTGGCAGACGGTCGACGGCACGTTCCGCGACTGGTCATCCATCAACGGCGACTATTCGGTCGGCCCCGCCGGCACGCTCTCGGTACCGTTCGTCGGCGAGATGCAGGCGGCCGGCAAGACGACCTCGGAGATCGCTGCCGCGATCGGTCTCGCGCTGCAGCGCAAGCTGGCACTGCCCGACAAGCCTGAAGCCTCGGTCGAGATGGCGCAGTTCCGGCCATTCTACATTTCGGGCGAAGTGCAGAACCCTGGCCAGTTCCCCTACGTGCCGGACCTTACGGTACTGAAGGCGGTGAGCATCGCCGGCGGCATCCGGCGCAACGCCGATTACGGCCCTCAGCTCGGCAAGGACCTGGTCACCGCCAAGGGCAGTTTCGATATCTATGACGACCAGCGGCTGCGGTTGATCATAAAGCGTGCCCGCATCGACGCAGACCTTGCCGGCAAGACGAGCTTCGAGATTCCGAAGGAGGCTGCGGACGACCCGAGAACGCAGGCCATCGTTGCCGACGAAATGCAGATCCTCACGGCCGACCAGAAGGCGCTGAAGCTGAAGCTGGACGCGCTTGATGACCTGAAAGGCGTGCTCGAAGGCGAGATCGAATCGCTGCAGAAGAAAATCGCCAACCAGCAGCAGCAAGTGGATCTGGCGCAGCAGCAGCTCACCAGCATCGGTCCGCTGGCCCAGAAGGGCCTTGTCGCCAATGCGCGACTGCTCGATTCGAAACAGTCGGTGGCGGACCTGCAGGGCAAGATCTTGGATTATGAGACGGCCATCCTCACCGCCAAGCAATCGATCAGCAAAGCTGATCAGGACGCCATCGATGCCCGCAACACGCTCAATTCCAACCTGGCCGCGAGCCGGCAGCAGGCCGAGGCCGACCTGAACGAGGCGACGCTGAGGACTGCCATGCAGAAGGGCCTGATCGCCGCGGCCTCGGATCCCGCAATGGCGGCTGCCATAACAGGCGGCCAGGAACCGGCCCTGCTGTATTCGCTGGTGCGTGTTGCCGACGGCAAGACCAGCGAGATCGACGCCAAGGAAGACACGCCGGTGCTGCCGGGCGACGTCATCAAGGTGAAGCTGGCGCCGAGTGCCGGCGGCCCACCCATGGCCAGCCAGTAGCCGGGCGCCCGGGCCTCGCTCAGCGCGGTCCGCGGGAGGAACAAGTCAGGCTCGTTCGCGCCAAGGTGCGGGCGAGCAATCTGTTTGGACCGCTTGAAGGCATAGAATGCAGCCTGCCGCTCCGCGTCACGTCTACCTGAACCTCGACGCCATCCGCGGCGTGGCGGCGATCAGCGTGATGCTCTATCACTTCTCGCCCTTTCTGGCCGACGGCAAAGTGCTGCCGTCGAGCTATCTTGCGGTAGACCTGTTCTTCCTGCTCAGCGGCTTCGTCATCGCCCACGCTTACGACCGCAAGATCGAGAACGGCATGGGCTTCGGCACCTTCCTGGCCATCCGCCTGATACGCCTCTACCCGCTCTACCTCGTCGGCACGTTGCTCGGCTGCTTCTATCTGCTGATCAAGAACAGGCTGATTGCGACGGAATACATGCCGTTGTCGGAGATCGGCACGCAGCTCACAACAGGCATGCTCTTCATTCCGCTGGTCGGCGATGCCTACCATACGATCTTTCCGCTCAATCCCGCTTCGTGGTCGCTGTTCTTCGAGCTGATCGTCAACATCGCCTATGCCGCCGTCTTCTTCCTGCTGTCGAAACGTGTGCTGACGGTGCTGGTGGCTGTCAGCCTGGTGCTGCTGATCGTCGCCTCGGCACTTGCCGGCACGCTCGATTTCGGCATGACCGGCAAGACCATCATCAGCGGGCTGCCGCGCGTCTGGTTCTCCTTCTTCCTCGGCGTGCTGCTCTGCCGGTCGATGGCGCGCTACCAGGATGGCCTCGGCTTTCTGCGGCGCGGCTGGTGGGTCGAGGCCGCGATCCTGCTTACGCTGATCGTCTTCGCCATCGCGCCTGCGGGTGCTGCCGGGCGTGTCGCTTACGACCTCGCCTCTATCGCCGTCGTTTTCCCGCTCATGGTGGTGACCGGCGCGGTGGCGCCGACCGCGCCGCGACTGGCTAGCTTCTATGGCTGGCTGGGGCGGGTCTCCTACCCGATCTACATCATCCACACGCCGCTGCTGATGATCATCGCCGGGGCCGGCAAGGCGGCGTCGGTCGACCCGTTCGCGCATCATCCCTGGTTCGGCATCGTCATGGCCGCTGCGGTTATCGTCATCGCCGACATTGCCACCCGCATCTATGACGAGCCGGTGCGCCGCTTCCTGCAGCGGCAAATGCAGCGCTCGCGAGCCGTGGCCTAAAGCGCGTCGCAATCTTTCAGATTTGCTCCGCGCTCTTTTAGGTTTTTGGTCTTACGCATGTCTTTGACCCGAAATCGGTTCTCGCTTTCGTGGGACATGCTTTAACTCCTCGACGCGACCGAGGCGAAAACCGCGATCAGACCGGCGCCGGCATGTGGCCGTTGGCCGGCTTTTCATCCTGGACAGGAATGGCAACCCGCCGTCGCCGGGCAACCGGCAGCGGGTTCAGCTTGAACAGGCCATAATAGACGATGAAGGAGGCCATGAAGTAAGGGCCGAGGATCTCGACCTCGAAGAAGGAGCGGATCAGCATCAGCCCGACGGCGCCGGCGAGCACCACCGAATCGGCGCTCCAGACCCCGAACACCACCTTCGAGATATGGCCGTAGAAGGCGCGCAGGATGATCAGCGCCAGCATGGTGACGCCGACGAAGCCGATCTCGACCAGGGTCTCGATATAGGTGTTGTGGAAATGGAAGCCGGTGCGGGTCGTGATGTAGAACTCGGCCCACAACCGTTCCGGATCGGCGAACCCTTGCACCCAGTAGGCGGCATAGCCGTAGCCGAGCAGCGGGTGCAGCTGCGCCGCCTCCCAACCCTGCTGCCAGAGATAGGTGCGGCCGGTCAGCGTCGAATCCTTGCCGAAGATGCCGAGCACGACGTCCAGCAGGCCGAGGTTCAGCGCGGCCACCACGCCGGCTACCAACGCGCCGCCGCCGACCACGAACAGCACGCGGCGGTAGCGCCGCGACAGGACCCTGCTCATGGTGAGCAAGATGACGATGCCGAGCACCGCCGGCAGCGAGGCGACGGATGTCGCCGAGTGGGAGATTGCCAGCATGTATGCCGACATCAGGATGATCGGCGCGGTCCAGAAGAAGCTCAGCCAGTTGCGCCGGTAAAACATCAGGAAGACGAAAGACAAAAAGATGCCGAACGACGAGAAGAACCCGACCTGGTTCTTGGAGGCGAAGGCGCCGACGAAATTGAAAGTGCCGTCCATTATGTCCAGCGCGTAAGCGTTGACTTTCAGCGAGTAGAGCAGGACGACGAATATCCCGATCAGCGATCCCAGGACCAGCGTCCGCACGCTGATGGTGCGGGCCGCGATATAGGCACAGACGATATGCGAGGAATATTGCACCGCCGCACGCGCGCTGATGCCGGCGGCCTGCGACCAGAAGACCGACAGGCAGACATAGGTCGCGAAGAGTATCGGCAGCCAAGCGTTTGAGAGCTTCCAGGTGAAACGCCGGTAGTCGACGAAGAACAGCGGCAGCCAGACCGCGTAATAGGCGAGGATCAGGACCTGACCGAAATTGCTGGAATAGGCAAAGGCAAGAACGGAAACCGCGACGGCAAAGGCGCCATAGGCCTTGTTTGCCTCCGGATCGAGCAGAATGGATTTTGGAATCTTCATGCCGGATTTTTCGTCCGTTCAGCCTTGGAGCAATTCCAGGAAAAGTGTGTGACTGTCTTTCGTCGGGAATTGCGTAAACAACAGTTAGCGCGGTTCAGTGTCTGATAGCCGGCACGAGCCCACGTTCGGCCCTACCGGGTTCATTGTGCACTGCAGCATAATCTATCGCCCTATCGCCGGTGGCTCAACCGGAAATGTTGCCACGGGCAAAGAGGCGTTATCACAGGCATATTGCACAGCGAAAAGGCCGGAATGGGGCGGCCTGTTGCTCGTTGGCGGATGATCCTTCCCGAAAATCGATTTCGATTATGGCTCATGCGAGAACAGGTCCCCGAGCATCACCACCGAGCGCGAGCTCTTCCTGCAGTTCTTCCAGCACCGCGCGGAGGTGTAGCTGGAGGCGTGCCATGGTAATGCGGTCGTTGCAATGAGATAGGACAACCGCCTACGCTGTGAGGAGTCTATTGCGCCGGAGAGAGACGAATGGCCAAACCGCGAATCTTCCTGGGCTCGTCAGGAAAACAGAAGAAGCTGTTGCAGGCGCTGCAGCGTGGCCTTGAAGATATTGCCAATGTCGAACCTTGGACGACATCCTTCAATCCCGGGACGACAACACTGGGGCGTCTCCTCGAGCTGACGCGCGAGGTCGACTTCGCCGCTTTCGTGTTCGCCCAGGACGACTGGACGAGCGCGAGCCAGCCGGAATCGACCACCACTGTTCCCGCCCAGGCTTCTCCGCGAGACAATGTGGTTTTCGAGGCCGGCCTGTTCGGCGGGGTTCTCGGCATGCGCCGGACCTTCATCCTGCATGCGAATGGTGCCAAGCTTCCCAGCGATCTGCTCGGCCTGACGTCGGTACGCTACGGCGAGGCAGCGACCGCCGCGGAGACCAGAGCGATCAATCAAAAACTGCGAAATGCCATCGAAAATGAGGGGCGAGTCGCCCGCATAGAGGGGTTTTGGTGGCAGTTCTCCCTGTCAGAGCGCACAGCAAGGGAGCCTTCCGCGGTCAGTCTGCTGAGGATCTCGCGGGACCGCAACGGCGCACTGGAGCTGAACGGCCGCTCATGGCAAGAGAATGGCAGCCTGTCGGCCAGATACTGGAGCGAGGCGTCGAAGGAGAAAGGAGAGTCTTCGGGCATCTTCTACTACTGGAACGGGGAACGGCCGTTGGACGCCAACGCGCCGCAGCTGCACGGGACAGGCGAAATCCGGCTGGAATCCGCCGAGCGCGCGTCCGGATATTTCACGACACGTTCGGACACGAATCCGGAGGTGAATGCGCGAACGTCCGGCGTCTATCTGCGTGCCGATCCGCAGGACTTAACCATCCTGGACGGGAACGACAATCAGCGGCGCGTGGAGTTGATCGCAGAACGGCTAAGTCACTGGAAGTCGATCAAGAATGTCTGACGACAGTGCTGGCAGTCGCGGCGAAGGCGCCGGCGCTTGACGAACGGACCGTTCGGCTCAACAGATTGTCGGGAACGTCTCGATCCCGGAACATTTGGCGGATGCAGGCTGGGGCACTGACCGACTATACCATAAGGCTGTTCGAGCGCGGCTATATCTGCCTGCCGCTTCGTGCCGGCGGCAAGCATCTCGACCTCGCGGCCATGGAGTATGATCCGTTGCACCTGCGGACGTTGCGCAAGGACCTGAAGGAACTGGCGTTCACCTCCATCACCTTCCAACTGGCGCAGAAGCCGCTGGGCCGCAGCGACATCGCGCGTTGGTTTGGCGACTTTGCCGGCAATGTCGGCATATTGGGCGGATTTGGGAACCTGATGATCCTCGATTTCGATGACGACGCCGGCTACCGTGCCTGGCGGTCCGGTCACAAGGCGATTGCGAACGGCACGCCAATAGCAAAATCGCCGAGCGGATTTCATGTCTATCTAAGAACGCGGGAACCGGTGATCTCTTCCAGCCTCCATTTCGGCTTGCGCCGGGTGGGTCACGCGAAGGCGCTGGGCGGTTATGTCGTGGGCTGCCCGTCGGTGCTGAAGGACGGCTCCTCCTACAGCTGGATCGAAGGCCAGTCGCCATTCGACATCGAACCTCAGGTGGTGGGCAATCTTGACAGTCTTTCGCTGCGCCCGGTGTCGGTGCTTAAGCATTGCTATGACCGCCTGCTCAAGCGTGGCTTCTTCGAACAGCAATGAGCGGCTCACCTGTGGCGGCTGACATTACCGTCGTTATCCCGGCAAGAAATGCGGCTGCAACCATCGAAGCGGCAGTCGGCAGTCTGGCCTCCGACAGAGCGGTCATCCGCGAGATTCTCTTGGTCGACGACGGATCGGACGACCAGACGGCTGCGATGGCGAGGCAAAGCGCGCACCGTCACGGCTTGCCGCTGGACGTGGTGGGCGTTCAACTGCGCAGAGCGGGCGCCGCGCGCAATGTCGGACTCGAGCGGGCAAGCGGCACATCCATATTCTTTCTCGATGCCGACGACGAGGTGATGCCCGGCAGCCTGTCGCGGCTGAGCGCGGCGCTGGCAGGCCGGCCTTGCGCCGGCCTTGCCGTCGGGGCCAGCATACGGCGGACAAAAAGCCGGCCGGACAAGCTCAAGGCACCGCAAGGCTACGGCGCGGACCGGCGAGAGAATGTGCGACGCTACCTTCGCAACGAAGTGTGGCCAATCGCGATGGGAAGCGCGTTGGTCGCCGACTGGGCGACCGCAAACCTCCGCTTTCCGGAAACGATCGGCCTCGATGAGGACACCTGCTACTGGACCGCCGTGCTGGCCCGTGCCGACGTGGTTACCGTCGAGACCCCGGTGCTGCTCTACCACCATGACGAGGAACGTATGGCGCGCCGCTTCATCACGGCACCGCGCAGGACCTTCCTTGCCATAGCGCTGGAACTGAACGGGCTGGCTGCCGCCGGCGTCGAACGGGAGGCGGTGCAGTGGCGCAAGGCCTGGATAGCTCAGCGGATCGCCCGACAGCTGATCAGGCACCGCAAGTTCGCCGATGCTGGCGGCATGATGCGCGCGGTCCGAGCGCATAAGGAGCTGGGCCGCAGTTGGAAGGCGATGCGATATCTGGCCAGGATCCGAATCGGGCGACTGACCGAGACTGAGGCTAGGATGTCGCCAATGCCCAATTCAGCGACGTCGCGCCGCACGCTGATCATATGCCACGACCCGCCGTTTCCGCCGAGGTCCGGCGCCGATCTCAGGAATTTCGGCAACGCCATGGCGGCAGCCGCGTTCGGCCCGGTCTGCCTGGCCTCGCTCCTGCCGCGAAGCAGCGACGTCCAACCTCCCGGGCCGGACATTCGCGTGACTGAGCTCATCAACAAGTCCGAACCGCGAGCGCCTTCGCTCGCCCGCTGGAGGGCCAAGGGCGAGAGCCGGATACCGCTTCCGGCGCTGGCGCGGCTCAAGGCGCTCGTGGCGGATTTTCGCCCGGATACTATTGTGGTCGAAGGCGTTGGTCTGTTCAGATTTCTCGCTCCGTTGCGGCCGATTGTCCGGCAACTCGTTCTGGACATGCACAATGTTGAATCGGATCTCGCCGGTCAGTTGCCGCGCAAGAAGCGTTGGCGGCCGTTTTCCTCAGACCTCAGGGCGCTCGAGAGAAAGGCGGCAGCCATCGTCGACCGTATCTGGGTGTGCTCGCAACGGGATCGTCAGCGGCTGGAGGCGTTTGTCCGGCCGCAAGTCCCCGTCCACATCGTGCCAAACGGCATCCCGCGAGCGGACGAGCTGCCGCGGCTACTGCCGCTGCAGCGAGCCGTCTCGGACGCGTTTCCGCTCATCCTTTATGTTGGCCATCTGAGCTATCAGCCGAACGTCGACGCCGCCGAGCGGCTGGGGCACACCATCTTGCCCCGCATTCGCCAGACGCTGCCGACCGCGAAGCTCGTTCTTGCCGGGCGTTCGCCCGAGTCGCGCGTTCGCGCCCTGGCAAGACTGGATGGGGTCAGTCTGGTCGAAGATCCGGACGATATCAGACCTCTGTTGTCCGTTGCCCATCTCGGCATCGTCCCGCTTGCCATGGGCGGCGGCACGCGCATCAAGATCCTCGAAGCAATGGCCTGGGGGGTCCCGGTCATTGCAACGCCGCTGGCAGCCGAGGGTCTCAACCTGATCGAGGGCGACGAGGTGCTTCTGTCGGACACCGACGAGGGATTGGCCGACATAGCGGTCAGACTTTGTTCCGACCATGCGCGCATGGCCAGCGTTCGCGCCCGGGCCCACGAGGCCGCGTGGTCGCGGTTCGGGCCGCAGGCGATCCGCGATGCCGTCGGTCAGGGCCTGGGCCTGGATGCCACCCGCGTCGACGCCGACTGTCACCAAGTTCAAGCCGTGAGCCGCGGATGATCCCGAAAATCCTGCACCAGACGTGGAAGACCGACATCGTCCCGGCCCGTTTCCAAGGCTATGTCGAGAGCTGGAAGCGGCATCATCCGGACTGGACGATGATGTTCTGGAACGATCGGACTTTGCTCGAGTTCGTGGCCGCACACTATCCCGGCTTCCTGCCGACCTTTTGCAGCTACGAATATGGCATTCTGCGCGCCGACGCGGGCCGCTATCTGCTTCTCCACCATTTCGGCGGGGTCTATGCCGATATCGATTGCGAATGCGTGGCGCCGTTCGATCCGCTCCTGGGCGAGGATCGGATCGTGTTCTGCACGGAGCCGGACGCCCACGCACGCGTGCAGGCGGACTTTCGCGGATTGCCTTACCTTCTGTTCAACGGGACCATGGCCAGCCCGCCGGGGCACCCGTTCTGGCTTCATTTGCTGTCGTTCCTGCCCGGGCTCGTCCGCGCAAAACAGGCGATCGACGCCACCGGGCCGTGCGTGCTTACCTCCGCGCAACTCGGCTATCCTGACCAGACGGCGTTTGCGATCCATCCGGCCGAATTGTACTCGCCTCTCGATCCGTCGGGAAAGCGGGCGGGCAGCGGCGGCATGACGTTGTCGATCCACCACTGGGCGGGCACATGGTGGACGCCGGAGAGGCCCACCCGGTTGCGGCATAGGCTGCGCAAGTTGATCTACCAGGCCCGACACCGCCTGACGCGCGGGACTGTTTCCGATGAGCAAGCCGCCCGGCAAAGCGTCAGCCAAGCGGCCATCGCGGCGCCGCCGCCATTGGGATCCAACCTCGCCGTGCTGGTGCCGCTGCGCGATGCGGCCCAACACATAGAGCCATTCCTCGCCGCGTTGCGGCAGCTCGACTTCCCAAGAGACAAGATGAAGCTCGTCTTTTGCGAAGGCGACAGTTCAGATGGCAGCTGGGAGCGGTTGCAAGGCGCCACTGCAGCCCTGGGCAAGGACTATCGCGATGTCGTGCTGCTGCGGAAAAAACTCGGCACCGAGCTTGACCGCGACAAGCGAGCGAACCGGCAGCTGCAACGCTTCAGGCGCAGCGGCATCGCCAAGGTGCGTAACCATCTGATCGATCATGGGCTGAGAGACGAGGACGACTGGGCGCTGTGGATCGACATCGATGTCTGGCGTTTTCCAGCGGACGTCGTGACCCGGCTGATTGCAAGGGGGCACCGCATCGTCGCGCCGCACTGCGTGAAAGTCCCAGGCGGCGACAGCTTCGACCTCAACAGTTTCGTCACTGTGCGGCACAACAGAGATCATAACTACTTCCGCCATGTTCACGACGGTCTCTATCAGCCTCCGCGGCACACCCATGCAAGGCTGCATATGAGCGACGTCCGCCACCTCGACAGCATCGGCCTGGATGGTGTCGGCGGCACCATGCTCTTGGTCGATGCCGCCTTGCATCGCGGCGGCCTTCGCTTTCCGGAGATCCCCTATCGCGACCTGATCGAGACCGAGGGTTTCGGCGCCCTGGCGAACGATCTCGGTATCAGGCCGATCGGACTGCCGCGGCTGGAGATACAGCACGTCCCCTGGTGAGGCCCCGTTCCCAGTTTCCCTCCAGAAACGGCCGGCCGCGGAGGGCAGCGTCGCAGTGAGGTTCCGCCGGATGCTCGACCGCCGAACGGCCGAGGTGGCGGTCACCCTGCCGCGCTGCGGGCATCGACCAAGTGCGCGCGGGCAGCGCCCCCGCCACCATCAATCGTGCAACTCTCTCGCGATTGGCGGGCCAACGCTGAAGCCCGAGAACATCACCTCGAAGCCTTCGCGCTGCGGCGAGCAGCACATCATGCCGACGTCGACGCTCCGCGAGACCGGGAAATGGGCCAGCCGCACCGGTTTCCAGCGGCCGTCCGCGGCTTCGAGGTACTGAACGCGAATGGCTTCGGCGTGGCGGGTCAGACGAATCCTCACCCCGTCGGGGTCTGTCGGAATGCTGACCAGCGACCAGTCGGAGGTGTCGTTGGTGACGACAACGGAAAAATAGGCGAGACCGTCCGTGTATTCGATGCCGGCCTTGATCCAGTGCGTTTCGCTGAGCCGCAGCATCAGCCCGCCCTGATCGTAGAGCGCCTTGTATTCGCCCTTGACGGTGACCTCGGCGCTGAAGTCGCCCGCGACGGGACGATAGAGGAAATGGCCATTGTCGCGGCGGAAGCCGTAGAAGGTCTCGCGCCAAAAATCGGTCTCCTTGCCGGTGCGGACATGAAGCGTCCCCTCGCCGAACACATGGTGCGGCGGCGGGTTGAGCCAGGCCATTCCGGCGAAGTCGGACGTCATGAAGCCTGCCCGTCAGCCGGCGAACGTATAGGCCGTCTTGACGGTGGTGTAGAACTCCATGGCGTAGCGGCCCTGCTCGCGCGGGCCGTAGCTCGAGCCCTTGCGGCCGCCGAACGGCACATGGAAGTCGACGCCCGCCGTCGGCAGGTTGACCATTACCATGCCGGCTTCGGAGTTGCGCTTGAAATGCGTCGCGTGCTTCAGGCTTGTCGTGCAGATGCCGGAGGTCAGGCCGAACGGCGTGTCGTTGGCCACAGTCAGCGCCTCGTCATAATCCGTGACGCGAATGACATTGGCGACCGGGCCGAAGATTTCTTCGCGCGAGATGCGCATGGCGTTGGTGGCGCCGGTAAACAGCGCCGGCCTGAGATAGAAGCCGGGAGTCTCGCGCTCCAGCCGCTCGCCGCCGAAGGCGAGTTCAGCGCCTTCCTGGCGGCCGATAGCGATATAGTTCTCATCCTGTTTGAGTTGGGTCTGGTCGACGACCGGGCCGATCTGGGTCTTGGCGTCCAGCGCGTCGCCGATGACCAGCTTGTCCAGGCGCTCCTTCATGGCGTCGACGAAGCGGTCGTGGATGCCTGCGGTGACGATGAGGCGCGAGGACGCGGTGCAACGCTGGCCGGTCGAGAAATAGGCGCCGTTGACGGCGCAATCGACGGCCACCGCAAGGTCCGCATCGTCGAGCACGACGAGCGGGTTCTTGCCGCCCATCTCGAGCTGGAACTTGCGCATATGCTCCACACTCGCCGCGGCGACACGCTTGCCTGTGCCGACCGAGCCGGTGAAGGAGATGGCGTTGACGTCCGGGCTGTCGAGCATTGCCTGGCCGACGACAGAGCCCTTGCCCATGACGAGGTTGAGCACGCCCTTGGGCAGCCCGGCACGATGCAGGATGTCGACGATGGTCCAGGCGCTTTCGGGAACCAGTTCCGCCGGCTTGAAGACGATGGTGTTGCCGTAGGCCAGCGCCGGCGCAATCTTCCAGGCGGGAATGGCGATCGGGAAGTTCCACGGCGTGATGATGCCGACGACGCCCACGCCTTCGCGGGTCATCTCGACGCCGACGCCGGGCCTGACGCTCGGCACCATCTCGCCCGACAGTCGCAGCGTCTCGCCGGCGAAGAAGTCGAAGATCTGCGCGGCGCGGATCGTTTCGCCGACGCCTTCGGCCAGGGTTTTGCCTTCTTCACGGGCGAGAGACCGGCCGATCTCGTCCTTGCGTGCCATGATCTCGTCGGAAGTCTTCTTCAGCACGGCATGGCGTGCCAGGGGGCCGGAGCGCGACCAGCCCGGGAAGGCCGCCTTGGCGGCCGCGATGGCCTGCTTGGCCTCCTCCGGCCCGGCCGAGGCGTATTCGCCGACCACATCGTTGGTGTTCGATGGGTTGATGTTGCGCGAGCCGGCCTCGCCCAGCCACTCGCCGTTGATCAGGTTCTTGCGGAGCACGGTCATCTTCATTCCTTCGAGATTGGCTTGTTTCTTCGAGATTGGCTGGCGTGGCAAAGCGCCGGTCATTTGTCAGACAAATGATATAGCCATGGTCTGCGGAAACGTCTACCCGAGAAGCTTTCGATAAAGGTAGGCGCGCGGCGGTGGAAGTCCACCGGCTTCGTCCGCGCCCCATGTCACGACAAAGGCCTGACGGCCTCCTTCAGACGGAGAATGACCAGAACAGGCAGGCGAGCGTGACCGCGGCGAAGATGACGAAGAACAGGCTTCTGAGCAGGATGTTGCGGCGAAGCTCATTCATGGCGAGATGCGCGCCGACGATCGCCGGGACGAACAGGAATCGCCAGTTGAGAAGGGTCCAAGGCACCTCACGCTGGCCGAGCGCCCATCGGGCGAGAAGCGAACCAACAATGGCGGCGAACAGCACGATCGTTGCCCAGAAGATCGCGTCGGCGGCATGCGTAAGCACAACCCCGGCGGCGCGGATGGGCAGGATCATCATCAACAGCGCGCTGAAGAAATAAATGGCGGCGATGGCCAGGAACGAACCCGCGTCGGCAATGCCGTCGAGGCGCTTAACGCCGAAGGCGCCTTGAGGGTAGCCGTGCTTGGCGACCGCCAGCGACAGCGCCATCAGCAAGGCGCTCAGAACCGTGACCAATGCGAATGCGCCGAGAGCCTTGCTCATGCCGTTCCCTGTCGAGACGAATCACGGGAGTCTAGCAGAGCGCGGCTGCCGAAAACCGCAATTCACCTCGCGGCAGTATCGAAGCGTCAGGGCTCTTGCGAGGCCGAGTGGAGTTCGGCCTTGCGCCGGGCGGTCTCCAGGCCGACGTCGATGAAGCGGCGCGCATGGCGGGCCAATTCCATGTTGTCGGTCCACAATTGCGCCAGATCGCCGTCTTCCTCAAGAGGTTCTCGCCGACGATCTCGGAGGAGAAGGATTCGCGTCGAGCACGACAGCGCAGGCGGGGCCGGTGCAGGCGTGGCGACGACGCTGGTCTTGTCCGGGATATTGGCCGATCTAGGCGACCTGACCGGCCCGATTACACATTGGACGCCTTCCGCCGGCGCTGACCTAACCGATGCGAGCGCCGCTTGCCGGATCGAACAGATGCAGCGCCGCTGGGTCGGCGGCGAGGCGGACCTCGTCGCCCGGTTTGACATTGCTGCGGCCCATGACGAAGACGCAGATCTGCTGGTTGGCCAGCCTGACATAGAATTGCGTCGACAGGCCGAGCGGCTCGACGACCTCGACCTGACCTTTCAGCGGGCCGTCGTCGGCCAGCCGGATGTGTTCCGGCCGCAGCCCGACGGTCAGCGCATCGCCATCCTTCAGCGGCAATCCGTCCGGCAGCCTCAGCTTCTGGCCGTCGGCCAGCACGGCATCGACCTTGCCGCCCTTGGCGACCTTTGCCGGCAAAAAATTCATGCCGGGCGAGCCGATGAACCCGGCGACGAAAGTGTTGGCGGGACGATCGTAGAGCTCCAGCGGATGACCGACCTGCTGCACATAGCCGTCATGCATGACGACGATGCGGTCGGCCATGGTCATCGCCTCGACCTGGTCGTGCGTGACATAGACCGAGGTCGTCTTCAGCTGCTGGTGCAGCGCCTTGATCTCGGCGCGCATGTGGACGCGCAGCTTGGCGTCGAGGTTCGACAGCGGCTCGTCGAACAGGAAGACTTTGGGATCGCGCACGATGGCGCGGCCCATGGCGACGCGCTGGCGCTGACCGCCGGAAAGCTGGCGCGGCAGGCGGCCGAGAAACGTCTCCAGACCGAGGCGCTTGGCGGCGGCGCCCACCCTGCCGTCGATCGTCGTCTTCTCGGTCTTCTTCAGCATCAGGCTGAAGCCCATGTTCGAGGAGACGTCCATATGCGGGTAGAGCGCATAGGACTGAAACACCATGGCGATGTCGCGGTCCTTCGGCGCCACATCGTTGACCAGCCGCTCGCCAATGCGGATCTCGCCGCCGGTGACCTCCTCCAGGCCGGCGATCATGCGCAGCAGCGTTGACTTGCCACAGCCGGACGGGCCGACCAGCACGACGAACTCGCCGTCGGCGATCTCGAGATCGACGCCGTGCAGGATGCGCAGCGCTCCATAGTCCTTCTCGACATGTTGCAGGGTGACGGAAGCCATCGATTATCCTTTGACAGCGCCGGCGGTAAGGCCGGTGACGAGATAGCGTTGCAGGAAGGCGAAGAAGATGCAGACCGGGATCAGCGCCAGGATGGAGGCCGCCATCATCTGCCCCCAGTCGACAGCGAACTTGCCGATGAAGGTGAGCAAGCCGACGGCAAAGGTCTTCTGCTCATCGCTGGAGATCAGCATCAGCGCGAACAGCAATTCGCTCCAGGCGGCGGTGAAGACGAAGCCGAGCGTCGCCCCCATGCCGGGCAAGGTGAGCGGCACGATCACCCGGCGCATGGCCTGGGCGCGCGTGCAGCCGTCGATCATCGCCGCCTCTTCCAAGTCCTTTGGAATGCTGTCGAAGAAGGACTGCATCAGGAAGGTGGCGAAGGCGGTGTTGAAGGCGGTGTAGATGATGATCAGCCCGGTCAGGCTGTTGGTCAGGCCGAGATCGCCCATGATGCGGTAGATCGGCGGGATGACCATCACCAGCGGGAAAGTCTGGGTCAGCAGAAGCAGGATCGCTAATGTCGCCTTGCCGCGGAAGGTAAAGCGAGACATCGCATAGCCGGCTAGCGTGGCGATGACGGTGACCAGTGCCGCCGTCGACACCGAGACGATGACGCTGTTCAGGAAATAGCGCGGGAAGTCGGAAGCCTCCAGCACGGTGTCGAAGTTCTTGAGCGTCATTTCCGATGGCCAGAACGTTATGCCTTCGGAATAGAGCAGCCGCTCCGGCGTCACAGAGATCTTCAGCGTCCAGAAGATCGGGAACAGCGCGAAGACGACATAGGCGGCGATCGCGGCGTAGAGGCCGATGCCGCCGGCGATGCGCGAGGAGGTGGAGCGGCCGGCGATCATCAGACATGCCTCACAAGCGTGCGGCGGATGGCGATCAGGCCAACCGCATAGGCAATGAGCAGCACCAGCAGCAGAACCGCGACTGCGGACGCATAGCCTTTGTCCAGCGACTTGAAGGCGCTGACATAGATGTAGACCGGCACCGTGCTGGTCGAGCCTGCCGGTCCGCCCTCGGTCATGACGAAGATCAGGTCGGCGAAGGTCGCGATCCAGATGGTGCGCAGCATGACGGTGATGACGATGGTCGGCGCCAGGAACGGCAGCGTCACCTTGGTGAAGCGCTGCCAGGGCGAGGCGCCGTCGATGGCTGCCGCCTCATGCAGTTCCGACGGGATCGACTTCAACGCCGCAAGCAGAGTGATGGCGAAGAAGGGAATGCCGAACCAGATGTTGGCGACGATCGGCCCCCACATAGCTGTGGCCGGATCGGAAAGCACGTTGGTCGGCTCGGCCTTCAGGCCGAGCGCGAAAAGCCAGTGCGGCAGCGGGCCGATGATCGGGTTGAACAGCCAGGCCCAGGTAAGGCCGGAAAGAAAGGACGGCACCGCCCAGGGCAGGAACACCACGGCCTGCACGACCTTGCGGCCATAAAAGGGCTTGTCGAGCAGCAGCGCCAGACCAAGCCCGAGGAAGAACTGGAAGAACAGGCTGGCGGCCGTCCACCAAAGCGTGTTGACCAGCGCCTGGCCGAGCACCGCGTCGGAGAGCATCGCTTGGTACTGGCCGAGCCCGACATATTCCGATTTGAAGGCGGAGAATTTGCGGAAGGAATAGCTGATGCCGATGATCAGCGGCACCAGGAGCACGACGACCAGCAGGACGATAGCCGGCGAAAGATAGAGCCAGGGCTCGATCGCGGCCTTGCTCAGCCGCTTCTTGCGCGGCCGGCCCGTCGATCGGATTTCGGACACTGCGTAGGTCATCGATTTGGCTCTACGGGTGATGGTGAGGCTAGCGTGGCGACAGCGTCCTTCTCCCCATTCTACGGAGAGAAGACGCCGGTTCACCCTCCGTAGCTGCAGCGCAGCTGCTGCGGAGGAGGGCAGGCAGATGAGGAGCGGAGCCGACTTTCAGGATTCGGCGCTGCCCCTCATCCGTCACTTGTCCGTGAATGTCGTTCTCCCAAAACCGCTTCGCACTTTTGGGCGACATTCATCGGGTGACACCTTCTCCCCGCAAGTGGGGAGAAGGAAGAAAGGTCACTTCTTGTTCTTGGCCAGCCAGGCCTGCTGCTCCTTGGTCAGGAACGCCGCCCACTCGTCGGCCACCTGCTTGGCCGGCTTCTGGCCAAGCAGCACTTCCTGGAAGTTCTTGATCGCCACTTGGTCGACGAAGTTGCCGAGGTTTTCCAGATGCGTCGGCGGCGTCACCATTTCATACTTCGAGCTGTCGTTGAGCTCGGTGAACCAGCCTTTGAACTGCTCGGTCTTGAAGTGGGCGTCCTGATCGGCGCCGTTGTGGATCGGGACGACGCCGACTTCCTTGGCCCATTCCAGATTGTCCTTGGGCGACAGCAGCGTCGCCATCAGCTTCCAGGCTTCGTCCTTGTGCTGCGAGTTGGCGAACATTGCCCAGCCGGCATAGCCCAGCGTCGGATAGGATTTACCGCTCGGGCCGACCGGCAGCGGCGCGACCGCAAAGTCGTCGGCGCTCATCTTGTCGGCGATGCCGAGCAGCGCGTCCGGATCCTGGTTGAGCATGGCGCAGGTGCCGGAATAGAAGCCGGTCACCGTCTCGTTGAAGCCCCAGCTCACGGAATCCTTCGGCGCCAGGCCGTTCTTGTACATGTCGGCCAGCATCTGCAGCCCCTTGACCGAGCCCTCGTCATTGATGGTCGAGGTGCCGTCCTCGGTGAAGTAGCCGCCCTTGCCGGCGGCGATGTTCATGAACATGTGCATGCCGTTGAAGGCGCCGGGACCGCCGCGCAGGCAATAGCCGTATTTGCCGGGGATGGCGGAGATCTTCTTGGAGAACTCGACGAACTCGTCGAGGTTTTCCGGCGGACGGTCAAGACCCGCTTCCTTGAACAGCTTTTTGTTCCAGAACAGCGCGTTCACATAGTAGCCGTAAGGGATCATGAACTGCGTGTTGTTGACTGTCGAGCCGAACTGCTTGGCGCGGTCGCCGAGCGTCTTGGCGTCGTCCCATTTGGCCATGTAGGGGCCGAGATCCTCGAGCTGCCCGTTGTTGGCATAGAGGCCCATCCAGCGCTCCGGCATCTCGACCACGTCGGGCGTGTCGCCGGCCTGAACCATGGTGAGAAACTTCTCGAACGCCTGGCCCCAGGGCAGCGAGACGAGCTCGACCTTGATGCCGGGATTGGCCTGCTCGAATTCGGCGATCTGCTTCTTCAGGAATTCGGTGCGCGGCGGGCTGGTGATGACCTCGACCATCTTGATGGTGGTGTCGGCCAGCGCGGCCCCGGCGGAAATCGCGAGGCCGGCAGCGGCGGCAAGCAGGATTGTCAGTCTTTTCATGTTCGGAACTCCCATTTTGAACACCTTATTTTTTTGCCTTGTCGAAGGCCTGGGCGATGTCGGCCCAAAGATCCTCGACATTCTCCAATCCGACATTGAAGCGGATGGTTCGGGGGCTGACGCCGAAGCGCGCCATCGAATTGAGACCCGGCGTCTGCTCGAGCGAGGCCTTGGCGGGCACGACCAGGCTTTCATGGCCGCCCCAGCTGACGCCGATGCGGAACAGCTTCAGCGCATCGACGAAAGCCGGAATGTCGACATCTTCCGCGACCTCGAAAGAGAACAGCCCGGCATAGCCGGCAAGCGTCTTCTTGCCGGGATGATTGGAGTAGGCGGGATGGTTGACCCGCTCGACCTTGCCATGCGCCTTCAGCCGCTCGGCGAGCGTGAGACCGCTCTTCATATGATGCGGCAACCGCAGCGGCAGCGTGCGCAGGCCGCGCAGCAGAAGCCAGCCCTCGAAAGGCGACAGCTTGCCGCCAAGCGACGAATAGGTCTGCTCGTTGATGTGCTTGATATGCGCGGCCGAGCCCGCCACCACGCCAGCGACGGTGTCGCTGTGGCCGCCGAGATATTTCGAGGCCGAGTGCAGCACCAGATCGACACCATGCGAAATCGGCTTCTGGAAGACGGGCGTCGCCCAGGAATTGTCGATGGTGGTGACGATGCCCTCACTCTTCGCCAGCCGGGTCAGGTGCTCAATGTCCTGCAGCTCGAACATCATCGAGGTGGGGCTTTCGAGGTAGAGCAGCTTGGCGCCCGGAAGCGCCGCCGCCACCGCATCGGGGTCCGAGCCGTCGACATAGTCGACCTTGATTTGCAAGCGCGGGAACAGGCGCTCGAACAGGCGGTAAGCGTCGCCATAGCAGTTGCGTACGGCAACGATCCGCTCGCCGGCGCCGACGAAGGCGAGCACGGAGGCGCTGATCGCCGCCATGCCGCTGGAGAAGCCCCGCGCGGCTTCCGCGCCTTCCAAGGCCGCGACGCGCGCCTCGAACTCCATCACCGTGGGGTTGTCGCCGCGCGAATAGATCGGCTGCCTTCGCCTGCCGGCAAAGGTGTCGGCCATGTCGGCGTAATTGTCGAAGGTGAAGAGCGATGTCTGGTAGATCGGCGGCACCACAGCGCCGCCGGGGAACGGATCGTCATGCGCGAGAAGAGTCGCCGCCTCGCCGAGATAGTCGCTGGCCAAAGAAGCCGGGTCGAACCCTGTGGGATGCTCGTTCATTTGCGGTCCAAAAGCTTGAGGTTGGCGGCGCCGCGCTTCAAGTCGTTTTCGACAGTAGCGATGAGCTTCAGCGCTTCGGCCCGGGCTCCCTCCGGGTCGTGCGCGGCGATGCGGTCGAAGATGGTGCGGTGATAGGGAAAGCTGGCATGGCCGAAATCGCGCACGCCGAGCGGATGCTCCCAGAAGCGGTGGAACAGCTCGTGCATGGCGCTGATGATCTGCTCGAACAGCGGATTGCCGGAGGCGCGGTAGACCGACTGGTGGAACTCCCAGTCTTCCTCCGACGACATGCCGGCGCGGCTGTGGAAGGCTTCTTCCATGATGTCGAGCTTGCGCTCGATCTCGGCGACCTCAGCCTTGCCGGCGCGGACGGCGCAAAGAGCGGCGGCCTCGGCCTCCAGCGCGCGGCGGATCTCCAGGGTGCGCATCAGGCCGCCGAAGTCGTTGCCGCCGGCAAGGGTCAGCGGCATGTGCAGCATGTCGGGCGAGACCGCCGCCTTGAGGTAAGTGCCGCTGCCTTGGCGCCGCTCGACGAGGCCCAGCCCCTCCCAGCGGGTGAGTGCCTCGCGAACCGTGTTGCGGCTGACCTTAAGGCGCTCGGCCAAGATGCGCTCGGTCGGCAGTTTTTCACCGGGACCCAGCGCCTCCTGCCGCACGAAGCCGGCCAACGCCTTCAGGACCGCATCATCGCGGGCCGTCGTCTGGATCGGCGGGAGAGGGTCGGTCACGCTGGTGAATCAATCCGAAAGTGGTTCAATGGTCCAACCAATTTCTGCATGAACGAAGAGGTGAGTCAACCACGCATGGTGCGATTCGACGATTTCGATCGGCAGCCGACAATGCGCGAGCGGCGTCAGCCGGTCACGCGCCGAGCTTCGCTCCAAGCTGCTCGACTTGAAACGGAGCGACCTGCAGCGGTCCTTCGAGGACCCCTTGCGACAGCAAGGCAGCCTGCCCGAGTTCGGTCAGAGCGTAGATGCCGCGCTCGGCCCTGGCGAACCAGCCATAATAGTTGTGCAGCAGGATGCTGGCCGCGCGGGGCGCGACGAGTTTCAAATCGCGCGGCCGCTTCGGGCCGTCGGCCATGGCGGCGGCGCAGGCAATTGCTTCCTGGCGGTATGCGGTCATGATCGGCTTTTGCCGCGTGCTACCGCCGATGGAGGGATCGCCCTTGCGGCGGTGATGCTCCTCGACCAGCCGCGAGCGCCGCCTCGGGTCGCGCCGCGGCGGCACGGCGGCCGGGCTGAGCAGCAACTCGACCTTGCCTTTCCCGTCAACCGCGAGCAGGCCGAAGCCGAGCCGGCGGCAGAGCGCGCGAAAACGTCGATCGTGCTCGCGGCCCTTGCCGCGCGCCGACATCCGCGCGGCGAGCCAGACCTCGTCGCAGGCCGCCGCCCGATCGACGCCTTGCAGAACGAGCTCGAGATTGAACTGCAGCTTCAGCTCGCAGATGACGACCACGGGCGGCTCGCCTTCGCGTAACCCGACGATGTCGCAGCCGCCGACCTCGCCTTTGACGGTGAAGTCGAGGCTCTCGAGGAACCGCTTCACCGGTGCATAGAGGGACGTTTCCTGCATGGGAGAGGCATAGCCGATTCGAGCCCGGCCGACACGGCAGAAGGCGACGCGACCGCCCGCCGCTATTGCTTGGCGAACTGGCCCCTATAGGTCTGGCCGGCAAGCGTGTACGTGCCGGCAAGCGTTCCGTCAGGCTGCATCGTAAACGTGATGTCTGCGCCGTTCGGCAGGCGTCCAAGCTTTAATGTGTTCCCGGCGATCCTGCCGGCGCCGTCGGCGATCCCCGGCTTGTTGTCGGCCATATCGCCCCACGCGTAGCTGACCGTCACCTGCCCGGCCGGTGAAACGGTCAGCACGGCCAGCTTGCCTTCAAAGGTGCCATCCAGCCGTCCCGCCCAAATGCCTGAAAACGCCGCATATCGGGCGGGGACACTCTTGCCCGGAGGCGTGATCGCCACGGTTTGGTCGAGCACCGCAGTGTCCGGGACAGCGGGAGCCGCGACAGCAGCCGGGGCAGGTTGAGGAGGAGGAGGCGGGGCCTCGGATACCGATTCACAAGCGGCAAGCGCCAATGCCGCGAAACCGAGCATCACAGAAAGACTGTTTGGTGGAGCCAATCGGAATCGAACCGACGACCTCTTGAATGCCATTCAAGCGCTCTCCCAACTGAGCTATGGCCCCACTCCCGGCAGTCAGCCGGCGCCGTTTCCGGCGAAGAGATCCGGCGCGGTTGGGCACCGCGCCGTCGTTTAGTGCTGGCGGCTTCTAGCGCCGCCTTCGGTCAAGATCAAGCCTTGAAAAGCCGCTTTTTCGTCACAGGTCAAAATGGCCGGCAAACAATCGCGCCGGGCCGAAATCAGACCTCGTCCTCGTCGTCGCCGACGCCGATCATATCGGAAACGTCGTCGTCCTCTTCCTCCTCGTCGGCAAGGAAGGTGTCATCGTCATCGTCACCGAGATCGACATCATCCTCGTCGTCGCCGAGATCGGGCAGATCGTCGCCGCCGCCCTTGGTCTCCTCGTCCGCATCTTCGAGCGAGACGATTTCGGCGCCTTCTTCCTCCTCGGAGTCGACTTCCTTGTCGGCGACGTCCTCATCGTCCTCGATCGCGGAAATCTTGCCTTCCTCGAAATAGGAGCGCGGATAGCTCTTGCCGGTGTAGGGCGAGACGATCGGGTCCTTGTTCAGATCGTAGAATTTCCGCCCCGTTTCGGGGTCGACACGTTTTGTGCCAAGTTCAGGTTTTGCCACAGCAAGCCTCGTCAAAAAAAGAATGGTCCCCTTAACCGCAGTTTTCCGCGCTGTCAAAGCCAAAAGCCGGCATCGCAAAACCTTGCATTCGAAGGCCCGCGTGAGGGGATGACCATTGCGGCGTGCCGTGATACGAGACCGCCGCAACACGACGAATTGAGCCGGCCCGCCGGCGCCCGCATTTGGAAAAGACAATGTCTCACGCTGCCGCCCCGAAGCCGGCTACGGCCCGCAAATCCCCTGCCCTTGCCGGCACGGCGCGGGTGCCGGGCGACAAGTCGATCTCGCACCGCTCCTTCATGTTCGGCGGCCTGGCTTCCGGCGAGACGCGCATCACCGGCCTGCTGGAGGGCGAGGATGTGATGCGCACGGGCGCCGCCATGAAGGCGATGGGCGCGCATATCGAAAAGAAGGGGGCCGAATGGGTGATCCGCGGCACCGGCAACGGCGCGCTGCTCGAGCCGGAAGGCCCGCTCGATTTCGGCAATGCCGGCACCGGCTCGCGGCTCACCATGGGCCTGGTCGGCACCTACGACATGGAGACGACCTTCATCGGCGACGCCTCGCTCTCCGGCCGGCCGATGGGCCGGGTGCTGGAGCCGCTGCGGCAGATGGGCGTGCAGGTGCTGAAGGCGGCGCCCGGCGACCGCATGCCGATCACGCTGCGCGGCCCGAAACATGCCGCGCCGATAACCTATCGCGTGCCGATGGCGTCCGCCCAGGTGAAGTCGGCGGTGTTGCTTGCCGGGCTCAACACGCCGGGCATCACCACCGTGATCGAGCCGGTGATGACGCGCGATCACACCGAAAAGATGCTGAAAGGCTTCGGCGCCAACCTGACCGTCGAGACCGACGAGCGCGGCGTGCGCCACATCTTCATCGAAGGCCAGGGCAAGCTCACGGGGCAGACCATCGCCGTGCCCGGCGACCCCTCCTCCGCCGGCTTCCCGCTGGTGGCGGCGCTCATCGTGCCGGGTTCCGATATCGTGATCGAGAACGTGCTGATGAACCCGACCCGCACCGGGTTGTTCCTGACATTGCAGGAGATGGGCGGCCGCATCGACATCCTCAACCCCCGCATTGCCGGCGGCGAGGACGTGGCCGACCTGCGCGTGCGCTCCTCCGACCTCAAAGGTGTCGTGGTGCCGCCGGAGCGGGCGCCGTCGATGATCGACGAATATCCGGTGCTGGCGGTTGCCGCTGTTTTCGCCGAAGGCGAGACGCTGATGCAGGGTCTGGAGGAGTTGCGCGTCAAGGAATCCGACCGGTTGTCGGCGGTGGCCAACGGGCTGAAGCTCAACGGCGTCGACTGCAGCGAGGGCGAAGCCTCGCTCGCCGTGCGCGGCAAGCCCGGCGGCAAGGGCCTGGGCGCTCATCCCAACGGGCCGGACACGGCGGTGAAGACGCATCTCGACCACCGCATCGCCATGAGTTTCCTGGTGATGGGGCTGGCGACGGAAAAGCCGGTGACCATCGACGACGCCAACATGATCGCGACGAGCTTTCCGGAATTCATGGGGCTGATGAAGGGGCTCGGCGCCGAGATCGAGTGACGGGCGATGGGTTGGAGCCGAACCGAGATGCAAGCGGAACAGCACCCCGCTTTGTCCTGCCGGACATCTCCCCCGCAAGGGGGGAGATTGGCGGCTCCGGCGCTCCGCTCAATCCTGCAACATAGACAATTGGCGCAAGCCGCGATGACGGCTGATCTCCCCCCAAGCGGGGGAGATGTCCGGCAGGACAGAGGGGGGCGCGAAGGATCGCGGCGCTCATCTTGTTCATTGCGCCTATCGTTCGAGGCGAGCCAATGAGTACCCCCTTCGCCATCGCAATCGACGGCCCCGCGGGGGCCGGCAAGGGCACACTCGCTCGCCGGCTCGCCGATCATTACCGGCTGAACCTGCTCGATACCGGCCTCACCTATCGCGCCGTCGCCCATAAGCTGCTCGAGCTCGGTCTGCCGCTCGACAATGTCTCGGCGGCGGAAACCGCGGCACGCCAAGTCGATCTTTCGAACCTCGACCGTACGGTGCTTTCGGCGCATGCGGTAGGCGAGGCCGCCTCAAAGGTCGCCGTCATTCCGTCGGTCCGGCGCATCCTGGTCGACAAGCAACGCGAGTTCGCCAAGGCGCCGCCAGGCGCGGTGCTCGACGGACGCGACATCGGCACGGTCGTGTGTCCCGACGCCGATATCAAGCTCTATGTCACAGCGAGCGCGGAAGTGCGGGCAAGGCGCCGGCTGGCCGAGATCGAAAGCATGGGCGGCAGCGCCGATTTTGCCACGATCCTCGCCGACATCGAGCGCCGCGACGAGCGCGATATGGGCCGTGCCGACTCCCCGCTCAAGCCGGCGGCGGACGCGCACTTGCTCGACACCAGCGACATGGCAATCGAGGCCGCGTTTCTGGCGGCCATGGCAATGGTTGACCGAGCCATGGCCGCGAAAGACCTCGCCTGAGCTTGGCTATCACGACCGGATCGTGCCTTCGATCGCATGTCTGCCTGACCTGCTCACGACGGCTACGAAAACCGCCGCGGTGACATAGGCAATCAAGGCGTAAAGCGCTGGCGGGATCGCCATTTCGGCATTGTTGAGCAGATATTCGCTAAGCGCCAGGGCTATGACGAACGCGGCGTTGTGGATGGCCGTTGCCATGGTGATGGCGACCGCCTGCCGCCTCTCCAGGCGCAGCAGCGACGGAACGGCGTAGCCGAGCGCCATGCTCACCACGTTGAACGCAAAGGCGGCAAAGCCGACAACAGGTCCCCAGGTCACGATGACCTGCCGCTGATCGACGACGGCAAAAATAACGACCGCCGCAAGAAAAAGCGTCGCCAGTAGCTTGACGGGCCCTTCCAGGCGCTCGGCCAAGGCCGTGTAGCGGTGCCGGACGGCAACTCCGATCGAGACCGGGACAAGCACAACGGCAAAGAACTGCAGGAATTTCTCGATCGGCAGCGGGATGACGTGCCCGGCGCCATAGAAATGCAGCAGCGAAAAATTGGTGATCAATGGCACCGACACCAGCGCCACCATTGAGCTGATCGCCGTCAGCGTCAGGCTGAGCGCCGTATCGCCCTTGGCAAGATGGGTGAAGAGAACCGCGGACGGGGCGCCGGGACTGGCCGCGAGCAGCATCATGCCGACCGCCATGGCAGGCGGCAAGGCCGAAACCGACACGATGCCGAAGCAAAGGACGGGAAGAACCAGTATCTGCACGATAAGAGCCACCAGGAGGGCCTTCGGTCGCAGCACCACCTGCAAGAAATCCTGGAGCTTGAGGGACAGGCCAAGCCCCAGCATGATGATGACGAGGGCAACCGGCAGGAAGATGTTGAAAGTGGCGCTTGACTGCATGGTGATGCTCCCCGTGACAATCCATGTCGGCAAAAAAGAACTGCAGCCGCGAACGCGTAATCGCAAAAACATTCGGGCGGAGCACGCGCACCGCCGCGACGCGCACTTGCCTGACACCGGCGAAGTGTCTATAGAGACCGCGTTTCTGGCGGCCATGGCTAACCATCAAAGACTGCTGGCCAAGAGAAACAAGGCCTGATGCGGGTTTTCCTCGTGTTTTCCGTTGCCGGAGGCGATGAAAATACCCATATCGGGCACGAACCAGCCTGCCAGCATTCTCTATGCGCCGGACTTGCCGCTTAAGCGGCCGAGGGCTCTTCAGCCCGGAACGCCGGCAGGCTCACACAACGCTAACCCACGGCGCCCGCTTCGCTTGTTGTGCGAAGCATTCCAGGAGAAACAATGTCAGCTGCAAATCCCACTCGCGATGATTTCGCGAGCATGCTCGAAGAATCATTCACCGCCGGCCATTCCGGCGAGGGCCAGGTTGTCCGGGGCACGATCACCGCGATCGAAAAGGACATGGCCATCATCGATGTCGGCCTCAAGGTCGAAGGCCGCGTGCCGCTGAAGGAATTCGGCGCCAAGGGCAAGGATTCCTCCCTCAAGGTCGGCGACACCGTCGAGGTCTATGTCGAGCGCATCGAGAACGCGCTTGGCGAGGCCATGCTGTCGCGCGAGAAGGCCCGCCGCGAGGAGAGCTGGGTGCGCCTCGAAGAGAAGTTCACCAAGGGTGAGCGCGTCGAAGGCGTCATCTTCAACCAGGTCAAGGGCGGCTTCACCGTCGATCTCGACGGCGCCGTGGCGTTCCTGCCGCGCAGCCAGGTCGACATCCGTCCGATCCGCGACGTCTCGCCGCTGATGCACAACCCGCAGCCCTTCGAGATCCTCAAGATGGATCGCCGCCGCGGCAACATCGTGGTGTCGCGCCGCACCGTGCTCGAGGAGAGCCGCGCCGAACAGCGTTCGGAAATCGTGCAGAACCTCGAGGAGGGCCAGGTTGTCGAGGGCGTGGTCAAGAACATCACCGACTACGGTGCTTTCGTCGACCTCGGCGGCATCGACGGCCTGCTGCATGTCACCGACATGGCATGGCGCCGCGTCAACCATCCGACCGAGATCCTCAACATCGGCCAGACGGTCAAGGTGCAGATCATCCGCATCAACCAGGAAACCCACCGCATCTCGCTCGGCATGAAGCAGCTCGAGAGCGATCCGTGGTCGGATATCGGCACCAAGTTCCCGATCGGCAAGAAGATCAAGGGCACCGTCACCAACATCACCGACTACGGCGCGTTCGTCGAGCTGGAGCCGGGCATCGAGGGCCTCATCCACGTTTCGGAAATGTCGTGGACGAAGAAGAACGTGCATCCCGGCAAGATCCTGTCGACGACGCAGGAAGTCGACGTGGTGGTGCTCGAGGTCGATCCGGCCAAGCGCCGCATCTCGCTCGGTCTCAAGCAAACGCTGGAGAACCCGTGGGAAGCCTTCGCGCGCAACCATCCGGTCGGCAGCCAGGTCGAGGGCGAGGTCAAGAACAAGACCGAGTTCGGCCTGTTCATCGGCCTGGAAGCCGACGTGGACGGCATGGTGCACCTCTCCGACCTCGACTGGACCCGTCCGGGCGAGCAGGTGATCGAAGAGTACAATCGCGGCGACATGGTCAAGGCGCAGGTGCTCGACGTCGACATCGAGAAGGAGCGCATCTCGCTCGGCATCAAGCAGTTGGCCCGCGACACGGTCGGCGAGGCGGCGAGCAGCGGCGAGCTGCGCAAGAACGCCGTCGTTACCTGCGAGGTCACCGCGGTGAAGGATGGCGGTCTGGAAGTACGGCTGGTCGACAGCGGCCTCGATACCTTCATCAAGCGTTCGGACCTTTCCCGTGACCGCGACGAGCAGCGCCCCGAGCGCTTCACCGTCGGCCAGAAGGTCGACGCCCGCGTCATCGCCTTCGACAAGAAGACCCGCAAGCTGCAGGTTTCGATCAAGGCGCTGGAAATCGCCGAGGAGAAGGAAGCGGTCGCCCAGTACGGCTCGACCGACTCCGGCGCCTCGCTGGGAGACATCCTGGGCGCGGCGCTGAAGAAGCAGGGCAACTAAGCTCCTTCCTCTACCGAAAGCAAAAACCCCGCCGGAGCGATCCGGCGGGGTTTTTCATTGCACTTTGATCTGTGAGCTCAGGCTCGCCCGTAGAGCGGCACCAGCGTGCCGCTCATCGCCTGATTGGCGGGCGAGGCGAGATAGGCGATCGCCTCGGCGGCGGCCTCGAGGCTGACCCATTTGGTGAAATCGGCGTCGGGCATGTCGGCGCGGGTGGCGGGCGTGTCGAGCGTCGAGGGCGCGACCGCATTGACCAGGATGCCCTTGTGCTTCAGCTCCTCGGCCATCGCCTGCGTCATCGCGGCGACCGCCGCCTTGCTCGCGGCGTAGGCGACCATTCCGGCGCCGCGCCTGGGATCAAGCCCGGCGCGCGCGCTGACGTTGACGATGCGCCCCGCGGTGCCCGACGTCAGCATCGAGCGCACCGCGGCGCGGCTGCAAAGGAAGGTGGTCCGCGCATTGGTGTCCATCATCTCGGCAAAGGATGCCGTCTCGATCTTTTCGACCGGCGCCATGGTGAAACCGCCGGCAAGATGGATCGAAGCCCAAAGCTCCGGAACCTGATGGTAGAAGGCCTCGACCTTGGCGGAGTCCGACAGGTCGACATTGTGTGCCAGATGGACGCTGGCGTGAGCCGCGTAGGGAAAATGCGGCGGAGCCGCGGCATGCGCATTGGGCACGTGGCAAATCGCGCCCTGCTCCAGCAACCTGCCGACAACCGCGCCGCCGAGCGCCCCGGTGCCGCCCGTCACCACGACATGCCTGCCGTTAAGCGTTTCCGTCATATTTCGACTGCTCCTGTCGTATTCTTATGGTATGCCGCCCCAGCCTCGAACGTCGCGCCTTTCGCGTCGTCACTCAATTGAAATATCGACATGGCAGGCGTCCCGTCTTTGCATGCGTCGACACGCAGCCGCGTGACGTGACGCGGGCCGCGTCTCGGCCGGATGGGACGATCGCCAGGAGCCTCAATCGACGGTGATTTCTATAACCCGCGGCTTGCCGGCAGTTCGCGCGCGCTTCAGCGCACCGGCCAGGTCACCGACCCCTGTCAGCCGCTCGGCTTCGATGCCGTAGGCCTCGGCGAGCTTGCAGAAATCCGGCGGCGCCGGCGACACGCCGACCGGCTCGACGCCGACATCAAGCATCGAGGTCTCGATCTCGCGATAACCGCGATTGTTCCAGACGACGAAGATCACCGGCGCCTCGGCGTCGAGCGCCGCGCCGAGCTCCGGCAAGGTGAACTGGAAGCCGCCGTCGCCGGTGAGGCACACGACCGGCGCTTCGGGCACGGCAAGGGCGGCACCGATCGCCGCCGGCGGACCGTAGCCCAGCGCGCCGAAACCGGTCGCGGCATTGAACCAGCCAGCCGCACGGTCGTGGTCGTAATAGAGATTGGCGGCGTAGATCGGCTGCGTCGAGTCGCCGACGATGATGGCGCCGGGCAGCGCGCCGCGGATCGTCTCCACCGCGCGCAGTTGCGCCAGATAGTCTGGCCGCAGCTCCGCCAGCGCGGCCTCTCGCCCTGCGGCAGCGCGGGCTTCGCCGTCTTTCGCGGCGACATGAGCGGCGCCGAGTGCAGCCAGCAGGGCAGAAAGCGCCTCGGCACAATCGGCGTGGATGCCAACCGTCACCGGACGGCGCGCGAGCTGGTCGGCGCCGATATCGATGCGGATGAGGCTCGGCGGCAGCACGAAGCCGCCATCGCCGTAGCCGTCATAGTCGGTGGGGCCGAATTCGGTGCCGGCGGCGATCACCAGATCGGCATCCGCCATCAGCGCGCGCACCGCCTTGAGGCTGGGGCTTGCCGGCACCAAGAGCGGGTGCCGATGCAGCAGGCCGCGCGCGTTGGCGGTCTCGACCACCGGCGCGCCGAGCGCTTCGGCGAAGCGTGTCAGCGCCGCGTCCGCTTTCTTGGCACCGCCACCGGCAACAATCAGCGGACGGCGAGCCGCCTTGATCAACCTCGCAGCCTCGGCAACAGCCGCCGCGTCCGGAGCGGGCGGCGCGGCGTTGCCGAGCACCGGCGCGAGCCCCTCGGCGGGCTTCACCATGACGTTTGTCGGGATCTCGATGTGAACCGGACCCGGCCGCGACGAGGAGAAGACGGCGAAGGCGCGGGCGAGCGCACCCGGCAGTTCCTCGGCCTCGGTGACACGCTCGGAAGACAGCGCCACCTTCTCCATCATGCCGCGCTGGTCCGGCAGTTCGTGCAGGAAGCCCAAACCCTTGCCGAGCGTATCGGTGGCATTGACACCGGAGATCACCAGCATCGGCACCGAATCGGCGCGCGCCTGGCCCATCGCGGTGATGGTGTTGGTGAGGCCGGGTCCGGTGATGACGAAAGCCACGCCCGGCCGGCCGCCGGCGCGGGCGTAGCCGTCGGCCATGAAGCCGGCGCCCTGCTCGTGGCGCGGCGTGATGTGGCGGATCTTCGAACGCGCCAGGCCGCGATAAAGCTCGACCGTATGCACGCCCGGAATGCCGAATACGGTGTCGACCCCATGCGCCTCGAGCAAGGTGATGAGCGCTTCGCCGAGCGTGGTCACTGGTTTTCTCCCTTTGGAGCGGATCACCGTTTAACGGAAACAGTGATTTGCTCTATCTCTTTGTTTGTTACGCAATCCCGGACGGGAAACCGCTTTTCACCTTTTCCTGGAATTGCTCTGGACCGTGATGGCGTTTCGTTGAATTGCCATCCCGATCTAACCTTTGTTGAGCATGATCTTTCTCCGAAAACCGGGTCCTACTTTTCGGGATCATGCTTCAGCGGTGCGAGGCCGAGTTCGGCCTCGACAGCCTTGATGCCAATCGCCGCCAACTCGCCTGGCGAGAACATCTCACCGGCCAGGCAGCCTTCGATCCAAAGCCCGTCGATGATCGCGTTGATGGCGATGGCATGACGGCGCAGCTGACTTGCGTCCGGTTCGCGCTGTTCGGCGGCGAGCACCTCGGCGACGACCGCTTCCACCTCGTTACGAAAGCCAAGATAGCCTTCGCGGTGAGCACGGGCGAGCGTCGGATCCGCACCGGCACGGCCGATGAAGGTCGCCCAGAGCGAAAACACCCGTTGGTCGATGATCGGCGCGCTGAGATTGGCGGTGACGAAAGCTGCAAGGCATTGACGAGGCGACGCCTCTTCCATGACCAATGCCGCTTTCGCCTGCTCGGTCATGCGGCCGACCAGCGCCGTATAGGCCCCCTGCAGCAATTCTTCCTTGCCGGGGAAATAGTGCCGGATCAGGCCGGCGGTGACGCCGGCACGCAATGCGATGGTGCGCAAAGTGGCGCCCTGCAGGCCATATTCCGCCACGCAGTCCAGAGTCGCTTCGATCAGATCCTGCCGCCGCCGCTCCTCGCCCTCGCGACGGAACTTGCGGCGCGCAGTCATCGGCGCAGGATCGGCCGCGTCAGGCATGTCGGCCCGCCTTCGCAGGCGATACAGAGCGCATCCGCCTCGAAAATCTCAACCGTGCAGCCGGCGGCCTCCATCGCGGCTTTGGTCTTGGGAAAGCCCGCAACGGCAATGACCTTGTGCGGGCTGGTCGGCAGCACGTTCAGGCTGAGGCCGTTGGAAGCGGCGAATTCTCCGGCGTCGCCTTCGACCAGCCTGATGCCGCGCGCCTTCAGCATCTGATAGAACGGAGCCGGCAACAGCGGCGAATAGACCAGCGCGAGATCGTCGGCCAGCGGGCTGATCACCGACATCAGATGCAGGCACGCCTCTTCCCCCTGCCACAGCGGCAGATCAAAACCGTAGACGGAAATTCCCAGCGGCGTCAGCAGGTTCGAAACCTGCTGGATGCCTTCCTGATTGGAGCGGACCCCGCGCCCGATCGCCAGCGTGCGGGCATCCACCCATACGCAATCACCGCCTTCGACCTGGCCAGGAGCCTCGACGCGGCCAAGGATCGGAATGCCCAGCCCTCTGTAGGTTTCCTCATGAAGGGAGGGCTCCCTGGCGCGCAATGGCTTGCCCATGGACAGGATCAGCGCACCGCGGTCGGTCATCAGCGATGGGTCGTGCGTGAACACCGAATCCGAAAGGCCGTCGGCCTTGTCCTCGATCCATTCGATTTCGGCGCCGGAAGCCGCTACCAGTTCAGCAAGGGCCGCGTGCTGCGACGCTGCCTTCGCCGGGTTGAACCCGGGGCCATAGTGCCATTGAGTTCTGTCGGCGTCGCGCATCGCGTTCGCCGCCGACCGCATGAGCACGCGCCGCAGCGGCGCCGCCATGGATTGTGATCCGAAAGCGCTCATCAATGCCCTTTTAAGATGAAAAAAACCGAAAAAATTTCATGAACGGCTATTTATACACTTGCGCAACAAGGTCGCAAGTGCCGTAATGAACGGGATTGACGGGCTCGCGCTGCCGGGTCCATGCTGAAGTGAGGAGCGGGACAGTACAGCGTATGTTGATGAGCCGGATGGACGTTCGACGAACTGCCGTCGCCCATATAGAGGTTACCCGGTGAGCGCGGTGGAAGCCGCCGCAGTCCCAGCCGGCCAAGCGCAGAGCGGCGCCGCCGAAGCCATCCATGTCGAGAACCTGCACAAGAAGTTCGGCCAGTTGCATGTGCTGAAGGGCGTTTCGCTGTCGGCGCGCGACGGCGAGGTGATCGCCATCATCGGCGGCTCGGGCTCCGGCAAGTCGACGCTGCTGCGCTGCATCAACTGCCTGGAAAACCCGACCAGCGGCATCATCCGTGTCAATGGCGAGGAGATCAAGCTGAAGGCCGACAGCCACGGCCATACGGTTCCTGCCGACCGCAAGCAGATCGAGCGCATCCGCTCGAGACTCGGCATGGTGTTCCAAAACTTCAACCTGTGGAGCCACATGACGCTGATCGAGAACGTCATCGAGGTTCCGGTGCACGTGCTCGGCGTCAAGCGCGACGAGGCGATCGCCCAGGCCGAGAAGCTGCTCGCCCGGGTCGGACTGGCGGAGAAGCGCGACGTCTACCCGGCATTCCTGTCGGGCGGCCAGCAGCAGCGCGCCGCAATCGCCAGGGCACTGGCGATCAATCCGCGCGTCATGCTGTTCGACGAACCGACCTCCGCGCTCGATCCGGAGCTGGTCGGCGAGGTTCTGAAGGTGATCGGCGACCTGGCGCGCGAGGGGCGCACCATGGTGCTGGTGACGCATGAAATGAAATTCGCCCGCGAGGTCGCGACCCATGTCGTCTACCTCTACAACGGGCTGGTCGAGGAAGAAGGCTCGCCGGAACAGCTGTTCGGCGCCCCGAAATCCGAAAGGCTCAAGCAATTCCTCCGCAATGTCGGCTAGGGCCGGCGTCAAGCGGAGCGAAAACCGGGAACGACAACAAACTGGGAGTCCTGAAATGAAGACTGTTCTCAAGACCTTCGCCGCGGCGCTGCTGTTCGGCGTCGCCGCGATGGGCGTGGCCAAGGCCGATCAGGTCAAGATCGGCGTCGCCGCCGAGCCCTATCCGCCGTTCACCTCGCCGGACGCGACGGGCAAGTGGGTCGGCTGGGAGATCGATTTCATCGACGCCGTCTGCGCCGAGGAGAAGCTCGACTGCGTCATCACGCCCGTTGCCTGGGACGGCATCATTCCGGCGCTCACCACCAAGAAGATCGACCTCATCGTCTCCTCGATGTCGATCACCGACGAGCGCAAGAAGACGATCGACTTCTCGGATAAGTATTACAACACGCCGACAGCAATCATCGGACCGAAGGATCAGAAGTTCGGCGCCACGCCGGACGATCTTAAAGGCAAGGTGATCGGCGTTCAGGTGTCGACCGTACATGCCGTCTACGCCAAGAAGCACTTCACCGGCGCGCAGGAGATCAAGGAATACCAGACGCAGGACGAGGCCAACAACGATCTCGCCGCCGGCCGTCTCGATGCGGTGCAGGCCGACTCCATCGCGCTCGGCGAATTCCTCAAGACGGACCAGGGCAAGGCCTGCTGCGATCTGAAGGGCATGGTCGCGCCGGACGACGAGGTGCTGGGACCGGGCGTGGGCGCCGGCGTGCGCAAGGAAGACACCGCGCTCAAGGAAAAGATCAACGCTGGCATCAAGGCCATCCGCGCCAATGGTAAGTACGATGAAATCTCCAAGAAATACTTCGACTTCGACATCTATGGCGGCGCCACGCAGTCGAACTGACGCCTCCATTTGATATTGGGGCATGGCCAGCGCCATGCCCCTTGGCCCAAACCCTGCCACGCAAGCCCGCCGCTGAACGCTGCGGTCGGCGGCTGCCAGCAATTCGGGGGCGAAGCTGATCAATGCCTTTCTTCCGGCCTCGGCGGCCGGCATCATCGAACTCCTGTCGCCCGTGCCGCCCGGCTGGGGCGGCACCCTGCTGGTCGGATTGCTGCATTCGATCGAGATCGCCATCGGCGCCACCTGCCTTGGCCTTTTGATCGGCACCGGCGGCGCCTGGGGCAAGCTTTACGGCGGACCGGTGACGCGCGATCTGCTCGCCGTCTACACCACGGTGGTGCGCGCCGTGCCGGAACTGGTGCTGATCCTGCTGCTCTATTACGCCGGCACCGATCTCATCAATCAGCTGCTGACCGCTATGGGTTACCAGCGCGTCGACATCAGCGGGCTGGCCGCCGGCATTTTTGTCCTTGGGGTCGTGCAGGGCGCCTATTCGACGGAAGTCATCCGCGGCGCCATCCTTTCCATCCCACAAGGCCAGATCGAGGCCGCCCGCGCCTATGGCATGCCGCCCGGCCTGATGTTGAGGCGCATAACATTGCCGGCAATGCTGCCTTTCGCCATTCCCGGCCTTGCCAATCTCTGGCTGATCGCCACCAAGGACACCGCGTTGCTTGCCGTCGTTGGCTTCTTCGAACTGACGCTGGCGACGCGTCAGGCGGCCGGCGTCACCAAGGCCTATCTGGTCTTCTATCTTGCTGCCGGCGCGCTTTATCTGGCGCTGACGCTGTTTTCCAACGTGATCATCGGCCGCGTCGAGGCCTGGTCGCGGCGCGGCATGCCTTCCGTCAAGGAGGCGCGCTGATGTCGGCCGAAGCGACCACGATCAACATGGCGGCGCGTGCCTCGCTCTGGCTGAAGCCGCACCGCATCGTGCTGATCCTAATCGCGCTGGGATTGGTCCTCTGCGCGGCCTTCTTCATGCGCTGGGACTGGCTGCCGCAATATTGGCAGATGGGGCTGCTCGGCATCTGGCGGTCGCTGTGGATCCTCGTCGTGACCTGCGCGCTGGGCTTTATACTGGCCGTACCGCTTGGGCTGGCGCAGGCCGGTGGGCCGTTCTGGCTCGCCGCACCGGCCAAGATCTTCTGCACCATCATTCGCGGCACGCCGCTGCTGCTGCAGCTCTGGCTGCTCTACTACGGGCTTGGATCGCTTTTTCCGCAATATCCATGGATTCGCGAGTCCTGGATGTGGCCCTATCTCAGGCAAGCCTGGCCCTACGGCGTGTTGGCGTTGACCTTGTCATTTGCCGGCTATGAAGGCGAGGTGATGCGCGGCGCCTTCGCCGGCGTGCCGAAAGGGCAGCTGGAAGCCGCGCGCGCCTTCGGCATGAGCCGCTTCAAGATCTTCCGCCGCATCTGGCTGCCGCAGGCCTTCTTCCGTGCGCTGCCGACACTGACCGGCGAAACCGTGCTGCAGCTCAAGTCGACGCCGCTGGTGGCGACGATCAGCGTCATCGATATCTTCGCCGTCTCGTCCAAGGTGCGGCAGGACACTTATCTCACCTACGAGCCCTTGCTGCTGCTGGCGCTGATCTACATGACCATCACCGGCATCCTGGTTCTCATCTTCAGCCGCATCGAGGCCCGGATTCCGGTCAAGATCGGTTAGTAGGGGAGTAGGGGAATAGGGGAATAGGGGAATAGGGGAATAGGGGAGTGTTCAGCCACGATCCGCATTCACATTTCCATCCCCATTCGCTATTTGCTCCACAATTTCCCCCTACTCCCTTATTCCCTTACTCCCTCAGGACGGCTCCGATGCAACTCACTCTCGACCAGGCAACAGGGCTCTGCCGCATGGCGGCGCTCGGCGCCGGCGCCAATGAAGAAGCGACGCAGTCGCTGGTTGCCTCGATCATCGCGGCGGAAGCAGAAGGCCTGTCGGCGGTCGGCCTGTCGCATTTCATCGACTATCTGGAGGCGATCGAGGACGGCCGCATCGACGGCAATGCCGATCCGGTCGTCACCCGGCCGGCGCTGGCCGCCTACCTCTCCGATGCGCGCGGCGGACTTGCCCATACCGGCTTCGACCGCACTATCGATGACCTCGTCAAGGCAGCGAGGCTTTTCGGCGTCGCCATCTTCTCCCAGAGGAACGCCTATACCTGCGGCGCGCTCGGCTATTTCACCGGACGGCTGGCAGCGCAGGGGCTGGTCTCGTTCGCCGCCACCAACGGGCCGGCGGTGCTTGCAGGCTCGGGCTCGGTCAAGCCGGTCTACTGCACCAACCCGATGTCCTTTGCCGCGCCTGCCGCGGACGGGCCGCCGTTGGTGATCGACCAATCGTCGAGCGCCACCGCCTTCGTCAACATCCGCAAGGCGGCGGAAGACGGCAGGAAGATCCCCGAGGGCTGGGCACTCGATGCCAGCGGCAACCCGACCACCGATCCGGCGGCGGCGATGAAGGGCGCGATGCTCGCCTTCGGCGGCCAGCGCGGCGCTAACATCGCGCTTATGGTCGAGGTGCTGGCGGCGGGGATTTCCGGCGCCAACTGGTCGCTCGACGCACCCTGGTTCTCCGGCGGGCCGGACAGCCCCGGAACCGGGCTCTTCGTGCTCGCTATCGAGCCCAAATTGGTCGATCCGGATTTTGAGCAGCGCATGAAGGACCAGCTCGACCGGCTGCGGCGGCGCTACGGCGTGCACATCCCCGGCCGTGCCCGGGCAGAGGCCGCTGAAAAGGCGACGGCGCGCGGTGTCGATATCCCGAAGGCGGTCGTGCAGCGCATTTCCGAATTCGCCGAACGCTACTCGGCCTGATCGAGGCATCGCCCGGCAACAAGGCGCGCATTTGTTTCGCGCCGCTTTGAACCTTTCTTAGCCCGGCAGCGACCCATCAGCGGCACCCCACATCGCAAGCCGCAAAAGGGTGGCTTGGGTCGCGGCTTGCGATTGGCGGCCGTCGCGCCAGGCGTCCAGGGCCGGGGCGGGCGTGCTTGCTTCACGCCGCCTTGATACCGTCTCAGGTCAGGCCGCCTCGTTGGACCCTGTTTCGGTGCGCTCACTGCCCGGAAAACCCCGCCTCGGCGGGGTTTTCTGTTTCTCACTGCGGCAATAAAACATGCGAAAGTTCGTCAGGTTTATTCTATTTGACGGAGTGGACGCCTTTGCGTCCGTCAAATCAGCAAAAAGGAGACCGCATGTTCGCCAGCACCGACACGTCCAGACCAAGGCTTATCGTTCCGGCCCTAGGCGGACTCTATGCGACGCTGAACAATGCGGCCGAAACGCTCCTGCGCGCCGTTGCCGGGGCGTTCCTCGCCATTCATGGCTCGCAGAAGATCGTCAATCCGTTTGGCGCCACGGAAATGGTCGAAGGTCTGGGCTTCTATCCTGGCGTCTTCTGGTCCCCGCTGCTCGCCTGCACCGAATTCTTCGGCGGCATTTTGATTGCCATCGGCCTCGTCACCCGCCCGGCCGCTTTCGCCGGCCTGATCGTGCTTCTGGTCACGGTATGGTTCCACTGGGTCACCATGGGCCAGGGCTTTTCGGGCGCGGAAAAGTCGCTGCTCTGGGCGGCAATCCTCGCCTTCTTCGTCATCCGAGGCGGCAACCGGCATTCGGTCGACGCGCGCATCGGCCGGGCGTTCTGAGCGGCTTTTACCCTGACGCAATTCGGCACGGAAAACCGCTCCACACTTTCCTGGAATTACTAAAAAACAAGGCGGCGGCGACCTCCGGTCGCTCTTTGCCTTTGACGCGAAACGGATTAAGAAGCGGCTCAGCCAAGCTTTTGCGCGCGGAGCCAGCCATGACCGAAATCCTGCAGACCCCCAAGCTCGTCGTCGTGTTCGGCGGCTCGGGATTCGTCGGCCGTCATGTCGTTCGCGCGCTCGCCAAGCGCGGCTATCGCATCCGGGTCGCCTGCCGGCGGCCCGACCTTGCCGGCCATGTGCAGCCGCTCGGCAATGTCGGCCAGATCCAGCCGGTGCAGGCCAATGTGCGCGTGCGCTGGTCGGTCGACCGCGCCGTTCAGGGCGCCGACCACGTCGTCAACCTCGTCGCCATACTGCATGAGAGCGGCCGGCAGAAATTCGGCTCCGTGCACGAGTTCGGCGCGCGCGCCGTCGCCGAGGCCGCGCGATCGGTCGGCGCCGGCCTCACCCATATATCGGCGCTCGGCGCCGACCTCAACTCGCCGTCGGGATATGCCCGCACCAAGGCTCTCGGCGAGAAAGCAGTGTTCGAGACGGTGCCCGACGCCGTCGTCTTGCGGCCCTCGATCAATTTCGGACCCGAGGACGCCTTCTTCAACCGCTTCGCCAACATGGCGCGCTTCTCGCCCGTGCTGCCGCTGATCGGCGGCGGGGAGACGAAATTCCAGCCGATCTATGTCGGCGACGTTGCCGAGGCGGTGGCACGCTCGGTCGACGGCAAGGTCGAGCGTGGCCAGACCTATGAGCTCGGCGGCCCGCAGGTGTTGACCTTCAAGGAATGCATGCAGGAGCTGCTCGCCGTTATCGACCGCAGACGCCTCCTGGTGCCGGTGCCGTGGTGGATGGCCAATATCCAAGCCTCGATCCTGCAGCTGTTGCCCAATCCGCTGCTGACCAAGGACCAGGTGCTGCAGCTGCGCGAGCACAACGTCGTCTCCGAAGCCGCCGCCCAGGCGAACAGAACGATCAATGGCCTCGGCATCCAGCCGCAGGCGATCGCCGCGATCCTGCCGAGCTATCTCTGGCGCTTCCGCGCCGCCGGCCAGTTCCAGCAGCGCCGGCCGATCGCCGACCGGTAGACTGTTCCCGATCGGGACCCGTTCCAATCAGGCGCGGCGGGAAATCTGCATCGGCAGGCCGCCCTGCGGCTGCGTGGTCAGCTTCTGCACCGGCCATGGCCGGGTTTGTGACGTTACGTCGAAACGGAAGCGCGACAACAGGATGGCCAAAGCAATGATCGCCTCCTGCATGGCGAAGCTGGCGCCGATGCAGACGCGCGGCCCGGCGCCGAAAGGCAGATACTGGAAGCGGTCGATCCGTTCGCGGTTCTCCGGATGGAAGCGCTCCGGCATGAAGGCGTCCGGCCTGTCCCATAGCTTGCGATGGCGATGCACCACCCAGGGCATCACCAGCACGGCGGCGTATCTCGGGATATAGAGGCCGTTCCAGGTCTCCGGCTCGATCGGCTCGCGATTGATCGAGGGCGCTGGCGGATAAAGCCTCAGCGCTTCCTCGAAGGCGGCGCGGGTGAGCGGCATGGCGTCCAGCCATCTTGTCGGATCGGGCTCGCGCGCTAGCATCGCATCGATCTCCTGCTCGACCTTGTCGCGCTCCCAGGGCGCTTCGGCGAGACAGTAGATCGTCCAGCCGAGCGCGCGCGCCGTGGTCTCGTGCCCGGCGCCGATGAAGGTGATGATGTTGTCCTCGACCTCGGCGCGGGTCAGGCCGTCCGGCCCCTCGGCTTTCAGGAGTAGCGTCAGGAAATCCTGCGGCACGCCGTCGGGATCGCGCTTCAGCCGCTCCTCGCGCATTTTCACCGTGTTGGCAACGATGTTGCGGAAATAGGCCATGGTCTTGCGGCCGCGGATGCGGGTCAGCCGCGGCAGCCATTCCGGGGCGCGCAACAGGTCGAGCGGATCGACCCGGCCCATGGTCTCGAACAGGCGGTCGATCTCCTTGGCGAAGCTGCCGGGCTCGCCGGCGATCTCGCCAGAAAACAGCGTCTCGGCCAGCATATCATAGGTGAGCATCGTCATGTCGCGGGCGACGTCGGTCGTACCGCCGGCCTCGTAGCGGGTGGCGAATTCCAGCGTGCGCTTCAGCATCGGCTCGGCGAAACCGAAGATGTGGCGCGGCGTGAACACCGGCGCCATCGCCTTGCGCGAGCGCTTCCACACCTCGCCCTCGGCGGTGAGCAAGCCGTCGCGCAGGATCGGGCGCAGGATCAGCTGGCGCACCGTCGCCATCTTGTAGTTCCTGGCGTTGTCGACCAGCACGTGGCGGATGAGGCCGGGATCGTTGGCGATGACCAGCGGCCCGCCGATACCGGTCACCGAGATCCAGGGCTCGTTGTAGGTATGCTCGCCCCACAGCTCGAGCGGGTTGCGGTAGACGATGCGCATCATCTCCAGCGTCGAGGGCGGCTGGGTGCGCGGCTTCGGCGCAGGCGGCACGAAGGGGGCGGGCTTTGTGTCCATCGGATGCTCCGCTACGACGGCAAATGTAATGCGCGGCAAAGCGGGCGTCCATGTGACCGGACGGAAAGCCCATGGAGAGACCGCCTCGCCTGAATGTGAACGGCGCCCTTCGATGGCTGCTTGTTGACCGTGACCGGTTCCTTTAGTCGCCAACGGATACCGTCAATCGAGGAGCCACCCGTGAAGCACCAGTTGAGCATCATCATCGGCAGCACGCGACCGGGACGCGCCGGACCGATCTTCGCCGAGTGGCTGGAGGGGTTCGCGCGCGAGCACGGCAAGTTCGAGCCGGTGCTCGCCGACATTGCCGCCTTCAAGCTGCCGCTGCTCGACGAGCCGCATCATCCACGCCTGCGCAAATACGAGAACGACCACACCAAGGCCTGGTCGAAGGCGATCGACGCCGCCGACGCCTTCGTCTTCGTGGCGCCGGAATACAACTACTTCGCCGCTCCGGCGATTGTTAACGCCGTCGACTATCTGCTCAAGGAGTGGCGCTACAAGCCCGCCGCCATCTTCAGCTATGGCGGGGTGTCCGGCGGCCTGCGCGCGGCACAGGCGCTGAAGCCGCTGCTGACCTCGGTCGGCGTCATGCCGATCCCGGAAGGCGTGGCGCTGCCTTCCTACAGGACCTTGCTCGACAAGGAGGGCGCGTATCATCCGGGCGAGCAGGTGCTGGGCGGCGCCAAGACCATGCTGGACGAGTTGTTCCGCTGGAGCGAGGCGCTGAAGGCGCTGCGCGCCGGCCTCCGGGCGGAATAGCAGACGTCCCGATATGACTGCTGCAACGCCGCACGCGGGCGAGGCTTTCGCGCCGGCATAGCCCGCTGCCCGCCCCGCGCTTCCCGGAGTATCGCGCCCGGCCTGCCAACGGCCGCTCGCCAAGCCGGCAAAACGCCTGCAAACCTTGGAAAAACGGCCATTTGCGCCTATATCTAGGACATCAAAACGGCGCGATTCGGGACCATTTTTCCGCGCCGGATCAGCGACATCAATCAGACAGGTATTTATGAGCGATCAGACCGAAAGCGCCATTGGCGCGGAAGCCGAGTATGGCGCCGATTCCATCAAAGTTTTGAAGGGGTTGGACGCTGTCCGCAAGCGGCCGGGCATGTATATCGGCGACACCGACGACGGCTCGGGCCTGCATCACATGGTCTATGAGGTGGTGGACAACGCCATCGACGAGGCGCTGGCCGGGCATGCCGACCTCGTCTCGGTGACGCTCAACCCCGACGGCTCGGTGACCGTCATCGACAATGGCCGCGGGATTCCGACCGATATCCATCCCAGCGAGGGCGTCTCGGCGGCCGAAGTGATCATGACCCAGCTGCATGCCGGCGGCAAATTCGACCAGAACTCCTACAAGGTTTCGGGCGGCCTGCACGGCGTCGGCGTCTCGGTGGTCAACGCTCTTTCGGCATGGCTCAAGCTCAAGATCCGTCGCAACGGCGAAATCTTCGAGATGAGCTTCACGCATGGCAATGCCGACGCTCCGCTGAAGGTGACCGGCACCTACGAGCAGGACAAGCGACCGGGGACCTATGAAGGCCGCAGCGGCAGCGAGATCACCTTCTTCCCGTCAGCCGAAACCTTCACCATGGTCGAATTCGACTACAACACGCTCGAGCACCGGCTGCGCGAGCTCGCCTTCCTCAATTCCGGCGTGCGCATCGTGCTGACCGACGCGCGCCATGCCGACCTCGTGCGCCACGAATTGCATTATGACGGCGGCCTAGAGGAATTCGTCAAGTATCTCGACCGGGTGAAGAAGCCGCTGATCGAGAAGCCGATCGCCATTCGCGCCGAGCGCGACGGCATCACCGTCGAGGTGGCGATGTGGTGGAACGACAGTTACCACGAGAACGTGCTGGCCTTCACCAACAACATCCCGCAGCGCGACGGCGGCACGCATCTGGCCGGATTCCGCGCCGCGCTGACCAGGCAGATCACCGGCTATGGCGAGTCCTCCGGCCAGACCAAGAAGGAAAAGGTTTCGCTCACCGGCGACGACTGCCGCGAAGGCCTGACGGCCGTTCTGTCGGTCAAGGTTCCGGATCCGAAATTCTCCTCGCAGACCAAGGACAAGCTGGTCTCCTCCGAAGTCCGGCCGGTGGTGGAAAGCCTGGTCAACGAGGCGCTGGGCACCTGGCTGGAAGAGCATCCAAGCGAAGGCAAGGTGGTGGTGGAGAAGGTGATCCAGGCGGCCGCCGCGCGCGAAGCCGCGCGCAAGGCGCGCGACATAACCCGCAAGAGCACGCTCGGCGTCACCTCGCTGCCCGGCAAGCTTGCCGACTGCCAAGAGCGCGATCCCGCGAAATCGGAAATCTTCATCGTTGAGGGCGACTCGGCCGGCGGCTCGGCCAAGGGCGGGCGCTCGCGCCAGAACCAGGCGATCCTGCCGCTGCGGGGCAAGATCCTGAATGTCGAGCGGGCGCGCTTCGACCGTATGCTCAGCTCCGACATGATCGGCACGCTGATCACGGCGCTCGGCACCTCGATCGGCAAGGACGAGTTCAACGCCGACAAGCTGCGCTACCACAAGATCATCCTGATGACGGACGCCGACGTCGACGGCGCCCACATCCGCACGCTGCTGCTCACCTTCTTCTTCCGGCAGATGCCGGAGCTGATCGAGCGCGGCCATCTCTACATCGCCCAGCCGCCGCTCTACAAAGTGACGCGGGGCAAGAGCTCGCAATATCTCAAGGACGAAAGCGCCTATGAGGAATATCTGATCGAGTCCGGGCTGGAAGAGGCTTCACTGACGCTCGCCTCCGGCGAGGTGCGGACCGGACAGGACCTGCGCGGCGCGGTCGACGACGCCTTGGCGGTGCGGCACCTGATCAACGGGCTGCACACGCGCTACAACCGCAGTGTCGTCGAGCAGGCGGCGATCGCCGGCGCGCTCAACGCCGACGTGCTCGCCGATCTCGGCCGCGCCACCGCCATGGCCGAACACGTCGCCAGGCGGCTCGACATGATCGCCGAGGAGACCGAGCGCGGCTGGAGCGGACGGCTGTCGACCTCCAATGACGGGTCGGGCGGCTATGTCTTCGAACGCACCGTGCGCGGCGTCAAGGACGCGGTCCAGCTCGATGCCGGGCTGATCAATTCGGCCGATGCGCGCCAGCTGGACCGCTATGCAGCGCGCCTGGCGGAAGTCTATGGCGAGCAGCCGGCGCTGCGCCGCAAGGAGACTTTCGAGCTCCTTTCCGGGCCGCTGGCGCTGCTCAACGCGGTGTTCGCGGCTGGCCGCAAGGGACTGACCATGCAGCGCTACAAGGGCCTTGGCGAGATGAACGCCGAACAGCTCTGGGAAACCACGCTGGATCCGAATGTGCGCTCGCTGCTTCAGGTCAAGGTGGCCGACGCGACCGACGCCGACAGCCTGTTCTCACGGCTGATGGGCGACGAGGTGGAGCCGCGGCGCGAGTTCATCCAGGACAATGCGCTGTCGGTGGCCAATCTGGATATTTGAGGACCGTGCCATCGGGCCTCTCAGCCTGCCGTCGGTCCGCCGTCCGTGGCGGATGGGGTGATCCGACCGGAACAGAAGGTCGCCTGAAACATTGTGACAGATCGATCACAACTTGTTTCAGGAGGTTTCGATGGGCCGCGGTATCTTGCTCTGGTTGCTCGGGGTTCCGATTCCGATCATCATTCTCATCATGCTTTTTGCCCGCTAGGAGGCTTCGATGCAGCCCACCCTATCGGCAACCGATGCTCCCGGTACGCTAGAATCCTCCGCCACCGCCGTCAGTTGGGGGCCGATTATCGCTGGCGCTTTCGCAGCCTCGGCTTTGACTCTCATCCTTACCTTGCTCGGCTCCGGACTCGGGCTGACGATGGTTTCGCCCTGGTCCGCGTCGAATCCTTCGGTCACCACCTTCGCGGCTACCACGGGCGCCTGGTTAATCGTCGTGCAATGGCTGTCGGCGGGCCTAGGCGGTTATCTTGCCGGGCGGTTGCGGACCAAATGGGTTGGCGTCCACACTGACGAGGTCTATTTCCGCGACACCACCCACGGCTTCCTTGCCTGGGCGCTGGCCACGTTGCTTGTCGCCGGTGTTCTCGGCTCGGTCCTGTCGGCTGCAGTTGGGACGGGCGTGCAGGCGGCATCCACTGTCGCGTCGGGCGCCGCGATGGGTGCCTCGGCAGGCGCGTCGGCAAACGCCAACGGCGCCTCGGTCGACAATGCGACATCGTATTTCGTCGACACGCTGTTCCGTCCGGCGGATGCGAGCAAGCTTGCAGCCGCCAATCCGCAAAACGACGCGGCGACCACGGCGCAAGCGTCTCGCATCCTGGTCGCAAGTGCCGCCTCCGGTGAGGTGTCGGCCGACGACAAGACCTACCTGGCGCAGCTTGTGACTGCCCGCACAGGCCTTCCGGAAGCCGACGCAAAGGCCCGTGTCGATGCGGTGCTTGCAAAGGTGGAGGAGGCTAAGACCAAGGCCAAGCAGGCGGCAGACACGGCCAGGAAGGCAACGGCCTCATTTGCCCTGATCGGCGCCTTGGCGTTGGTCATCGGCGCATTCATCGCCAGCGCTGCCGCAGCTCTCGGCGGCAAGCAGCGCGACGAAGACGAGGCGCTTTTCCTGTCCAAAGGCTAGACTGAACCATCCGGTGATTGAAAGACAAAGCCCGGCTCACGGCCGGGCTTTTCGGTCTTTGAGATGGCAAGCCGGATCAGTGATCGAAGGCCTTGACGATTTCCTCGGTCATCTTCTTGGCGTCGCCGAGCAGCATCATGGTGCCGTCCTTATAGAACAGCGTGTTGTCGATGCCGGCATAGCCCGAACCCAGCGAGCGCTTGACGAACAGGCAGGTGCGGGCCTTGTCGACGTCGAGGATCGGCATGCCGTAGATCGGGCTGCTCTTGTCATCTCGCGCGGACGGGTTGGTGACGTCGTTGGCGCCGATGACATAGGCGACATCGGCCTGGGCGAATTCGGAGTTGATATCCTCCAACTCGAACACCTCGTCATAGGGCACATTGGCCTCGGCGAGCAGCACGTTCATGTGGCCAGGCATGCGGCCGGCAACCGGATGGATGGCGTATTTTACCTCGACGCCATTGGCCTTGAGCTTGTCGGCCATCTCGCGCAGCGCGTGCTGGGCCTGGGCCACCGCCATGCCATAGCCCGGCACGATGATGACCTTCTGCGCGTTCATCATCAGATAGGCGGCGTCGTCGGCCGAGCCCTGCTTGACGGTGCGCTCGATGCCGTCGTCGGCAGCCGCAGCCGTCTCGCCGCCGAAGCCGCCGAGAATGACGGAGATGAAGGAGCGGTTCATGCCCTTGCACATGATGTAGGACAGGATCGCACCGGAAGAACCGACCAGCGCACCGGTGATGATCAGCGCCAGATTGCCGAGCGTGAAGCCGAGCGCCGCTGCCGCCCAACCGGAATAGGAATTCAGCATCGACACCACGACCGGCATGTCGGCGCCGCCGATCGGGATGATCAGAAGCACGCCGAGCACCAGCGAAGCGGCGACGATCAGCCAGAAGATTAGCTTGGATTCGGTGGTGACGAGCAGCACGATCAGCACCACGAGGGCTACGCCGAGCGCGATGTTGATCAGGTGGCGGCCGCCGAACATGATCGGCTTGCCGGACATGCGGCCGTCGAGCTTGAGGAAGGCGATGACCGAGCCGGTGAAGGTGATGGCACCGATCGCGACGCCGAGGCTCATCTCGATGAGCGCCTGGGCATGGATGTCGCCGGCCGTGCCGATGCCGAAGCTTTCCGGCGCGTAGATGGCGGCCGCCGCCACCATGACGGCGGCGAAACCGACGAGCGAGTGGAAGGCGGCGACCAGCTGCGGCATCGAGGTCATGGCGATGCGGCGCGCCACATAGGCGCCGACGCCGCCGCCGATGGCAAGCCCGAGCACGATCAGGCCGAAGCGGCCAGCCGAGGGCAGCGCCAGCGCCAGCGTGGTGGCGATGGCAATGCCCATGCCGATCATGCCGTAGAGATTGCCCTGGCGGCTGGTGGTCGGATGCGACAGGCCGCGCAGCGCCAGGATGAACAGGATGCCGGAGACCAGATAGAGGAAGGAAGCGAGATTGACGGTCACGTCACTTTTCCTTCTTCTTGTACATGGCGAGCATGCGCTGGGTGACGAGGAAGCCGCCGAAGATGTTGACCGACACCAGCACCAGGGCGATGAAGCCGAAGCCCGCCGCAAGGCCGGAGGCCGCGATGCCGACGGCGAGCAGCGCGCCGACGACGATGACCGAGGAGATGGCGTTGGTGACGGCCATCAGCGGCGTGTGCAGCGCCGGTGTCACCGACCAGACGACATAATAGCCGACGAAGATCGCCAGCACGAAGATGGCGAAGCGGAAGACAAAGGGATCGATGGCGCCGCCCGAGAGCGCGTGCGCGGCGTTGCCGGCAGCCTCGGCGCCGGCGGGCGCATTGGCGAGATCCTGCACCGCGAGGCGTACGGCAGCGGTCGCCTGATCGAGCTGGTCGAGGGCTTTCTGCAGCTGTTCCATCACGCGGTCCCTTCTGGCTTAGGCGAGGGTGACTTGGCTGCGGCCCTCCTCCTGGGCGCCGGTTTCTTGTCGGCGGCCTCCGCGACCAGGACCGTGGCCGGGATCGCAGCCGGCTCGGTGCGCGGCTGCCCGGCGGCCTTGGCGAAACTGGGGTGCACGATTTGGCCGGCATCGGTCAGCATCGTCGCCTTGACCAGCTCGTCATCGCGCTTGATGGCAAGGGTCTTCGTCACCTTGTCGACCATTGTCTCGAGGAAGGCGTAGAGGTTCTTGGCATAGAGCAGCGAGGCGGATGCCGCGACACGACCGGGCACATTGAGATGGCCGACGATCTTGACGCCGTTTTCCGTCGTCACGACCCTGCCGGGTTGAGCGCCTTCGACATTGCCGCCGCGTTCGACCGCAAGGTCGACGATCACCGAGCCCGGCTTCATCGAGGCGACCATGGCGGCCGAGACCAGCTTCGGCGCCGGACGTCCAGGGATCAGCGCCGTGGTGATGACGATATCCTGCTTGGCGATGTGCTCTGCGGTCAGGGCCGCCTGCTTGGCCTGATATTCCTTCGACATTTCCTTGGCGTAGCCGCCGGCGGTCTCCGCCGCCTTGAACTCCTCGTCCTCGACCGCCAGGAACTTTGCGCCGAGCGACTGCACCTGCTCCTTCACCGCCGGACGCACGTCGGTGGCGGTGACGACGGCGCCGAGACGGCGCGCTGTGGCGATCGCCTGCAGACCGGCGACGCCGACGCCCATGATGAAGGTTTTTGCTGCCGGTACCGTGCCCGCCGCCGTCATCATCATCGGCAGCGCGCGGTCATATTCGGCCGCCGCATCGACCACCGCCTGGTAGCCGGCAAGATTGGCCTGCGAGGAAAGCACGTCCATCACCTGCGCGCGGGTGATGCGCGGCATGAACTCCATCGAGAAGGCGGTGATGCCGGCACTGGCCATCGCGGCAAGCGCCGCATCGTTGCCGTAAGGATCCATGATGGCGATGACGGCCGCGCCCGATTTGTAGCCCTTGAGCTCGGCATCGGTCGGCCGGCGCACCTTCAGCACCACATCGGCGTTCTTGGCGTCCCCGGCAGTTCCAATCGTGCCGCCGGCGGTGGCAAATTCCTGATCGGTAATGCGCGAGCGCAGGCCGGCGCCCTTCTCGACGATCACCTCGAAGCCCAGGCCCGCCATCCTTTTCACCGTCTCGGGCGAGGCCGCGACTCTCGGCTCGTTCGCGTCAAGCTCACGAGGGATGAATACCGTCTGCCCCACCGCATGATCCTTTCGGCTGGAACCTTGCTGCGCAAGGCGTCGGCCGGGACCTCCGGCGGAACGTCAAACGCAATGGCTTGGAGAGTCTACCGCAGAATGAAATAGCCGACGGCCATGATCACGATGAACAGGATGGTCGCCGAGAAGAAGCCGCCCGCGAAGAAGCCGAAGGCCATGGCCAGCAGAATGGCGGCGCAGACGAGCGAGCCGTATTTGGCCAGCGCGAGGAATGCGTTGTAAGTACGATCATGCTCGGCATAGTCCATCTGCGCGCCCAGTTCGACAGGACCGGTCGGCGTGTGATCAGCCATAGGAATACCCCTTCGAAAATGCCTTCGAGGCACATAGCGAAAAGCCGGAGCAAGAGCAATGGCGCTATTGCCGCACGGCCGGCGACAACAGTCTCAAACGAAAGTTGAAATGGGCGGAAGCTAAAATTGCGATGGGAGGCCCTCGCCGTGGCGAGGGGCGTCGTAGGCCTTTAAAGCGCGTCGCGCTGAATCGGATTCAGGCGAGACGCTTCAAAGCTCTTCTTGATGGGTGCCGTTGCCCAGAACCGCTGCACGGTTTCAGGCGAGATGCATTAGGCGGCGAGGTGCGGAAACAGGCCGAGCAGGCCGACCACGATCAGATAGAGCGCGACGATGTAGTTGAGCAGGCGCGGCATCACCAGGATCAATATGCCGGCGATCAGCGAGATCAGGGGCGTGAGCGCAAGCGAGTGGATGGTCATGATCGTACTCCTTCCCGTGAAAAACCCGATTTGAGCCGGCGACAAGCCTGGGGCAAGAATGCGGCGCCGTCGCTGATCAGTGACGCCGGTACTCGTAACGCGGGAGCCGCGGGGAAGGTTCACGATGCGCGGAAGGACGCCCGTTCAGGCGGCATCGCGATAGTATTTGGCCGTCGGTACGATCGACAGAGGGGTGAGCCGGTTGATGGCCGGATTGGCGAACATCATCCGCTGCTCCACCGGCGTCGACTTGAAGAACGGGAAGCGGTCGAGCGTCTGGCGCAAGTTTTCACCGCAGGGGATCTCGAACAAGGCGATCGGCGCAAGGACACCCGGAAACACCTTGCCTTCTGTCCGCTGCACGGCATGGAAGATGCGGGCGTAGTAAGCGGAATGTTCGACCTTGACCGGCGTCAGCACGGCCGTCTGGCCAAAATAGCTGGAAGCCACCATGCCGAGCCTCAGCGTCAGGAAAGGCAGGACTCCGGGCGCGGGCGCGCTATCCGCGTCGGTTGCGAACCGGGTTCCGTCTATGAAGGTTTCTCCGCGGGCAAGCCGCTCTGCCAAGATTTCCGGATAGGCGTCGACAGAGGGCGAATAGGGGTGCTCGCGGGAAATGTAATGGAGCCGCAGCGTGCTGACCAAGTGGCCATCGAAATAGACGCCGAACCGGTAGGAATTCGGCAGGTTGTCCCAGCGATCCTCGAACATCCCGCTGGCGATCGGGCCGCACATGCCTGAGCGCAGGTAGGACTGATAGCGAAGGCGGTAGATCGCCTCCAGATCCTCGCCCCCCGTGATCAAACGGTAATCGACATGCTCCAGCAATTGCATGATCGAACGATTCAGCGCCGAGCCAGCATTTGCGCCGGCGTCAGCCTGCGCATCGTTTCTTGCAGTATCCATCCTCAAGTCCTCGTATCCGCCTGTAAACAGGCTATTCGAGTCAAAATGAGACACAAGCCGAAAATTCGATACTGCTGGTTTACCTTCCGTTAACCTTAACAATGCGCCGGAAAGGGTTGCGCGGAAAAGTCGACCGCACACTCGGACCTTGGCACGCATCCGATGTCAAGGAGTTCACAGATGCCAGAGCTGAAAGGACTTGGCTGCCGCAGCTACCGGTAATATAGGGCATCAAGCCAAAATAGTTTGCCGTATTGAATTGCTTAGATAAAACAAATGTGAGCTTTTGATCCTGAACAATCGGGTCAAAACCTTCCGATTGGACGAAAATTGCTGCGTAGCCAACGCAACGCGCATTCTTAATCCTGAATGATGAAATTCCCTATCTGGCCGACCGTCTGGGGGCGAGGCGCAGGTCCGCGGCGAATGGCCAGGTGACGTTCGACATCGTCTCGATGCCGGACGCGCTGAGCGCGGCGCCGAACAGGAAGCCTTGCACGAGGTCTGGCTTGACCGAACGCACCAATATCTTCAGCTGCTCGAAAGTCTCCACCCCTTCGATCGTGACGACCAGGCCCAGCGTCCGGGTCAAGCCGACGATACCCTTCAGAAGATCGAGCGACTGGGGGCTCTGGGTCACGTCGATCAGGAAGGAGCGATCAATCTTGATCTTGTCGAGCGGCAGCTTGTGCAGGTAGCTGAGGCTGGAATAGCCGGTGCCGAAGTCGTCGAGCGCGATGCGGACGCCCAGCGCTTTCAGCTCTTCGATCAGCTCGCGGGTCAGTGATTTGTCGTCGAGCAGGGCAGTCTCCGTCACCTCGATCTCGAGCCGGTGCGGCGCAAGGCCCGACGCCGCCAGCGCATCACGCACCTTCTGCACGACGTCGCGGTTGCGGAAGTCCTTGGCCGACAGGTTGATCGAAACGCTGGTCTGGGCCGGCCATTTGGCGCATTCGGCGCAGGCCGCCTGCAGCACGAAAGAGCTGATCTCGGAGATGATGCCCATCTCCTCGGCCAGCGGAATGAAGACGCCCGGCGAAATCGGGCCGAGATCGGGATGATCCCAGCGGCAGAGCGCCTCGCAGCTGGCGATGCGCATGGTGCTCATCGACACGATCGGCTGGTAGACGACGCGCAACTCCTTGGCTTGCACGGCGCTGCGCAGTTCGGCCTTCATCAGCTGGCGATTGCGGAAGGCGGCGTCCATCGATGCCTCGAACAGCCGCCAGCTGTTCTTGCCGAGCTCCTTGGCTTTGTAGAGCGCGAGGTCCGCCTTGACGATCATGCCGTCGACGTCGGTGTCCTTGACCACGGACAACACCGCGCCGCCACTGGTCTGGATGCGCAGGCCGTGACCGGCGACGTCGACTTCGCCCTGCAGGCCGGCGAAGATCTCGTCGAGCAGGCTGCTGAGATGGCTCTCATCCTCGATGCGGTCGAAATAGATCATGAATTCGTCGCCGCCGAAGCGGCTGACATTGATGCCCGGCCCGGCGACCGCTGCCAGGCGCTCGGCTACGGCGTAGATCAGACCGTCGCCGACCGGGTGGCCGAGCGTGTCGTTGACGCTCTTGAAATCATCGAGGTCGAGCACCGCCAAGCCGCAGAGCCGGTCGCGGTCGCCGGACGCCATGGCTTCGCCGACCAGCTCGTGGAAGTAGGCACGGTTCGGCAGGCCGGTGAGGTTGTCGTAGCGCGCCATGAAGCGGATCTTTTCCTCCGCCTCGACCCGGGCCGTGACGTCCTCGAAGGTGATGACGCCGAGTTCCTGGCTGCCTTCGCGCGCGGAGAACTCGTAGTGCTGGCCATTGGCGAGCGACACGAGCACCTTGCGGTCCCGGCCCTCGCGCAAGGCGCGCGTCAGCTGCGCCTCGATGTAGCGGCAATCCTTCGGTGCCAGCATGCCGCCGGCGACGCCGCGCATCAGAAGGCCGTGGATCGAGCGCCCGAGCAGCGCGTCGGCCGATTTCAGCGACATCAGATGGGCGGCCTCGGCATTGGCGACGGCGACGCGCCCGTCGGGGCCGAGCATGACCAGGCCGTGCGACATCGTGTTGAGCGCGCGGTCGAACCTGCGCGTCAGGTTTCTCGCCTGCTTGTGGCCGATGACCGCCGAGAACAGCACGTTGCGGACATGATCGGCGCCGGTGATGGTGATGAACGTCATCGGGATGATCATCAGGCCGAGGACGACGGAGGGCGCGTCCATGCGCAGCAGGAGCGCGAGAGCCGCCGGACCGATGAAGGTCACGGAAAAGATCCGCACCATGCGCGGCGACCCATAGTTGCGGGCGACAACGGTGACCAGGGTCGCCAGCGTGAGCGACATTGCCGCGAGCTCGGCGAACGGTTCGGGATATATGTAGATCGACACGAAACACAGCGCGCCCAATCCGAGACCCTGAAGGCAGCCCTTCAGGATGTAGCTGCGCTCCAACCGCTGCGCGTGTTCGACATCGGCAATTGCGCCGCCTGTCCTCAGGAAGCCGCGAATGCCGAAGTAACGGATAAGGCTGACGGAAAGCAGGGCAAAAGAAAACGCCAGGAACAGGGGATTGTGGGTGCGCAGATAGATCATGAATCCGAGGATCCAGTAGCACGCGCCACCGATCAACAACATGTGCGCGTTGTCGAACAACGACCGCACAAATTGGATATAAACATCCGCTGGGATGCTTTCGGTCTTTGTTTTGCCCATAGGGTCGGCCCAACGCTTAGCCTTGTCATGACACAACCGCCTTAAGAAAGGCTTAGAACAGAACCGCCTTGAGCAGCGGCTTCGGTCTGCCGGCCAAGGGCCGCAAAGGACCTAACGCATGTCACCCACAAGTGCGCAGCGGTTTTGGGAGAACGACCTGCATCGAACAAAGGCCTAAAGCGCCTCTCCTGGATCCATTTCCACGCGAGGCACTTTAGGCCGACCGACGAAAACTTCGGGATTGGTCTGGCGCAATCACTCGGCAGCGCTGAGAACGGGCACCGGAGCGGCCTCGGTCAGCCGCTGCAGCAGCCTGGAGCGCTCTTCGGACGCCTTGGCGGCGCTGGCCTGCTGGACATGGCCATAGCCGCGGATGAGCGCCGGAACGGAGGCCAGAGCGGCGGCGGCCTCGACCTTGCCCGGCGCAAGTGCTGCGGCGATCAGATCGAGATCGGCCTCGTATTGCGCAAGCAGTTGCCGCTCGGCGCGCCGTTCGGCGGTATGGCCGAACAGGTCGAACGCGGTGCCGCGCAGGCCTCTCATGACAGCAAGCAGGCGAAATGCCTTCATCATCCACGGGCCGAAACTCGACTTCCTCGGCTTGCCGTCATTGCCGCGCCGCCCGAGGATCGGCGGCGCGAGGTGAAATTCCAGCTTTTCGTAGCTTTGGAACTGCCTTGCGAGATCGGCGGCGAAGCTGCCGTCGGTGTAAAGCCGGGCCACCTCATACTCGTCCTTGATCGCCATCAGCTTGAAGAGGTTTTTCGCGGCCGCCTCGGTGACGGCCGTTGAGCCGGGAACCGCTGTCGCCTCGGCTGCGCGCAGCGCCGCGATCCTGTTGGCATAGCGCTTGCCATAGGCGGCGTTCTGGTAGGCGGTGAGGAAAGCCACCCGCCGGGCGACAATGTCGTCGAGCGTTTCCGGTGCCGACGCCGGCTTGCCGGTACGACCGACCAAGCCGCGCACGAAATCCGGCTGGTGCGCGGCGCGACGGCCCCAGCGGAAGGCGGCGATGTTCATCACCACCGCTTCGCCGTTCAATTCTATCGCTTTTTCAACGGCTTCGGCCGAGAGCGGCAGCCCGCCATGCTGGAAGGCGAAGCCGAGCATGAACATGTTGGCGCCGAGCGAATTGCCGAACAGCGCGGTCGCCGTGCGGGTGGCATCGAAGAAGTGGGCCTTGTCGTCGCCGGCGGCGGCACGGATCGCCTTCTTCAGCCGCTCGACCGGCAGCGAAAAATCGGCGGAACGGGTGAATTCGCCGGGCATGATCTCGGCGGTGTTGGCGAGGAACATGGTATGGCCCTCGCGCACCGCGGCGAGCACCTTTTTGGCGCCGGAGACGACGAGGTCGCAGCCAAGCACAAGATCGGCCTTGCCAGCGGAAACGCGGATGGCGTGGATGCCCTCGGGCGTCGGGGCGATGCGGACATGGGTGAAGACCGAGCCGCCCTTCTGGGCAAGGCCCGCCATGTCGATCATGCCGCAGCCCTTGCCCTCGATATGGGCAGCCATGCCCAGCACCGCGCCGATGGTGACGACGCCGGTGCCGCCGACACCGTCGATGATCGCCGCCCAGCCCTGAGATCCGAGTGGAAATTCGGCGGGTGACGACACGCCTTCGAGCGGATCGCTCTTGCCGGCAATCCCCTCGGCCTTCCTGATCTTGCCGCCATGCACCGTCACGAAAGAGGGGCAGAAGCCGTTGAGGCAGGAAAAATCCTTGTTGCAGCTCGACTGGTCGATCCGGCGCTTGCGGCCGAATTCGGTCTCGACCGGTTGGATCGAGACGCAGTTCGACTGCACACCGCAATCGCCGCAGCCTTCGCAGACCAGCTCGTTGATGAAGACGCGCTTGTCGGGATCGGGGAAGGTGCCGCGCTTGCGGCGCCGGCGCTTTTCCGCGGCGCAGGTCTGGTCATAGAGAAGCACCGACACGCCCTTGACCTCGCGCAGCTCGCGCTGGACGAGGTCGAGGTCGTCGCGGTGATGGATCGTGGCGCCGGGCGGGAAATCGGCCTTGCCGGCATATTTAGCCGGCTCGTCGGTAACGACGGCGATGCGCTCGACGCCCTCGGCGCGCACCTGTTTGGCGATCATATCGACGGTGAGGCCACCTTCGTGCGGCTGGCCGCCGGTCATGGCGACTGCGTCATTGTAGAGGATCTTGTAGGTGATGTTGGCGCCTGAGGAGAGCGCAAAGCGGATCGCCAGCGCGCCGGAGTGGTTGTAGGTGCCGTCGCCGAGATTCTGGAAGATATGGCCGCGCTTGGAGAACGGCGCCTGGCCGACCCATTGCGCGCCCTCGCCGCCCATGGCGGTGAAGCCGACCGTGTTCCGGTCCATCCACAGCGCCATGAAGTGGCAGCCGATGCCGGCGGCGGCAAGCGAGCCCTCCGGCACCTTGGTCGAGGAATTGTGCGGGCAGCCCGAGCAGAAAAACGGCGTGCGCGAACCGATGTCGACGGTATCGGCGAGCATCGCCTGGAACTGGCGCAGCTTCGCCACCCGCGCCGCGATCTCCTCCGAGGGGCCGATGGTGCGCAGGATACGCTCGCCGAGCGCGATCGCGATCTCGTTCGGGTCGAGCGCGCCCTTTGCCGGAAACAGCCAGTCCCCGCGCTCGTCCTTCTTGCCGACGATGGCAGGCTGAATAGCGGAGCCGTAGAGGTTCTCGCGCAACTGCACCTCGATCAACGAGCGCTTCTCCTCGACGACGACGATGGTCTCGAGGCCGCGGGCGAAGTCGGCGACATGCTGATAATCGAGCGGCCAGGGGCAGCCGACCTTGAACAGGCGGATACCGATGCGATTGGCCGCATTTTCGTCGATGCCGATATCCTCCAGCGCCTGGCGGACGTCGAGATAGCTCTTGCCTATGGTGATGATGCCGAGCTTCGGGTTGCGGCCGCCCGAATAGACGGTCCGATTGAGCCCGTTGGCGTGGATGAAGGCGGAGGCGGCGGCGCGCTTGTGCTCATGCAGGCGCTCCTCCTGGCCGAGCATGTCGATCTCGTGGCGGATATTCAGGCCGCCCGGCGGCATGTCGAAATCAGGAATGACGATGTTCAGCCGCTCGATCGAGGCGTCGACCGAAGCGGTCGATTCGATGTTGTCCTTGACGCATTTGATCGCCGCCCAGGTGCCGGCGAAACGCGACATGGCGAAGCCAAAGAGACCGTAGTCGATGATCTCCTGGACGCCGGCGGGGTTGAGGATCGGCACCATGGTGTCGACGAAAAGGAATTCGGTGGCATGTGCGTTCGTCGAGGATTCGGCCATATGGTCGTCGCCCATCAGGGCGAGAACGCCGCCATTTCTCGACGAGCCGGCGAGATTGGCGTGGCGGAAAACGTCGCCGGAGCGGTCGACGCCCGGCCCCTTGCCGTACCAGACGGCAAAGACGCCGTCATGGGTGCCTTCGCCGAGCAGCTCGGTCTGCTGCGAGCCCCAGCAGGCGGTGGCGGCGAGCTCTTCGTTGAGGCCCGGCTGAAAGACGATGTCGGCCTGCGCAAGCTGCCGCTTCGCCTTCCACAGCTGCATGTCGAGGCCGCCCAGCGGCGAGCCGCGATAGCCGGAGACGAAGCCAGCGGTGTTGAGGCCGGCGCGGCGGTCGCGCTCGCGCTGCATCAAAAGCATGCGCACGACGGCTTGCGCCCCGGACAGGAAAACGCGCTCCTTGGCAAGGTCGAACTTGTCGTCGAGCGCGACGTCATGCAGCGTCATCAGGCATGTCCTCTGCGGAGGCGCGCCGCGGATCGGCGGCCAACGTCGGAGTGAGAGGCCGCAGTCTTTCTTCCCTTGCGGGACAGGTCAAACGAAATCGCAGCGGCCAGAGCGCACGCAACAAACGGTCCCGCTGGAAACGGCCGCCGCATTCAATCGCACGCTAAACGCTTTGCAGCGCACGAAAATTTCGACCGGTCAACGGGCCTCAAGCCGCCTTCGAGCAATCCGGCTTGGGCGCATCCGGCAGCTTGCCGTCGGGATGGCCGGCAAGGTCCGGGTTGAGCTCGTATTTCGGCCCGATCACCAGCGGCCGGTCCGGCAGCATGGTCTGGTCCGCCGAGGAAGTCATCGTCGTCTCGAGGCTTTGAAGCAACGTGCCGCTCGAATCCTCGATGCGGATCGTGACGGAATAGGGCTTGCCCTTGACCACGCAGGTGAGCGGCGGGCTGGTCAAGGTGATATGCGGAAGCTTCGGCCAGATTTTCTGGTTGACGATGAGCGGGTCGCCGCCGGCCGGATTCTGGAAATTCACCACCGCAATCTGTCCCTCGCCCATCGGCCGCAGCGGTCTCAGCGTGATGACATAGGTGGCGATGCCAAGCCGGTAGTTGAACTCGAACAGCTTGCCGGAAATGGCGAAGAGCTGCTCCTTGCCGGTGTCGCGGCAGGCGCCGAGCGCCGTCGCGGCGATCAGGGCCGCGCCGAGAGCGATCGAACGGAATTTTCTAAGCATTGGTGGCCTCCCTGGCCGCCGTGCGGCGGCGATAGTAGCGGTTCGCTTTCTGGCGGTTGCCGCAGACGGCCATGTCGCACCAGAGGCGGCTTGAGTTGCGGCTGCGGTCGATGAAGAGCCAGCTGCAGTTCGGACAGATCCTGAGCCTGGCAACGGTGTCGTCGCGCAGCAGCGAAAGCGCCGAGACGGCCAAAGCCGCCTCGAAAGCGATCGGCGTCGCCGGATCGCCAAAGGGCCTGCCCGGCGCGCCGATTTCGATGCTGCTGCCGGAGAGGCCTTTGGCGCAGGCGGTCAGGAAATCGGGCAGATGGCCGGCGGCGATCGCGCGTTTCGCTATGGCATCGCGGAACAGGCGGTCCGTCGCTTCGCGGATCGACAGCACGACCGCGGCGATGTCGCCCGGCTGAGGGGCCTCCAGCCGCCGGCCGCCAAGCTCGGCGGCGCGAAAGCCGCTCGCCGCCTCGGCGAAGCGGGCGATCTCGGCCGGATCAGCGAAACGGTCGAAGGTCCTTCCGGGATCGTTGCGCAGGACGACCGTGTTCGCCGTGTCGAGCGCGAGGATGCCGCCGGTGAAGCGGTGCGGGGTCCAGGAAACCGTCATGCCGGAAACCTAACCGATAAAACGTATTTGACAAGTTAGATTCCGGGTGCAACGCTCCAAACAGGGCCATTTCGCGCGGCCCTAGGGATGCTCTATGCTCTATTTCTATCAGCAGGTGCTGAACGGGCTGCATTCGGGCGCGCTCTATGCGCTGCTCGCCTTCGGCTACGTGCTGACCAACGGCATCCTGCACCGCACCAACCTTGCCTATGGCGCGCTGTTTGCCTTTTGCGGCCACACCATGATCCTGACCGCCGCCTTCGGCTATCAGGCGCTGTGGCTGACGCTGTTTGCCTCGGTCGCGCTAGGTATCGTTGCTGCCCTGCTCTATTCGGTGCTGATCAGCCAGGTGCTGTCGCGCAGCGTGTTCGAGAGGCTGGCGGACCGGTCGCCTAATGCGATCGTGGTGACGACGCTCGGCATCTTGCTATTCCTGTCGGAAGCAAGCCGCATCGCCGCCGACACGCATGATCTCTGGCTGCCGCCGATGCTCGCCCAGCCCGTCGTCTTCGCGCAGGGTGCCGGCTTCAAGGTGACGCTGACCGTTATCCAGCTCTTGGATTGCGCGGCGGTGATGGCGATGGTGGCAGTGGCCGCCTGGCTGTTTTCGCATTCGCGCTTCGGACGGGCCTGGCGGGCCGTGTCCGACGACCCGAAGGCGGCCGCGATGTGTGGCATCGATGTGACCGCGGTGTTCCGCCGCGCGGTGCTCTATGGCGGCTTCTGCGCGGCTTTTGCCGGCATGCTCGCCGGCATCTATTACGGCAACATCAGCTTCGGCACGGGCCTCGTCTACGGCCTCAAGATCCTGTTCGTGACGGCGGTCGGCGGCTACATGTCGCCGCTCAAGGCTGCTCTCGGTGCCGCGGCCTTCGGCATGGCCGAATCGCTGTGGGCCGGTTATTTCCCGCTCGAATGGCGCGACGGCTGGATATACCTCTTCCTCGTCGCCATGCTGGTGCTGATCGGCGCCGGCCGCGACCAGGCCAAGGTCGCCTGAAACCCATCAGACTTTGGTTGCATGACGCGCCGTGAGGTGACCGGTTTTTACCGTTGCTCGCCGCGTGGATCGCCGGCACGTGCTTTGCCATGTTGACCATCCGGGCCACGCACTGCATACCGTTGGGCCAAGCGGCGCGACACCGGAGGGGGACTCGGGCGCGGCGCCAGCACTTTGATTTAGGCATCGTGCTTTTCCGAAATCGATCGCGATTCTCGGGGCCGGTGCGCGAGGGAGGAAATGCATGGCAGGGCTGCTCGCTCTATCCACGACGATCGACCGCATCAACGAGTTCATCGGCCGCTGGATCTCGTGGCTGATCCTGCTTGCGATCCTGGTGAGCGCCGGCAACGCAGTCATCCGCAAGGTGTTCGACATCTCCTCCAACGCCTGGCTCGAACTGCAGTGGTATCTGTTCGGCGCCGCCTTCATGCTGGCCGCCGCCTATACGCTGAAACAGAACGACCATATCCGCATCGACATCGTCTACGGCATGTTCCCCCGCCGCGTGCAGCACTGGATCGACCTCCTCGGCCATCTCCTCTTCCTGATGCCGTTCGTGGTGCTGATGGTGATCTACTTCGTGCCTTACGTGTCGCTGTCCTTCCGCAGCGGCGAGATGTCGACCAATGCCGGCGGGCTGATCGTCTGGCCGGCCAAGGCCATCCTGCTCGTCGGCTTCTTCCTGCTGGCCATCCAGGGTGTCTCGGAGATCATCAAGAAGATCGCCATCATGCGCGGCGACATGGAGGATCCCACTCCCTATGTCTCGGCCCACGACCAGGCCAAGCTTGAGGCCGAAGCGCTTGCCGAAGAAGCCAAGGCGCTGTCCGGCGAGGTGCGCTCATGATCGAGTTCATCGCGCAGAACATGGCGCCGATCATGTTCGCCTCGCTGATCATCTTCCTTTTGATCGGCTACCCCGTCGCCTTCTCGCTCGCTGCGAACGGCCTGTTGTTCTTCTTCATCGGCGTGCTCTTGTCGCCCTATTCCGGCGGCTCGATCAACCTCGCCTGGCCTCTGCTGCATGCGCTGCCGGATAATTTCTACGGCACAAGGGTGATGTCGAACGACACGCTGCTGGCCATTCCATTCTTCACTTTCATGGGAATCGTGCTGGAGCGATCCGGCATGGCCGAGGACCTGCTCGACACGGTCGGGCAGCTGTTCGGCCCGATCCGCGGCGGGCTTGCCTATGCGGTGATCTTCGTCGGCGCACTGCTTGCCGCAACGACCGGCGTGGTGGCGGCCTCCGTCATCGCCATGGGGCTGATCTCGCTGCCGATCATGCTGCGCTACGGCTACGACCGGCGCCTCGCCTCGGGCGTGATCGCGGCTTCCGGCACACTGGCCCAGATCATCCCCCCCTCGCTGGTGCTGATCGTGCTGGCCGACCAGCTTGGACGCTCGGTGGGCGACATGTATGCGGGCGCGCTGATCCCCGGCCTCGTTCTGACCGGCATCTACATGCTCTACATCCTGATCATGTCGATCGTCCGGCCGAACTCGATGCCGGCATTGCCGCTTGAGGCCCGCACGCTCGGCCACGGCGTGATTTCGCTGATCGTGGCGCTGCTGGTGACCGGCGCGATTTCCTATGCGGCCTATCGTTACCTCGCGCCGACGCATGGCGACAATGCGGACATCCTCGGCGCCACCGTCGGCGTGATCGTCATCTACATCGTGGCGATCGCCGACCAGCGCCTCCACATCAACATGATGTCCAAGCTGGCACAGCAGGTGGTGATCGTGCTGATCCCGCCGCTGGCGCTGATCTTCCTGGTGCTGGGCACCATCTTCCTCGGCATCGCCACCCCGACCGAGGGCGGCGCCATGGGCGCCGTCGGCGCGCTGATCATGGCGGGCTTCAAGGGGCGACTGACGATGGATGTCATCAAGCAGGCGCTGGCCTCGACGACGCGGCTCTCCGCCTTCGTGCTGTTCATCCTGATCGGCGCGCGCGTCTTCTCGCTCACCTTCTACGGCGTCAACGGCCATATCTGGGTCGAGCATCTCTTGACCTCGCTGCCGGGCGGCGAGACCGGCTTCCTGATCGGCGTCAACGTGCTGGTTTTCGTGCTCGCCTTCTTCCTCGACTTCTTCGAGCTCGCCTTCATCATCGTGCCGTTGCTGGCGCCCGCCGCCGACAAGCTCGGCATCGACCTGATCTGGTTCGGCGTGCTGCTTGGCGTGAACATGCAGACCAGCTTCATGCATCCGCCGTTCGGCTTCGCGCTGTTCTACCTGCGTTCGGTCGCGGCGCGCGTGCCCTATCTCGACCGCATCACCAGCAAGCAGATCGCGCCGGTCACCACCGGCCAGATCTACTGGGGCGCGGTGCCGTTCGTCTGTATCCAGGTGATCATGATCGGGCTTACCATCGCCTTCCCGCAAATGGTAATGCGCTACAAGGGCACCGCGGTCGAGCCGAGCACGATCGACCTCAAGCTGCCGGACATGCCGGGACTTGCGCCGCTCGGCACGCCGCCGGGCGACAATGGCGCGGCGCCCGCCAGTGGCGGCTCGGCGCCCGCCGCGCCTGGCACCCCGGACTTGTCACAGCCGCCGAATTTCGGCGATACGGCCCCCGCCAACCCGGCGACGCCGGCACCCGATCTTTCCAAGCCGCCGAGTTTCAACTGAGGTGACCAAGTCATGAGAGCCGTACGGCTGGAAGCAATCGGCGGCATCGCCCTTCGTGCGGTCGACAAACCTGCGCCGGGGCCGGAGGATGTTCTGGTGCGGATCGAAGCCTGCGGCGTCTGCGGCACGGACCGCCACCTGTTCCATGGCGAATTCCCGTGCACGCCGCCGGTCACGCTTGGCCACGAATTCTGCGGCATCGTCGAGGCGGTCGGCGACGCGGTGTCCGGCATCGCCGTCGGCGATCGGGTCACGGGCGACCCCAACATCGCCTGCGGGCGCTGCAGCCAGTGCCGGGCCGGCCGCGTCAATTTGTGCAGCAATCTCAGGGCCATCGGCATCCACCGGGACGGCGGTTTCGCCGATTATGTCGTGATGCCGCAAGGCCAGGCCTTCCTCCTGCCCGGCAACCTCCAGCCCACGCATGGCGCCTTCTGCGAGCCGCTGGCCTGCTGCCTGCACGGCATCGACCTCGCCGGAATCAGGCCCGGCGACTCGGTGGTGGTGCTCGGCGGCGGCGTCATCGGCCTGCTCACCGTGCAATTGGCGAAGCTTGCCGGTGCCGCGACCATCATCCTATCGACCAGGCAGGCCTCGCGCCGCGCGCTGGCCGAAGAACTCGGCGCGACCGCTACGGTCGATCCCAGCGCCGTCGATCCCATCGAGGCCATCGCCGGAAAAGCCGGGCTTGTGCCGGGCGGCGTCGACGTGGTGCTGGAATGCGCCGGGGTTCGCGACACGGTTGAGCAGTCGATGCGAATTGCCAAGGCCGGAGGCACGGTGGTGATCGTCGGCGTGATGCCGCAGGGGCAGAAGGTGGCTTTCGAGCCTTTCGACGTGCTGTTCCGGGAGTTGAAGGTCCTCGGGTCCTTCATCAATCCCTTCACGCATCGACGCGCCGCGGACCTCATCGCGTCCGGCGCGATCGAGATCGACAAGCTGATTTCCAGGCAGGTGCCACTCGAAGAGGCGCCGCAGGTGATCTCGAACCCAGCCGCCCCCGGCGAGGTCAAGGTGCTGGTCGTGCCGGGCCGGACCTGAAGTCCTGCAACGTTGGCGATTGGCGAAACCGGCGGTGACAGCGCCCTCTCCCCGTCACCATAGGGGAGAGGGCTAATCCCCGGCTACAGCTTGCCGTTACGCTGCTGCACCATCATGAAGGTATCGTAGTTGTATTCGGCGACCTGGGCCCAGAGATAGTGCTCCTTGCGGAAGCCTTTGATGGATTCCCAGATCTTCTTGAACGGCGCGTTGTTGGCCTCCATTTCGGCATAGACTTCGTTGGCCTTTTCGAAGCAGGCAGCCATGATTTCCTGGCTGAAGGGGGCCAGCTTGGCGCCGCTGGCGACCAGCCGCTTCACCGCCGCCGGATTGAGGTAGTCGTATTTCTGCAGCATGTTGGCGTCGGCGGCTTGCGCGGCCGTGTGCACCAGCGACTTGTAGGCGGGCGACAATTCCTCGTATTTGGCCTTGTTGAACATCAGATGCACGGTCGGGCCGCCTTCCCACCAGCCGGGATAGTAGTAGTAGGGCGCGACCTTGTAGAAGCCGAGCTTCTCGTCGTCATAAGGGCCGACCCATTCGGCGGCGTCGATCGTGCCCTTTTCCAGCGCCGGGTAGATGTCGCCGCCGGCGATCTGCTGCGGCACGACGCCGAGCTTCTGCACCACTTTGCCGGCAAAGCCGCCGATGCGCATCTTGAGGCCGGAAAGATCGGCGACCGTGTTGATCTGCTTGCGGAACCAGCCGCCCATCTGCACGCCGGTGTTGCCGCCCGGCAGGCCGAATAGGCCTTGCGTTGCAAGGAATTCGTTGAAGAGGTCAATGCCGCCGCCATGATAGTGCCAAGCGTTCATGCCGCGCGCGTTAAGCGAGAACGGCACTGCGGCACCCAGCGCCCAGGTTGGGTCCTTGCCCCAATAGTAATATGCCACCGTGTGGCATGCCTCGACGGTGCCTGCGGCGGTGGCGTCGGCCGCCTGCAGGCCGGGAACGAGCTCGCCCGAGGCGAAGACCTGAACCTGGAAATTGCCGTCGGTCGCTTCCGACAGCATTTTTGAGAACACTTCCGCACCGCCATAGATCGTGTCGAGCGATTTCGGGAAGGACGATGCCAGCCGCCAGGTCACTTTCGGATTGGACTGGGCTATCGCCGGCGTGGCAAGCGCGGCGGCCGCTGCCGCGACACCAACACCGGATGCACCGGCCTTACGGATGAACGAACGACGATCCATGCATTTTCCTCCCGTTTAGAACCAACAGACCGATATTCGGACATCCGCGGTGCCCTGATCGGCTGCGCGAAACAATACACGGGCAAGATGTCGAGTCCAGCACCGCGGGCAACGTGCAACTATAGTCTAACGCCGACCGTCCTGGCCCATTCGGAGAACCGAAACTTGCCATGGCAAAGTGCCGACTGATCGCCTATTTTGTAGGCAGAATAATTCGTTAGCCCTCGATGGAACCCGTATCCAAAATGCAGCAGCCGCTCGTTGCCGTCTCAACCGATGTCCGCCAGTTCGACAACTACACATGGCATGCCGCGCCCCAGCAATATATCGAGGCGGCGATCGCCGGCGCCGGCGTGTTCCCGCTCCTGGTGCCGTCCTTCGGCGACCGGCTCGATTTCGACGAGCTGCTGTCCTCGGTCGACGGCGTCATGGTGACGGGTTCGAAATCCAATGTGCATCCCTCGCTCTATGACGGCGATCCCAGCGAGGCCAACGGCCCCTACGACCCGGCGCGCGACTCCACCACGCTGCCGCTGATCCGCAAGGCGATCGAGCGCGGCGTGCCGCTGCTCGCCATCTGCCGCGGCATCCAGGAGCTCAACGTGGCGCTGGGCGGGACGCTCGGCACCGAGATCCAGGAGCGCGAAGGCTCGCTCGATCACCGCGCGCCGGTGAGCGACAATCAGGACGAGCGCTTCGGCATCCACCAGACGATTTCGATCAAGCCTGGAACCTGCCTCGCCGGCGTGTTCGGCGCCGGCGACATCAAGGTCAACTCGCTGCATCGCCAAGCGATCGACCGGCTCGGATCGAAACTGCAGGTCGAGGCTTTGGCGACCGACGGCACGATCGAGGCCGTCTCGGTCAAGGAGGCCCGCGCCTTCGCCGTCGGCGTCCAGTGGCACCCCGAATATTGGGTGAAGTCGGACAGCAACTCGGCAAAGATCTTCCGCGCCTTCGGCGATGCCGTGCGCCTGCATGCGGCGGCGAAGGCCGGTGCACGCGCGGCGGCGGAATAGCCGAACTCAGTCGCTGGTCGTCGCGTTCAGCGCCAAAAGCGGGGCGGCCGGCGCATAGGATTCGTAGCCGTCGCCATCAGCAACACCGAAGGTGACGATCGGATCGATGCCGTTCTCGCTGAACGCGACCGAGCCGTCGGCCTGCTCGCGCCAGAATTTCACACGCTCGATGCCAGGCATCAGCTTGCTGCAGTTCGGAGCAATTGTCAGCAGCGACAGGCCGTCCGAGACCTCGGCGCCGCGCTTGATTGCGCAGGCCGCTTCGTCGCCATTGGCTGTCAGCCAATAGCTGTTGGAGAGGCCGGCTTGCTCGACCGCGCTTTGGCCGTTGCCGTCGTGCAGGGACTGAACGCCCCCGTATAAGGCGACTGACGCAATCAACCCGGCTAACAGCTTCACTCCGCCTCTCCACATCCTGGCTTGCCGTGCCATGCCGGTCTCCAAACCACGCGCCGATTTGGACAACATGCATAACGAAGTATGCAGAATGATGGTTAAGCAGGCGTTAATAAATGTGGCCGGCCTTCCGCTCAGGCGCGTGGCTTGACGTTGATCGTCTCCGGCACCGGGGTCAGCGGCCGGTGCTCGCCGAACCAGGAGATGAGATTGTCGACGCACAGATCCGCCATGGCCCGGCGGGTGTGGTCGGACGCAGATCCGACATGCGGCAGAAGGGAGGTGTTGGGCGCATCGAGCAGCGCTTTGGGCACATTCGGTTCGTCGGCAAAGACATCGAGCCCGGCAGCAGCGATGGTGCCATTGGAGAGTGCTGCAGCCAGAGCCGCCTCATCAACCGTGCTGCCGCGGCCGATATTGACGAAGACGCCGTCGGGACCGAGCGCCGCCAGGACCGCCGCGTTGATGGCTTTCTCCGTCGCGGCCCCGCCCGGCGCGATACAAATCAGCGTGTCGACCGCTTCGGCCAGACCCTTAAGCGTCGCATGGTACTCGTAGGACAGGCCATCGACCTGGCGGCGGTTGTGATAGGCGATCGGCAGGCCGAAAGCCTCGAGGCGACGGGCGACGGCGAGGCCGATGCGGCCCATGCCGAAGATGCCGACGCGGCGGCCGCGCAAGGTGAGCCGGCTCAGGCGATAGTCACCCTTCTTCACCCAGTCGCCGTCGCGCAGCCATTTCTCCGCAGCGTACATTTCGCGCACCGTGTTGATCAACAGCCCGATGGTGGTGTCGGCAACCTCCTCGGTCAGCACGTCGGGCGTGTTGGTGACCATGACGCCGCGGGCGGCCGCGTGACGAGCGTCGACAGAGTCGTAGCCGACGCCGAAATTGGCGATGATCTCGAGATTGGGCAGCGCGTCGATCATGGCCGCGCTGATGCCGCCGAAGGAGGCGATGCCGCGCACGCTCTCGCGCATCTCGCCGGTGACGAGCGACGGATCGGCGCGCTCGATCCGCACGCGCTTGAACGCCTTGTCGATCCGGCCGATGGCATGGTCGTTGAAACGGCCCGGCACCAGGATGGCGACCGGCGACTTCGCTTCTGTCTGTGTCATTGACGCTCCACCGGCTTGCCGGTGGACTGGCGTACGTGCAGCTCCGGCTTGATCAATTCCTGCGACGGCCGCACGGCCTGCCCGTTCAGCTTGTCGAGCAGCGCGCTGGCGGCGCGGCGGCCGACCTCGCGCTGGCCATTCCAGACCGTGGTCAAGGCCGGCGTTGCTATCGCAGCCTCCTCCAGGTCGTCGTAACCAGTGACGGAGATATCGACGCCCGGCACCAGACCGGCGCGCGCGATGCCGTTCATCAGTCCGATCGCAACCAGATCATTCCAGCAGCAGGCGGCGGTCGGCTTGTCCTTCAGCGCCAAGAACTGTCCTGCAGCCTCGAAACCGGCCTGCTTGGTGCGCGGTCCAGGAATGCGCCAGGACGGCTTCACCTCCAGCCCGGCCGCTTCCATGGCGTTGACGTAGCCCTGGTAGCGGTCGCGGCCGGTCGAGGTCTGGTCCGTGCCGCCGATCATGGCGATGCGTTTGTGGCCGAGCGAGATGAGATGGTTGGTCGCGAGTGCCGTGCCATAGGCATCGTCGCCGCGGAAGACCGGCACGTCGGCGCCGGTGACGGTGCGCGCGATCAGCACCGCCGGGAGGCCGTTTTCCTCGGCCATGATGATGTCCTCGGCCGGCGTGCCTATGGCCGGCGACATGATGACGCCGTCGGCGCCGAGCTGCAGCAGCGTGTCGATGAAGGTGCGCTGCTTTTCCAGCTGGTCATAATGGTTGGACAGGATGAAGGTCTGGCGGCTGCGGTCGAGCTCGCTTTCTATCGAGCGCAGAATCTCGGCGAAGAACGGGTTCATGATGTCGTGCACGACGACGCCGACAATGCCGGAGCGCGAGGTGCGGAGCGACGCGGCCCGTCGGTTGTAGATATAGCCGATGGCGCGCGCGTGCTCCTTGATGCGCTCGCGCGTCGAGCCGGCGACCAGCGGGCTGTCGCGCAGCGCCAGCGACACCGTTGCCGTGGATACGCCAAGCGCATCCGCGATCGTCGAAAGCTTGATCTTCTGTGCCAGCCTTGGTCCCCGAGGCCTTTAAACTGTTTAAATGGGGCTTATGCCATCGATTGAGAGCAAATCAAAGTTTTTTTGCCAAGCTCTCGGCTTCCGTGTCCAAGGAAGCGGAATTGCGCAGGCGAAGCCTATGCTCGCGGTGGATGATGTACAGGCCGCTGACGACGATGATGGCCGCCCCGAGCAGGGTCCAGCGGTCGGGAAACTGGTGGAAGATCAGCCAGCCGGAGATGATCATCCAAACCATCTGCGAATAGGGGTAAGGCGCGAGCGCCGTCGTCGTCGCCAGGCGATAGGCCTGGACCAGGAGCCAATGGCCGCCGGCGCCGAAGACGCCGAGCATCAAAAGGATCACCCAGTGCCAGCCGTCCTGCGGCAGGGACAATGACAAGGGCAGCATGGGCAGGAGCAGCACCGCCGGCGCCAGCGCCGAGAACAGGATCAGGCTCTCGGATGTCTCCGTCGACGACATGCGCCGGGTCATGATGACGTAAAAAGAATTCGACAGCATCGAGCCCAGCGCGAAGAGATGGCCCATGCCGAACACGCCGACGCCGGGCCGGGTGATGATGAGGACGCCGACGAAGCCGGTGAGGATCGCCAGCCAGCGCCGCCAGCCCGCCCACTCGCCGAGCAGCGGGCCGGCCAATGCGGTGATCACCATCGGGCCGAAGAAATAGATCGAGGTGGTCTCGGCGAGCTGCAGCGTCCTGAGCGCCAGGATGTTGAACATGGTCGAGCCGAAAAGCAGACATCCGCGCAGAATGTGCGCCGGCAGGTTATTGGCGCGGAAGCGCGACGGCTCGCGCCAGCCGCGAAGGAAAACCCCGACAAGCAGGACATGCACGATGAAGCGGGCCCAGGCGACGATCAGCGCCGAGACGCCGGCGAGCACCAGATATTTGCTTGAGGTGTCGAGAAAGGTGAAGCAGACATAGACGCAGAGCATCAACAGCATCGCCGCGGGCGGCGTCGCGCTGTCGTCGTGATTTTTGGGAACGCTCAAAATCGGGCCGGAGGAGAGGTAGACGCCACCCTTTTGCGGCAATCGCCGCCGGCCGGCAAGCCAAAAGCGACTGGCCCAACAAGACGTGTCGACAGGCTTAGAGCGCAGTGCCTTGGCGATCAGCAGAACGTTCCTGGTTCGTCATCCCGGGCGGAGCAAGGAGCGACGCGACGCGCGCAGACCCCAGGCTGACGAAGCAGGGAGGTCGCGGCCAATCTCGAACGTGCGCGACGTCGTCCGGACGAATGGTCAATCAGCCACCAAGAGCATCCTCCCCGAGGGTCAAGCATGCATGCGGGCGCCCTTGGTAATCTTGTCGACCAGCTTCTTTTCGGCGCGCAGCGCGATGCCGACGATCTTGGCGTCGTCCGGCGCGAATTCGGCGAAGACGGCGCGGTTGGCCAGGTCATGGCCGGTGGAGAACATCCCCTCGACATAGGCCGATGTCGTCACGCCGCGCTCCAGGGCCCGGCGGTGGATCGCGGCAAGCGTCGGCTCGTCCGCCGACAGCACGATCACGGGCTGGACCGAGAGCGGATTGAAGAGATTGCCGGCGCGGTCGCGATAGGGCTCGCCGATGATTTGAGGAGATTGCGCGACGATGCCGCTGGTCAGGAAAGCGGTAACGTTGAGCTTCTGCCAGACGGCGAGATCTTCCTTGAGGACGATTGCAAATTTCGTATCGAACACCAAAATGTTTCTCCCGGATGTGGATGAGGGACCATGGCGCACGATCTAGGCAATGAGGCGCTGGGAGGTCTTGAACGTTCGTGCGCTGAGGACGACCGGATCGTTTCGGCGCCCGGCGCCACGGGCCTCGAGCGCATCGAGGCGCGTTTCCACGGCAATGCCTTCGAATTGCACCGCCACGACACCTACGCCATCGGCGTGACACTCGACGGCGTGCAGCGCTTCCACTATCGCGGCGCGCTTCGGCACAGTCTGCCGGGCCAGGCAATCGTGCTGCATCCCGACGAACTGCATGACGGCGGCGCCGGCACCGAGCACGGCCTACGATACAGGATTCTCTATCTCGAGCCGTCGCTGCTGCTCGACTGCCTTCACGGTTCGCCGCTCCCTTTCGTTAAGGATGCTGTGGTGAGCGACCCTCAGTTGCGCGGCACGCTGCTGTCGGCGCTAACACCGCTCACCGAGGAGCTCGACGACCTGTTCTTGGCGGATTTCATCGCGCAGCTGGCGCAGCAATTGAAACGCCATGCCGGACAGCCGGCAAAATCAGCGGGAAAGATCGCGTGGCGGGCTGCCGCGCTGGCCCGCGACTATCTCGAAGAAAACGCTGAACGGCCGGTGCGTTCCGACGAGCTGGAGGCCGTTACCGGTCTCGACCGTTATGCGCTGTCGCGCCATTTCCGCGCGACCTATTCGACAAGCCCGCATCGCTTCCTGTTGATGCGTCGGCTGCAGCGGGCGCGGCGCATGATCGAAGCGGGAGAGCCGCTTGCCGAAGCCGCTGTTGCGGCCGGCTTCAGCGACCAGAGCCATTTCAACCGGCATTTCAAGAAGGCGTTCGGGCTGACGCCGGGACGCTGGGCGACGCTGGTGCGCGACGCTTAGCGTCGTCGCCCTTTCCGCCAAGCCGATGCTTGGTGGTGCCTGAGGCGACGATGCTGTGCATCGCGCTTGGGTCGCTCGAGACGACGCTTACGCGTCGCTCGTGGTCACCAACGCCCAGCGGCTAAGCGACGATGCTGCGCATCGCGCTCGCGCGTCGCTCGAGACGACGCTGCGCGCCGCTCGTGGGTCACCAACGCCCAGCGGCTAAGCGACGATGCTGCGCATCGCGCTCACGCGTCCTCGAGACGACGCTGCGCGTCGCTCGTTAATCATCCAGCTCGGCGTCGTCGTCGATGAGGATCAGGTCCTCGCTCGACAGGTTGGCCTCGATGCGGGCGAGCAGCTTGAACAGCGCCTTCTGGTCTTTCTTGTCGAGACCCCTCAGCGCCTGCTTCTCGGTCTTCTTGACCGATTTCTCGATGGCGCGGATGGTTTCGCGGCCGGAGCCGGTAAGGAAGATATGGGCCTGGCGGGCATCGGCGTTGGAGGCGCGCTTTTCGAGAAAACCCTGCGCCTGCAGCCTGTTGATGGTTTTTGTGATCGTCGGCGGACGTACGCCGAGCTTGTCGGCGAGATTGCCGGGTGTCTGGCCGTCTTCGCGGTCGAGCGCCAGCATGATCTGGTCCTGGCCGGCGTAGAAGCCATGTGCCAGAAGCCGCGCAGCAAGCGCCGTGCGCGCCAGCCGCGCTGCCGAATGCAGCCGGCTCATAGTCGCCGTTCTGTCCGCCTTGGCCATGGTCATTCCCTCTTCGGCCGAACCGGCGCGGGCAGCATAGAGGCTGTCCGGCGGCTGGCAAATGACGATTTAACGAGTCCGGCCTGCAAACACTTTGCCGGCAAGCATTGCGGTGCCCGCGCAGGTGATGCCAGATGTTTATTTCAGTTAGATGACAAACGACTTTTGGCCCGCCGGCATTCACAGCGGAACATCCCGGAGGCTCTGATGCCGTGCGGCTGCCCTGTTACTTTAACCCACTGCGGCTGCCCCGGTCGGGACCGGCTGGCCCATCGGTTTGGCACGTGCAAAAGCGCGGCTCGCATCCTATATGAGGCCGACAAATCCTTCGAGGCACAGATTTTTCGAGGCAGGCCATGAGCGATGCACAGACGCAGATCCCCGTAACCGTTCTCACCGGCTATCTCGGCGCGGGCAAGACGACGCTGCTCAACCGCATCCTGTCGGAGAACCACGGCAAGCGTTACGCGGTCATCGTCAACGAGTTCGGCGAGATCGGCATCGACAACGATCTGATCGTCGAATCCGACGAGGAAATCTATGAGATGAACAATGGCTGCGTGTGCTGCACGGTGCGCGGCGACCTGATCCGCGTCGTCGAGGGCCTGATGCGGCGGCCCGGCCGTTTCGATGCCATCGTGGTCGAGACCACTGGCCTGGCCGACCCGGTGCCGGTGGCGCAGACCTTCTTCATGGACGACGATGTGCGCTCCAAAACCAAGCTCGACGCGGTGGTGGCGCTGGTTGACGCCAAGCACCTGCCGCTGCGCCTGAAGGACTCGAAGGAGGCCGAGGACCAGATCGCCTTCGCCGATGTGGTGGTGCTGAACAAGACCGATCTCGTCACTCCCGAAGAGCTCGAAAAGGTCGAGGCGACGATCCGCGCCATCAACCCGGCGGCCAGGATCCATCGCACCCAGCGCGCCGGTGTGGCGCTCGGCGAAGTGCTCGACCGCGGCGCCTTCGACCTGTCACGCGCGCTGGAGAACGATCCGCATTTCCTCGAGGCGCACGATCACGACCATGAATGCGGCCCGGATTGCGATCACGACCACCACCATCACCACGACGGGCACGATCACCATCATCACGACCATCCTTCCGACATCCACGATGTCACGGTGAAGTCGGTCTCGCTGCGCGGCGGCGAGATGGATCCGAAGAAGTTCTTCCCATGGATCGAGAAGGTGACCCAGATGGAAGGGCCGAACATCCTCAGGCTTAAGGGCATCATCGCGCTGAAGGGCGACGAGGACCGCTATGTGCTGCAAGGCGTGCACATGATCCTCGAAGGCGACCACCAGCGCGCCTGGAAGGACGGCGAGAAGCATGAAAGCCGGCTGGTCTTCATCGGCCGCGATCTCGACGCCGAGCGCCTCAGGAAGAGTTTTGAAGCTTGCCAGGCGGCTTGATTAGGCCGCCCTGACCTTCTCCCCTTGTGGGAGAAGGGGAGAGCCGCAACGCTGGCGCCATTCCTCGTTTGCGACCCGAAGCGGGTTGAGACCCGTAGCTCAACCCCTTAAGGGATGGGCGGAAATCGAATGGATCATCCCCATGCCGACAGTCGCCCCGCTTGATCTCGAAGGCCATTGCGTCGCCGCCGTCTTCCTCGGCGACGTGCCGCATTTCGCTTTGGCCGACGGCGCGATCCATCGGCTCGACAATGGGCACAAGACCGTACAGGCGAATGACGGGCTGCTCGCCGCCTTCCACGATGCGGCGAACGACCGCCTGATCACCGGCGGCGAGGACGGCAAGGTGTTTGCGGTCAAGGCCGGCGGCGAGGCGAGCGAACTTGCCAGCGCCGGCAGAAAATGGATCACCAGCGTTGCGGCGGGCCCTCAGGGTGCGGTCGCCTATGCCTCGGGCAAGACGGCGTTCGTCCGTTTCGCCGACGGCAAGATCAAGGAATTCGCCCATCCGCGCTCGGTGGAAGGGCTCGCCTTCTCGCCCAAGGGCATGCGCTTCGGCGTTGCCCGCTACAACGGCGCGACGCTGCATTTTCCTGCGGCGGAGGGCAAGCCGGTCGAGCTCGAATGGGCCGGCGCCCATACCGGGATCAGCTTTTCGCCGGACGGCGCTTTCCTGATTACCACCATGCAGGAAAACGCGCTGCATGGCTGGAAGCTGGCCGACGGCAAGCACATGCGCATGAGCGGCTATCCGGGCAAGGTCAAAAGCCTGTCCTGGAGCGTGAAGGGCAAATGGCTGGCGAGCTCCGGCGCGCCGGCGGCGATCGTGTGGCCTTTCGCCAGCAAGGACGGGCCGATGGGCAAGGCGCCGCTGGAGCTCGGCACGCGCGGCAACACCATGGTGACGTGCGTTGCCTGCCATCCCAGCCAGGAGGTCACCGCGATCGGCTATGAGGACGGCATGGTGATCGCGGCCCGCTTCGCCGACGCCAAGGAAGTGCTGCTGCGTCGTCCCGGCAAGGGCGCCATCACCTCGATGATGTGGGACAAGGGAGAGCGCCGCATCGTCTTCGGCAGCGCGGCCGGCGATTGCGGCGTGATCGACATCACGGCGTAAGGGATTAGGGGAATAGGGCGGCAATGGAATAGGGAAAGGAAAGCCTTCCTCGGCTGTCTTCCCAATGCCCTACTCCCTTAATCTCTTCATCCCTTAATCCCTACTGCCTGAGCCAACGCCCGCCCCCTGCGCGGCCAATTGCGGTTTTGCCGACCGGTTGGCAGAGTGCCGCGCGAGAAAGAGGGGCTTCATGCATTCAATCGACCGGACTTCCATCGGCGGCATCGCCGCCGCCCGCATAGCCGAGCTGCGCGAGGCCGAGGCGGCCGCCTTCCGCAAGGCGCGGCCGAAGTCCGAGGCCAAGGTTGGCAACGGCATGGCCGGCTTCCTCGGCGGCGTGCCGATGCATTGGATGACCGACTGGCCGACGCCATTTGCGATCCTGGTCGACAGCGCCAAGGGTGCCACGATTACCGATGTCGACGGCAACAAGCTCGACGATTTCTGCCTGGGCGACACCGGCTCGATGCTCGGCCATTCGCCGCCGGCGGTCGCCCGCGCCATCCGCCGGCAGGCAGCACGCGGCTTGACCTATATGCTGCCCAGCGAGGATGCGCTGGCGATCGGTCCGCTCTTGCAGCAGCGCTTCGGCCTGCCCTGTTGGCAGATCGCCACCACCGCCACCGATGCCAACCGCTTCGCCTTGCGGGTCGCCCGCGCGGTGACGGGGCGTGAAAAGATCCTGGTGTTCAACGGCTGCTATCACGGCTCGGTCGACGAGACGATGGTGCGAATGATCGACGGCAAGCCGGTCAACCGGCCTGGGCTGGCAGGCGAGTTCCGCGATCTCACACGGGCAACCAAGGTTATCGAATTCAACGATATTGCAGCATTGGAAGCGGCACTTGGCGACCGCGATATCGCCTGCGTGATCACCGAACCGGTGCTGACCAATTCCTGCATGGTGCTGCCGGAACCCGGCTTCCAGGACGCGCTGCGGCGCCTCACCCGCGCCGCCGGCACGCTGCTTTTGATCGACGAGACGCACACCATTTCAACCGGGCCCGGCGGTTACACGCGAACGCACGGGCTGGAGCCGGACCTGTTCGTGCTCGGCAAGCCGGTGGCCGGAGGCGTGCCGGCCAGCATCTGGGGCATGAGCGAGGAGGTCGCGACGCGCTACGGCACCTACAATCGCAGCAAGGAGCCCGGCTATTCCGGCATGGGCACCACGCTGTCGGCCAACCCGCTGCAATTCGCGGCGATGCGGGCGACGCTGGAAGAGGTAATGACGGAGGAGGCCTATGCGCATATGGACCGGCTGGCGCGCCGCCTCGACGCGGGGCTCTCCGCCGTCATCGAGCGACACAAGCTGCCTTGGCATGTCGCGCGCGTCGGCGCCCGCGTCGAGTTCATCTGCGCGCCCGGGCCGCTCAAGAACGGCGGCGAGGCGGAGAAGGCACATGCGCCGGAACTCGAAGCCGCCGTCCATGTCGCGCTGGTCAATCGCGGCGTGCTGATCGCGCCGTTCCACAATATGATGCTGATCTCGCCGGCGACGACCGCGGCGCAGGTAAGCCGCCTGATCGCGGCTTTCGCCGCGGTTGCCGCCAGGCTTACGGCATGAGACAAGCGGCTATGGACAATCCGAGCACAGTTGTGACCTCCCCTTCGGGCTCGACGCCGGCCGAGGCGAAAGCGTTTCTCGCCGCCCATCCCGACATCGAGGCCTTCGACATCGTGCTCACCGACGCCAACGGCATCGGCCGCGGCAAGATCGTGCGCCGGCACGAGCTGATGAGCATTTTCGAGGGCGGAAGGCATATGCCGATCTCGATCCTCGGCCTCGACATCACTGGTGAGGATGTCCACGAGACCGGGCTGATCTGGGACACCGGCGACGGCGACCTCAGGGCATGGCCGGTTCCAGGCACGCTGGTGCCGCTGCACGGCACCAAGCCGCCGCGCGGGCAGGTGCTGATGGCGATGTATCATCTCGACGGCCAGCCGATGACCTCCGATCCGCGGCTGGTGCTGGCAAGGCAAGTCGAGATCCTGGCGGCGCGCGGGCTGCATCCGGCCGGCGCCTTCGAGCTGGAATTTTTTCTGCTCGCCAATGAGCGCGACGCCGACGGCAAGGTGCAGGCGGCGCGCGCGTTGCTCGACGGCCGCCGCTCTGGCAAAACGGAAGTCTATTCAGTCGACCACCTGCACGGCATGGAGCCGCTGTTTTCCGACATCTACGCCGCCGCCAGGGCGCAAGGCATTCCGGCCGAGACGGTGATTTCCGAATATGCGCCCGGACAGTACGAGCTGACGCTCAACTACCGCAAGGACGTGATGCGGGCGGCCGACGACCTGGTCATGCTGAAGCGGCTGGTGAGGGCGCAGGCGCGCCGGCACGGCGTCACCGCCTGCTTCATGGCCAAGCCGATCGAGGCCTATGCCGGTTCGGGCATGCATTTCCACGTCTCGCTGCAGGACGATGCCGGCCGCAACGTCTTCACCGAAGCTGCCGGCGAGAAATGGTCGCCAAGCCTGCTCAACGCGCTTGGCGGCCTGATCCACACCATGGCGGAATCCATGCTGGTGTTTGCGCCGCATGCCAATTCATGGCGGCGTTTCGTGGCGCAATCCTATGCGCCGGTGGCGCCGACCTGGGGCGTCAACAACCGCTCCGTGGCGTTGCGCGTGCCGGCGGGCGATGCGATGAACCGGCGTATCGAGCACCGGCCGTCCGGCGTCGACGCCAACCCTTATCTTGTGGCGGCGACGGTGCTGGCGGGCATCGTCAAGGGCCTCGACGAGGCCCTTGACCCCGGACCGGAAACGACCGGCAACGGTTACGAGCAGACAACGGAAGCCTCCACCATGCCGACCGATTGGCGCGCCGCGATCGAGGCGGCACGTGGCTCCGAATTCCTGAAATCGGCGCTCGGTCCCGACCTGCACCGGACCTTCGTGGCGATCAAGCAGGCGGAATATCTGCGCGTCGCACGCACCGTCAGCGAACTCGACTACCACCTCTACCTCCACGAGGTCTGAGGACTTGGCCTCGCAGACGGAGTGATCACGTTTCGCCGCGACACTCAAAAGTTATAGCCAGGCGACTTTCTGGAACATATCATGAACGCATGGCTGTGCTTTCCGTCCGCGAGAAACTGGCGATCCTGTCCGACGCCGCTAAATACGACGCCTCCTGCGCATCGTCCGGTTCGGCGAAACGCGATTCGCTGAAATCGGGCGGCATCGGTTCGACCGAGGGCTCGGGCATCTGCCATTCCTACGCGCCGGACGGGCGCTGCATTTCGCTGCTGAAGATCCTGCTCACCAATTTCTGCATTTACGACTGCAGCTATTGCATCAACCGCTCCTCCTCCAATGTGCGGCGAGCCCGCTTCAGCGTCGACGAGGTGGTGCGGCTCACCATGGATTTTTATCGCCGCAACTACATCGAGGGTCTGTTCCTGTCTTCCGGCGTCATCCGCTCGCCGGACAAGACGATGGGCGAGATGGTCGAGGTGGCGCGACGGCTCAGGATCGAGGAGAAATTCGGCGGCTATATTCACCTCAAGACCATTCCCGAAGCGTCAGCCGAACTGATCGAAAAAGCAGGCCGTTATGCCGATCGCCTGTCGATCAATGTCGAGCTGCCGACCGACGAAGGGGTGAAGAAGCTGGCCCCGGAAAAGAAGCCGGAAACGATCCGGCTTTCCATGGCCAAGCTGCGCTGCAAGATCGAAGAGAAGGCCGAACCAACGTTGCAGAGCCGCAAACGCGAGCGCTTTGCGCCGGGCGGCCAGTCGACGCAGATGATTGTCGGCGCCGACAAAACGTCCGACGACGGCATCCTGCGCGCCAGCGCCCGGCTTTATGGCAGCTATCATCTGCGCCGCGTCTATTATTCCGCCTTCAGTCCGATCCCGGATTCGTCTGCGGCGCTGCCGTTGCAGAAGCCGCCCTTGATGCGCGAGCACCGGCTTTACCAGGCGGACTGGCTGATGCGCTTCTACGGCTTCTCGCAGCCTGAAATCCTGGCCGGCAGCAATGACGGCATGCTCGACCTTGCCATCGATCCCAAACTTGCCTGGGCGCTGCGCAACCGCGGCCGGTTCCCGGTCGACGTCAATCGCGCCGATCGGGAGGCGCTGCTGCGTGTGCCGGGGTTGGGCACCAAGGTGGTCGACAGGATTCTGCAGACGCGCCGCCATCGCCGGCTGCGTCTCGAAGATGTCGGACGGCTCTGCCATTCGGTCGCCAAGGTACGCCCCTTCATCACTGCGGAAGGCTGGTCACCAGGCGCGCTCACCGACAAGTCGGGCTTGCGCCAGATCATCACCCGATCTTGCGAGCAGCTTTCGCTGTTTTGACCATGGCACGGACCCAGCTCAGCCTCGCATCTCATCTCGCCCGTCTCGAGAGCGAGACCGATTTCGCCGGTTGGCGCGATGCGGCGCGCCGGCTGGCCACGAATGATATTCCGCCGGAAGAGGTGGCTTGGCAGGTTGGCCACGACGATGATGATCGCGGCAACGATTTGCCGGCTTGCCGACAGGATGCGCGCCTTGTCGTCCCGCGCGAGTTCATCGAACGTGCAGAGACGGTCATCTGTCATTCGGACCCCGAGCGTTTCAACTTCCTCTATCGGTTGCTCTGGCGGTTGCGCGTCGAACCGAAGCTGCTGTCGATCGCTTCCGACCCGGATACCCGTAAGCTCGAGTCCATGGACAAGGCGGTTCGGCGCGACATCCACAAAATGCGCGCCTTCGTGCGCTTCCGGAAGATCGGCGACGGCGCGGAGGAACGTTATGTCGCCTGGTTCGAGCCCGACCATTTCATCGCCGAGCGCAATGCCGATTTCTTTGTGCGCCGCTTCGCCGGCATGCGCTGGACCATTCTCACGCCGCACGCCTCGGCCGACTGGGACGGCGAGCGGCTGGCGATCGGCCCAGGCGCCAGCAAGCGCGACGCGCCGGCGGAAGACGACGCCGAGACGCTGTGGCGGACCTATTTCGAGAATATCTTCAACCCGGCCCGCCTCAAGGTGAAGGCGATGCAGAAGGAGATGCCGAAGAAATATTGGCGGAACCTTCCCGAGGCCTCGCTCATTCCAGACCTGATAGCAGGAGCGGACAGAGCCGCGACAGCCATGATCGCCCGGATGCCAACCTCCCCAGCGCCGCGCCACGCCAAAGTGAAGGCAAAACACTGGCCTTCGCCGGAGCCGGCGGATGTGGTGGAGCCCGAAAGTACGGATATTCCGGCATTGCGCGAAGAGGCGAGCGGTTGCCGGCGTTGCCCGCTCTGGCGCGATGCCACGCAAACCGTGTTCGGCGAGGGACCGGAGAATGCCGACGTGGTGTTTGTCGGAGAGCAGCCCGGCGACCAAGAGGACCTTGCCGGCAAGCCGTTCGTCGGGCCCGCGGGCAAGGTGTTCGACAGCATTTTGGACCAGGCCGGGATCGACCGCCGCAAGGTCTATGTGACCAATGCGGTGAAGCATTTCAAGTTCGAGCCGCGCGGCAAGAGGCGGATCCATTCAAAGCCCAATGCCGGCGAAATTCGTGCCTGCCGCTGGTGGCTCGACAAGGAACTCGACATCATCAAGCCAAATCTTGCGGTGGCGCTCGGCGCGACAGCAGCGCAGTCGCTGCTCGGCAAGGCGGTGCCGATCACCAGGATGCGCGGCGACGTCATCCAGCGCGAGGACGGCTTGCGCGTCTTTGTCACCATCCATCCGTCCTTCATCCTGCGCATCCGCGAGCATGAGGACAAGGAGGCCGAGAGGGAGCGGTTTCTCACCGATATGAGGAAGGTGAAGCAGCTGATGGCTGCTTGACCGATCTGCGCGCCTGAACGGGACCTTGCGCGGACGGATGCTGTTGTACGAGCCGTGCGACTTGGGAGAATTGGGCGAGATGCCCGTCGCCTCGTCATCCACGGGCGAAGCAAGGAGCGGAGCGACGCGCGCAGACCTGAGGATCATTCCGTTACCTGCAGGCGTCGCAACGATGCACAATTCTGCTCCGCTGCATTCCATGCCCGAGGTCACGGAATGGATTCCAGGGTCTCCGCGACGGAGCTTCGCTCCTGCTTCGCCCTGGAATGACGACTTCGGCGTTTATTGCGCTACCGGACGAGTATCGCCCTTAGATCATTGACGTTGGTCCCGGTCGGACCAGGCACGAACAGATCGCCGACCGCGTCGAAGGCGGTCCAGGCATTGTTGCCGGCAAGCATAGCCTTAGCATCGACGCCTGCGGCACGCATGCGCGCCACGGTCGTGCCGTCGGCGAAGGCGCCGGCATTGTCCTCGGAGCCGTCGATGCCGTCGGTGTCAGCGGCTAAAGCATGGATGCCGCTGACCCCATCGATACCGATGGCGAAGGCAAGCAGGAATTCGGAATTGCGGCCGCCCTTGCCCTTCGCCCGCAGCGTTACCGTCGTCTCGCCGCCGGAGAGGATCAGCATCGGCTTCTCGAAAGGCCGGTTACGGGTCGCCACCTCGCGGGCAATTGCGGCATGCACGCCGCCGACCTCGCGCGCCTCGCCCTCGATCGAATCCGACAGGATGACGGCCTCGATGCCTTGCCGCTTCGCTGCGGCGGCCGCGGCTTCCAGCGAGACGCCGGCCGAGGCGATGAGATGCACTTGATTGCCGGCAAAGCGCGGATCGTCGGAGCGTGGCGCATCGGCTGCGGGAGACTGAATATGCGCCATGACCGCATCCGGCAGGCACATGCCGTAGGCGGCGATGGACGCCAGCGCATCCGCGCGGCTGCCGGTGTCGGGGACGGTCGGCCCCGAGGCCACCAGCGCCGGGTTGTCGCCGGGAATGTCGGAGATGACCAGCGATACGACCCGGGCCGGATGAGCGGCGCCGGCCAGCCGGCCGCCCTTTATGGTCGAGACGTGCTTGCGGATGGTGTTCATCGCCGCGATCGGCGCGCCGGAAGCGAGCAGCGCCTCGTTGACGGCGATCTCGTCGGCAAGAGTCAGGCCGGGAGCGGGCGACGGCAGCAGCGCCGAGCCGCCGCCCGAAATCAGCGCCACGACCAGATCGTCCGCGGTCAGTCCCCGCACCTTCTCCAGCAGCCGACGCGAGGCTTCGAGGCCGGCGGCGTCCGGCACCGGGTGCGCCGCCTCGATGATCTCGATGCGCTCGCATCTGGCGCCATAGCCGTAGCGGGTCACGACCAGCCCATCGATCGGACCATCCCAGACCTTCTCGAAGGCCGCCGCCATCTGCGCCGAGCCCTTGCCGGCGCCGATAACGATGGTGCGGCCCTTCGGTTTTGCCGGCAAATGATTGCGGATCGTCTTTTCCGGATCGGCGGCGGCGACGGCGGCGTTGAAGATCGACGTAAGGAAAGTTTTTGGATCGGTCATTGCTCTTCCGGCGGCAACTTGAGCTTGCTCGCATCGACTCCGAGATGGGCGCAGAGCGCATCCACAACGACACCGTGGTCTTCTCGTTCGGGCAGACCGGAGACGGCGATGACGCCGATCACGCCTGCGCCCTTCACCGCGACGGGAAAGCCGCCGCCGGCCAGCACATAGTCGGCAATGTCGAGCGCTTCGCCGACCTTGAAGGTGCGGTCGGGTCGCTGCTGCTCCAGCACCATGCGATAGGTGCTTCTGAGATAGCGCTTGACGACATTGATCTTGCGCCGTGCCCAGTCGGGGTTGGAGGCGTTGGAGCCCGGCATAGCGGCGTAGAATAGCGGACGGTCGAAGGTCCTGATATCGACGATGATCGGCAAGTTTTCGTTGAGCGCCCGCTCCCTGATCGCCGCGCCTATCTGGAAGGCCACGGCCTCGTCGAAGGCCGGAAAGACCAGCGTGGCTTCCTGTTTCTTGATCAGAGCGATGTCGTCGGCGGCAGCCATGGCGTTTCCCCTGTCAATGTCGACGCACGCTTTGGCCGATGGCTGACGCGAGGTCAAGCGACGAGCACGTTTAATCTATGCGACAATCGCGCTCTTGGCCGGCCGGCCCGCCACATAGACCTCGCTCACGGCGCGGTCGTCGCCCAGCGTCTGCAGCAGGAAGAGCTCCTCCGCCAGGGTCTCCACCGTCTCCATCCTCAGCCGCATCGCCGGCGTGGCGTTGGCATCGAGCACGACGATGTCGGCATCCGTGCCTTCTTCCAGCGTGCCGACTTTTTCGGCGACAGACAGCGCCTCGGCATTGCCGCGCGTCAGCTGCCAGAAGGACTGGAAGGGGTTCAGCTTCTCGCCATTCAGCGCGATGACTTTGTAGCCCTCGTCCATGGTCCGCAGCATCGAATAGTTGGTGCCGCCGCCGACATCGCTGGCGGCAGCGATGCTGAGCGGCTTTTCGCGGCGGCGGTAGCGCTGGTAGTCGAACAGGCCGGAGCCAAGGAAGAGGTTGGAGGTCGGGCAGAACACCGCAACCGAACCCGATTGCGACAGCGCATCGGCTTCGCGCTCGGAAAGATGAATGCAGTGGCCGAAAAGGCTCTTTTTGCCCAGCAGGCCGTAATGCTCATAGACGTCGGTGTAGTCGCGCGACCAGGGGTAAAGCTCCTGGGTGAAGGCGATCTCGGCGTGGTTTTCCGACAGATGCGTCTGCATGTGGAGATCGGGATGCTCACGGCAGAGCGCGCCGGCCATCTCCATCTGCTCGGGCGAGGAGGTGATGGCGAAGCGCGGGGTGATGGCATAGAGCTGGCGTCCCTTGCCGTGCCATTCAGCAATCAGCGCCTTGCTGTCGTCATAGCCGGTCTGCGGCGTGTCGAGCACGCCCTCCGGCGCATTGCGGTCCATCATCACCTTGCCGGCGATGTTGAGCATATTGCGGTCGTGCGATTCGGCGAAGAAGGCTTCGGCCGAAGATTTGTGCACCGAGCAATAGGCGACGACCGTCGTCGTGCCCTGGCGCAGCATCTCGTCGAGGAAGAGCCTGGCGATGCGGCGGCCATGCTGCGCGTTCGCGAATTTCGACTCCTCCGGAAAGGTGTATTTGTTCAGCCAGTCGAGCAGCTCGGCGCCGTAGGACGCGATGATCTGCATCTGCGGAACATGCACATGCGCATCGATGAAGCCCGGCAGGATGAGATGCGGGCGATGATCGATCGTCTCGACGCCGGCGCCGGCGCGCTTGGCGATCTCGGCATACGGACCGGCGGCAATGATCTTGTCGTCGTCGATCAGCAGCCCGCCATCCTCCTCGTACCGCCAGGCGGAATGGTCGTCGATTGCTTCGGGCCAGCGCAGGAAGGAGAGCGTGCGGCCGCGCAGGAGTTTCGAGGTCATGCTTACTTTCCGGCGCCTTCGAACCAGGCCACCAAAAGGGCCCGTTCCTGGTCGGTTATCTGAGTGACGTTGGCGGGCGGCATGGCATGCGCGCGGCCGGCCTGGAGGTAGATCTCCCGGGCATGCTCGGCGATGCGCGCGTCGGTGTCGAGCAACACGCCCTTCGGCGCATGGTAGATTCCTTCATAGGCCGGCTCTTCGGTATGGCACATCGAGCAACGGCCGAGCACGGTGTCGCGCACGGCCGGAAAATGCGCCGAGGCGATGTAGACCTGGGCAGCGGCGGATGCGGCGGAGGTCTTGGGCTCCGCTGTCAGCACCTTGGGCACGGTCGACAGCCAGATGACGATCATGAACAGCACGGCGGCACCCAGCCAGGTCCAGGTCGGGTTGCCCTTCCTCGCGTGCACGGTGTTGAAATAGTGCCGGATCAGCACGCCGATGATGAAGACCAGCGAGGCGATGACCCAGTTGAACTGCGTGCCGAAGGCCAGCGGGTAGTGGTTCGACAGCATCAGAAACAGCACCGGCAAGGTCAGGTAGTTGTTGTGCAGCGAGCGCTGCTTGGCAATCTTGCCGTATTTCGGGTCCGGCTTGCGGCCGGCGATCAGGTCGGCGACGACGATCTTCTGGTTGGGGATGATGACCATGAAGACATTGGCCGACATGATCGTGGCGGTGATGGCGCCGAGATGCAGGAAAGCGGCACGGCCGGTGAAGAGGTGGGTCAGCCCCCAGGCAATGAAGACCAGCACGCAGTAGAGCACCAGCATCAGGCCGGTATCGCTTTTGCCGAGCGGCGAGCGGCAGAGCAGGTCGTAGACGATCCAGCCGACGCCGATCGTTGCCAGCGACAAGAGGATGCCGACGGGCACCGAGATGTTGAGCACGTTGGGGTCGATCAGGAAGAGGTCGGCGCCGGCATAGTAGACCACGCAAAGCATGGCGAAGCCCGACAGCCAGGTGGCGTAGGATTCCCATTTGAACCAGGTCAGGTGCTCCGGCATCTCCGCCGGCGCCACCAGATATTTCTGGATGTGGTAGAAGCCGCCGCCATGCACCTGCCACTCCTCGCCGAAGGCGCCGGCGGGCAGGCCGGGACGCTGGCGCAGCCCGAGATCGAGGGCGACGAAATAGAAGGACGAGCCGATCCAGGCGATGCCGGTGATGACATGCAGCCAGCGGACGGCGAAGCTCAGCCAGTCCCAGAAAATCGCAAAATCCATCATCGAGTCGCCCCTGGGAAATCGTCCCTGCCGATCAGGCGACTTTACGGTCTGGAGCGCAAACGAAAAGAGGCGGGGCGCGCGATGACTTTCAAAAAAAAATGGAAAATACTAGGCTCGTCCCACGCAGCCATTTGAGAGCCACGACCGTCGCATGGCCTATCTCGACAACATCGCCGTCTTCGTCCGCGTCGTCGAGCTCGGCAATCTGTCGGCGGCCGGGCGCGACATGCGCATCTCGCCGGCGGTCGCCTCCAACCGCATCAAGGAGTTGGAGAAGCATCTCGGTGTGCGGCTGTTCAACCGCACCACAAGGCAGCTGATGCCGACCGAGCACGGCACGGTGTTCTACACCGGCGCCAAGCAGGTGCTGGACGCGATCACCGAGGCGGAGGCCGCGGTCGCAGCACTTTCCGGCCAGCCGCGCGGCACGATCAAGGTGACGGCGCCGCTCGGCCTCGGCCGGCGGCTGATCGCCTCGGGCATTCCGGATTTCCACGATAAATATCCCGATATCGAGGTGCGGCTGAGACTCTCCGACCACAATGTCGACATCATGAAGGAAGGCATCGACGTCGCCTTCCGGCTTGGCATCATCGAGGATTCCAGCCTTCGGATGCGCGGCATCATGGAATGCGAGCGCGTGCTGGTGGCGGCGCCGAAATACCTCGAGGCGCGCGGCGAGCCGGTCGAGCCGCAGGAGCTGATCGGCAAGAAGCATGATTGCCTGATGCTGCGCTATTCCGGCACGCGCGAATATGTCTGGACGCTGCAGACGCCGAACGGTCCGCAGAAATTCGAGGTGCATGGACCCTACGATACGGACGATGGCGATGTGCTGACAGGCTGGGCGCTGTCGGGTCGCGGCATCATCAACAAGCCGCGTTTCGAGGTCGAGCCGTTCATCCGCGACCAGCGGCTGAGAGTGATCCTGGCAAAGACGCCGCCGACGCCGGTCCAGTTCGCCGCCGTCTATCCGCACAAGAAGCTGCAGGATCCGAAGGTCCGCCTGCTGCTCGACTTCATGGCCGATCGCTGCCAGCGGCTGATCAAGGACATTCTTGCCGGCAAGTAGGCTGGCGGGCACGCGCCTTCGCGTGGGTGACCACACTCAGTCTTCGTCCATCAGGCGGGCCGTGCCGGATACCCGGATCGAGGTGCCGGGCGTGGGCGGAATTTCGGCATGCAGCCGCGAGCGCATGCCCATATCCTCGCCCTGAACGATGTCGATCGCGCCGCCATGCGGCCAGCCAATGTCGCGCAGATAGCCGGCAAAGGCGGCGGCGGCAGCGCCGGTCGCCGGATCCTCATAGACGCCGCCGGAAGCGAAGGGATTGCGCGTGTGGAAGAGACGCGGCGTTTCGGCATAGGCGAGCAGGATCGTCACCAGTCCCTCGCGCCGCATCAGGGCCTGGCCCTGTTTCAGGTCATAGGCCATGGCGGCGAGCGCCCTGCGCGACTTCAGGGCCAGCACCAGATGGTCGGCGCCGCCATGGATCAGCGCGGGCGGAATGGCGGGATCGAGATCGCCCGGCTGATAACCGAACATGGCCAGGGTCTCGCCGGCCAGCTCCGACGGGGCCGCCCGGCTGCGCGTCGGCGGCGACTGCAGGGCGGCGGCAAAATTGGCGCCGTCGCGAAACCCTTCGACGGTGATGGCGGCCTGATTCAGGAGCAGCTTGAAAATTCCGTCGCCGAACCTTCTGACCAACGCCGCGCCCAGCGCGATGGTGGCGTGGCCGCAGAACGGCACTTCCGATTCCGGCGAAAAGTAGCGGACACGCCAGCCTTCCCCTTCACGTGCGGCAAAGGCGGTCTCGGAAAAGCCGACCTCTGCAGCGACGCGCTGCATGTCTGCGGCGTCGGGCAGAACCTCGCCAATCACCACGCCGGCCGGGTTGCCGCCGCTGTTGCCGTCCGAAAACGCCGCTATGCGCAAAACATCCATGTCGCTCGTCCCGTGTTCGTCATTCGTGTTCGTCAGGCGTGCAGAAAACACGGTTCAATCCGGTTTGGGAAACGAAGAAAGCGACGAGCAGCTGTGAGCATCAGTCATACCTTCGCCAGCTGTGCGCCCCTCGATCCGATGCGGAACGAAACCCGCTCCGTCCCCGTTCTGGCGATTGGCGGCTGCACGGCCGCCCTTCGAGACCAGTCCCCAGCTTTCGCAGCGACCCAGCGCCACAGGAGCCGACCATGGACGCCATTGTCACCAAGAACGACCTCAAATCCGACGCCAAGAAGGAATCGATCGATCTTCTCAATGCCAGGCTTGCCGATGCCATCGACCTGGCGCTGGTCACCAAGCAGGCGCACTGGAACGTCAAGGGACCGCAGTTCATCGCTATCCATGAGATGCTCGACGAATTCCGCGAGGAGATCGACGGCCATGTCGACATCATCGCAGAACGCGCCGTGCAGCTCGGCGGCACCGCGCACGGCACCTCGCAGGACGTGTCGAGGGCAACGAAGCTCCAGCCCTATCCAACCGACATCCACAAGACCAAGGATCATCTGGCGGCGCTGATCGACCGTTATGCCACGGCTGCCAGGCTGGCGCGTGAGGCGATCGACGAGGCGGACGACGCCGGCGATGCCGACACCGCCGACATCTTTACCGCCTACTCGCGTTCGCTCGACAAATTGCTGTGGTTCCTCGAAGCGCATACGCAGGAAAAGGAATAGAGGGCTCAGCGTTCCTCCGATGGCCGGGTGAATCAGCCGGCCATCGCCTTTTCAGGCGCGGCCGAAGCCTGGGCCGCATGCGACACCAGCGCCGTCATGATTTCGGCGGCGGCGAGCGCGGCGATCACCGGCGGGCGCTTGTCCTTCACGGTATTGCAGCCGATCGGCGAGACGAGACGGTTGAACTGGGCCTCGCTGCCCTCGTCGGACTTCAGGAACCAGTTCTTGAACGTCGCCTTCTTGGTCTTCGAGCCGATCATGCCGACATAGGCGGCGTCGTCGCGCTTGAGCGCCTCGGCGACGATCAGGAAATCGAGCGCATGGTCATGGGTGAGGATGACGAAGGCCGATCCCGCCCGGGCTTCGCGCACCACCGCTTCGGGCATCGGCGTCAGCCGCGTCTCAACCGTTTCCGGCATGCCTTCCAGCGCATCGGCCCGCGTCTCGATGACCTCCACACGAATGGGCAGCAGCCCCAACGACGCGGCCAGCGCCTGGCCGACATGGCCGCCGCCAAAGACATAGACATGCGGCAGATGCGCCTCCTCGGCCTCGGCCTTGGCTACCAGTTCCTGTTCGATCTTAGCGTCAACCAAGCGGATCAGAACCTCGACTCGGCCGCCGCAGCATTGGCCGATTTCAGGACCCAGTGGAACATCCAGGGTCGCGCAGGTTTCGTCGACCTCGATGCGGGCTTCCCTCCCCCTCCAGGGCAGGGTGGCGGCGGAGCCGCCAGGTTGGGTCACCGGGGCAGTGCTCGGCACTCGCTTGCCTTCTGAGAGCACCCCCTCTGGCCGCTTCGCGGCCATCTCGCCCTCAAGGGAGGAGAAAAGCATCTGCCGCGCCTTGTCGATCGCCATGAATTCAAGCTGGCCGCCGCCGATGGTGCCGAAAATCGCTGATGACGAGACGAGCATGAAGGCGCCGGTCTCACGCGGGGTCGAGCCCTTGGTGGCCGCGACCTCGACGAGCGCGGCCCGGCCGGCCTGGCCGAGAAACGCCTTCAGGCTTTGCACTTTCGAGTTCGTCTGCATTTCCACCCAGGAAATATAGCGTTTTGTGCCCCGAATTGCACGTTTTGGCCGGTTCAGGCCGGCTTTGCGGCTTCCCGCTTCAGCCTTTCGATCGCCATCAGCACCCGTTCCGGCGTCGCCGGGGCATCGAGGCGCGGGCAGATCCTGTGATCGGCGACACTCGCCACCGCGTCGGAGAGCGCATGCAGCACCGACATGCCGTGCGGCAGCGGCGGCTCGCCGACCGCCTTGGAGCGATGGATGGTCGGCTCGTAGGCCGACGACCAGTCGGTCAGCTTGACGTTGAAGATTTTTGGCCGGTCGGAAGCGAGCGGGATCTTGTAGGTCGACGGCGCATGCGTGCGCAGCCGGCCGCCGTTGTCCCACCAAAGCTCTTCCGTCGTCAGCCAGCCCATGCCCTGGATGAAGCCGCCCTCGACCTGGCCGAGGTCGATCGCGCGGTTCAGCGAGCGGCCGGCATCGTGCAGGATGTCGGTGCGCTCGACGACATATTCGCCCGTCAGCGTATCGACCGAGACTTCCGAGCAGGCCGCGCCATAGGCGTAGTAGTAGAAGGCATGGCCGCGGCCCTTGCTGCGGTCCCAATGGATCTTCGGCGTCTTGTAGAAGCCAGCCGCCGAGAGCTGGACGCGGTTCATGTAGGCTTGCTTGACCAGATCGTTGAAGGCGATTTCCTGGTTGCCGATGCGCACCCGGTTGGGCAGGAACACGACCTGGTCGAGCGGCACCTGGTATTTTTCGGCCGCGAAATCGGTCAGCCGCTTGCGGATCTGCCGAGCGGCATCCTGCGCCGCCATGCCGTTGAGGTCGGCGCCGGAAGATGCCGCCGTCGGCGAGGTGTTCGGCACCTTGGCTGTGGTGGTGGCGGTGATCTTGACCCGGTCGAGATCGATCTGGAATTCCTCAGCAACGACCTGCGCCACCTTGAGATGCAAGCCCTGGCCCATTTCGGTGCCGCCATGGTTCATATGCACCGAGCCGTCGGCATAGACATGCACCAGGGCGCCGGCCTGGTTGGCCTCGGTCTTTGTGAAGGAAATGCCGAACTTGACCGGCGTCAGCGCCAGGCCGCGCTTGATAAAGCGGCTGTTGTTGTTGAAGGCGCTGATCTCGCGCCGTCGCCGCGCATAGTTGGCGCTTTCCTCCAGCTCCGCGACGATGCGGTGGATGATGTTGTCCTCGACCTTCTGGTGATAGGGCGTGAGGCAGCGTTCGCCGATCGCATCCATCGGGTCATAAAAATTGAGCTTGCGGATTTCGAGCGGATCCTTGCCGACCGCGAAGGCCACTTCGTCGATGACGCGCTCCGCGCCGACCATGCCTTGCGGGCCACCAAAGCCGCGGAAAGCGGTGTTCGAGACCGTGTTGGTGAAAAGCGGCGCCGATTTCGCGTGCACCGCCGGATAGAAGTAAGCGTTGTCGCAATGGAAGAGCGCCCGGTCGCCGACCGGACCGGACAGGTCGGCGGAGAAGCCGCAGCGCAGGGCATAGGTGAAATCGACGCCGAGGATGTTGCCCACGTCGTCGAAGCCGACCTCGTAGTCGATGGCAAAATCATGCCGCTTGCCTGTGGCGGTCATGTCCTCGTCGCGGTCGAGCCTGATCTTCACCGCGCGCCCCAGCTTCTTGGCCGCGATGGCGGCTATGGCCGCGCATTGGTTGGCCTGCGTCTCCTTGCCGCCGAAGCCGCCGCCCATGCGGCGCACTTCCACCGTCACCGCATGGCTCGGCACGCCGAGCGCATGCGCAACCAGATGCTGCGTCTCGCTCGGCCCCTGCGTCGAGCAATAGACGATCACCTCGTCGTCCTCACCGGGGATCGCCAGCGAGACCTGGCCCTCGAGGTAGAAATGGTCCTGGCCGCCAAGCCACATGCGGTTCTTGATGCGGCGGGGTGCCGCCGCAATCGCCGCGGCCGCATCGCCGCGCTTCAGGATCAGCGACGTGGTGACCTGCTTGTCCTTGACCGGGTCGAGGTCCCAGATGTCGATCACAGCCGGAAGCTCGTCATATTCGATCCTAGCCAGGCGTGCCGCGCGGCGCGCCGCCTCGCGTGTCTCAGCTACCACGGCGAAGATCGGCTGGCCGTAGAATAGCACCTTGTGCTCGGCGAGCACCGGATCGTCATGCATGTTGCTCGGCGAGACGTCGTTCTCGCCGGGCACGTCGGCACAGGTCAGCACATCGACGACGCCCGGCGCTGCGCGCACCGCCGACAGCTCGATGCTCTTCAGCATGCCGTGCGCGACCTTGGCGAGGCCAAGGCCGACATGCAGCGTGCCGGCAGGCTCAGGCATGTCGTCGATATAGACGGCGGCGCCGCTGACATGCTTGTGCGCGGAATCGTGCCGCTGCTCGGTGGCGACGCCGCCGACGATTTTTTCGGCCTTGAGGTTGGGAGTGGCGTGCTTGTTCATCAGGCCGCCTCGTTGCGGGTCACTTGAAACGGCGCCCTGGTGCCGGTGGTTTCGACATAAAAGCGCAGCAAAAGATTTCTCGCCGCCAGCGCCCGATACTCGGCCGTTGCACGCATATCGGTAATTGGCGTGAAGTCGCTGGCGTATTCGGCCATCGCGGACTCGACACTTGTTTCGCTCCAGACTTTGCCGATAAGGGCGGTTTCAACCGCGGTCGCCCGCTTCGGCGTCGGCGCCATGCCGCCATAGGCGATACGGATATCCGCCACGGTGCCGTCCTTGGCCTCGGTCAGATAGAAGGCGCCGAGGGTAGCGGTAATGTCCTCGTCGCGGCGCTTGGTGACCTTGTAGACGGCAAATTTCGTGCCCTCTGCCGGAACGGACACATGGACGGCCTCGACGAATTCGCCGGGCTGCCGATCCTGCTTGCCATAGGCAATGAAGAAGGTTTCGAGCGGGATCGTACGTCGGGCATTGCCCTTGCGGAGCGTGAGCTGCGCGCCGAGCGCGATCAGCGGCGGCGGCGTGTCGCCGATCGGAGAGCCGTTGGCGATGTTGCCGCCGATGGTGCCCATGTTGCGCACCTGCTCGCCGCCGATGCGGTCGACCAGCGGTCCCAAGGCCGGGATACGCCTGGAAAGCGTGGCGAAGGCTTCGCTGTAAGTCACGCCGGCGCCGATCGTAATCACGCCATCGGTCTCCGAGATCGTGCGCAAGCCGTCGAGGCCACCGATGAAGATAGCCGGCGAGATGTCGCGCATATGCTTGGTGACCCACAGCCCGACATCGGTTGAGCCGGCAACGATGGTGGCGCCAGGCTCCTTCTCGAGCGCCATGGCGAAATCGTCGACGCCAGCCGGCACGATCAGCCGCTCCTTACCCGAACCGACCTCGACCCTGGCGCCGTCGCGCAGCGCTCCCAGCCGTGCAGTGATATCCTTGCGCTCCACTGCCAGCGGGTCCTTCGCCGCCTTGCCGTAGCTTGATATGGCGCGCGCGGCGCGCATGATCGCCTCGTAGCCGGTACAGCGGCAGAGATTGCCCTGCAGCGCCTTTTCGATCGCCGCGTCGGCCGGGTTGGGCGTCTTCATCCACAGCGCATAGAGCGACATGACGAAGCCGGGCGTGCAGAAACCGCATTGCGAGCCATGGAAATCGACCATCGCCTGCTGCACGGGGTGAAGCTGTTCGCCATTGCCGCGCAGGTGCTCGACGGTGACGACATGGGTGCCGTCGAGCGAGCCCATGAAGCGGATGCAGGCATTGACGCTTTCATAGACCAGGCCCTCGACCGACAGTTTGCCGACCAGCACCGTGCAGGCGCCGCAATCGCCCTCGGCGCAGCCTTCCTTGGTGCCGCGCAGCGAGCGGTTCAACCGCAGCCAGTCGAGCAGGGTCGCGTCGGGGGCGATGTCGTTCAGCGCGACATCGGCGCCGTTCAGGATGAAACGTATCTGGTTGCGGGTCTTGTCGGCCATGTCTCAGCTCCCGCGATAGGTCGAGTAGCCGTAGGGCGAGATCAAGAGCGGCACATGATAATGCCGCTCCTCCGCCATGCCGAAGCGGATCGGCACGGTGTCGAGGAAAGCCGGCTGCGGCAGGCTGGCGCCCTGCCCGCGCAGATAATCGCCGGCAGCGAAGACCAGTTCGTACTCGCCGGTGCGGAAGTCGGCGCCGGCAAGCAGCGGCGCGTCGCAGCGGCCGTCGTCGTTGGTGGTGACGGTCTTCAAATGCGTGCGGGCCTGGCCTTCGAGGCGGAAAAGCCCGATCGAAAGGCCCTTTGCCGGCCTGCCGGTCGCGGTATCGAGGACATGGGTCGTCAGACGCCCGCCATCGGCTTTCGAAGTTTCTGCCACTGGCCGCCTCCCATCCCAAGTAGTCGAACGTTTTCAGGTCAATTGTGCGCCAATTAAAGGCGATGCATAAGCCCCGGTCGAGCGGAGTGCGGCAAAAAGCACTTTCAAAAATTTTCGGGGGAATGCACGAGCACTCCTTTCGATATCTTCATCTCAACATTCGGGCAGGAGCGATCATGCGTTACGAACGGGACATGCGCGGTTACGGAGCCAATCCGCCGGACCCGAAATGGCCCGGCGACGCCTATGTCGCGGTGCAGTTCGTCGTCAATTACGAGGAAGGCGGCGAGAACTGCGTGCTGCACGGCGACAAGGCTTCCGAAGCCTTCCTATCCGAGATTGTCGGCGCCGCCCCCTGGCTCGGCCAGCGCCATTGGAACATGGAATCGATCTATGAATACGGCGCCCGCGCCGGCTTCTGGCGGCTATACCGGCTGTTCACGCAAGCTGAGGTGCCGGTGACCTGCTACGGCGTCGCCACGGCGCTGGCACGCTCCCCCGATCAGGTCGCTGCGATGCAGGAGGCCGGCTGGGAGATCGCCTCGCACGGGCTGAAATGGATCGACTACCGCGACCATAGCGCGGAGGACGAGCGACGCGACCTCGAAGAGACGATCCGTCTGCATTACGAAGTGACTGGCGCGCGGCCGACCGGCTGGTACACCGGCCGCACTTCGGTCAACACGGTGCGACTCGTCGCCGAGGAAGGCGGCTTCGATTACGTCTCCGACACCTATGACGACGAATTGCCCTACTGGTTCGACCGGGATGGTTTGGAGAAGCCGCAGCTCATCATCCCCTATACGCTCGACGCCAACGACATGCGCTTCGCCACGCCGCAGGGCTTCAATTCGGGCGACCAGTTCTTCGCCTATCTGAAGGACAGTTTCGACACGCTCTATGCGGAGGGCAAGGCGGGGCGGCCGCGCATGATGAACATCGGCCTGCATTGCCGGCTGGTTGGCCGTCCGGGCCGCGTGGCGGCGCTGAAGCGCTTCGTCGACTATGTGAAGTCGCATGACAGGGTGTGGCTGACCCGGCGCATCGATATCGCAAAACACTGGCGCGAGACGCACCCCTACCAGGCGCCGGCGCTGCGCCCGTCTCGGATGGAATTCGAGGAATTCGTGCATGCTTTCGGCGGGGTGTTCGAGCATTCGCCGTGGATCGCCGAGCGGGCCTACGAACTGGAGCTCGGCCCGGCCCATGACAGCGCCGGCGGCCTGCACAACGCGCTCTGCCGCGTCTTCCGCGCGGCGACCGAGGCCGAGCGGCTTTCTGTGCTCAACGCCCATCCCGACCTTGCCGGCAAGCTGGCGGCGGCCAAGCGGCTGACGCCGGAATCAGCCAAAGAACAGGCCTCCGCCGGGCTCGACGCGCTGACCGACAAGGAGCGCGAGCTGTTTTCGAAGCTCAACGCCGCCTATGTCACGACCTTCGGCTTTCCCTTCATCATCGCGGTCAAGGGCAAGACGAAGGACCAGATCCTGGCGGAGTTCGAGGCTCGCATCGGCAACAGCCGCAGCAATGAATTCGACACCGCGTGCAAACAAGTCGAGCGCATCGCGCTGCTTCGGCTGAAAGACATGCTTCCAAAATAGGCTTCAACACATGGACAGGATGAACATGGCCGAGCGAACCTATTACGCGCCGCATGGCGGCCATCCCGGTCAGCACGAGCTGTTGACCGGCCGCGCCGTCTTCACCGAAGCCTATGCGGTGATCCCCAAGGGCGTGATGCAGGACATCGTCACCAGCCCGCTGCCGTTCTGGGACAAGACAAGGGCCTGGATCATCGCAAGACCGCTTTCGGGCTTCGCCGAGACCTTTTCGCAGTACATCGTGGAGGTCCTGCCCGGCGGCGGCAGCGACCGGCCTGAGCTCGACCCCGAAGCCGAGGGCGTGCTGTTCGTGGTCGAGGGCGAGCTTACGGTCTCGCTTGCCGGCAAGAACCATGTGCTTCGCCCAGGCGGCTTCGCCTTCCTGCCGCCGGGCAGCGGCTGGACGGTGCGCAATGAGAGCAGCGGTGCGGTCCGCTTCCACTGGGTCCGCAAGGCCTATGAGGCGGTCGACGGCCTCGACGTTCCGGAAGCCTTCTTCAGCAGCGACAAGGAGGTCGAGCCGAGCCCGATGCCCGGCACGGGAGGCCACTGGGCGACGACGCGCTTCGTCGACCCGGCCGACATGCGCCACGATATGCATGTCACCATCGTCACGCTCAAACCCGGCGCGGTCATCCCCTTCGCCGAGACCCATGTCATGGAGCATGGGCTCTATGTGCTCGAAGGCAAGGCAGTCTATCGCCTCAATCAGGACTGGGTCGAGGTCGAGGCCGGCGACTTCATGTGGCTGCGCGCCTTTTGCCCGCAGGCCTGCTACGCCGGCGGTCCCGGGAATTTCCGCTACCTGCTATACAAGGACGTCAACCGGCACGCCAAGCTTGGCGGCGCCCTTGGGGCTCGCGCGCGGTGACCCAAATCGTGGCCCAGCCGCTGACACGCGAAAACTTCGCGCCGTTTGGCGACGTGATCGATATGGGCGGCGAGAACCGCTACCCGATCAATGGCGGCAAGGCGATGCGCTACCACGATCTCGCCACTGCCGAGGCCACCGGACCGAATGCCAAGGTGCTGATCTCGATGGTGCGCGGCACCCCCTACGAGATGCCGCTGAAACTGACCATGGTCGAGCGCCATCCGCTCGGCAGCCAGGCCTTCATTCCGCTGTCGCCGCGGCCGTTCCTGGTTGTCGTCTGCCATGACACTCAGGACGGCCCAGGCGAGCCGCACGCCTTCATCACCGCGCCCGGGCAGGGCATCAACTACCGGCGCAACCTCTGGCACGGCGTGCTGACGCCGATCGGCGAGGAACAGGACTTCCTCATCGTCGACCGCGGCGGCGACGGCGCCAACCTCGAAGAGTGCCATTTCTCGCACCCTTACGAGATCCATCTTCCCTGAAAGCTGCCAGTTTTCCCCGATGACAGACATTTCGCTGATCGACCGCCTGCTCGACGTTATCGAGCACGATATCGTGCCGAAGACCGCTGAAGGCGTTGCCCATGGCAACAAACTCTTCGGCGCCGCCATCCTGCGGAAAGACGACCGCTCGCTGGTGATTGCCGAAACCAACAACGAGATCGAAAATCCGCTCTGGCATGGCGAAATGCACTGCCTGAAGCGATTTTACGAAATGCCAAAAGCCGAGCGCGTCGACACCAGGGATGCACTGTTCCTGGCCACGCACGAGCCCTGCTCGCTGTGCCTGTCGGCGATCACCTGGACCGGCTTCGACAATTTCTACTACCTCTTTAGCCACGAGGACTCGCGCGACAGCTTCGCCATCCCGCATGACCTGAAGATTCTCAAAGAGGTCTTCACACTCGATCCCGGCGGCTACAACGCCGAGAACGCCTACTGGAAGAGCTTTTCCATACGCCGGCTGGTGCGCGCTTTGCCCGGGTCGGAACGCAGGCGGCTGGAGGCGCGCATCGGCCAAATCTCCGCCCTTTATGACGCGCTCTCCGGCACATACCAGGCGAGCAAGGCCGATAACGACATTCCGCTGAACTGACGCTTTGAACTGACGCTTATTGACCAGCCGATTTCGCCGGCTGGCCCACGACGCCTCCCCGACGGTTCCATCATGTGCCTTGCATGAAAACCGTCACAGAATTCCCTCGCAAGGTCGTCGAATTTCCCGACATGGGCATCGTCATGCCGGATGGCTGCCGGCTGTCGGCGCGCATATGGATGCCTGAGGATGCCGGGGACAACCCGGTGCCGGCGGTCCTCGAGCATTTGCCCTACCGCAAGCGCGACGGCACCATCTTCCGCGATCAGCTGACGCATCCCTATTTCGCCGGATACGGCTATGCCTCGATCCGCGTCGACATGCGCGGCAACGGTGATTCCGAAGGGCTGATGGACGACGAATATTCCGAGCAGGAATTGCAGGACGCCTGCGACGTCATCGCCTGGGCGGCCGCGCAGCCCTGGTGCAACGGCAATGTCGGCATGATGGGCATATCCTGGGGCGGCTTCAATTGCCTGCAGGTCGCGGCAAAGCAGCCGCCTGCGCTGAAGGCGGTGATCAGCCTGTGCTCGACCGTCGACCGCTATGCCGACGACATCCACTACAAGGGCGGCTGCCTGCTGCTTGAGAATTTCGGCTGGGCCTCGACGATGCTCTCCTATTCGTCGCGGCCGCCGGATCCGGAAATCGCCGGCGGCAACCGCTGGCGCGATCTGTGGCTGAGCCGGCTGGAGAACCAGGCTTTTCTCGCGCCGCTATGGCTCAGCCACCAGCATCGCGATGCTTACTGGAAACGCGGCTCGATCTGCGAGGACTTTTCGGCCGTTAAGGCGGCAGTGCTGTCGATCGGCGGTTGGCATGACGGCTACCGCAACACGATCTCCAATCTCGTCACCAACATCCAGGCGCCGGTGAAGGGCATCGTCGGCCCCTGGATCCACAAATATCCGCATTACGCGGCACCCAATCCGGCCATCGGCTTCCTGCAGGAGGCGCTGCGCTGGTGGGACCGCTGGCTGAAGGGCTCGGCGACCGGCGTCGAGGCCGACCCGGCCTACCGCGCCTATGTAATGGACAGCGTGCGTCCGGCCCGCTGGCATCCCGAACGGCCAGGCCGCTGGATTGCGGAACAGCAATGGCCCTCGCCCAACATCAAGATCAAGGCAACCGGGCTCATTCCCGAGGGCGTCGGGCCGGCAATCGTCGCCTCGCCGCAAAGTTGCGGGCTTGCCGGCGGCGAGTATTTTCCCTTCACCTTCGGTCCGGAACTGCCGGGCGACCAGCGCTCCGACGACGCGCTTTCGGTATGCTTCGACCAGGTCGAACTCGAGGAGGCGATCGACATCGTCGGCGCGCCTGAAGTCAAAGTACGGGTTGCCTCGGACCGCCGCCAGGCCAACCTCGCGGTGCGTCTCTGCGACGTGCATCCGGACGGCGCCTCGGAGCTGATCTCCTATGGCGTGCTCAACCTCACCCACCGCAACTCGCACGAGTTCCCGGAAGCGCTGGTGCCAGGCGAGACGGTCTCGGCACGCGTCGTGCTCGACCAGTGCGCCTATCGGGTGCCGGCCGGCCACCGGCTGCGGGTCGCCGTCTCGACCGCCTACTGGCCGATGATCTGGCCTTCGCCGGAGCCGGCGACGCTCGAACTGTCGGCCGCGACGCTCAAGCTGCCGCTGCGCCCGCCGGCGACGGCCGACGAGGTGTCGTTCCTCGAACCGGAAGGGGCTACGCCCTGGGCGACCGAGACGATCAGGCCGACCAATTCCGAGCGGCATATCCACCGCAACGAAAAGACCGGCGTCGTCACGCTTGCCGTAACGGACGATTTCGGCGAGGTGCGCGACCTGGAGCACGGGCTGGTCCACGGCAGCATGGTCCGGGAGACATGGGCGATCCAACCCGACGATCCCCTGTCGGCGACGGGCAGCACGCATTGGACGCAGACATTGTCGCGAAATGAATGGTCGGTGCGGACCGAGACCTTCGCCGAGATGCGCTCGGACGCGCAAGACTTCATCCTCAGCGCCAGAATCGAGGCCTATGAGGGCGAAAAGCTGGTGTTTGAACGCGATTTCAAACAGACGATTCCCCGCGCTCTCGTGTGAGCGCTTCCAAGATTGGTCCAAATGCGACGCGCCATTTACGCCACGGCATGTCGCATTCGGTCTTGCTTACAGCTTTCCGTTGCGCTCATTATCCCTCACAAGAACAAGAACCGACCACATGGTCGTACCATCAGAGTGAGGAACCCGTAATGACAAACGAACTCGACTATCTCAGCCGGCGCGTCGCTGCCGGAAAGCTCAGCCGCCGCGACTTCCTTGGCCGCGCCGCCGCGCTCGGCGTCACCGCGCCCTTCGCCAATTCGCTGCTTTCGAGCGCTGCCCGGGCTGCCGGCCCCGTCAAGGGCGGCACGTTGAAGGCCGGCCTGGTCGGCGGTGAATCCACCAACAGCCTCGACCCGGCGCTGATGATGACCCAGGTGCCCTTCGCCTTCGGCAAGTGCTGGGGCGAGATGATCGTCGAGCTGTCGCCCGACGGCAAGCTCGAGAACCGCATCGCCGAGGAAATCGGCTCTTCCGACGACGCCAAGGTCTGGACGCTGAAGATCCGCGACGGCATCGAATTCCACAACGGCAAGACGGTGACGGCCCAGGACGTGGCCGCCACGCTCGAGCGCCATTCGGACGAGAAGTCGAAGTCCGGCGCGCTCGGCTACATGAAGGGCATCGAGACCATCAAGGTCAACGGCAAGGAAGTGGTGCTGACCCTGAAGGAAGCCAACGCCGACCTCCCCTATCTGCTCAGCGACTATCACCTGATCGTGCAGCCGAATGGCGGCAAGGACAAACCCGATGCCGGCATCAGCGCCGGCCCTTACAAGGTCAAGGTCAACGAGCCCGGCGTGCGCCATGTCGGCGAACGCTTCGCCAACTACTGGCAGGGCGACAAGATGGGCCATGCCGACCAGGTCGAAGTCGTCGTCATCAACGACGCGACGGCGCGCACGGCGGCCCTGCAGGGCGGTCAGGTCAACATGATCAACCGCGTCGAGCCGAAGATCGTCGACCTGATCAAGCGCGTGCGGGGCGTCACCATCCGCAACCACTCCGGTCCCGGCCACTACGTGTTCATCATGCATTGCAACACGGCGCCGTTCGACAACAACGATCTCAGAATGGCGCTGAAGCTGGCGATCAACCGCGAAGAGATGCTGAACAAGGTGCTGCGCGGCTACGGCTCGCTCGGCAACGACTTCCCGATCAACGCCTCCTACCCGCTGTTCACAGAGATCGAGCAGCGCAAATACGATCCCGACAAGGCCAAGTTCCACTACAAGAAGTCGGGTCACGACGGCGCCGTGCTGCTCAGGACGTCGGACGTCGCCTTCCCCGGCGCGGTCGATGCCGCGCAGCTCTATCAGCAGAGCGCGGCCAAGGCCGGCATCAAGCTGGAAATCAAGCGCGAACCCGGCGACGGCTACTGGAACGAAGTCTGGAACAAGCAGCCCTTCTGCGCTTCCTATTGGGGCGGCCGCTCGACGCAGGACCAAATGTACTCGACCGCCTACCTGTCGAGCGCCGACTGGAACGACACGCGGTTCAAGCGGCCGGACTTCGACAAGATGGTGCTGGCGGCGCGCGCCGAGCTCGACGAGGCCAAGCGCAAGCAGATGTACCATGACATGGCTGTGATGGTGCGTGACGAGGGCGGCTTGATCCTGCCGATGTTCAACCAGTTCATCGACGCAACTGGTCCCAAGGTCGGTGGCTGGGTGGACGATCCGCATCAGGAGCTGATGAACGGCTACGCCTTGGCGAAGTGCTGGATGGAAGCCTAAGGTCCGGCCTTGCGGAGATGTCCTCACCCGTCGTGAAACTGGTGGCCCAGCGCGTTGCGCTGGGCATCCTCCTTCTGCTGGCCGTTTCGGTCCTGATCTTCGCCGGCACGCAGATCCTGCCCGGCGACGTCGCCCAAGCCATCCTCGGACAATCGGCGACGCCGGAGTCGCTCGCCAATCTGCGCGAACAGCTCGGGCTCAATCAGCCTGCCTATATCCGCTACTTCCACTGGCTGGGCGGCGTGCTCACCGGCGATCTCGGCACTGCCATGTCGAGCGGCCAGGACATCGCGACATCGATCAAGGAACGGCTGTGGAACACCTTGTTCCTGGCCTTCTGGGCGGCAATCGTGGCCATTCCGCTGGCGATCACGCTTGGCCTGATCGCGGTGCGCTACCGCAATGGCTGGGTCGACAAGATGATCTCCGGCGTGGCGCTCGCCTCGACCTCGTTCCCCGAATTCTTCATCGGCTACCTCCTGGTCTTCTACTTCGCGGTCGAGCATCAATGGTTCCCAGCCATCTCGACCGTCTATGACGGAATGTCGTTAGGCGAGCGGTTGCAGGCGATCGCGCTGCCGGCGGCGGCGCTGACGCTGGTGGTGCTGGCCCACATGATGCGCATGACGCGAGCGGCCATCCTCAACGTCATGCAATCGGCCTATGTCGAGACGGCGGAACTCAAGGGGCTTTCGGCTTTCGCGGTCATCCGCAAGCATGCCTTCCCGAACGCGATCGCGCCGATCATCAATGTCGTCATGCTGAACCTCGCCTATCTCGTGGTCGGCGTCGTCGTGGTCGAGGTGATCTTCGTCTATCCGGGCATGGGGCAATATCTCGTCGACCATGTCACCAAGCGCGACGTTCCCGTCGTCCAGGCGGTCGGCCTGATCTTTGCGGCCGTCTATATCGCCCTCAACATCATCGCGGACATTGCGGCGATCGTCGCCAATCCGCGGCTCAGGCATCCGAAGTAGGGGGCGCCGGTATGCTCGATATCAGACGCACTCCTGTCGCGGCGCTGATCGGCATTGTGCTGACGACGCTGTTCGTGCTGGCGGCGGTCTTGGCGCCATGGATCGCCCCGCACGGCAATGCCGAGATCGTCAGCGACGTCCCTTGGGAACCGATGTCATCGGTGCACCTGTTGGGCACCGACAATCTCGGCCGCGATCTCCTGTCCCGCATGATCTATGGCGCCCGCATCACGCTGTTCATCGCCGTGCTGGCCACCGCGCTGTCCTTTTCGCTCGGCGCCATTCTGGGCTTTTCGGCGGCGGTGTTCGGCGGCTGGTTCGACACGATGCTGTCGCGCCTCGTCGACCTGCTGATGTCGATCCCGACGCTGATCATGGGCCTGGTCGTCCTGTCGGTGCTGCCGTCCAACCTGGTGACGCTGATCCTGGTGATGGGCATCCTCGATTCGACCCGCGTCTACCGCTTGTCGCGCGCGGTGGCGGTCGACATCAACGTCATGGACTATGTCGAGGCCGCGAAACTGCGCGGCGAAGGCAGCGGCTGGATCATTTTCCGCGAGATTCTGCCGAACGCGCTGTCGCCGCTGGTCTCGGAACTCGGCCTGCGCTTCATCTATGCGGTGCTTTTCCTGTCGACGCTCTCCTTCCTCGGCCTCGGAGTGCAGCCGCCGGACGCCGACTGGGGCGGCATGGTGAAGGAGAACAAGGACGGCATCGTCTTCGGCATCCCGGCGGCGCTCATCCCGGCGGCGGCGATCGCGGCTCTGGCGATCTCGGTCAATCTTGTCGCCGACTGGGTGCTCAACCGCACGACCAGCCTGAAGGGAGGGCGCGGGTGATGGCTGACAGCAAAGCAAATTCCGGCCGACTCCTCGACATCCGCAATCTGCGCATCGAGGCGACCGTCTACCCGCCCGGCGAGGCGCCGAAGACCATCACCCTTGTCCATGATGTCTCGCTGACGCTGGAGAAGGGCAAGGTGCTCGGCTTGATCGGCGAATCCGGCGCCGGCAAGTCGACGATCGGCCTGTCCTCCATGGGCTATGGCCGAGGCGGCGTGCGCATTACCGGCGGCGAGGTGATCCTCAACGGCCGCGATATACTGAAGGGCGGCAAGGAGGGCTTGCGCAAGCTGCGCGGCCGCGAAGTGTGCTATGTTGCCCAGTCGGCGGCGGCGGCCTTCAATCCGGCGCACCGGCTGATGGACCAGGTGGTGGAGGCGACGCTTCTGCACGGCACGGCAACCCGGGCCGAGGCCGAGAAGCGAGCCGTCGCGCTGTTCAAGAAGCTCAGCCTGCCCAATCCGGAAACGATCGGTGAGCGCTTCCCGCACCAGGTCTCCGGCGGCCAGTTGCAGCGCGTCATGACGGCGATGGCGCTTTGCTCCGAGCCCGACCTGATCGTCTTCGACGAGCCGACCACGGCGCTCGACGTGACGACGCAGATCGATGTGCTGGCAGCGATCAAGGACGCAATCCGCGATACCCATGTGGCGGCTTTATACATCACCCACGACCTCGCCGTGGTGGCGCAGGTAGCGGACGAGATCATGGTGCTGCGCCATGGCCGGCTGGTCGAATGGGGCGGTACCCGCCAGATCATCAAGGAGCCGCGCCAGGAATACACCAACGCGCTGGTCTCGGTGCATGAGATCGAGCACAACGAACAGCAGCCCGGCACCACACCGATGCTGTCGGTGAAGAACGTGACGGCCGCCTATGGCGGCGGTCTCGTCAAGGTGCTGAAGAACGTCTCGGTCGACATTTACCCGGGCCAGACGCTAGCCGTCGTCGGCGAGAGCGGTTCCGGCAAATCGACGCTGGCGCGCGCCATCACCGGCCTCCTGCCGCCCGAGCAGGGCAGCGTCTTCTTCGACGGCCGCACGCTTGGCAACAGGCTCTCCGATAGGCCGAAGGAGGATCTGCGCCAGCTGCAGATGATCTACCAGATGGCCGATGTCGCGATGAACCCGCGCCAGACCGTGGGAACGATCATCGGCCGGCCGCTCGAGTTCTATTTCGGCATAAGGGGCCGCGAGCGCGACAAGCGCGTCGCCGAGCTGCTCGACCAGATCGAGATGGGCAAGGGCTTCATCGACCGCTATCCGGCCGAGCTTTCCGGCGGCCAGAAGCAGCGCGTCTGCATCGCCCGTTCGCTCGCCGCCAAGCCGAAGCTGATCATCTGCGACGAGGTGACCTCGGCGCTCGATCCGCTGGTCGCCCACGGCATCCTCAAGCTGCTGCTCAACCTGCAGCAGATCGAGAAAGTGGCCTATCTCTTCATCACCCACGATCTCGCGACAGTGAAGTCGATCGCCGATTCGATCGCGGTCATGTATCGCGGCGAGGTCGTTCGCTACGGCTCCAAGAGCAAGGTGCTGGCGCCGCCCTTCGATGCCTATACCGACCTTCTCTTGTCCTCCGTCCCCGAAATGGAGATCGGCTGGCTGGAGAAGGCGATTGCCGGCCGGCGCATGGAAAGCGCCGGCAACTAAGCTGGCTAGCTCTTCGCTGCACTTCTCGGACTTGGCCGGACCGGTCAAGGCCCGCCGATCTCTCCCGCCAGACCGCATGGAATTGCCCGTGGCGCTTAAATCCAAATTGCTGCTCATCATCCTTGACGGCGTGCCCTACCGGAACTGGCGCCGGCTCATGGGCAATCTCGAAGGCTGGGCACAGTCTGGTGAGGCGCAAGTGTGGAGAATGCGCTCCGTGCTGCCGTCAACATCGGCCTGCTGCTACGCCTCGATCCATACCGGGGTCACGCCGCAGGTTCATGGCATCCTCTCCAACGAGAACCGGTTCCGGGTCAGGCAGCCCGATATCTTCTCGGAGGTCAGCAAGGCCGGCGGCAGGACCGGGGCGGTGACGCATTCCTACTGGTCGGAATTCTTCCGCTCCTATCCATTCGATCTCGTCGAGGACATGGAATTCGACGAGCCTGGCGGGCCGATCACGCATGGCCGCTTCCACACCATGACCGGCTACAATCTCAAGAACCAGATGACGCCGAGCGATGTCGACCTGTTCGCGACATTGACCATGCTCACCCGCCGCCACGGCATCGACTACGGCGTCCTGCACAGCTGCACGCTGGACTCGATGGGCCATCGCTTCGGCCACGACTGCCACGAGATGGATCATGCCTGCTACGCGATGGACGGTATGCTCGCCGCCTTCCTGCCCGGCTGGCGCGAAGCCGGCTATGAAGTCATCGTCACCGCCGATCACGGCCAGACGGACCGCGGCCATCACGGCGGGCATGACGACGAGATGCAGGATTTCGCGCTCTACTATTTCGGGCCGGCGAAGGGTCCAGAAGCCGACGCGCTGCTCGACCAGCTGCAGCTCGCGCCGACGGTGCTGAGCCGGCTCGGCGTGGAGGTGCCGGCGACGATGAAGGGGAAGGTGTTTTTGATTTAGCTTCCCCTTCTCCCCTTGTGGGAGAAGGTGTCGCCAAAGGCGACGAATGAGGGGTGTTTCAGTGAACGCCAACGTCTCACTCCGCTGGAACACCCCTCAACCCGTCTCGGCGCTCCGCGCCGATCTACTTTCTCCCACAAGGGGAGAAGGGGGCGCCACCTCTGGCAACGCTCATCTTCTTCGGTTAGCTTCCGAAAATTCCCTGGCGGAGGATGAACCTTTTTGGACCGACCAGCGACAGAGCCACGAGGAGCCAGGCGGCTCGACCGGCCATGAACGCGGCGACCGAAACCGATCGCGCGCTTGTAGACCGGGTCGCGAAGGGCGACCGGGCCGCCGTGCGGCTCCTGTTCATGCGTCACCACGCGCGGATCTACCGTTTCGTGGCGCGCCAGACGGGATCGGAAATGATGGCCGACGATATCACCAACGAGGTCTTTCTCGAGCTGTGGCGCCAAGCGCCGGGCTTCGAAGGCCGCTCCGAAGTCTCGACCTGGCTGCTCGGCATCGCCCGCTTCAAGGCACTGTCCTTGCTGCGCAAGAAGAAGGAAGACTGGATCGACGACGATGAGGCGGCGCAGGTTCCCGACAGCGCCGACACGCCGGAAGTGGTCACCATGAAGGAAGACAAGGCCGCCGCCTTGCGCCGCTTCGTCGATGCCTTGCCGGAGGAACACCGCACGGTGGTCGATCTTGCCTATTACCATGGCCAGTCGGTGACCGAGATCGGCGAGGTGCTCAACATCCCGGTTGCCACCGTCAAGACCAGGATGTTCTACGCCCGCAAGAAACTCGGCGAGGCCCTCAAGGCGGCCGGTTACGACAGGGGGTGGCCATGAGCGCCGCTGAAAAGATGTCGCGCCGCGACGAGATGGAAACACTGCTGCCGTTCTACCTCAACGGTTCGCTGGAAGGCGCAGAACTCGAAGCCGTCGAGGAATGGCTGGCCTCCGATCCTGCGGCGATGGCCGCGCTCGGCGAGGCGGAAGCCGAATTCTCCGGCACCGCCGCCGCCAACGAGGCGATCCGACCGCCGGCCGACGCGCTCTCCCGCTTTGCAAGGGCGCTCGACGCCGAGGCCGGTCCGGCGCGCGCGCCCGCCGGCCAGTCATGGCTGGCGAAGGTCTTCGGCCGGGTCACGGCAATCCCCTCGGGCGTCGCCTGGGCGGCGGCCGCGGCGCTGCTTGCGCTGGTCGTAGCGCAGTCTTTCGAGCGGCCGGGCGGCAAGGGCAACGACTTTGAAATCGCCGGCGCTCAGGATGATCTGGCAAACCTGCCCTTCGCCCTGGTCAAGTTCAAGCCGGATGCCAGGCTGTCGGACATCGCCGCCTTCCTTGGGCAGAACGGGCTGAAGATCGCCGGCGGGCCGACCGCCGACGATGTGTTTCACGTGACAATCCCGGCCAGCACGGCGGCCGACTACGACAAGCTCGTCGGCCTTATTGCCGCCCAGCCTTTCGCGGAAGCTGTGGTGCAGGGAAGGAAACCGGTCGATGGCGGCTAAGGCGGTCGTTTTTCATGCGGCAATCCTCGCGGCGACATTTGTAGGCGCTCCCGCCGTTGCGCAGACCAACGATCCGAACCTCTCGCAAAAGCAGATCGACTGCCTCAGCCGCACGACGGCGGCCGGCGCTGACTGCGACAAGGACGGCGGCGGGCAATCCGGCGCGGGCAATGCCGTCGGCGGCGCCGTGTTCCTGCCGTCGCTGATCGTCGACCTGTTCCCGAATTCGCCGGCACGGCCGACGCCTGCGCCAACGCAGCCGGCGCCTCCAAAGAGTCCAACAAGCACAGCGGCGCCCGCTCCGCCGCCAAGCGGCCCCGTCACATCGCCTACCGGGCTCAATGTCGTCGCGCCGCCGCGTGCGGTCAGTGGCGAGTTCGTGCCCGACGAGGTGCTGGTGACGGTCGCCGGCGATGCCGGCGCGGTGCAGCAGATCGCCACCACCTTCGGCCTTCAGGTGCGCTCGCAGCGCCAGTCGCGGCTGCTCGGCACAACGCTGGTGCGCTACGGCATTCCGGACGGACGGCCGGTCGGCGTCGTGCTGGCGCAGCTTGCCGCCGACGGGCGCACGCAGCGGCGTGAGCCCAACCACATCTATTCGCTGCAGCAGGCAGCCGGCATCGTGAACTATGCCTTCGAGCGCATCGCGCTCGATTCGAAACAGGCGAGCGGCGAGAACGTGCGCGTCGCCGTCATCGACACCGGCATCGACGGTACCAACCCAGCGCTAAAAGGCGTGATCGCCGACCAGTTCGACGCCATGCCGAACGTGCCGATCAAGAAGCGCGACCACGGCACCTCCGTCGACGGGCTGATCGCCGGCGTCGGCGCGCTGGAAGGCATCGCGCCGGGCGCCAAGATCTATCACGCACGAGCCTTCGAAGGCGGCAAGTCGAGTATGGACGTCATCCTGTCGGCGCTCGACTGGGCGGCGGAACAGGACGTGCGCATCATCAATATGAGCTTCGTCGGGCCGAAGAACGACCTGCTCGGCACGGCTTGCCGCAATGCGCGCGCGCTCGGCATGGTGCTGGTCGCAGCGGCCGGCAACAACGGGCCGAAGGCGCCTTACGGCTATCCGGCAGCCTTCGACGGCGTCATCGCGGTCACCGCGACCGACGCCAAGGACGGGCTGATGACGCAAGCCAATCGCGGCGCCTATGTCTTCCTCTCGGCGCCGGGCGTTGAGATGGTTGCGCCGAGCGGCACCGGCTCGGACGTGGTGACCGGCACCTCCTTCGCCGCCGCGATCGTCTCAGGCGCGATCGCCAACCTGATCCATGCCGCGCCCGACCGCTCGGCCGACGAGATCGAGAAGGCGCTGGCGGCCACGGCCAAGGATCTCGGCCCGAAGGGGCGGGACAATGACTTCGGCTATGGGCTGTTGGATATAAAAGCAGCTGGGGCTGCGAAGAAATAGGCTCCCGAAAATCTGTGGCGCCGGCGGGACAGCACCCCCCTCTGGCCTGCCGGCCATCTCCCCCGCAAGGGGGGAGATCAGCAGTTTCAGCGCCGACCCCGCTCCTCAAAGTCGAGTATTGGCGAATACGGCTGCGACGTCCAATCTCCCCCCTTGCGGGGGAGATGTCCGGCAGGACAGAGGGGGGTGCGACGGAACTCAACGCGTCTCGTCTGTCGGAACACGATACCTACACCGGCGCGCCGGCCACCGACCCCCGCACCACCAGATCGACCGGCCAGACCTCGCCGCGCGCGCCCTCTTCCAGCCCTGATATGCGCGCCGCCAACCGCTCGGCAACACGCGCGCCGGCAAGGCGGATCGAGGAGCGCGTGGTCGACAGCGGCACCGGGAAATTCTCCGGCCGCAGCCAGGGAAAGACGTCGTCATGGGCGACCAGCGACAGATCGCCCGGAATGGTCAGGCCGAGATCGCGCACGGCGCGGACGACGCCGAGCGCCATGATGAGACTGGAGCAGACGATCGCCGTCGGGGCTCCGCTTTCTTCGAGCAGGCGGCGGGCGGCGCGATAGCCATTTTCCTCGGTCATGGTCGTGGAACAGATGTGGCGCTCGCCCAGTGTCAGTCCGCTGGCGGCAAGCGCCCGGCGCACGCCGCGCTCGCGATGGATGGCGAAGGTCTCGCGGTCATCGCCGTTGATCAGCGCCAGCCGCTTGTGGCCGAGCTGGACGAGAAGCCTGGCCGCTTCGTGGAAGGCGCCCTCGTTGTCGATATCGAGATAGGGATAGTCGAACTCAAAGCCCTCGCTGCGGCCATGGACGATGAAGGGGATGCCCAGCGTGTTGACCAGCGCCAGCCGCCGGTCGGCCGGGCGTGGCGAGGAAATGTAGACGGCGTCGACCTGCCGGTTGGCGACGATGCGCCGATAGGTCGTCTCCTGGTCGTCGGCGTCGGCCGGCGAGAGCACCAGATCGAGCTCGTGCGAGCGGGCATAGTCGCCGAGACCCGAAAGAAACTCGACGAAATGCGGATCGATGTCGACGGCGTTGCCGGTCGGCAGCACATAGCCGATCATTCCCGATTTGCCGGTGGCCAGCCGCCTCGCGCTGGGGTTCGGCCGGTAGCCGTGGCGCTTAGCGGCATCCATCACGCGACGCCGCGTCTCCTCGCTGACCTCCGGGTAGCCGTTCAGCGCCCGGCTTACCGTGGTTTGCGAAAGCGACAGCATGTGCGAGAGTTGCTTGAGGTTCATCGAGGCCTCCAGCCTCAAAGCGCTTTCAATTTGAATCGATCCGAGGATCGCTGGCACCGTCGTCGGAACGTCATGACCTTAGGGGCCGCCACAGGCAGTTTGAAGCCGAAATTGCTGCTGCAGCGCCAAAAAAGCTTGCTGCATTGCACTTTTTCCTTCACTCGCAAGCGGGTTTAATCGATTAGCACGGCCGACCTCTTGACTTCCGCATGATTCAATGGCGAGATCAGCTTTAGCCAAAGCGCTTTGGAAGACTCTTCGAAAGGTTGCGGTTGCCTTCTCGCTGAGTCACAGTTCCGTGGGCGTCGGCGGACGAGATGGAGGTTTCGTCCGAACTGTCTCAACACTGGGAGGACTGCCATGAAGAAAATGCTTCTCTTGGGTGCTGCGTTCGCTGCGCTCACCCTTGGCCTGCCGGCACATGCCGAACTGAAATTCAAGCCGGGCGAGGATTCGAAGTTTCATTGGGCGAATTACGACGATCTCAAAAAGGTCGACCTCAAGGGCGAAACGCTGACCATCTTCGGTCCGTGGCGCGGCGAGGACGAGACGCTCGTGCGTTCGGTGCTCGACTATTTCTCCGAGGCGACGGGAGCGGAGGTCAAATACTCCTCGTCCGAGAATTATGAGCAGCAGATCGTCATCGACACACAGGCCGGCAGCCCGCCCAACATCGCCATCCTGCCACAGCCGGGACTGATCCAGGATCTCGCTTCCAAGGGTGTGCTGACCCCGCTGGGCGACGACGTCGCCGCCTGGATCAAGGAAAATTATGCCGCCGGCGACTCCTGGGCCAAGCTCGGCACCTATACGGGCAAGGACGGCAAGCCGGGCTTCTATGCCTTTCCCTACAAGATCGACGTGAAAGGTCTGGTCTGGTACTCGCCAGATAATTTCGAGGAGGCAGGCTACAAAGTTCCGAAGACTCAGGAGGAACTGGCCGATCTCGAAAAGAAGATCATTGCCGACGGCGGCAAGCCCTGGTGCATCGGCCTGGGTTCGGGCGGCGCCACCGGCTGGCCGGCGACCGACTGGGTCGAGGACATCATGCTGCGCACCCAGCCGCCGGAAGTCTACGACAAATGGGTGAAGAACGAGATTCCCTTCACCGATCCGGCCGTGGTCAACGCCCTCGACATCTTCGGCAAGATCGCAACCGACGACAAGATGGTCGACGGCGGTGCCAAGGCAGTCGCCGCAACCGACTTCCGCGACAGCCCGAAGGGCCTCTTTACGGTGCCGCCGAAGTGCTACATGCACCATCAGGCATCGTTCATTCCTTCGTTCTTCCCGGAGAATGTGAAGCTCGGCCAGGATGCGGACTTCTTCCCCTACCCGCCCTATGCCTCGAAGCCGGAACTGGGCACGCCGCTGGAAGTGGCCGGAACGCTGGTGATGATCACCAAGGATTCCAAGGCTTCGCGTGAGTTCATCAAGTTCCTCGAGATGCCGCTCGCGCACGAATTGTGGATGGCGCAGAAGAGCTTCGTCACGCCCTTCAAAGGAGCCAACAAGGACGCCTATGGCAGCGACGCGCTGAAGAAGCAGGGCGAGATCCTGGTCGGGGCCACCACGGTGCGTTTCGACGGCTCGGACCTGATGCCCGGCAAGGTCGGCGCAGGCTCCTTCTGGACCGGCATGATCGACCTGGTCGGCGGCAAGTCCGCCCAGGACGTCGCCGCCGATATCCAGAAGAGCTGGGATGCCATCAAGTAAGCAGAGAGGCCGCCGCGCGCGACCCGAGACTTTCCTCATCCTCCTACTGGATCCGGGCTACGGCCCGGGTCCGACCGGCAACGCACGCCGGAAGCCTTCGCGTTCCGAATAACTGAAAGTCGGCGCATGCGGCTGCCAGCCTTGGCCGGCCGGTCATGCCCAGGGAGAGGGACCCATGGCGGCTCAGATTTTCTCGGCCATATTCGTCATCATCATCGGCGTCGGCGGCTGTGTCGCGTATTTCTGGGGCGCCAACAAGCTGCTCGATCTCATCTTTCCGTCGCGCGGCGTCTCCGGCAGCGCCGCCGTCGACAATCTGCGCCGGCAAGGGCTGGTGCGGCCATGGCTGTTCGTCGGGCCGGCGATGATCATCCTGACCATCTATCTGATCTATCCAGTGATCGAGACGCTGCGGCTCTCTTTTCTCGACCGTGGCGGCGAGCATTTCGTCGGCCTCGCCAACTACCAATGGGCGTTCAGCGACCAGGATTTCCGCAACTCGATCTTCAACAACATCCTATGGCTGGCGGTGGTGCCGGCGGCCTGCACCTTCCTCGGCCTGATCATCGCCGTGCTCACCGACAAGATCTGGTGGGGGACGATCGCCAAGAGCCTTATCTTCCTGCCGCTGGCGATTTCTTTCGTCGGCGCCAGCGTGATCTGGAAATTCATCTACGAGTATCGCGGCGAGGGCCAGGTGCAGATCGGCCTGCTCAACGCCATCATCCAGTATTTCGGCGGCCAGCCGCAGGTCTGGATATCGCTGCCGTTCTGGAACAATTTCTTCCTGATGGTGATCCTGATCTGGATCCAGACGGGGTTCGCCATGGTGATCCTGTCGTCGGCTTTGCGCGGGATTCCGGAAGAGACGCTGGAGGCGGCCGTGATCGACGGCGCCAACCCGTTCCAGATCTTCTGGAAGATCATGGTGCCACAGATCTGGGGGACGATCGCAGTTGTCTGGACCACCATCACCATCCTGGTGCTGAAAGTGTTCGACATCGTGCTGACCATGACCAACGGCCAATGGAACAGCCAGGTGCTCGCCAATCTGATGTTCGACTGGATGTTTCGCGGCGGCGGCGATTTCGGCCGCGGTGCCACGATCGCCATCATCATCATGATCGCGGTCATCCCGATCATGGTCTGGAACATTCGCCAGGCCAACAAAGAGACGGGAGGACACTGAGATGGCTGCGACCCGCGGAAAGTCCTTCGTCGGCCGATTCGGCGTTCATCTCGCCGTGCTGGTCTTCGTCGTCATCTGGACCATCCCGACACTCGGCATCCTCGTGTCGTCGCTGCGCGACAAGGACCAGATCATCGCGTCGGGTTGGTGGAACTCCTTCTCAAGCTCCAGCCAGACCGAGGCTGGGCGTCTGCCGGCTGCGTCCGCACAAACCCAGAAGGACGGCAAATACGTCATCGAAGGCAACGTCTTCGGCGACGGCGCCAAGCGTGCGATCAGCGCCTTCGGCACCAAGGCGGCGGCGCCGACACAATACAAGGCCGGCACGGCTGCCGATCTCGGCGATGGGGTGTCGCTGCAGGTCAACGCCGACGGCACGTTCGTGCTGTCTTCGCCGAAGCCCTTCGAAGGCGATCGCGGCCAGCGTGTCTATTATGCCTCCTCGGCGCCGCCGAAATTCACCACGGAAAACTACGAGAACGTGCTTCTGTCGCAAGGTATCGGCCGCTCCTTCATGAACTCGCTGACCGTGACCATTCCGGCGACGGTGATCCCGATCCTGATCGCGGCCTTCGCCGCCTATGCGTTGGCCTGGATGCGCTTTCCCGGAAGGGCGCTGCTGATTGCGGTGATCATCGGCCTGCTGGTGGTGCCGCTGCAGATGTCGCTGATCCCGCTGCTCAAGCTCTACAACGGCGTCGGGACCTTCTTCGGCGTGCCGTCGAAAACCTATCTCGGCATCTGGCTGGCGCATACCGGCTTCGGCCTGCCCTTCGCCATCTACCTGCTCAGAAGCTATATCGCCGGCCTGCCGCGCGAGATCATGGAATCGGCGCGGATCGACGGCGCCAGCGATTTCGAGATCTTCGTCAAGATCGTGCTGCCGCTGTCCTTCCCGGTGCTTGCCTCCTTCGCCATCTTTCAATTCCTGTGGGTGTGGAACGATCTGTTGGTGGCGATGGTTTTCCTCGGCACGGCGCCCGACCAGATCGTGCTGACGGCGCAACTCAACGCGCTGCTCGGCTCGAGAGGCGGCAATTGGGAAATCCTCACGACATCGGCCTTCATCACCATCATCGTGCCGCTGATCGTGTTCTTCTCACTGCAGCGCTATTTCGTCCGCGGGCTGCTTGCCGGCTCGGTGAAAGGAGGTTGAGACAATGCAATCGGCTTTGAAGACGAGTTCGAGACCGGACCCCGCCGTAGACCGAGACTGGTGGCGGGGCGCGGTGATCTACCAGATCTATCCGCGCTCTTATCAGGACTCGAACGGCGACGGCATCGGCGACCTGCAAGGCATTGTCCGGCGGCTGCCCTACATCGCCTCGCTCGGCGTCGACGCCATCTGGATCTCGCCCTTCTTCAAATCGCCGATGAAGGATTTCGGCTACGACGTGTCGGACTATTGCGACGTCGATCCGATGTTCGGCACGCTGGCCGACTTCGACGCGCTGGTGGCGGAAGCCCATCGGCTGGGCCTCAAGGTGATGATCGACGAGGTGCTGTCGCACACCGCCGACATCCACCCCTGGTTCAAGGAAAGCCGCTCCAGCCGGACCAATCCGAAAGCCGACTGGTATGTGTGGGCGGACGCCAAGCCCGACGGCACGCCGCCCAACAATTGGCTGTCGATCTTCGGCGGCTCGGCCTGGCAATGGGATACAAGCCGCCAGCAATATTACATGCATAATTTCCTGGCCGAGCAGCCCGATCTCAACTTCCACAACGCCGAGGTTCAGGACGCGCTGCTCAACATCACCCGCTTCTGGCTGGAGCGCGGCGTCGACGGCTTTCGGCTCGACACCATCAATTTCTACTTCCACAGCCTGGGGCTGGAGGACAACCCGCCGCTGCCGCCGGAAGAGCGCAACGACCAGACGGCGCCGGCCGTGAATCCCTACAATTACCAGGACCATATCTACGACAAGAGCCGGCCGGAGAATCTCGGTTTCCTTGAACGCTTCCGCGCGCTGCTCGATGAATATCCGGCGCAGGCCGCCGTCGGCGAGGTCGGCGATTCGCAGCGCGGGCTGGAAGTGGTGGCCGCCTACACCGCCGACGGCAAGCGCGTTCACATGTGCTATTCCTTCGACTTCCTGGCACCGGAAAAGATCAGCGCCGCCAAGGTGCGGGCGGTGCTGGAGGCCTTCGGCCGGGTCGCCAGAGACGGCTGGTCCTGCTGGGCGTTCTCCAATCATGACGTGATGCGCGTGGCCTCGCGCTGGGCCGCCAACGAAGCCGATCCGAGCGCCTATCTCAAGGTGATCTCGGCGCTTTTGATGTCGCTGCGCGGCTCGGTCTGCATCTATCAGGGCGAAGAGCTCGGCCTCGGCGAGGCGGAACTGAAATTCGAGGACCTGCAAGACCCCTACGGCATCCGTTTCTGGCCGGAATTCAAGGGCCGCGACGGCTGCCGCACGCCGATGGTGTGGGATGCGGCGGCCAAGAATGGCGGCTTCTCGACCGCCAAGCCCTGGCTGCCGGTGCCCGGCAAGCATCTGGCGCAAGCCGTGAATGTGCAGCAGGGCGATCCGAGCTCGCTGCTCGAGCATTACCGGCGCTTTCTCGCCTTCCGGCGTCAGCATCCGGCGCTGGGCAAGGGCGAAATCGACTTTATCGAAAGCGATGGCGACACCGTCGCCTTCACGCGCCGCGAAGGCAACGAGCGCATCGCCTGCGTCTTCAACCTCGGCAGCAAGCCGGCCGAAGTCGATCTCGGCAAGGGCTCGCTGCAGCCCTTGCCGGGACATGGCTTTTCGGGACAAGGTGGCACCGGGCCCATCCGCCTTGGCGGCTATGGCGCCTGGTTCGGGCGGATCGACTGAGTTGAGAACAGACAATCACTGGGAGAGGAAACCATGGCCGATGTCACGCTGAACCAGGTGAAGAAATCATACGGCAACCTCAACATTCTCCACGGCATCGACCTCGACATCAAATCGGGCGAGTTCATCGTGTTCGTCGGGCCGTCGGGCTGCGGCAAGTCGACCTTGCTGAGGTCGATCGCCGGTCTCGAGGAAATCACCTCCGGGGTGCTCCAGATCGACGGCGAAGTTGTGAACGACGTGCCGCCTTCGAAGCGGGGCATCGCCATGGTGTTCCAGTCCTATGCGCTCTATCCGCATATGACCGTTTACGACAACATGGCCTTCTCGATGAAGATCGGTAAGGAAAACAAGGCCGAGATCGACAAGCGCGTGCGCCAGGCGGCCGAGATCCTGCAGCTAACCAAGTATCTCGACCGCCTGCCCAAGGCGATGTCGGGCGGCCAGCGCCAGCGCGTCGCCATCGGCCGTGCCATTGTGCGCAATCCGAAGGTCTTCCTGTTCGACGAGCCGCTGTCGAATCTCGATGCGGCACTGCGCGTCGCCACCCGCATCGAGATCGCCAAGCTGAAAGAATCGATGCCGAACACGACGATGATCTACGTCACGCACGACCAGGTCGAGGCGATGACGCTGGCGGACCGCATCGTGGTGCTGAAGGAAGGCGTCGTCGAGCAGGTCGGCACGCCGATGGAGCTCTACAAGCGGCCGGGCAATCTCTTCGTCGCGCAGTTCATCGGATCGCCGGCCATGAACATATTGCCGGCGAAGATCGAGAAGGCCGGCAATCCGACCGTGGTCAGCCATGTCGGCGACCGCAAGGCGATGGTGCCGATCACAACGCCCGCTTCGGCGAACGGCGCGGCGGTGAGCTTCGGCGTGCGGCCCGAGGATCTCGCGATCGCGACCGGGACGGATTACCTGTTCGAAGGCAAGGTCGATTATATCGAGCAGCTCGGCGAGGTTCAGCTCGTCTATGTCGACATCGGCCGCGCCGATCTGCCGCTGGTGGCCAAACTGCCGGGAAATGTCGAGGTCAAGCGCGGCGAGACGCTGCGGCTCAATGCCGGCGCCGGGGATCTGCACATCTTCGACGCGGAGGGGCATTCCTTCACGCTGCATCGCGACGAGGCGAAGGCGGCCTGACGCTCGGTGCTGCCGTTTCGGCCATGAGGCACGGGTCGGTCCGGATAAAGAAAGAGCGGCGAGGTTTGGCCTCGCCGCTCCTTTTTCGTCAACTGCTTGCGGCTGTTAGCGGCCGAACAGATTGCGGTCGCTGCCCTGCGGGGCCGACTTGTGCACGTCATTCGACGAGTTCAGCAGCTTATAGACCGGCGAGTCGGTGCCCACCGACGAAGTGCGGGTCGTGTCGACGGCAGGGGCCTGCTGGCTGGCGCCAGCCGAGCCGTAATTGTCGCTGCCTGCGAAAGCTGCGCCGGAGAGGGCCAGAACGGCCGTTGCGGCAAGAACGATCTTCTTCATTTCAATACTCCTGAATTCTTAACCTGATGTCGTTTCCAAAACTGGGGTACACTTTTGGGCGACATGCCCTGGGACGCGGCGGGTGAACCCAGCGTCTGTCTCCTGTCGGCCATGGCCCCTCATGGATCATTGCTAGGTTCGGCAGTTTAGTTGTTGCCGAAGAGGTTGTGGTCCGCGCCCTGGGTGACGGGCTTCTGAGCGGCCGCTTCCGACCTGTGGGTCGAGGCCGTGCGAGAAGTGTCGACCGCGGCGGCCGGCTGATTGGCGGCGTTGGAACCGTAGTTGTCGCTACCAGCGAAGGCGCTGCCGGAAATGGCCAGAAGGGCGGCGGCAGTGAGAACAATCTTTTTCATTTTTGGTACTCCAGTATGTTTTTTCGTCCGTCTAGCGGCGTGTCTTGGGAGTGAAAATCGCGTCGTTCGGACAGCCCCGATGTGGGTGAGCCGGCTGCCGGATTCCAATCACGAAGTTGTTTCGGCTGGCCCATGAATCCCCATCTTGAAATTGTACCAATCGCCCGCCGCGATCGGTTTTTACACTGTTGAATCAGCTGGTTATCGCATTTATCCATTTGACTCACCAAGTGTATACGCGCGCCGATGTTCACCCCGCCTGCACGCACCGTCAACAGAAACGAACTGTTCGGTTCGATTTTAGAATCTCCTAATAGTCACTTTCCGATACCGCTTAACCATTTTGGACCTACCGGCTTGATTCGGGAGCGTTGCCGCCCACGGGTCAAAGGCGTCGGCAACTCTGGGCGCAGCCTCGTCTGAGCGTCCTTCTCTCCGATCTGGAAGGATCGCGCCGGCCGGGCGCCGAGCCTGCTCGCGCGTCAGCGTCAGCACCAGATCGAAGCCGTCGAGACGATCGTCGTCGCGGAAGTCGACCTCGTTTGCGGGCAACCGAAATCTTGTCGGCGGAGCCTGCCGAAGAGGCCGGCAGGCTCCTTGGAAGTTTTCTCAGCCGGCGGCGAAAGGCACGGCGACGAATATCTGCGCGTCGCCGCGATCGACCAGCAGCAGCACCGACTTCCTGCCGGACTTGCCGGCCTCGGCGATCGCCTGGTTCGCTTGCCTTGCGTTTTTCACCGGCGTGCGGTCGACGGCGACGATGACATCGCCGGGTTCAATGCCGGCCGCGGAGGCCGCCTTGTCCGGGTTGACGCGCTCGACCACGGCGCCGCGCTGGTTGTCGGCCAGGTTGAGCTGCTCCCGGATGTCCGGCGTGAGGTCCGTAAGGCCAAGGCCGAGCGAGGGCACGCGCAGGCCCTGTTCGGCAGATGGCTTGCCGCCTTCGTCATTCGAGGCAGTCTTCTGGTCTTCGGCATTGCGGCCGACATCGGCCGAGATCTGCATCGCCTTGCCGTTGCGCCAGACACTCAGCGTTTCCTTGCTGCCGGGGGAGACGTCGGCGACGGCGCGCGACAGATCCTTGGGATCCTTGATCTCCTGGCCGGCGAAGCCGGTGATGACGTCGCCGGTCTCGATGCCGGCCTTGGCCGCCGGCGAACCGTCGGTGACCGCCGCGACCAGCGCGCCGCCCGGATGGTCGAGGCCGATGGCGCTGGCGACGTCCTGCGTGACCGGCTGGATCTGCACGCCAAGATAGCCGTATTCGATGTCACCGCCCTTCATAAGCTTGTCGACCACTTTTTGTGCCTGGTCCGAAGGAATGGCGAAGCCGACGCCGACGCTGCCGCCATTGGGCGAATAGATCGCCGTGTTGATGCCGACCACATTGCCCTTCACGTCGACAAGCGGGCCGCCGGAATTGCCGTGGTTGATCGGCGCGTCGATCTGGATGAAATCGTCGAACGGCCCGCTGTGCAGGTCGCGGCCGCGCGCCGAGACGATGCCGGCGGTGACCGTGGTGCCGATGCCGAACGGATTGCCGATCGCCAGCACCTGGTCGCCGGTCATCAGCTTGTCGGAATCGCCCCATTTGACGGTCGGCAGCGGCTTGCTCGCCTTGACCTTGAGCACCGCCAGATCGTTCTTTGCGTCGTGGCCGACGAGCTTGGCGGGAAGCTCGGTGCCGTCATCGAGCGTCACCTTGATCGAGGTCGCGCCGTCGATGACGTGGTTGTTGGTGACGATGGTGCCATCGGACCCGACGATGAAGCCGGAGCCCAAAGCCTCCTGCCGCGGCGCCTGCTGCGGCGGCGTCTTGGGCATCGGGATGCCCTGGTCGCCGAAGAACTGCTGGAAATACTGGTCGAAGGGCGAATTGCCGTCGAAAGGCGAGCCGTCGTCCGTCGCGCCGGGCTGGGCTTTCATCACGGTCGTCACGGTCACGACTGCCGGCTTGGTGGTGGCGACAACCGGCGCGAACGAGCCGTTCGGGGCGGTAATGCCGGCGACCGGCGTCTGTGTCGTCGCGACCACGTTGCTCAGGCCGGCATTGCCGGGATTTTGCGCAAAGGAAACAACGACGGGGGAGATGATCAGCGCAGCGCCCAGCAGGGCCGCGACGCGATGTCTGCGAAGAATGCTAAATGGTGACATGGTCGTTTCTGTCCGGGCGAGAGTTGATCCGGCGCCGCGGACGGCTCTCTCCAAGGACGCCCGTCGGCGTGTCGACGGCCGGGATTGCCCGTCTCGCCATGCATGGCAGCCGGCCGGATCGACAGCCACGCATTTAGGGCGTGGAATGGTCCGAATTAGGGTTTTGGCGCGACCTTACAAAGATTTAATTCAGAGAGCGCTCACTAAGCGCTCTCGGCGGCGTAGGTAGGAAGACGCTATCTCTCCCATCCTCGCGCGGCCGAAACTCGGGCCATGGCCGCCATGGCCGATGCGTATCGGCAGGTCGAGCAGCCGCTGCATGGTGCGGCAATAGGCGGCGCGGTCCGAATCCGGCAGGTCGTCGATCAGCATGCCGTCATAGATGGCGTCGCCGGCGAAGAACAGGCCGTCGGCCTCATCGAACAGCGCGATCGAATCCGGCGAATGTCCGGGCAGATGCAGCACGCGGAATTTCCGATCGCCGAGGTCGACGATGTCGCCCTCGTCGAGCACTCGCGTCAACGGTGCGGAAGGGATGCGATAGTCAGCCGCCTTCCAGCCGGGCGCCGGCAATTTGGATACCGCATCGTCGAGATTGTGGAACATGTTGGCGTAGGTGACGGCATCATCCATGCCATCGAACTCCCCCGCGCTGACCTTCGGCCCCATCCTGAGCGGGAATTCGTGCAGCGAGCCGACATGGTCGAGATGGATGTGGGTGGCGACGACGATCAGCGGCTTGCCGGCCGGGGTGTCGATCTCGGGCGCCAGCGGGCAGATGCCCATGCCGGTGTCGACCAGCAGGTCGGCGTCCCGGCCCTTGAAATGCCAAATATTGGCGCGCACGAAATTGTGCACGAATGGCTCGGTCAGCATCGTCGTTCTGGCATCGACAACGGATTTGCCGAACCAGTCGCCCACCACAAGGTCGCCCATCAGACGAACGGCTTTCCGACCTTGTATTTTTCCGGCACCAGCCGCTTCAGATAGGCCATGCCGGCCTCGGACAACTGGTTGACGTCCGGCTTCATGAAATTGTCCGGCATGTGGCGGGTCTTGCCGGCCACCGCCTCGAGCGGCACCTTCTTCAGCACGGTCTTGGTGCCGTCATATTGCAGCGCCACCGAGCCGCCACCCTCCTCGGCAACGGCGACGGCGAACGCGCCGGCTTCGAAGGCTTCCTTGGCGTCCACGGGACTGATCGCGCCGACATAGCCGCGCGGCATATAGCCCAGGGCATCGACGCGCGCCCGCTTGCCCGGCAGGCCTTCCGCCAAAGCGCGTTCGAGCGCCGCCGGCAGATCGCTGCCCGACAATTTGACGTTGCCGTGCTGGTCGCGCTCGAGCTTTTCCGGCGGCACCAGGCTCTCGACCAACGCCTTGCCGTCGGCGGTGCTGACGCCTTCCGAGACGGCGACGATGCAGCGCTTGTGGCGGTCGAGCGTCTTGCGGACATCATCGATGAAACGCTCGGCGGAGAAGGCGCGCTCCGGTACATAGAGCAGATGCGGACCGCTATCCGGATCGAGCTGCCAGGCGGCGGCCGCGGCAGTCAGGAAGCCGGCGTGCCGGCCCATGACGATGCCGACATAAATGCCGGGCAACGCGCGGAAATCCAAATCGACCGACAGGAAAGCGCCGGCGACGAATTCGGCCGCCGAGATGAAGCCCGGCGTATGGTCGTTCTCCTCGAGATCGTTGTCGATGGTTTTCGGCGCATGCACGAAGGCCATCGCGCCGCCGGCGGCGTCGGTCAGGATCTGCTGGGTGCCCGAAGTGTCGTTGCCGCCGATATAGATGAAGGCATCGGCGCCGGCCTTCTTGAGGCCGTTGAGGATGACCTCGCAATAGGCCGCGTCTGGCTTGTCGCGGGTCGAGCCAAGTGCGGCGCTCGGGGTGCCGGCGATCAGCCGCAGCCGATCTTCGGGGGTGGCTGAGAGGTCGACATAGTTGCCGTCGCGGATGCCGCGCACGCCATGGATCGAGCCGAGCACCTTGGCGCCGGGATGCCGCTTGCGGATCTCCAGCGTGGCGCCGACGACCGTCTGATTGATGACGGCGGTCGGGCCGCCGCCCTGCGCGATGACAAAGGTTCCGGCCATGATCGTTCTCTCCCGAGGCGAAGCTTTTCAGAGCACCTTCGCCTGTCTTGCGGCATCACGCAACGGGAGAAAGGAGGCGCATGATCCCGAAAAAATAGCGGCCGTGCTGACCGCCGAAAAAATCAGACGACGACGACTGGGTTCTTCTTCGATACCCTGTTGTAGAGGTCGATGATGTCTTGGTTGATCAGCCGCACGCAGCCCGACGACATCGCTTGGCCGATGGTCCACCATTCGGGCGAGCCGTGGATGCGGTAACCGGTGTCCTTGCCGTTCTGGTAGATGTAAAGCGCGCGGGCGCCCAGCGGATTGGTCAGGCCGCCGGGCTGGCCGCCCTGCCATTTCACCAGTTCCGGCTTGCGCTTGACCATCTCCGGCGGCGGCGTCCAGACCGGCCATTCCTTGCCGTACTGGATGTTGGCGCGGCCCGACCAGCGGAAGCCGTCCTTACCGATGCCGACGCCGTAGCGGATGGCGTCGCCGCCGGGCTGGACGAGATAAAGCATGCGCTCCTGCAAATGCACGACGATGGTGCCGGGCGCTTCGCCGGTCTTGTCGACGACGATCTGGCGACGGAACTCCGGCTTGACCTTCTGGTAGGGCACCGCCGGGACCTGGAAGCCGTTGTCGGTCAAGGCAGCATACATCACGTCGGGACCGGTGATGTTCTTGTCGACGCTGATCGCCGGTCGGATCGGCACCGATCCGGTGGTGGTGTCGTCGATCTGCAATTGCGGCAGGTCGAGCGTGTCGGTGGTGCTGCAGCCGGCCATGCCGAGCAGCGCCATGGCGCCCATGCCTGAAAGCACGGCGCGGCGGGAAAGCGGAACTTCGGTTTCGACGGTTTCGCCGCTCGAAGGCGGCGTCAGACTTTGCGGCAACTCGCGCATACACCAAACCCTACGCTGTCGGCGGGAAGCACGGTCCGGCCGAATGGCTGCAATTTTCGTCAGTCATGGTTGAAAAAGGGTGAAAGAACTTTGCCCGCACTTAACCCTGACAGGGCGTTGTCCGGGCCAGGCGCCAGGGGCAGGCCGGCGCCGAAGATTTTCTCCAACGCCTCTTTACAATCTCGCATACCCCAGGATTTATCCTGTTCTTTGCGCTCAAGGAGTAGGGAAAATGTCCTTCGAAAACTGGGCTGCCTTTGCCGCTGCCTCCGCCATCCTCCTCGTCATCCCGGGCCCGACGATCCTCTTGGTCGTCTCCTATGCGCTCGGCCAGGGCTGGCGTACGGCGCTGCCGATGGCAGTCGGCGTCGCGCTCGGCGATTTCACCGCCATGACGCTTTCGATGCTCGGCATCGGCGCGCTGCTTGCGGCTTCGGCCACTGTGTTCACCGTGCTCAAGGTGATCGGCGCCGGCTACCTCATCTATCTCGGCATGAAACTGTTCCGCGCCGGCGGCGCGCTGAAGGCCGAACCGCGCACCGACGCCGTGTCGGCGGCAAGGATGATGGCGCATGCCTGGCTGGTCACGGCGCTCAACCCGAAGAGCATCACGTTCTTCGTCGCCTTCCTGCCGCAGTTTCTCGACCGGCATGCCGATTTCTGGACGCAGATGCTGATCTTCGAAGCGACCTTCCTGGCGCTCGCATTCAGCAATGCCTTCGGCTATGCGCTGATTGCTTCGCGAGCGCGCGCCATCGTGCGCAACCCAAGGGCGATCCGTATCTTCAACCGCACCGGCGGGACATTGCTTGTCGGCGCCGGCATCGCCACGGTGGCGATGCGTTCGGGGAATTGAGGAGAAGTCCGGTTCGACACAGTCGAAGCCCTCGCCGGTTGGCGGGCCGACGGTCGATGTTCTAGGATCGCATCGGTTCGACCGGACGAGCAGGCATTAAAGGACGCGGCATGGCGCTGAAGGACGCATTCGGCCTGACGCATTCAGGCGCGACCGAAGCCGGGCTTTCGTCCTACGCCAGAGCCGTCCGCGAGCTGCAGTGCTTCATCGGCGACCCGGTCGGCTCCGTCGATAGCGCGATCGCCGATGAGCCCAGCTTCCTGATGGCGCATGTGTTCAAAGGCTACCTGTTCGGCCTCGCCACCGAGCGGGAGGCGACGGCGGTTGCGCAAACCTGTCATGCGGCGGCGCTGCCGCTCGCCGGCACCGCGCGCGAGCGCGCGCATGTCGCGGCGCTCGGCCATCTTGCCAGCGGCCGCTGGCATGACGCCGCCCGCATCCTCGAGGACGTCGCCATCGACAACCCGCTCGATGCGGTGGCGCTGCAGGTTGGCCACCAGATCGACTTCTTCATCGGCAATGCGCGCATGCTGCGCGACCGCATCGGTCGGGCGTTGCCGGCTTGGGAGAAGGACATGCCGGGCTACCATGCCGTTCTCGGCATGCAGGCTTTCGGGCTGGAGGAAATGGGCGACTATGCGCGCGCCGAAGCCTTCGGCCGGCAGGCCATCGAGATCGAGCCGCGCGACGGCTGGGCGCAGCACGCGGTCGCGCATGTCATGGAAATGCAAAGCCGGCAAAGGGAGGGCATCGCCTGGATGCGCGCCAATCCGGAGGCGTGGACGAAGGACAGCTTCCTCAAGATCCATAATTGGTGGCATCTGGCGCTGTTCCACTACGATCTCGGCGAGACAAACGAGGTGCTCCAGCTCTATGATGGGCCGATCTACGGCGACCGCTCGACGCTGGCGCTCAACATGGTCGACGCCTCGGCGATCCTGTGGCGACTTTATCTCCACGGCGTCGACGTCGGCGACCGCTGGGCGGCGCTTGCGGCGAACTGGGCGCCAAAGGCGGCCGCCGGCAATTACGCCTTCAACGATGCGCATGCGATGATGGCCTTTGTCGGCGCCGGGCTGCACGCGCCGGCCCAGACCCTGCTCGAAGCGCAGCGCGAAGCAATGCGCGGCGATGACGATAACGCCGCATTCACGCGCGACGTCGGCCACCCTCTGACCTTGGCGATCAAAGCATTCGGCGAGGGCAACTACGGAGAAGTGGTGCGCCTGATCCGGCCAATCCGCTGGATCGCGCACCGCTTCGGCGGCAGCCATGCACAACGCGACGTGATCGACCTGATGCTGATCGAGGCGGCGCTGCGTGCCGGTGACAGCGCGCTGGCGCGGGCGCTGACCGCCGAGCGTCAGCTGGCGCGGCCGGACAGCCCGCTGTCGGCGCTGTTCTCGCGCCGCGCGGCCGATTTGTCAGAGAATTGACCGGAGGCGGATCTTGGCTTAAGAACTGGCCAAGCCAGATTTTTTCGAGACCCGAAAAAATCAATGGCATCGGGAGGAAATCATGTATCTCGGCCTCGACCTGGGCACCTCGGGCATCAAGGCGCTCCTGATCGATGATCGCCAGACGGTCGTCGGGTCCGGCCACGGCTCGCTGGACGTCTCGCGGCCGCATGCCGGCTGGTCCGAACAGAATCCGGCGCACTGGATCGAAGCCTGCCAGACAGCGATTGCCGAGCTCAAGACTTCCCATCCCAAGGAGCTTGCAGCGGTCAAGGGTATCGGCCTCTCCGGCCAGATGCATGGCGCGACCCTGCTCGACGCCTCGGACAAGGTGCTGCGTCCCTGCATCCTGTGGAACGACACCCGCAGCCATGTCGAGGCAGCGGCGCTCGACGCCGACCCGCGTTTCCGCAAGCTCACCGGCAACATCGTCTTCCCGGGCTTCACGGCGCCGAAGCTGGTGTGGGTGAAGGACAACGAGCCCAGTGTTTTTGCCGCTGTCGCCAAGGTGCTCCTGCCCAAGGACTATCTGCGGCTCTGGCTGACCGGCGAGCATATTTCGGAGATGTCGGATTCGGCGGGCACATCCTGGCTCGACGTCGGCAAGCGGCAGTGGTCCTCCGAACTGCTCGCCGCGACAACGCTCGACGAGAAGCATATGCCGTCGCTGGTCGAAGGCGCGGCAAAGGCTGGCGGCTTGCGCGGCGAGCTTGCCTCGAAATGGGGCATTGCTTCAGGCATTCCGGTCGCCGGCGGTGCCGGTGACAATGCGGCGTCGGCCTGCGGCATGGGCACCGTGGGCGCCGGCCACGCCTTCGTGTCGCTCGGCACGTCGGGGGTGCTGTTTGCCGCCAACGCCTCCTATCTGCCCAATCCGGAAAGCGCGGTGCACACCTTCTGCCACGCGCTGCCCAACACCTGGCACCAGATGGGGGTCATCCTGTCGGCCACCGATTCGCTCAACTGGCTGTCGGAGATCACCGGCAAAGGCGCCGGCGACCTGACCGGCGAGCTCGGCGACAAGCTCAAGGCGCCGACAGGCGTGGCTTTCCTGCCTTATCTCTCCGGCGAACGCACGCCACATAATGATGCGGCCATTCGTGGTTCCTTCACCGGCCTCGCGCATCAATCGAGCCGCGCCGTGCTGACCCAGGCCGTGCTCGAAGGCGTGGCGTTTGCCTTCCGCGACAGCCTCGAGGCGCTGAAAACGGCCGGCACGACCCTGACCAGGGTGACGGCGATCGGCGGCGGCTCTCGCTCGCGCTACTGGCTGAAGGCGATCGCCACCGCGTTGCAGCTGCCGGTCGACATCCCGGCCGACGGCGATTTCGGCGCCGCCTTTGGCGCGGCGCGTCTCGGGCTGATCGCCGCGACCGGCGCCGATCCGCTTGCCGTTTGCACCGCGCCGGCGACCGATGCGACGATCGAACCGGATGCCGGGCTTGGTGGGGCGTATGCAGATGCTTATCAACGCTATCGTGCGCTCTATCCGGCGATCAGGGCGGTAACCGCGTGAGTATGCGCGAGGCACCCCCCTCTGCCCTGCCGGGCATCTCCCCCTCAAGGGGGGAGATTGGCAGCTTGGGCGCCGCTGCGCTTCTTTCAATGCTGGCGACTGGCGAAGGTCCGCATGACAGTCAATCTCCCTCCTTGCGGGGGAGATGGCCGGCAGGCCACGGGGGGGTGCCTCGCGCCTCCCTTACCCAGTTAGCCTCACTGCGCCGGCACCTTGTCGAGGAAGCCGGTGACGCTCTTCAGGCGGCCGTTCTCGATGACGCAAATATCGGTGCCTTCGATGACGGATTCTGCGCCTTCGGGGCCCAGATTCCACGAGAAGCGGATGCGGTCGGCAAAACCGTCCGGCTCACCCTTCAGCGAGAAGCGGAAGCCGGCGAATTGCTGCTGCACGCCGTCGATCAGCGCGGCGAGGCCGTCGTGGCCGTCGCCTTGCATGATCGGGTCGCGATAGCTGACGTCGCTGGTGAAGACGGCCTCGAGCAGGGCCTTGCGGCGCGCTGCATCGCTCTCGTTCCAGGCGGTGTTGCGGGCGATCGTGTTGAGGTCGGTCATGGTCTTCATCCTTCATTGGATCGTTCGACATGACCCTTTTGGACCCACGGAAGCGCCAAACCAATTACGCCTGAGGTAATCGGCGAAAGCAGTTGGAGAGGAAGGAAACCATGAGCAGCGGATTTTTCGGCGACATCAAGACCATCAAATATGAAGGGCCGGATTCAACCAATCCACTGGCCTACCGATATTACAATCCGGACGAGGTGGTAGGTGGAAAGCGGCTGGAGGACCATCTGCGCTTTGCCGTCGCCTATTGGCATTCCTTCGCCTGGCAGGGCGGCGACCCGTTCGGCGGCCAGACCTTCGACCGACCCTGGTTCGCCAAGCCCGGCGGCATCGACACGATGGAACTCGCGAAACTGAAGGCCGACGTCGCCTTCGAGATGTTCTCGCTGCTCGGCGTGCCCTATTTCTGCTTCCACGACGCCGACGTTCGCCCGGAAGGCAAGGATTTCTCCGAAAGCGCGGCGCGCCTCGACGAGATCGCCGATTATTTTTCGGCCAAGATGAACCAGACCGGCGTCAAGCTGCTCTGGGGCACGGCGAATCTTTTCTCGCATCGGCGCTTCATGGCGGGCGCCGCCACCAATCCCGATCCGGACGTGTTCGCCTATGCGGCGGCGACGGTGAAGAAATGCATCGACGTGACCAAGAAGCTGAAGGGCGAGAACTATGTGCTGTGGGGCGGGCGCGAAGGCTATGAGACGCTGCTCAACACCGACCTCGCGCGAGAGCAAGAGCAGGCCGGCCGCTTCCTCAACCTCGTCGTGGATTACAAATACAAAATAGGTTTCGAGGGCACGATCCTGATCGAGCCGAAACCGCAGGAGCCGACCAAGCACCAGTACGACTACGATGTCGCCACCGTCTACGGCTTCCTGAAGCGCTTCGGGCTGGAGAAGGAGGTGAAGGTCAACATCGAGCAGGGCCATGCGATCCTTGCCGGCCACTCCTTCGAGCATGAGCTGGCCTTGGCCAACGCGCTCGGCATCTTCGGTTCGATCGACATGAACCGCAACGACTATCAGTCCGGCTGGGACACCGACCAGTTCCCCAACAATGTGCCGGAGATGGCTTTGGCCTATTACCAGATCCTGCAGGGTGGCGGCTTCAAGACCGGCGGCACCAATTTCGACGCCAAGCTGCGCCGCCAGTCGCTCGACCCGGAGGATCTGCTGATCGGCCATATCGGCGGCATGGACGCCTGCGCGCGCGGGCTCAAGGCGGCGGCCAGGATGATCGGAGACAAGGCGCTGTCGGGTCCGCTTAGCGAACGCTATGCCGGCTGGAACACGGCCGAAGGCAAGGCGATGCTTTCCGGCAAGCGTACACTGGAGGAGATCGCCGAACGCGTGGTGGCGGACAAGATCGAGCCGCAGCCGCGCTCCGGCCGGCAGGAGCTCCTTGAAAACATCGTCAACCGCTACGTCTGAGGCTTTCCTGCGGCGCCCGAATCGAGCGCCGCAGAGCTGAAATTGCATTCCACGCGGGATGAACCTACACGACAAGGTTTTGCCCCGCGCTGCCCCTCAATCGCCGCGCTCTTGCCTTCAAACAGCCGTCACGAATCGCGTATATTGTCGACATGCGGCGGGAAGGAAAGAAGGAGGCGAAACGTATGCAGCACGAACGCGAAATCGACGCCCTGCTCTCTTCCGGCGAGGCTGGTTCGATCATCGATCGGCTGATGGCGCTGCCGCATCCGAAGGATGTCGCCGGCGAGGCAAATGAATGGGATCGCGCGGTCGCCGCGCGGTTGGAAACGGCGCTGGCCAAGAGCATGCGCTCGCGCATTGTGCGCGAAGGCCGCGACGCCGCCTGATTCTCCGGCCCCGATGTCCGTCGGCCTATTGTCCATAGTTTGACGAACGGAGAGTGTTTCTCCATCCTGCACCGATGATACGCGCGGTGCTGCTCGATCTCGCGGGTGTCGTCTACGATGGCGACACCCCGATCGCAGGCGCTGTGGCTGCGGTCGAGCGTTTGCGCAAGGCCGGACTGCCGCTCCGCTTCGTCAGCAACACGACACGTTCGCCGCGCCATAAAATCATCGCGCACCTCGCCGCGCTGGGCGTCGAAGTCAGGGATGAAGAAGTGCTGACGCCGGCGCGCGCCGCGCTCGAATGGCTGCGAAGGCATGGCCGCCAACCTCACCTGCTCGTCCATCCCAACCTCGAAGCAGAGTTTACCGGCCTGGACGGCGGCAAGAGCCGCGCTGTCGTCGTCGGCGACGCCGGCGAGGCCTTCGACTATGCCGGCCTAAACCGAGCGTTCCGCGAACTGGTTGCCGGCGCCGATTTTCTCGCTTTGGCCACCAACCGCACCTTCAAGGACGCAGACGGCCAGCTCAGCCTCGACGCCGGCGCCTTCGTGGCAGCGCTCGAATTCGCCTGCGGGCGAAGCCCTGTCGTGCTCGGCAAGCCGTCGCCCGATTTCTTCCTCTCGGCGCTTGCCGGCTTGAATTGCCCGCAGACCGACGCGGTGATGGTCGGCGACGACGCGGAAAGCGATGTCGCCGGCGCGCTCAGCGCCGGGCTCGGCGCGGCGCTGCTCGTACGCACCGGCAAGTATCGCCCCAGTGACGAGACACGCTTCGACCCGGCGCCCACGGCGCTGGTCGACGACCTCAGCGCGGCGGTGGACTGGATCCTCAGCCGCGCCGCAGCCTGACCGGCGCTTCGCCGAACGCGCGGGAAAACGCCCTGGAAAACGCCGCGGCTGATGAAAAACCCGTACGCCCGGCAATGTCGGCCATGGCGATGCGCGTGTCGACCACCAGACGTCGGGCGGCGGCGAGCCGCAGCCGCAGATAATAGGCACCCGGCGTCTCGCCGATGGACTTGCGGAAGATGCTCTCGAGTGTTCGCGCCGTGACGCCGGCGCGCTTGGCCACGGCATCGATGGTCAGCGGCTCATCGACATGCGCTTCCATCAGCCGGATCGCCTGCGCCAGGCGCGGATCGTAGCCGTCGAGCCGGCCGAGCGAAACCAGCGGCTGAGCGTCGGTCGCCGCGCGCGTCTGATCGTAGATGAAGACGCTCGCCACATCGAGCGCGGCCGCCATGCCGAGCCGGGTGCGGACCAGATGCAGCATCAGGTCGAAGGTGGGCGAGGCACCGCCCGAGGTGAAGACCGGCCCGTCGATGACATAGCGGTCGGGGCGCACATCGACGCCCGGAAAGGCGGCGGAGAAATCCTCCATGTCTTCCCAATGCGTGGTGGCGCTGCGGCCTTCGAGCAGGCCGGCGCGCGCCACCAGCCAGGTGCCGGCCTCGACGCCGCCGCAGGCGCGGGCTGCACGCGCCGCGCGGCGCAACCCGGCCAGCAACGCCGACGTCGCATAGTTCTGCGTTCCGAAGCCGGCGACGACGACCAGCATGTCGGTCGCTTCGGCGGCATTGAAGCGGCCGCTGACGGCGACCGGCAAGCCGCAGGTCGTCACCGGCGCCTCTCCGGTGAGCGAGACCAGCTTGAAGTCGAACAAAGTCTCGCCGGAAATGCGGTTGGCGGCGCGCAGCGGGTCGACCGCCGAGGCCACGCACATGATCGACGAGCCCGAGAACACCAGAAACGTCACCTTGAGCGTTTCCCGCTCGGCGCGAAAGATCGTCGGCTTTTCGCTTTTAGTCATGGCGCCTTCGTAAAACGCAAAACAGTTTCCGGCAAGTCGGTCATGCTTGGCCAGCTTCGGCGCAGGTCGTCATAGCAAAGCCGGTTTCCGGCTTCATCAATGGCTGATCGAATTTGGGAGGAAAGACGATGCCGCTCGCGATGAACCGTGAGGTTTTCATTACCTGTGCCGTGACCGGTTCGGGCGGGACGCAGGACCGCAGCCCGAACGTGCCGCGCTCGCCCAAGCAGATCGCCGATTCGGCGATCGAGGCCGCCAAGGCGGGTGCTGCGATCGTCCATTGCCATGTGCGCGACCCCGAGACCGGCAAGCCCAGGCGTGACGTCCATCTCTACCGCGAGGTCACCGAGCGCATCCGCGAAGCGAACGTGGACGTGGTGCTGAACCTCACCGCCGGCATGGGCGGCGACATGGTGTTCGGCTCGCCGGAAGCGCCGCTGCCGCTTAACGAGAAGGGCACCGACATGGGCGGCGCCACCAACCGCATGGAGCATGTGCGCCAGTGCCTGCCGGAGATCTGCACGCTTGATTGCGGCACGATGAATTTCGCCGAAGCCGACTATGTGATGACCAATACGCCCGGCATGCTGCGCGCCATGGGCGGCATGATGACGGCGCTCGGCGTGAAGCCCGAGATCGAAGCTTTCGATACCGGGCATCTGTGGTTCGCCAAGCAGCTGGTCGAGGAGCAGGTGCTGAAGCCCGATGCGCTGGTCCAGCTGTGCATGGGTGTGCCTTGGGGCGCGCCGGACGACCTCAACACCTTCATGGCGATGGTCAACAACGTGCCGTCGACCTGGAACTGGTCGGCTTTCTCGATCGGCCGCAACCAGATGGCCTATGTCGCGGCGGCGGTACTGGCCGGCGGCAATGTCCGTGTCGGGCTGGAAGACAATCTGTGGCTGGACAAGGGCGTGCTGGCGACCAATGCGCAGCTCGTCGAGCGCGCGGTGAGCATCGTCTCCAATCTCGGTGCGCGCGTGCTCGGACCGGAGGAAGTGCGCAAGAAGCTCAACCTCACCAAGCGGGCGCCGATCGCGGCATGAGCATGACCCCTAAAAGTGGGAACCGGTTTTTGCTTCGCTGACCTGCGGTTCGGAAAAGATCATGCTCAAACAACATTGAAAAGCGGGAGGTCGAGATGGCTACCGTCAAATTCACCGCGATGAAGGACGGCGACAAGGAAGACTATGAATTCCTGACCGCCCATGAGATCGACTATGCCGCCAAGACGGGGGATCGGCTGCTTACCGCGCTGGTGCAGCTCGACGAAGGCTTGTCCGGCTACAAGATCACCCGGCTCGGCCATTCGCTGCAGACGGCGACTCGCGCCTGGCGGGACGGCGCCGACACTGACTGGATCGTCTCCGCGCTGCTGCACGACATCGGCGACATCTACGCGCCCTACAATCATGACGAATATGCCGCCACCATCCTGAAGCCGTTCGTGCGCGAGCAATGCACCTGGGTGGTGGAAAAGCACGGCGACTTCCAGCGCCTCTACTACGCGCATCATTTGGGCGGCAACCAGCATGCCCGCGACCGCTTCGCCGGCCATCTCTATTTCGACGACTGCGACCAGTTTTGCGAGCGCTGGGACCAGTCGAGCTTCGATCCCGACTACGAGACGCTGCCGATCGAGTTCTTCCGGCCCTTCGTGCTCGAAGTCTTCGCCCGAAAGGCCTACGACCCGGCCGTGATCCGCGCCGGCGTGCGCGTGCCGCTTTCCGATCCCGAAACAGCCAAGACCAGAACCGGAGCCTGACCATGAGCATCATCAACAAGGCGGCCGCCATCGGCGGCGGCGTCATCGGCGCCGGCTGGGTGGCGCGCCTGCTCTTGAACGGCATCGATGTTTCGATCTTCGATCCCGATCCCGAGGCGTCGCGCAAAGTCGGCGAGGTGATGAAGGGCGCACGCCGCGCCTACAAGCAGATGCTGCCCGACGGCCTGCCCAAAGAAGGCAAGCTCACCTTCGCCAAGACGATCGGCGACGCAGTGGCGGATGCCGATTTCATCCAGGAGAGCGTGCCGGAGCGGCTCGACCTCAAGCACAAAGTGCTGGCCGAGATCGACGCCCATGCGCCGGCCAACGCCATAATCGGCTCCTCCACCTCCGGCATCAAGCCGACCGACATGCAGGTGGCGATGAAGAAGCACCCGGAGCGGCTGGTCGTCGGGCACCCGTTCAACCCGGTCTATCTTCTGCCTCTGGTCGAGATCGTCGGCGGCCAGCAGACTTTTCCCGAGGCGATCGAGGTCGCCAAGGAGATCTACGCCTCGATCGGCATGAAGCCGGTGGTGGTGCGCAAGGAGATCGAGGCCTTCGTCGGCGATCGCCTCCTGGAGGCCGCGTGGCGCGAGGCGCTGTGGCTGGTCAAGGACGGCATCTGCACCGTCGAGGAACTCGACGACATCATGCGCTATTCCTTTGGCCTGCGCTGGGCTCAAATGGGAATGTTCCAGGTCTACCGCGTCGCCGGCGGCGAAGCCGGCATGCGCCACTTCATGGCGCAGTTCGGACCTTGCCTGAAATGGCCGTGGACCAAGCTGATGGACGTGCCGGAGTTCAACGACGAGCTGGTCGACCTGATCGCCACGCAGTCGGACGAGCAGGCAAACGGCCTCTCGATCCGCGAGCTTGAAAAGATCCGTGACGACAATCTGGTCGCCATCATGGATGCGCTGTCGAAGCAGAACAAGGGCAAGGGCTGGGGCGCCGGCGCGCTTCACAAGGACTATACCAGGCAGTTGGCCAAGCTGGCGGCGAAGCCGGCCGCCAAGGCAGGCGACAAAGCAAAGGCCGCCAAGCCGGCGAAGAAGATGGCGAAGCCCGCAAAGGCCGAGAAGCCCGCAAAGGCCTACAAGGCGAAAACAAGCAAGAAGAAGGGCTGAGGCGATGCATTTCGGTCTTTCGGAAGAACAAAAACTGATCGTCGAGACGACGCGTGCCTTTGTCGAGAACGAGCTTTACCCGCATGAGCGCGAGGTGGAACGCACCGGCGAACTGCGCCGCGAGCTGATCGACGAATTGAAGGCGAAGGCGATCGCGGCCGGGCTCTACGCCGCCAACATGCCGGCCGATGTCGGCGGCGCCGGCCTCGATACGGTGAGCTGGCTGCTCTACGAGAAGGAACTTGGCCGCGCCAATTACGCGCTGCACTGGACCTGCGTGGCGCGCCCGTCCAACATCCTGCTCGCCGGCACGCCGGAGCAGCGTGAAAAATATCTCTTCCCCTGCATCCGCGGCGAAAAGTGGGACTGCCTGGCGATGACCGAGCCCGGCGCCGGCTCCGACCTGCGCGGCATGAAGGCGACCGCGGTCCAGGACGGCTCGGACTGGGTGCTCAACGGCACCAAGCACTTCATCAGCCACGCCGACATCGCCGACTTTGCCATCGTATTCATGGCTTCGGGCGAAGAGGATTCGCCGCGCGGCAAGCGCAAGAAGATCACCGCCTTCTTCGTCGATAAGGGCACCAAAGGGTTCACGGTGCGCGACGGCTACCGCAACGTCTCGCATCGCGGCTACACCAACTCGATCCTCGAATTCGACGACTGCCGGCTGCCGGCTTCCCAGGTGCTCGGCGAAGTGCATAAGGGCTTCGAGGTGGCGAATTCGTGGCTCGGCGCCACGCGCCTGCAGGTCGGCGCCACCTGCCTCGGCCGCGCAGAGCGCGCGCTTTCGCATGCCATCGAATATGCCGCGCAGCGCCAGCAGTTCGGCCAGCAGATCGGCAAGTTCCAGGGTGTGTCGTTCAAGCTCGCCGATATGGCGACGGAATTGAAGGCGGCCGACCTGATGGTGTTCGAAGCCGGCTGGAAGTACGATCAGGGCACCGTCACCGATCAGGACATGGCGATGGCCAAGCTGAAGGCTACCGAGATGCTGGCTTTCGTGGCCGACGAGGCGATCCAGATCCATGGCGGCATGGGGCTGATGGACGATCTGCCGCTGGAGCGCATCTGGCGCGACGCGCGCGTCGAGCGCATCTGGGAAGGCACTTCGGAGATTCAGCGACATATTATTTCGCGGGCGTTGCTGCGCCCGTTCGGGGCTTAGAGCATGATCCGCCAAAACCGGGATCCGGTTTTGGCAACGATCGTGCTCAAATGAAAAGATGACCATGCATAAACTCGAACGTCTCCTGCGCCCGAAATCGATCGCCGTGTTCGGCGGGGCGCAGGCCGCCGCCGTCGTCGCGCAATCAATCAAGATGGGCTTTGCCGGCGAAATCTGGCCGGTGCACCCGACTAAAGACGAGGTCGCAGGCCGCAAGGCCTACCGTTCCGTCGCCGACTTGCCCGGCGCGCCGGACGCCGCCTTTGTCGGGGTCAACCGGCATCTCACCATCGAAGTGGTCAAGGCATTGGCCGAGCGCGGCGCCGGCGGCGCCGTCTGCTTTGCCGCCGGCTTCCTCGAGACCGAGGCCTATGACGAGGACGGCGAGCGGCTGCAGGCCGAGCTGGTCGCCGCCGCGGGTGAGATGCCGATCATCGGCCCGAACTGCTATGGCCTGATCAACTATGCCGACGGCGCGCTTTTGTGGCCCGATCAGCATGGCGGGATCAGACTGGCCGAGGGCGGCAAGGGCGTCGCCATCATCACTCAGTCGTCCAACATCGCCATCAACATGACGATGCAGAAGCGCGGTCTGCCGATCGCGTTCCTGATGACGGCCGGCAACCAGGCGCAGACCGGCCTTTCCGAAATGGCGCTCGGTCTGATCGAGGACGAGCGCGTCACGTCGCTTGGCCTGCATATCGAGGCCTTCGATTCCGTGGCCGGCTTCGAGCGATTGGCGGCGAGAGCCCGCGAGCTGAAGAAGCCGATCATCGCCATGAAGGTCGGCCGCTCGGAACAGGCGCGGCTGGCGACGGTTTCCCATACCGCGTCGCTTGCCGGTTCGGATGCCGCCTCGGGCGCGTTCCTGAAGCGGCTGGGCATCGCGCGCGTCGATTCCATACCGGCCTTCATCGAGGCGTTGAAGCTCTTGCACATCACCGGGCCGCTGCCCGGCTACAGACTGTCGTCGATGAGCTGCTCGGGCGGCGAAGCCTCCGTGATGGCCGACAGCGCGGAAGGACGCTGGGTGCATTTCCCGACGCTAAGCGCCGAGCATCGCGCGCATGTCAAATCGACGCTCGGGCCGCTGGTCGCGGTCGCCAATCCGCTCGACTACCACACCTTCATCTGGAACAACGAGCCGGCGATGACGGCCACCTTCACTGCCATGGTGTCGGGCGGCTTCGACCTCAACATGCTGGTGCTCGACTTCCCGCGCCCCGACCGCTGCTCGGACACCGACTGGTGGGCGACGCTGCGTGCCTTCGAGGCGGCGCTGAAGACCAACAGGGCGCAGGGCGCGATCGTCTCCTCGCTGCCGGAAAACCTGCCGGAGGAATATACCGCCGGGCTGATGGCGCGCGGCATGGTGCCCTTGTTCGGCATTTCGGAAGCGATGGACGCCGCCCAGGCCGCCGCCTTCATCGGCTGGGCCTGGCGCGAGCCGCAGGCGCAGCCGGTCGACACCACGGCGGCGGGCGCTTCCGACGGCGACCACGTCACGCCGGACGAAGCCGAGGCCAAAGCGCGTCTGATCGAGGCCGGGCTGCCGGTGCCGAAGGGCGAGCGAGCCTCGAACGCGGTCGAGGCGGTGATTGCGTCCATGGCGCTTGGTTTCCCGGTGGCGCTGAAGACGCTCGGCGTGACGCACAAGTCGGAGGTCGGCGCCGTGCGGCTGAACCTCAAGGACGCCGAATCCGTCAGCAATGCCGCGCATGACCTGTTGCCGCTTGGCACCGGGCTCTATGCCGAGCGCATGGTGCGCGACGGCGTCGCCGAACTGATCGTCGGCTTCACCCGCGATCCGATGTTCGGCGCGGTGATGACGCTCGGCACCGGCGGCGTGTTGGTCGAGCTGCTGCGCGACAGCGTGACCCTGATGCTGCCAGCGACGCGCGACGACATCGAGGCGGCGCTGCGTGGCCTGAAGCTCTATCCGTTGCTGGAGGGCTATCGCGGCCGGCCCAAGGCCGACGTCCAGGCCGCCATCGACGCCATCGCCGGCATTGCCGACTTCGTGCAGAAGAATGAAGGCGAAATCGAAGAGCTCGACATCAACCCGCTGATCGTCTGCGCCGAAGGCAAGGGCGCCTGGATCGCCGACGCACTGCTGGTGCTTGGAGAAAAGAAGAATGGCTGACGTCATCACCACTCGCCGCGAAGGCACGATCCTGGAAGTCACGCTCGACCGGCCCAAGGCCAATGCCATCGACCTCAAGACCTCACGGCTGATGGGCGAGACGTTCAAGGCGTTCCGCGACGATCCCGGCTTGCGCGTCGCCATCGTCAAGACGGCCGGAGACAAGTTCTTCTGCGCCGGCTGGGACCTGAAGGCGGCTGCGGCCGGCGACGCGGTCGACGGCGACTACGGCGTCGGCGGCTTTGCCGGGCTGCAGGAACTGCGCGACTTGAACAAGCCGGTGATAGCTTGCGTCAACGGCATGGCGGTGGGCGGCGGCTTCGAGCTGGCGCTGTCCTGCGACCTGATCTACGCCTCTGACCATTCTTCCTTCGCGCTGCCCGAGATCCGCGCCGGCACGCTGGCCGACGCCGCGACGATCAAGCTGCCGAAACGCATTCCCTACCATATCGCCATGGACCTTCTCCTCACCGGCCGTTGGATGGATGTGGCGGAAGCGCATCGCTGGGGCCTGGTCAACGAGGTGCTGCCCAAGGAGAAGCTGGAGGACCGCGTCTGGGAAATCGCGCGGCTTTTGGCCAGCGGCCCGCCGCTGGTCTTCGCCGCGATCAAGGAGACGGCGCGCGTGGCCGAGGCGCTGACCTTCCAGGAGGCCATGAACAAGGTGACGCGCAGGCAACTGCCGACGGTCGATATCCTCTACGGCTCGGAGGACAATATGGAAGGCTTCCGCGCCTTTGCGGAGAAGCGCGATCCGGTGTGGAAGGGTAGATAGGCCGCAGACGATGGCGTTCCGTCACACCCCCCTCTGCCCTGCCAGGCATCTCCCCCGCAAGGGGGGAGATCGGATGTCACGGTCGCTTTCGCCAATTGCCAGCGTCGCAGGTGGATCGCCGGCGCCCAAGCTGCCAATCTCTCCCCCTGCGGGGGAGATGTCCGGCAGGACAGAGGGGGGTGCTCAGGCTCGACCTTCGCGATCGGCCCAAGCGCTATGACCGACTACAAGACCCTCATCGACGCCGAGACCTGGGCTTTCATCGAGAAGACCAATTCCTATTACCCGCCCGACACGATCGACTACACGATCGCAGAGCAGCGGGCGATCTACGACCGGATGTGCCGCGAGTTCTTCGCCGGCTATCCGCAAGGCGTGACGGTCGAAACGACCGCCATCGCCACGCCGACCGCCAGCATCCCGATCCGCATCTATAGCAACGCGGAATCGAACAGCGCCGCAATGGTGCTCTATGTTCATGGCGGCGGATTCATCCTCGGCGGGCTGGACAGCCATGACGATGTCTGCGCCGAGCTGTGCGCCCGCACCGGCTATGAGGTGGTCTCGGTCGATTACCGGCTGGCGCCGGAACATCTGCATCCGGCCGCCTTCGACGACGTGCTAAGCGCCTTTGAATGGGCCGCCAAGACCTATGATTGCCCTGTCCTGCTTTGCGGCGACAGCGCCGGCGGAAACCTCTGCGCCGCCGTTGCCCACGCAACGCGCGGTCACATCAAGAAGCCGGCCGGCCAGGTGCTGATCTATCCCAGCCTCGGGGGCGACCGCTCGCGCGGCTCCTATGTGGCGCATGCTGACGCGCCGATGCTGACCCTGCGCGATATCGAATTCTACCTGAACATTCGCACCGGCGGCGTGGACCGGACCGGCGACATCACGCTGTCGCCGCTCGCCGACGCCGATTTCGCCTATCTCCCGGCGACGGTGCTGATCACTGCCCAATGCGACCCGCTGTCCTCAGACGGCGAGGCCTATCGCGACCGCGTCGTCGCGGCCGGCGGGTATGCCTACTGGTTCGAAGAACAGGGGCTGGTGCACAGCTATTTGAGAGCCCGGCATACGGTCGGTCGTGCTCGCGCGAGCTTCACCCGCATCGTCGAGGCGGTCTCCGTGCTCGGCAGAGGCGAGTGGATCTGGTGATTTTGCCAAAGCGCGTGGCGTCGAGAATTCAAGCGCCGCGCTTCGGGGCTGATGCCAAAATCGCTGCTCTCTTTTCGGCGACTTGCATGAGACGGGCAAAGACAGCTCTACCAGCCGGACGCCTAGAGCATTTCACCGTTTCACGGAAACGACGAAATGCTCGGGCTTGTTTGTTCTGACGCAATTCCGGACGGAAAACCGCTCACACTTTTTCTCGAATTGCTCTAGACCGGATTGAACCTTTCCGACTCAGCCTGCGACTGACGGCCAGGCGCCGCATGGCGCGGGCCGGAAAGGGAGCCCGTATGATCAGAAATCCAGAGCCGCGGTGGTCCGAGGAAGCAACAGGAGCTCGGCGCGATCATCGGCTTCGGGATGGAGACGACGCGCTCGGCTTTCGGCTGATTCCGTTGACCCTGCCAGGCACCCGGCGTATCGTGAACAGGCGGAAAACAGACAATTCTATCAGGGACGAACGAGCCGGAACGCTGCGACTTACCTTGTTTTGCGCGGCGAAATCGGAGGGTTCTTCCGACGACTTCGGGGGGAGCTCAATGTCTCGCGACCGCGGCTCGTTCGTGGCTTTTCGCGGCGGCGGTTTGCGCCGCGCGATCGTGACCACCAGCGGAATTCTTGCCCTGGCACTGGCCGCCGGCTTTTGCCTCGGCGGTGCGGCAAAGGCTCAGGAAGCCCAGATCATCTATCCGGGCTCGATGGCGGTGACCGGCTTCCCCGGCACGATCATCCCGGATTTCGGCTCTCCCGATTCCGAAAAGGGCGGCCTGCCGCCCGGCGTCGACCCGGTCGACGAAACCTTCATCGACACTTCGCAGGCCTCGTTGCGCATTTTCAACGTCTCGCAACTCGGCGGCCCAGCTTCGGGCCAGCTCGTCTACACGCCGCCGCCCTTCGAGGTGACAGCCGGCCAGATCGGCGAGGTCTTCGGCCTCACTTATGACGACGGCGTGCGCGATGGCGTGCCGTCGGGCATTCCGAACCTCTATACGGCGGCGACCTCGCTGCACGGCATCGACATCGTCACGCCGGACGCCGACGAGGACGGACGGCCTGAGCGACAGCGCCGCGGCGCCGCCGGCGCTGTCTTCATGAACGGCCAGTTCGGCATCGAAAATGGCGGCGGACCGGGCACCATCTGGAAGATCGACGGTATCTCGGGCGCCGTCTCGAAATTCGCCGACATCGACACCAACAGCGGGCCCGGCATCGGCAACCTCGCCTTCGATCCGACCCATCGTGAGTTCTTCGCTTCGGATCTCGATACCGGGCTCATCCACCGCATCGATATCGAGGGCAATCTGATCGACAGCTTCGACCATGGCGTTGCCGGGCGTCCCGCGCATGGGCTGGCCCCGGTCGCCGACGACGGCGCCGTGATGGACATCCACGATACTGCCTTCGATTCGGAAGACCCCCGAACCTGGGGCTATACGCAGGATGCGCGCCGCGTCTGGGCCGTCGCCTACCATGGCGGGCGGCTCTACTATTCCGTAGGCGAGAAAGCCGAAATCTGGTCGGTCGGCATTGCAAGCGACGGGGGTTTTGGCCGCGATCCGCGCTGGGAACTGACGGTCAAGGCCGACCAAGATTATGCCGTCACCGATATCGCCTTCGACAATCAGGGTTTCATGTATCTTGCCCAGCGCGGCCCGGTCGAGAACCGCTACGATTACAGCCGCTTCGCCGATACCGGCAAAGGCGAGGTGATCCGCTACCAGCGCGAGGATCCGGACGATCCGGCAACGGAATCGGTCTGGGCCGAGGTGCCGCAGGAATATGCGGTCGGCTTCCCGCAGGGCAACCGGCAGTCGGCAGGCGGCGTCGACCTGCAATACCGCTACGACCCCGAAGGCAATCTTGACACCTCGGTCTGCACCGACACGGTCGTGAACACCGGCGACAAATTGCGCGACAATCCGGAGCTTGCCGAGCGCCTCGCCGCCGGCGGGCCGCTTGCCGTGCATGGCGTCCAGCTCACGCCAAGCAAGCTGGTCAAGCCGGTAAACGTGCCGCCCTTCGGCTCCTGGGTCGTCGACTTCGACGGCTATTTCGAAGACCCTGACGTCCAGGGCCATGTCGGCGACGTCAGGGTCTGGCGCCCCTGCGAGGGCCGCGCCGGCTATTATGAGGAAATCCCCGGCGGCTTCCTGCCTCCCGTCTATACGCCGGACTTCCCTCCGCCCGGCAACCTGCCCCCATGCCTCGATGTCGAGGACGTGCAGTATTTCTGCACACCCCGCGGCCTCCGGGCCGACCTCTATCTCGATGACCACGCCGGCTTTGGCGGCGATTCGATCAAGGCTTTGTCCAAGACACCGGGCGTCGGGGTGACCTCACCCATGTCGCATGCGCCGGGCAAGCCCTACACGATCGGCATCATCGGCCATAATCCGGGCGACACCGTCAATGTCGGGCTCTGCTTCTACCGGAAGTCCGACCGGGACAAAGGCGGCTACTATCCTTGCTGCAAGGTGACGCTGCCGCTGAGGACGCCGGCCGTCGAGTGCGAAGCGCCGAGGAGGGACAGATGAGCGGTCTCGTCCTTTCCCGCCCTGCCCCGCGCAAAGCCGTCATGGGCACGATCATGAAACCCCTGTCATACGCCAGGCGCGGCGCGCGCTGGCTGATGGCGGCCGGTGTCGCGGTCGCCATGATGCCGGCAGTGCCGGCGCTTGCGCAGGACAAGGCACCGGCCGGCCAGATCGCCAACCCGGAAATCACGGCTGGATCGCGCGGCATCAATCCGGAGCTCGGGCGGATCATACCCTTCTTCACCAAGAAGGGTGGCCTAAGGGGCTGCGATAGTGTCGAATACGTCTTGAGCTTCGGCATCCATGGCGACCCGCAGGACTTCGACCGGCCAAGCGTGGCGGCCCTTCTGAAGGCGACAAGGCTCGACTTCAAGGACCAGTTGCCGCACGGCTTGCAGATCGTGAGCGTCGACCTCGTCGGCGACGGCACGGGCGCTTCCGGCGGACCGCTGCCCGCTGCTTCGATCAGCACATCGGCCGGCCCAAATGATACGGCAAGCGTTTCAAATTTCCGGATCAGCGCTTCGAACCTCGACGGCGTCGGCGCTGCCGACGAACGCGTGATCACTTTCCGGATCACGGCCAAGATAGACCATGCCGCCTTCGCCGCGCCGGCAACGGTCGATAACCAGGGTGAGATGAAGGTGGCCTTCAGGGGCGGCCCGGCAACCACGATCCCCTCGCAGGATCCGGACAAGCCCGACGACGCCGATTTCCTCACCGGCGTGAAAACCTCGATCACGATCGACCTGAGCAAGTGCAACCCGCCGCCTCCGCCTCCCAGCAAGGAATGCTTCAAGGTCGAACGCGGCACGGTCGACTGCGTGCCCGGCGGCGGCGCCTTCATCTATCACATGCCGGTCGGTCCGGAGATGGCCGGCAAATGGGTGCAGCTGTCGACGACGACACCCGGCATCACCATCGCCACCGACACCCAGCAGGTACCTGCCGGCGGCGGCGTGTTGAACTGGAAGATCAGCGGCGCCTCGCCGGGCGAGGCCATCCATCTCGTCGTCACCGGCATCGACACCTATGCCGGGCCGAAGGAAGGCTGGGGACTTTGCTGCACGCAGGAGATCGACATCGACATTCCGCGTGATCTCAGGTGCCCGCCCGAAAAGCAGCCCGACCTCAAGGTGGAGAAGTGGCCAGAGGTGCCGCGCTGCACGATGTCCGGCGGCTGCGACTTCACCATCACGGTCACCAATGTCGGCGATGCGCCCTATAACGGCAAGATCGTGCTCGACGAGGTGACATTGCCGGCCGGGTCGGCGCTGTCGTCGGGACCGAACCCACCCTGGGTCTGCGCGCCCGGGACGACGCCGATGACCTGTACCCATCCGGCAACCACGCTCAACCCGGGCGCCTCCGCCGTCCTCAAGCTCGGCTTCAAGCCGGCCGGCGGCTGGCAGGGCAGCGTGCTGCGCAATTGCGCCGCCTATGACTACCAGGCGAGCGGCAAGCCGCTGTTCGGCAGCCAGCAGAACGATCGCGGCTGCGCCTCGATCCCGGTCTGCCGCCGTGGCGATCGCGATCCGCAGTGCCAGCCTGCGGCCGAGAAGAAGGTCGACTTGATGCTGAAGAAGCGCGCCCGCATGCCGGTCTGCACGCCGGACGGCATCTGCAGCTTCGTGATCGATATCATCAACAACGGCACCAGCACCTATCACGGGCCGCTGACCGTGATCGACACCTATCCGGGCGGCGCGCCGACCTCCTCGGCCTTCGGGCCCAGCCCGCCATGGACCTGCTTGCCGAACGGCCCCGGCCAGTTCCGCTGCGGCAATGCCGGCATCTCGCTGCCGCCGGGCGCCTCGACGCCCATCGTGGTCAAGGCGGTCATGCCGGCAAACTACCGGGCGGACACGGTCGAGAACTGCGCCGAGGTGAAGGCCATTGCCGGCGAGGTCGACCTCGCGAACAACAAGGCGTGCGCGACCGAGCGCATCCGCCGTCCGAATGGCGCCAAGCCCGGCCTGCGCATCACCAAGGCGTGCGAGAGCTCGCTGGCCGGTGCGTCTTCGGTATCCTGCCGCATCACCGTGACCAATGCCGGCACTGCTGCCCCCACCGGTCCGGTGCGGGTCAACGATGCCGCCACGCTGGTGTCGGGCGGCGCGCCGGTCGCTGTCCGGACCGTGACCCCGGACGGCGCCGACTGGAACTGCGGGCCAGTGCCCGCCAACATGCTGTCTTGCCAGATTGCCGGCGCCGTCATGACGCCCGGAACCAGCCGGCACTTCGACGTGACGGTCGGCGGCAATGACGCGTTCGAGAACTGCGCGCGCGGCTCTTTTGGGCCGGCGCCCCGCGACGACATCGTCTATCCGATCGGCCAGGCTTGCGCGAAGGGCGGTGGGGCCTCCACGATCCGCGTCGAGAAGACCGGCGACAGCGAATGCCAGCCAGGCGCGCCCTGCTCGTTCGAGATCACCATCACGAATGAGGGGCCGAATGCCTTCTCCGGTCCGGTCCGCATCGGCGATGCGGTCGGCATCGACGGTCTCGGCAGGCTGGAGGGTGTCAAGATCACCGCGATCGACCCGCCTTTCGGCTGCTCGCCGGAGCCGGCGACGCTGCCGGCGTCCTGCATCGCCAATCTGAGGCTGGGCGCCGGCGAAAGCCATACGCATCATGTCACAGTGGTCCTTCCCGACGACGCGCGCCTTGCCACTCTGCGGGGTACGGTCAGCGGACAGAACTGCGTCGGGGTGCTCTCGCCAAACACGCCGGTGCAGGGCGGCGGCGATGTGCTGTCGCGCGCCCCAGCCAACGCGCAAGGCGACCGCGGCAGGGCCTATGCATGCCACCCCTTCACAATCAAGCGTGAGGTCAAGAACCAGTGTTCGGGCGGCATGGTGCTCAACTCGGCCGGCCGCTGCGCCTGCCCGGACGGCACCACATTCCGCAACGGTCAGTGCTCGTCCGGCGGCACCAAGCTTCTGCCGCTGCCAGTGCCGCAGCGCTGCGTCCTACTCAAGGGCCAGATCCGGACCGAGGACGGGCGCTGCGTCTGCCCGCGAGGCGCCGAGCTGGAAAACGGCAGATGCGTTCAGAGCGAGCAGCCGCAGGAGCCGCAGTGCACGCTGCGTCCCGGCCAGTACCGCGACCAGGACGGCGATTGCGTATGCCGGCGCGGCGAGCTGGTGAACGGCGTCTGCCGCGTCGCTCCGCCGAAATGCACGATCCGCGGCGCCGTGCCGACACCGGATGGCTGCGCCTGTCCCAAGGACACGCATGTCGACCGCGCCGCCAAGGCTTGCGTGCCCGACAGGCAGCAGCCGCCCAGCCAGTGCCGCATTCGTGGCCAGGTGCGCAATGCCGATGGCGATTGCGTCTGCCCGAGGGGGACGGCGTTGAAGGGCAAAGCCTGCGTGCCGGTCAGGAAGCCGCAAGCATGCTCCATCCGCGGCCAGTTCCTCAACAAACGCGGCGTCTGCGTGTGTCCACGCGGCACCGAAGTGATCGAAGGTAGATGCGGCAGGTTCGAAGACGCTGTATGCGCGCCAGGCTCGGAGATGATCGATGGCATGTGCCAGCCGATCATCAGGCGGCGCTGCCCGGTCGGAACGGCCGGCCGGTATCCGGATTGCTTCCCGATCCGCAGGCGGCCAGGCTTGGAGATCGATCCGGACCTGCTGCTCAATCCGAATATCCTGCAGCAGTTGGTGCCAAGAAGCCAACCAAGGCTGCAGCGGAACCCGGCGACCGACAACCTTCAGTAGGGCAGCCCATCACTACCGCGCCCGCGAACCCGCCGGAAAAATCCAGCGGGTTCTCTCCTTCCCGCATCGCAGCTCGCGTTTTGCGTGCCCGTCGAGCGAAGCGGAAAACACGCTTCCCCTTGGCCGGACGATGGTCTAGGCAGACCCGCGTGCCAGCGCGCAGCACAGAGCGCCGATGAGGATGCCGGGAGAAGCCTTTCATGAGCAAGAAGACCCTGATCGCACCATCGGTGCTGGCGTCGGACTTTTCGAAGCTCGGCGACGAGGTCGAAGCGGTCGCGGCGGCCGGAGCCGATTGGATCCATCTCGACGTGATGGACGGCCATTTCGTGCCCAACATCACTTTCGGCCCACCGGTGATCAAGGCGATCCGCAACCGGACAAAAACCTTCTTCGACTGCCATCTCATGATCGCGCCTGCCGACCCCTACCTGGCGGCCTTTGCCGAGGCCGGCTGCGACGGCATAACGGTGCATGCCGAGGCCGGCCCGCATCTCGACCGTTCGGTGCAAACCATCAAAGGTCTCGGCAAGAAGGCCGGTGTCTCGCTCAACCCGGCGACGCCGGAAACGGCGATCGAATATGTGCTCGACCGGCTCGACCTCATCCTGATCATGACCGTCAATCCCGGCTTCGGCGGCCAGGCTTTCATCCCGGCGATCGTCGACAAGGTGCGAAAGGTCAAGGCGCTGATCGGCGAGCGCCCGATCCGCATCGAGGTCGACGGCGGCATCTCGCCGGAAACGGCGCCGCTGGTGACGGCCGCCGGCGCCGGCGTGCTGGTGGCCGGCGCGGCCATTTTCAAAGGCGGCACAGTAGAAACCTATCGGGCAAATATCGAAGCGATCCGCTCAGCCGCCGACAAGGCCGCCCGTTAAAGACGTCGACAGTGCGTTCCTACCAAAGCCGCCTCGCTAACTAAGGGCTGTTCAGTATACCGAGTTATGTCAAGTCTCCCACTGACGTCAGCCTTTTTTCAAGTGGATTTTACTTTATTCGATAATTGACCCCGCCTTGTCTCAAAGTACGAATATCGCCATCATACGTTTTTAGGCGGCAGTGCTCGGCTGCAAGATACATCGTATGAAATTGCTTGGCCGAGGGACCCTGCAAAACAGGGGCCGGCAACAGGAGTCAAATTGCCATACGGGAACGCCGATACGGGCGAAGGCAAGGGTGCCAAGAGCACGCTGGCCAGTTCGGTCTACCATCAGCTCCGCGAGGACTTGCTGCGGGGAGCTTTGGAAGCCGAGGGCAAGCTGCGCGTCGAATGGGTCGTTTCCCGGTATGGCGCCGGCGCCTCGCCGGTGCGCGAGGCGCTGAACCGTCTGGCCGCCGAGGGATTGCTCGGCCGCCACGACCAGCGCGGCTTCTTCGTGATGCCGGTCAACGCGGCCGAGTTGGAGGAGCTCACCCGCACGCGGTGCTGGCTGGAAGAACGCGCATTACGCGAATCCATTGCGCACCGCACCGCGGAATGGGAAGAACAGCTGGTGCTCGCCCTGCACCGCCTGGCGCGCGCCGAACGCCGCCGGCCCGACGACCCGGCAACCAACAATCCGGAATGGGAGAAGCTGCACCGCGCCTTTCATCGCGCGCTGATCTGCGCCTGCCGCTCGCATTGGCTGATCGGCTTTTGCGACCAGCTTTCCGACCAGGCCTCCCGCTACCGGCTGATCTCGCAGCGCGGCCCCGGCTCCGAACGCGACGACTTCGGCGAGCACCGGACGATTGCCGAGCGGACCATGGACGGCGACGCCGACGGCGCGGTCGAGGCCTTGCTCAGTCACTACCGCCTGACGGCGGAGATGTGCATGGCGCAGCTCAGCCCAGGCGACGGTCCGCGGGCTCGCGCAGGCAAGGCCGCGCGCGGTCGCAAATAGCTGCCCATCGCTGACAAATCTGATATTCGCTCTGGCCGAGCTTTCGACGCCAGGGGACGACATGACCAATCACCTGTTCGACGCGTTTCGCGCCAGCATGCCGGCGCCTGGCCAAGTGCTGATGGAGACGGATGACGGGCGTTCGATTTCCTATGCCGACATGCTGGCGCGGTCCGCGCGGTTTGCGCACGCGCTGGTCGCCGCTGGTGTGCTGCCCGGCGATCGCGTCGCGGTGCAGGTGGAGAAGACCCCTGAAGCTTTGCTCCTCTATCTCGCCTGTCTGCGCGCCGGCGCCGTCTTCCTGCCGCTCAACACCGCCTATACGCTGCCGGAGCTCGACTATTTCTTCCGCGACGCGGAGCCGCGGCTGGTCGTGTGCGATCCGGAAAAGGTGAAGGATGTGCAACCGCTTGCCGCATCGGCGGGGGCGGCGACGCTGACGCTAGGCCGCGACGGACAGGGCACGCTTGCGGAACGTGCGGCGCTGCAGCCGGCGGATTTTGCGGATGTGGAGCGCGGCCCCGACGATCTTGCCGCCATCCTTTACACATCGGGCACGACGGGCCGCTCCAAGGGAGCCATGCTCAGCCACGAGAACCTCGCCTCCAACGCGCGCGTGCTGGTGGATTACTGGCGCTTCAGCAGCGATGATGTGCTCATCCACGCGCTGCCGATCTTCCACACGCACGGCCTGTTCGTCGCGACCAACGTCATCCTGATAGCCGGCGCAAAGATGCTGTTCGAGCAGAAGTTCGACCCGGCCCGTGTGATTTCGATTCTGCCGCGCGCGACCGCGCTGATGGGCGTGCCGACCTTCTATGTGCGGCTCCTGCAGCAGCAGGGCCTGACGAAGGAGGCGGCCAGCCGCATGCGGCTGTTCATCTCCGGTTCGGCGCCGTTGCTTAGCGAGACGCATAATGCCTGGCGCGAGCGCACCGGCCACGCCATCCTCGAACGCTACGGCATGACCGAAACCAACATGAACACCTCCAATCCCTATGACGGCGAACGGCGCGCTGGCACGGTCGGCTTTCCGCTGCCGGGTGTCACGCTGCGCGTCGCCGACCCCGAAAGCGGCAAGCCGCTAGCCCAGGGCGAGATCGGCATGATCGAGGTGAAGGGCCCGAACGTCTTTGCCGGCTATTGGCGGATGCCAGAGAAAACCAAGGCCGAATTCCGCGACGACGGCTTCTTCATCACCGGCGACCTCGGCCTGATCGACACCGGCGGCTATGTCCACATCGTCGGCCGCGGCAAGGACCTGATCATCTCGGGCGGCTACAACGTCTATCCCAAGGAGATCGAGAGCGAGATCGACGCGCTTGCCGGCGTTGCCGAAAGCGCGGTGATCGGGGTTGCGCATCCCGACTTCGGCGAAGGCGTCACGGCGGTCGTGGTGCGCAAGCCGGGCTCGGCAATCAGCGCAGCCGATATCGCCGACGCCATTGCCGGGCGGCTGGCCAAATACAAGCATCCAAAGCAGGTGATCTTCGTCGACGAATTGCCGCGCAACACAATGGGCAAGGTGCAGAAGAACGTTTTGCGCGAGGCGTACAAGGATATCTACCAATCCAGACCGCAGAGCTAGGACTAGTGCAAACGCCCGGCAGCTTCGTCATTTTAGGGCGGAGCAAGGAGCGAAGCGACGCGGGAAGACCCTGGAAGCCATGCCTTAACGCCAAAGCGTGCAACGATTACAGAATTCTGCACCGTTGCGCCCCACCGCAGAGGTCACGGCATGGATCCTCGGGTCAAGCCCGAGGATGACGAAGGAAGAGGCCTACGCCGCAAAAACCTTCTCGCCGCCGATCCAGACATTCTTGACGTCCAGGTCTTCCGACAGCCCGACAATGTCCGCTGCGGTGCCGTTGGCGAAGCGGCCGAGGCGATGCGCCTGGCCGATCGCTTCGGCGGGATAGAGCGAGGCCATGCGGAGCGCCTCGTCGAGATCGAGCCCGACCACGCGATGGACGAAGCGCACGGCGGAAATCATGTCTAGATCGGCGCCGGCCAGCGTGCCGTCGGCAAGCCTGAGACTCCCGTCCTTGCGGTAGATGGTACGGCCGTTGAGGGTGAAGGATGTCATGTCGGTGCCGATCGTCGCCATGGCGTCGGTGACCAAAAGGATCCTGCCCGGGCCTTTCTTGGCATTGAGTGCAAGCGTCATGGTGCCGGGATGGACATGGATTCCGTCCGCGATGATGCCAGCGTAGAAGCTGCCGGTGTCGATCGCCGCTCCGGCCAGTCCCGGCTCACGATTGCCGATCTGGCTCATGGCGTTGAAGAGATGGGTGACGACCGTGGCGCCGGCCTCGGCGAAGGCCGTTGCCGTGGCATAGCCGGTGTCGGAGTGGCCGAGGCTGACAACGACGCCGGCCGCGGCCAGCGCCGTGACCCGGGCCGGCTGGACCGATTCCGGTGCGACCGTGGTGAGCAGCACCGGCAAGCCCTGACGCGCCGCGACCAGCGCAGCCTGGTCAGCGTCCGTCATTGGCCGGATAAGAGCCGGATCATGCGCGCCCTTGCGCGCGACGGACAGATGCGGGCCTTCGAGATGCAGCCCAAGAAAAGCCGGCACCTTCTTCCGGGCGGCCTCGGCGCCGGCGTCGACCGCCGCGGCGGTGATCGCCGGCGTGTCGGTGATCAGCGTCGGCAGGAGCGCCGTGGTGCCGAAGGGCGCGTGCGCCCGGCAGATGGTCTCGATCGAGGCGACATCGGGATGGTCGTTGAGCATGATGCCGCCACCGCCATTGACTTGGATGTCGACGAAGCCGGGAACCAAGAGGCCGCCACCGGTCTCGACACGGGAGACGCCTGACGGCACGGCGCCGGTGGGCAGAATGGCCTCGACCATGCCGTCCTTGACGACGAGGGCCGTATCGTCGTGCCAGTCGGCGCCGTCGAAGATGCGAGCGCCGGTGAGGGTGAAACGGTCGCTCATACGGTTTCCGTCACCTTGCGCAAATTGCGTGGCGCATCCGGATCGAGGCCCCGATGGCGAGCGAAGGCCTCTACGAAGCCATAGAAGGACACGATCAGCGGCAGCGGATCGGTTAACGGATGGCCGGTTGCGACATACGGCAGCAGCCTGGCTGCCTTCGCATTATCGGAGGTGACGAAAGCGGCCGCGCCTTTGGCCGTCAAGCTGTCGGCGGCCTCGGCCACCGAAGCCTCCGACGCGTCCCGGGCAGCAAGCGCCAGGACCGGGAAGCCCGGCCCGACCAGCGCCAGCGGCCCGTGCATGACCTCGGCGGCGCTATAGGCCTCGGCATGCATGGCGCAGGTTTCCTTGAATTTTAGCGCCGCCTCGCTGGCGATCGCGAAGGATGGGCCGCGGCCGAGGATGAACAGCGAGCGCGGCGTCTCGAGCGCCGCGGCGAGCGCCATCCAGTCGTAGGCGATCGCCTTCTCGAAATGCTCCGGCAGGCGGGCGAGCGCAGCAAGCAGCGCCTCATCGCCAGTGCTGTGCGCCATCAGCGCCAGGGCGGCGACGGCCGAGTTGACGAAGGTCTTGGTGGCCGCGACGCTGCGCTCCGGGCCGGCGAGAATGTCGATGGCATAATCCGAGGCGCGCGCCAGCGGCGAGTCGGCGGTGTTGGTGATAGCGACGGTGAGCGCGCCGCCGGCTCTCGCGGTTTCGGCCATGGCGACGATGTCGGGACTCTTGCCCGACTGCGAGATCGCCAGGCAAGCCGAGCCGCGCAGCCTCAGCTTCGCGCCATAGATGGAAGCGATCGACGGGCCGACGGAAGCGACGGCGAGGCCGGCTGTCAGCTCCACGGCATATTTCATGAAGGTGGCGGCATGGTCGGACGAGCCGCGCGCCACGGTAACGACGAAATGCGGATCGCGCTCGCGAAGGCCGCGGCCGGCCTCGGCCAGCACGTTGGCCGAGCCGTCGAGCAGGCGGGCGGTGGCCTGCGGGATCTCCTCGATCTCTCGCCGCATGTGGGTGGCGGTTGCGCTCATGGCCGGCTCTCCTCTCCCGGCCCGGTCAGCCGGAGTTCCGCGACGAAGTCATAGGCGTCGCCCCTGTAGATCGAGCGTGTGAACTCGATCACCTTGCCGCTCGCCAGATAGGAAATACGTTCGATGTGCAGGCCGGCAACCCCCGGCGGCACTTCGAGAAGGCGCGCGTCGCCGTCGCCGAGATTGGCGGCCGAAATGCGCTGCACGGCCCGCATCGGGCGGTTGCCGGTCAGTTCCAGCGCCGCGTAGAGCGAGGAGCCGATCGCTTCGGGGTCGGGAAGCACGCTCGCCGAAATCGCGGCGCGCTCGATCGCCAGCGGCGTGTCGTTGGCGATGCGCAGGCGCGCCACGCGCGCCACCAGCTCGCTCGACGACAGGCCGAGCACCATCATCTCGTCCGGCGAGGGCGCATAGAGGCCGCGGTCGAGCCAGGCCGAGCGCACGACCATGCCGCGGCGCGCCATATCCTCGGTGAAGGAGGTGAGCCGCGACAGCGACTGCTCGACACGTTCCATGCGCGGGGCGACAAAGGTGCCGGAGCCATGGCGCTGGACGAGGATGCCGCCCTTGACGAGATCCTGCACGGCCTTGCGCACAGTGACGCGCGAAATGTCGGCCTTGCTGGCTATATCGCGCTCTGAAGGCAGCGCGTCACCCGGCCCGATCAGGCCGCGATTGACCGCTTCCTCGATGCTTTTTCTCAGCTGCAGGTAAAGCGGCGCTCCGCTTTGCGAGGATTCTTTCAGCATAGCGAAGATCTGGTCGGCGGCGCTCATCGCGGCGCCTCCGGCAGCATGGCGAAGATCCGGTCGACGGCGCTCATCGGGCGCCTCCGGACTTGCCCGCGAAGATGCGCGCGGCCATCTGCACCGCGCCGCCGAGCGCGTCGTCAAGCGGGGCCTTCAGCAGCGCCTGATAGCGCCCCGACAGCCGCGGCGCGTAGAGCGGCGCCAGGCCGCCGAGCAGGCATAGCGGAGCATCGTCGGCGAGTTCGAGCGCGCCCAGCGAAGCCTCGACATCGGCAACCGCCTTATCGAGGATCCAATTGGCGACGAGATCGCCCTTTTCGGCATGCTCGAAGACTTTTGGGGCGAAACCGCCGAAGTCGCCGGGCTTGGCGTTGGTGGTGAACTCGACCACGTCCTCGGGATTGTTGCGGAAGACGGCAAGCATGGCATCCGTCAGCGGCGAGCCGGGGCGGATGCCGTCATAGGCAAGGAGCGTCTGCTCGAGCAGGTCGCGGCCGATACGGGCGCCGCTGCCCTGGTCGCCGACCTGGAAACCCCAGCCGCCGATGGCGCGCGACTTGCCCGCTTTGCGCGCCATATAGGCGGTGCCGGTGCCCAGGATCGCCATGGCGCCGTCGCCGGAGCCGACGGCGCCTTCGAGCGCGATCTCGGCATCGGTCTCGACGCGGCTTTTGCTGAACGGCAGGATCGCTTCCAGCTGCTGCCTGTAGGTGCCGACATTGGCTCCGGCGAGGCCGAGAATGGCAGGCGTCTCGGGGATCAGCTCCGGATCTTCACCGGCGGCCACGAAAGCCTGCCTTGCCGCCTCGACGATGTTTGCGCGCGCACCGGTAAGGTCGGTGCGGATATTGGCCGCGCCGCTCTTGGCGCGGCCAACGACAGCGCCGTCGGCGGTCGCAAGGGCCGCCCTGCAGCTTGTGCCGCCGCCATCGATGCCAAGCACGAATTTCACGCGATTTTCTCCTCGTCGCGGATAATACCAATAAAATACCAACAGCCAAGCGTTAATTTCGGGCTCAAAAAAGATTAAGGCGTATTTGATTGAAAAGACATGGAAATTTGTTCCCGACGCGCTCCGGAGCATGAAAACGCAATGAGAGATGTGGACAAGTGGTATTTTTTTGGTATTGTTCGATCAGTTGGAGGAAAGCGGATGGCCGAGACGCGCACGGAAGCGCTTCATCAGAACGCCGCGGGGCTGGATGTCCAGGCCCCGGACGCCATCCTTTCGTTCCTCGCCAATGCGCAAATCGAGGCCGCCAGGGCCGTGCACGGCGCCATTCCGGCCATTGCCGAGGCCGCCGAGCTTGTCGCCAGACAATTGAAGGGTGGAGGCAGGCTCGCCTACGCGGCAGCCGGCAGTTCCGGCCTCATGGCTGTCGCCGATGCGCTGGAACTTCCCGGCACATTCGGTATAGCGCGGGACCGCATCGCCATCCTGATCGCCGGCGGCGACGAGGCGTTCCGCACGCTTGCCGGCGGACCGGAAGACGATACCGAGGAAGCCGCGGCAGCCGTCGCGAATGCCAATATCGGCAAGGGCGACTGCCTGATCGCCATCTCGGCCAGTGGCTCGACGCCCTATGCCGTCCAGGCGATCGGCGATGCCCGGCGCCGGGGCGCGGCGACGATCGCGATCGCCAACAACAAGGGCGCGACGCTGTTCGGCGAGGCCGACGTCGCCATCCTGCTCGAGACGCCGCCGGAGCTGATCGCCGGCTCGACGCGCATGGGCGCGGGAACAGCACAGAAGATCGCGCTCAACATGCTCTCGACGCTCGCTGCCGTCCATCTCGGCCATGTGCATGACGGCTACATGGTCAACCTTGCCGCCGAGAACATCAAGCTGCGTGACCGCGCGGTGCGCATGGTGGCCGCCATCAGCGGACGCAGCCGCGAAGACGCGGCGCGCCTGCTCGAAGAGAGCGGTGGCGGCGTCAAGACTGCCATTCTGCTCGCCGCGGGTGCTGCCAATGCCGATGCGGCCGAGAAGATACTGGAAAAAACCGGCCAGAAGCTCAGGCCGGCGCTTTCCGCGATCGAGGGGAGCAAGGCGCGCTAGCCGCTGTTCTCATCAAAACCGAACCTGAAAAAGGTCAACAGGGAGACTGGACATGACGACCAAACTACTGACGGCACTTCTCATCGGCACGAGCATTCTCGGCACCACCGGGATGGCCCTCGCCGAAGACGTCACGCTCAATATCGAGAGCTGGCGCGGCGACGACCTGACCATCTGGAAGGACAAGCTGATCCCGGCCTTCGAAGCCAAGAACCCCGGCATCAAGGTGGTGTTCGCGCCCTCGGCGCCGACCGAGTATGACGCGGCACTCGGCGCCAAGCTCTCTGCCGGCTCGGCGGGCGACCTGATCACCTGCCGCCCCTTCGACAAGTCGCTTGAGCTGTTCAAGAAGGGCAACCTCGCCGACCTCTCGTCGCTGCCCGGCATGGACAACTTCTCTCCGGTCGCCAAGGCCGCCTGGCAGACCGACGACGGAAAGTCGAGCTTCTGCGTGCCGATGGCTTCGGTCATCCACGGCTTCATCTACAACAAGGACGCCTTCGACAAGCTCGGCCTCAAGGTGCCGACGACGAATGAAGAGTTCTACGCCGTGCTCGACAAGATCAAGGCGGACGGCACCTATATCCCGATGGCGATGGGCACGAAGGACCTCTGGGAAGCCGCGACCATGGGCTACCAGAACATCGGCCCGAACTACTGGAAGGGCGAGGAAGGGCGTCAGGCGCTGATCAAGGGCGAGCAGAAGCTGACCGATCCGCAGTGGGTCGAACCCTACAAGGAACTGGCCAAGTGGAAGCCCTATCTCGGCGACGGTTTCGAGGCGCAGACCTATCCGGACAGCCAGAACCTGTTCACGCTCGGCCGCGCCGCCATCTACCCGGCTGGCTCCTGGGAGATCGGCCTGTTCAACACCCAGGCGCAGTTCAAGATGGGCGCCTTCCCGCCGCCCGTGCAGAAGGCCGGTGACACCTGCTACATCTCCGACCACACCGATATCGGCATGGGCCTGAACGCAGCCTCGAAGCACCCGGAAGAAGCCAAGAAGTTCCTGTCCTGGGTCGCTTCGCCGGACTTCGCCAACATCTACGCCAATGCGTTGCCGGGCTTCTTCAGCCTGAACAACACCCCGGTGAAGATGGAGGACCCGCTGGCACAGGAATTCGTCTCCTGGCGCGGCAAGTGCAAGTCGACGATCCGCTCGACCTACCAGATCCTGTCGCGCGGCACGCCAAACCTCGAGAACGAGACCTGGGTCGAATCGGCTAACGTGATCAACGGCACCGACACGCCGGAAGCCGCGGCCAAGAAGCTGCAGGACGGCCTCGACAGCTGGTACAAGCCGGCGAAGTAAGACTTTAGCCATTCGAACCGGCCGGGCGCTGCCCGGCCGGCCTTCGGACAGATCTAGATAGCGATTGTCGGCGCCGCCTCTCGGTCTTACCCTCACCCTTGCGGGAAGACGAAGCCGCACTGTCGCTGGCCTTGTCCCTCGCATCATGGGGACAGTCAGGCCGCCGTGCATCGAGGCATCAGCCAAGCACCATCGACCTGGAACCGAGAGACGGCGGGGACCGAACTCATGGCCGCACAAACACGACCCAAGAAACCGATCCGCTGGCATATCGGCGTCTTCCTGGCGCCGGCGGTGCTGGTCTACACGGCAGTCATGATCCTGCCGCTGTTCGGCACCCTGCAGCTTTCTCTGTTCCGCAACATCAACCAGGCGCAAGTGTTCGTCGGGTTCGACAATTTCCACAAGCTGTTCGGCGATCCCAACTGGTCGGTGAATTTCTGGAATGCGCTCAGGAACAATGTCTGGTTCTTCATCATCCACATGCTGGTGCAGAATCCGATCGGCATCCTCTTGGCGGCGCTGCTGTCCAGCCCGAGACTGCGGTTTGCCGCCTTCTATCGCACCGCGATCTTCGTGCCGACGATCCTGTCCTTCGTCATCGTCGGCTTCGCCTGGAAGCTGATCCTGTCGCCGATCTGGGGCGTGGCGCCGCACCTGCTCGACTTCGTTGGGCTGAAGAGCCTGTTCACGCCGTGGCTCGGCAAAGAGCAATATGCGCTCACCGCGCTCAGCCTCGTCTCGGTCTGGCAGTTCGTCGGCATCCCGATGATGCTGATCTATGCAGCACTTCTGTCGATCCCGGACGAGGTGATCGAGGCCGCCGAATGCGACGGCGTCACCGGTATGGCGCAGTTCTGGAAGATCAAGCTGCCGCTGATCCTGCCTTCGATCGGCATCATCTCGATCCTGACCTTCGTGGGCAATTTCAACGCTTTCGACCTGATCTACACCGCGCAAGGGGCGCTCGCCGGTCCGAATTATTCGACCGACATTCTCGGCACCTTCCTCTACCGCGCCTTCTTCGGTTTTCAGCTGCAGGTCGGCGATCCCAACATGGGTGCCGCGATCGCCACGATCATGTTCCTGATCATCCTCGCCGGCGTCTGCGTCTACCTGTTCCTCGTCCAGACGCGCCTGCGTCGCTATCAGTTCTGAGGCGCGCCATGAGCACCGCAACACATTCGCTTCCCCGCACCATCGGCGCCCATGCGGTCCTTTTGACCTACACGGTGATCGCGCTGTTCCCGGTGATCCTGGTCATCATGAACTCGTTCAAGTCGCGCGCCGGTATTTTTGGCGCGCCGCTGACGCCGCCGACGCCCAAAACTTTCGACCTGATCGGCTACACCACCGTGTTCGGCCAGGGCGACTTTCTGCATTATTTCCAGAACAGCCTCGTCGTAACGGTCGCCTCGCTGTTCTTCGTGCTTCTGTTCGGCGCCATGGCCGCTTTCGCACTGTCGGAATACCGCTTCCGCGGCAACACGATGATGGGGCTCTATCTCGCGCTCGGCATCATGATCCCGATCCGCCTCGGCACCGTCGCCATCCTGCAGCTGATGGTGGCGAGCGGGCTGGTCAACACGCTGACGGCGCTGATCCTGGTCTACACGGCGCAAGGCCTGCCGCTCGCGATCTTCATTCTGTCGGAGTTCATGAAGCAGGTGTCCGACGACCTGAAGAACGCCGGCAGGATCGACGGGCTGTCGGAGTACACGATCTTCTTCCGGCTGGTGCTGCCGCTGGTGCGCCCGTCCATGGCGACGGTCGCCGTCTTCACCATGATCCCGATCTGGAACGACCTGTGGTTCCCGCTGATCCTGGCGCCGTCGGAAGAGACCAAGACGGTGACGCTCGGCGCGCAGCTCTTCCTCGGCCAGTTCGTCACCAACTGGAACGCGATCCTGGCGGCGCTCTCGCTGGCGATCCTGCCGGTGCTGATCCTCTACGTCATCTTCTCGCGGCAGCTGATCCGCGGCATCACGTCAGGAGCCGTCAAGTGAGTGCAGAACAGCCTCTTCGCGTCGTCGTCGCCGGCCTTGGCAATATGGGCCGCAGCCATGCGCTGGCCTATCACACCAATCCGAGCTTCGAGATCGCCGCGCTCGTCAACCGTTCCGAGGTGCCGCTGCCGGATGGGCTCGCGGGCTATGGCATCAGGCGCTCCTTCGAGGACGTGCTGCGCGACGAGAAACCGGACGTCGCCGCCATCGCTACTTATTCCGACAGCCACGCCGACTATGCGGTGCGGGCGTTCGAGGCCGGCTGCCATGTCTTCGTCGAGAAGCCGCTGGCGACCACGGTGGCGGACGCCAGGCGCGTCGTCGATGCCGCCAAGGCCAACGGCAGGAAGCTGGTGATCGGCTATATCCTGCGCCACCATCCGTCCTGGATGCGGCTGATCGCCGAGGCGCGCAAGCTCGGCGGGCCATATGTGTTCCGCATGAACCTCAACCAGCAGTCCTCCGGCCACGCCTGGGAAACGCACAAGCAGCTGATGCGGACCACCTCGCCGATCGTCGATTGCGGCGTGCATTATCTCGACGTGATGCTGCAGATCACCGACGCCAGACCGGTCGAGGTGCGCGGCATGGGCGTGCGGCTCAGCGATGAAGTGGCGCCCTCGATGTATAATTACGGCCAACTGCAGGTGCTGTTCGAAGACGGCTCGGTCGGCTGGTACGAGGCCGGCTGGGGGCCGATGGTTTCGGAGACCGCCTTCTTCGTGAAGGACGTGATGTCGCCCAAAGGCTCTGTGTCGATCGTCATGAAGGAGGGCGTTAAGTCCGACGACATCGACACACACACCAAGACGTCGACCATCCGCCTGCACAGCGCCGCGACCGGGCCGGACGGAAAGTTCATCAAAGAGGACGAGTTGCTGTCGATGGAAGGCGAGCCGGGGCACCAGGAACTCTGCGATCTTGAACAAGCCTTCCTGCTCAAGGCCATCCGCGAGGACATCGACTTGACCCGCCACATGGAGGACGCGGTGAAGTCGCTCGCCGTCTGCCTCGCCGCCGACCAGAGCGTGCGCACCGGCGCGCCAATCAAACTCTAGAACAAGGACGAAGCCGTGGGCTCGCTGAACATCGAGAACGTGAAGAAGGCATTCGGGCCGGTCGAGGTGCTGAAGGGCATCGACCTCGAGGTCAATGACGGCGAATTCGTCGTCTTCGTCGGCCCGTCCGGCTGCGGAAAGTCGACGCTGCTGCGCGTGATCGCAGGGCTAGAGGATTCGACCTCCGGGCGCGTGGTGATCGACGGCGACGACGTCTCCGTCACGCCGCCGGCAAAACGCGGCATCGCCATGGTGTTCCAGACCTACGCGCTCTATCCGCATCTGACGGTGAAGAACAATATGGGGCTCGGCCTGAAACAGGCCGGCACGCCTTCGGCCGAGATCGAGCGCCGCATCAAGATCGCTTCCGCGATGCTGTCGCTCGAGCCCTATCTCGAGCGGCGGCCGGCGGAGCTGTCGGGCGGGCAGCGCCAGCGCGTCGCGATCGGCCGCGCCGTGGTGCGCGAGCCGAAGCTGTTTCTGTTCGACGAGCCGCTGTCCAATCTCGACGCGGCACTGCGCGTCAACACCAGGCTGGAGATCGCGCAGCTGCACCGGCGGCTAAAGGCAACGATGATCTACGTCACGCACGACCAGGTCGAAGCGATGACGCTGGCCGACAAGATCGTCGTGCTCAATGCCGGCCGCATCGAGCAGATCGGCAGCCCGATGGAGCTCTACAATGCGCCGGCCAATGAATTCGTTGCCGGCTTCATCGGCTCGCCGAAGATGAATTTCATCGACGGCGCCAAGCTTGGCGAGACGGCGAAGACCGTCGGCGTGCGCCCGGAACATCTGACCGTCGATGCAAAATCCGGCGCCTGGAAGGGCACGGTGGTGCATGCCGAGCATCTCGGCGCCGACACCAATCTCTATCTCGACTGCGAGAAGGCCGGGCTGCTCACCGTGCGGATCTTCGGCGTCTACAATGCCGAACCGGGCGCGACGCTCTATGCAACGCCGGATCCGGCGAAGACGTATCGGTTCGGGGCAGATGGAAGGGTGTTGAAGTAGCGCCGGCCTCCCCTTCTCCCCTTGCGGGAGAAGGTGGATCGGGGCGCAGCGCCGAGACGGATGAGGGGTGCTCCAGCGGCGTGCGACGCTTACTTCTGCAATGCAGAGATCGTTCCAACACCCCTCATCCGGCCGCTTCGCGGCCACCTTCTCCCACAAGGGGAGAAGGCGAGGTCTGCGCTTACTCGTCCGCCTTGAAGGTCTGCTTCTGCTGGCCCATGCCCTCGATGCCGAGCTCGACGACGTCGCCGGCCTTCAGGAACACCGGCGGCTTCATGCCCAGCCCGACGCCGGGCGGCGTTCCGGTGGAGATGATGTCGCCGGGATGCAGCGACATGAACTGGCTGAGATAGGAAACCAGATACTTGACGCCGTAGACCATCGTCTTGGTCGAGCCGTTCTGCATGGTCTTGCCGTTGACCGTCAGCCACATTTTGAGGTTCTGCGGGTCGGCGATCTCGTCCGTGGTCACCAGCCAGGGGCCGATCGGGCCAAACGTGTCGCAGGACTTGCCCTTGGTCCACTGGCCTTGGCGCTCGGCCTGGAAGGCTCGCTCGGAAACGTCGTGCGCGACGCAATAGCCGGCAACATAATCCAGCGCGTCGTCCTCGCTGACATACTTCGCCGTCTTGCCGATGACGACGCCGAGCTCGACCTCCCAGTCGGTCTTGACCGAGCCGCGCGGGATGAGCACGTCGTCATCCGGCCCGACGATAGCCGAACTCGCCTTCATGAAGATGATCGGCTCCGGCGGCACGGTGGCGCCGGTCTCGGCAGCGTGGTCGGAATAGTTGAGGCCGATGCAGATGAATTTCCCCGTGCCGGCCACGCAGGCGCCGATGCGTGGGCTACCGGAAACAGCCGGCAGCGATTTCGGATCGAGCTTCGACAGCATCTCCAGCGAAGCCGGATGCAGCGCCGTGCCGGCGATGTCGGCGACATAGGCCGAAAGATCGCGGATCGTGCCATCCTGATCGAGCAGGCCGGGACGCTCGCTTCCCATCTCGCCATAGCGCAGCAACTTCATCTTTTCTCTCCACCTTGCGGCCAAAGACCGATTTGCAAAACTTTCCGCCACGACCTCATGCGAAAATCGGGCGGACCCTAGCCATCAGCCTGGTACCCCGCAAGCGCGGACTCCACGCAGTAGGTCGGCAGGCTGGATTTTTCAGACTTTTCGATGCTTCCGATGAACGCGTAGCCCCGATCCGATCTTCCTGTTCGCCCACTAGCACTGCGAACCGCCCCCAATTTTCGAAACGGGCGTCAGATCGACCAGCCGCCATCAATATTGTAGGCCTGCCCCGAAGTGTAGGTGGCGCCCGCCAGATAGACGGCGAGATCGGCGATTTCTTCCGGCGTGCCCAGCCTTCCCATCGGCTGGCGGGCGATGAAGGCGGCGCGCGCCGCCTCATAATCGCCCTGCGCATGCATGCGGTCCTGCAGCGACGGGCTCTCGACCGTGCCCGGACAGATGGCGTTGCAGCGGATGCCCTTAGCCACATAGTCGGCGGCGACCGCCTTGGTCAGGCCGACGACCGCGGCCTTGGTCAGACCGTAGACGAAACGGTTCGGCACGCCCTTCTGCGAACTCGCCAGCGATGCCATGTTGATGATCGAGCCGTCGCCGCGCTCCAGCATGCCGGGCAGCACGGCGCGGATGGTGCGGATCATAGAGCGGACATTGAGATTCAGGGCGAAGTCGAGATCGGCATCCGTCATTTCGAGGATCGAGCCCGAATGGACGAAGCCGGCGCAATTGAACAGAACATCGACCGGGCCGATCTCGGCGAAGGCCGATGTCACGGCTGCGTCATCGAGCACGTCGAGTTTGCGGGTTTTTATGCCGGAAGTCTTGCCGAGTTGGGCCAAAAGCTGCTCGTTGATGTCGGTGGCATGAACGGTGGCGCCGGCCTTGGTGAAAGCCAGCGCGCTCGCCCGCCCAATGCCTTGCGCCGCCGCGGTGATGACGACCACTTTGCCTGCCAGATCCGCCATGCTTCCCTCCGGTGTCGCAAGCTTTCCTAGTGGCGGCCAGACGGGATGCAATGTGCCAGGCGAGCCTGACCGCTATTCCGCAGGCCAATTGTTTTTTCTGGTTAAAGAACACATGCCGATGCGTCAAGCCTGGAAGCCTGCGGCAAACGCGCCGAATTTGCGGCGCGAGTGTCGTCAAACCAGACCCGGTCTGGAACGCGCTTAGTCGCCGTAAGGCACCCAGACGTTCTTGACCTCGATGGCGCGGCGCAGGATGGCCTCGCCAGCCGCCTCGCTCGATGTCCAGTCGAGGCTGCGGCCATTGCCGGTCCAGACGCGCTTGAGGTTGCCGATGGAATCGGCCTCCGCCTTGGCGCAGGTGTCGGCATCGGCAAACACCCAGAGCCCATCGACGTCGTCGTGCTTGGCCAGAACGCCGCAGAGCTCGGCGCTGCGGCCGGTGACGATATTGATGGCGCCGGCCGGAATGTCGGAATATTCGATGACCTGGTAGAGATCCGTGGCTAAAAGCGGGTGACGCTCGGACGGCACGGCCACCACGGTGTTGCCCATGGCGAGCGCCGGCGCCACCAGCGAGACGAAGTTGAGGAGCGGCTGATTGTCCGGCGCAACGATGCCGACGACGCCCACGGGCTCGTGCAGCGCAAGCGTCACGGCGCGGGCCGGCGGCTGGTGGACGCGGCCCTCGAACTTGTCGGTGAGGCCGGCATAGAGGAACAGCCGCTCGATGGACTGCTCTACCTCCTCGCGCGCTGCCTTCGCCGTCACGCCGGTGAGTTGGACAAGGCGTGCAGCGAACTCATCGGCACGGCCCGAAAGGTTTTCCGCGAAGTAGTAGAGCACCTGGCTGCGGTTGAAGGCCGTCGCGTCCGGCCAGGCCTTGCAGGCGCGCGCGGCGGCGACCGCGTCGCGGATATCCTTGCGGTTGCCAAGGCCGACTTCGCCGGCAAGCTTGCCCTTGGCGGTGGCGACGGTCAGCGAGTAGTTGCCGTCCGGACGCACCTGCTTGCCACCGATGAACAGCTTTGCCGTGCGGTCGATGGCCATACCGTCAGCCTGCTCGACGACCTGCGCCGAGCCGACTGCGGCCGGCTTGATGGCGGGGCCGACCGGCAGCTTGGCGGCAAGATATTCGAACATCCCTTCCCGTCCGCCTTCGCGACCGAAGCCGCTTTCGCGATAGCCGCCGAAGCCGCAGGCCGCATCGAACATGTTGGTGCCGTTGACCCAGACGACGCCCGCCTTCAATTGCGGCGCGACATGCAAAGCGAGATTGACGTTCTCGCTCCACACCGAAGCGGCAAGACCGTAACGCGTGTTGTTGGCTAGCTCGATCGCCTCCTCGGTGTTACGGAAGCTCATCGTCGCCAGCACCGGCCCGAACACCTCCTCCTGCGCCAGGATATTAGCCGGCGAAACAGAGGTGGCGAGCGTCGGCAAGTGATAGTAGCCCGTCGTCGGCAAGGCAGCGTCCGGCTGCCAGCAAGCGGCGCCCTGCCTGGCGCCCTCGGCGATCAGGCCCTTGACGCGGTCGAGCTGCGTGCGGTCGACCAGCGGCCCGATGTCGGTGTTCTTGTCGAGCGGGCTGCCGACGCGCAGGCGGCTCATCCTGACCTTGACCTTGGCGATGAAGGCCTCCGCGATGCCTTCCTGCACCAGGAGCCGCGAGCCGGCGCAGCAGACCTGGCCCTGGTTGAACCAAATGCCGTCGACCAGTCCCTCGACGGCGCTGTCGAGGTCGGCATCCTCGAAAACGACGAAGGCCGATTTGCCGCCGAGCTCCAGCGACAGCTTCTTGCCCGATCCGGCGGTTGCCTTGCGGATGATCTTGCCGACCTCGGAGGAACCGGTGAAGGCGATCTTCTGCACGCCCGGATGGTTGACGATGGCGGCACCCGCCTCCGGTCCGCCCTGAACGATGTTGACGACGCCTTTCGGCACGCCGGCGCGCTCGCAGATCTCGGCGAACAGTATGGCGGTGAGCGGCGTGAATTCGGCCGGCTTCAGCACCACCGTACAGCCGGCCGCGAGCGCGGGCGCGATCTTCCAGGCCAGCATCAGCAGCGGGAAGTTCCACGGAATGACCTGGCCGACGACGCCGACCGGCTTGTGGCCGGGAAAATCCTTCTCGAGCGTCTGCGCCCAGCCGGCATGATGGATGAAGTGGCGGATCGCCAGCGGCACGTCGATGTCGCGGCTCTCGCGGATCGGCTTGCCGTTGTCGATCGATTCCAACACCGCGAACAGGCGCTGATGGCGCTGCATGGCGCGGCCGATGGCATAGAGCACTTTGGCTCTGGCGTAGCCCGAGGATGCCGACCATTTCGGCAGCGCCTTTGCGGCCGCCGCAACCGCGGCGTCGATGTCGCCGGCGCCGGCATCCGAGATCTTCGCCAGCAGCTTGCCGGAGGACGGCTCGCTGGTATCGAAAGTCTTGCCGCTTGCCGCCGCCTTCCAGGCGCCGTCGATGAACAGCGCCCTGGAAAAATCGCGGCCGGCGAGCCAGGCGTCGGCCTCGTTGCGGGCTTCCGGCGCCGGGCCGTACTCCATGGCGCGATAACGTTCTAGGATGTTCATGGGGTGGCTCCTTTACCCTTCCCCGTGTGGGGAGGGTCGATCGGCGAAGCCGATCGGGGTGGGGGTAAATGGCTAATGGTTTGGTGCATGGATCAGGCAGATTTGTTTTTCGACCCCCACCCCGCCGCTTCGCGGCGACCCTCCCCGCAAGGGGGAGGGGGGTGGCTCACGCCATCGCGTGGCGATGGTTGGCCGAATAGTGGCCGGTCAAATGATGTTCGAGCTGGCGCTCGATGTCGGTGAGCAGGCTGGAGGCGCCGAAGCGGAACAGCTGCGGCTCGAGCCAGGGCCGGCCAAGCTCTTCCTTCATCAGCACCAGCCAGTCGAGCGAGACCTTCGCGGTGGAAATGCCGCCCGCCGGCTTGAAGCCGATCAGATAGCCGGTCTCCTCGAAATAGGCGCGGATGGCGCGCACCATCGCAAGCCCGACGGGAAGCGTGGCGTTGACGCTTTCCTTGCCGGTCGAGGTTTTTATGAAATCGGCGCCCGCCATCATCGCCACCATCGAAGCCAGCATGACGTTGCGCAGGGTGGCGAGATCGCCCGTGCCTAGGATGACCTTGAGATGGGCTTCGCCGCAGGCGGCGCGCATGGCGACGATCTCGTTGAACAGTTCGCGCCATTTGGCGCCGTAAACCAGCCCGCGCGGGATGACGACGTCGATCTCGTCGGCCCCGTCCTTCACCGAGGCCTCGATCTCCTGCAGGCGGGTCGAGAGCGGCGCAAGGCCGTGCGGGAACGCTGTGGAGACGGCCGCGACATGGATGCCTGTGCCACGCACCGCATCCACGGCCGTGGCCACGAAGGGATGGTAAACACAAACCGCCGCGGGGCGGATCGATTCGTCGGCGATGCCGAGGCCCTCGACGATGTCCCGGCGCAGCGGATTGATCGCTTTGGCGCAGAGCCGGCGCACACGCTCGTCGGTGTCGTTGGAATTCAGCGTGGTCAGGTCCATGCAGGCGATCGCGCGCAGCAGCCAGGCGGCCTGGTTGTCGGCCTTGATCGAGCGCCGCTTGGTGAGGGTGGCGACGCGGCGCTCCAGCGCCGAGCGGTTGACGCTGCGCACCGATTCGAGGAAGCCGAGGTCCAGCTTCATGCCAGGATTGCGGGCAATGCCGTGCTCCAGCGGCATCGGCGTGTTGGCGGGGGCACGCGCCGGCAGCGGCATGATCTTGGACGCGCCTGAGCCGGCCTCGCGGATGGTGCTGCTCATCTCCTGCCCTTTCATTCAGCGACGTGCACTGAAGATAGCCCGCGAAGTTGTCCTTCACGAGTCCTTCAGTGGCTCATAGCGGAAAAAGGCGGCAAAAGCAGTAGGTTTTTGACCGCATGGTCAAAACACTGGGAGACGCGCCTCAGCCGACGAAGGCGCGCTCGACGACGAAGCTGGCGGGATGGTTGAGCGAGCCCTCCTGGAAGCCGAGGCTTTCGGCGAGCTCCTTGACGTCCTTCAGCATGTGCATCGAGCCGCAGATCATGATGCGGTCGGTCTCGGGATTGAGCTTGTCGATGCCGAGGTCGGAGTAAAACTTGCCCGAGCCGATCAGGGCCGTGATCCGGCCCATGCGCGCCGACTCCTCGCGGGTCGTCGAATTGTAGAGCGTGACACGCCCGCCGGTCAGCTCGCCGATCAGCGGATCGGTCTCGAGCGCAGCCACCAGTTCCTGGCCGTAGGTGAGCTCGGCGTTGTCGCGGCAGGTGTGGGTGAGGATCACCTGATCGAACTTCTCATAGGTGTCGGGGTCGCGCAGCAGGCTGGCGAAAGGCGCGATGCCGGTGCCGGTCGAGATCATGAACACGCGCTTTGCAGGCGTCAGCGCGTCGAGCACCAGCGTGCCGGTCGACTTCTGGCGCATGATGACGGTGTCGCCGACCTCTATCTTCTGCAACTCGGAGGTCAGAGGACCGTCCGGGACCTTGATCGAGAAGAATTCGAGCTCGTCGTCCCAGGCGGGGCTGGCAACGGAATAGGCGCGGAAGATCGGCTTCTCGGCATTGGGCAGACCGATCATGACGAACTCGCCGGAGCGGAAGCGCAGCGACTGCGGGCGGGTGATGCGGAACGAGAACAGGCGGTCGGTGTAATGCTTCACCGATACCACGGTCTCGGCATAGACATTGGCCGGGATCGGGAACTGCAGCGGCTTTGCACCGGCGAGGTTCAACGCGGATGTCGTGTTCATCAAACCCAACTTTCCGGCGCGGACGCGAGGCGCTGGCGCCAAACTTTCTCGTGCGCGCCCGAACGGTCAGGTTCCGACGTGCTCTCTGCACACTGCCAAGCGGTAAGCTCTTGTGTCCGGAATTTATTAGTATACAAATGATCTTCAGGTCAAGATGGCAGCGTAAAACGGCTTTCCAAACCGAGGCATATCCGTAGTCCTGGCATTTCGGGTTTCGGCAATGAATGAGAAATTTTCGGCGTCTGCGGGAAGCGTGGTTGCCGGCATCGATGTCGGGGGAACCTTCACCGATCTGCTCCTGATCGACGGCAAGGCCGGCGGCAAGGTGCACATCGCCAAGACCCCGACGACGGTGGAAAATCAGGCCTTCGGCGTGGTCGCCGCACTTGGCGCGACCGGCTTTCCGGTCGAGGGCATCGACCTCATCGTGCACGGCACGACGACCACCACAAATGCCGTGCTGGAGCGCCGGCTGGCCAGGACCGGCATGATCACGACGCGCGGCTTCCGCGACGTGATCGAGCTTGGACGGCGCACGCGGCCGCAAGCCTATGGCATGACGGGCACCTTCGTGCCGGTCATTCCGCGCGATCTGCGGCTCGAAGTTTCGGAGCGCGTTGAGGCGTCCGGCGCGGTTCGCCTGCCGCTCGACGCGGCCGAAATGCGCGATGCCGTGAAAAAGCTGCTCGACGCCGGCTGCGAGTCGCTCGTCATCCATTTCCTGCATTCCTACGCCAACCCCTCGCACGAGCGGCGCGCGGCCGAGATCGCGGCGGAGCTCTGGCCGAACGGCCACATCACCACCGGCCATGCGCTGCTTTCGGAGGCGCGCGAATTCGAACGTGGCGTGACGGCGGCGGTCAACGCCTCGGTGCAGCCGATTCTGGAGCGCTATGTCGAGCGGCTGCGCAAGGAGCTCGCGGCGAAAGGCTATGCGCGCGACTTCCTGATCATGAACGGCAATGGCGGCATGATCTCGGCCCGCTTTGTCACGCAGGAATCGGCAAAGACCGTCATGTCCGGTCCGGCTTCCGGCGTCATCGCCGCCGCCTATACGGGAAAACGCGCCGGCTTCGCCAACCTGGTGACCTACGATATGGGCGGCACCTCGACCGACGTGGCGCTGATCCGCAACGCCGAGCCCGCGGTCTCGAACGAGATCGAGATCGAATATGCGATGCCGATCCATGTGCCGATGGTGGCGGTGCACACCGTCGGCGCCGGCGGCGGCTCGATCGCGCGCGTCGACGCCGCCGGCCTGATCCAGATCGGTCCGGAAAGCGCCGGTGCCAATCCCGGCCCGATCTGCTACGGGCGCGGCGGCACGGAACCCACCATCACGGATGCCAATCTGGTGCTCGGGCGGCTGGCGCCGAAGAAGCTGCTTGCGGTCGACAATCCGGTCACTGTCGAGCGCGTCACCGCAATCTTCGAGGACAGAATCGGCAGGCACACGGGCCTTTCCGGCGTCGAGGCGGCCGGTGCCATCTTGAGGCTCGGCAACATGAAGATGGCGGGCGCCATCCGCATGGTTTCGGTGTCGCGCGGCCACGACCCGCGCGATTTCGCGCTGTTCGCCTTCGGCGGCGCCGGGCCGCTGCACGCGACGGCGCTGGCCCGCGAACTCGGCCTGCCGAAAGTGGTGGTGCCGGCACGCCCGGGTATCACCAACGCGCTCGGCTGCGTCGTCGCCGACCTCAGGCACGACTTCGTCAATACGGTCAACCAGCCGGTAGCGAGCCTCGACGAAGCACAGCTTCGCGAGTTGTTGGAACGGCACCGAAACGAAGGCGAGTCGCTGATTGGCAAGGAAGCAGTGAAGCCCGATGCAATCCGCGTCACCCACTCCGCCGACATGCAATTCGTCGGCCAGACGCACATCATCAACGTGCCGCTGCCGTCATCCTCGGTTTCACGGGCGACGCTGCAGCAGCTGTTCGAAAAAGCCTATTTCGCGCGTTTCAAGGTTGAACTGCCGGAGATCCGCGCCAATCTCGTCAACCTCAACACCTCGGTGACGGGCGTGCGGCCGCAGATCGACCTGTCTCAGCTGATCGACCCGGCAGGACGCGCGGCGACGCTGGAGGAGGCGCGGCGCGAGATCCGGCCGGTCTGGTACAGCGGGCGCTGGCACGACACGCCGGTCTATGCGCGCGAAAGGCTGCCGCTCGACGCAACAATCGAAGGGCCGGCGATCCTCGAGCAGATGGACGCCACCACCGTGCTTGAGCCCGGCGATCATGCGCGTTCGGACGCCGACGGCAACATCATCATCGACATCGGCGAGGCCTGACAATGGCAGTCGAAGGGGCAAAGCTCGACACGATCACGCTTTCGGTGCTGCAGGCCGCCTTGCAGCAAGTTTGCGACGAGATGGATTTGACGTTTTCCCGCGCCGCTTTCTCGCCGGTGATCGCCGAGGCCAATGACCGCTCCGACGGCATCTATTCCGCCGCCGACGGCTCGCTCATCGCGCAAGGCAGCAAGGGCCTGCCGGTATTCGTCGGCGTCATGCAGTATTCGACCAAGACGGTGATCGAGATGATCGCCGACGGGCGCTGCCTGGCCCCCGAGCCCGGCGACATCTACATCGTCAACGACCCCTATCTCGGCGGCACGCATCTGATGGACGTGCGCTTCGTCATGCCGGTCTACCGCGACGGCAAAATCTTCTGCTGGCTGTCCAACACCGGCCATTGGCCGGATATCGGCGGCGCGGTGCCTGGCGGCTTCTCGGCCTCGGCCACCGCCGTCGAACAGGAAGGTCTGCGGCTGCCGCCGGTGAAGCTGTTCAAGAAGGGCCTGCTCGATCCCGAGATCTACGCCATCATCTGCTCCAACATCCGCGTCGCCGACCAGCGCATCGGCGACATCCGTGCGCAGGCTGCGGCACTGCTGATCGGCCAGGACAGGCTCAATGAAATCCTCGATCGTTACGGCGACGAAACCGTCGTCGAGGCGATCGCCGAACTGCGCCGCCGCGCCGCCGACCAGATGCGCGCCTCGATCGCCGTTATCCCGGACGGCGTCTACCGCTCGCAGGCTTTTGTCGATTCCGACGGCGTGGTGAACGAGCCGCTGACCATCAATCTCGCCGTCGAGAAGAAGGGCGACAGCCTGACCTTCGATTTCGCCGGCTCGTCAAAGCCCTGCGCAGGCCCGATGAACAGCGTGCTGGCGACGACGCTATCGTCGGTCTATCTCGCCATGCGCCACATCTTCCCCGAAGTGCCGATCAGCGCCGGCGCGTTCGAGCCGCTCAATGTCAAGCGGCCGGAAGATACCTTCCTCGACGCCAAATATCCGCGGCCGGTCTCGGGCTGCGCGGCGGAGGTTTCGCAGCGTATTGCGGAGGCCGTGTTCGCGGCGATGGTGCAGGCATTGCCGGAGAAAGTCACGGCGGCGCCCGCCGGTTCCAGCGGCAATTTCGCGCTCGGCGGCAACGACCCGGCACGCGGCCGCGACTATGTCATGTACCAGATTTCGGGCGGCGGCTATGGCGGCAATGCGGGCCATGACGGCTTGAGCAATGGCTGCTCGACGATCGGCATTTCGAAGTCGCCGCCGGTCGAGATCATGGAGCAGGCGTTCCCGGTGCTCTACCGCCATTACGCGCTGCGCGAAGGCTCCGGCGGCGCCGGCAAACATCGCGGCGGCTTCGGGCTCGCCTATGAAGTCGAGATCCTGCGCGGCGAGGCGCGCGCGTCCTTCGTCATGGACCATGGCCGTTTCGGGCCGCAAGGCGCGCTTGGCGGCAGGGACGGCGCGCCGAACAGCGTGACCGTGTTTCGGGGCGGCGAAGCGCATGTGCCGCCGCATCTGTCGAAGGAGCAGGATATCCCGCTCAAGGCCGGCGACCGCGTGCGCGTCGGCACGCCCGGCGGCGGCGGCTATGGCGATCCGCGCGAGCGCGATCCGAAGCAGGTCGCCGAAGATGTCCGGCTCGGCTACTACACGGCCGAGCAGGCGCGGGAGATGTTCGGGGCCGATCCGGAGGTTTGATCAGGCCAACTTCGCCAGCAGCCGCAAGAAGGTCGCAGCCTCCTTGGCCGTGAGCGGCGCCAGCGTTTCCTCGGTGATGGTGCGGGCAAGCGGGATCAGCCGCTCGATCGCCTCGCGGCCTTCAGCCGTCAGATTGACCAGCAGCCGCCTCTTGTCCACCTCGTGCTTGGAAAGCTCGACCAGCCCGCGCGCCTTCAGCCGGTCGATGACGCCCTTTACGGTCGCGGCATCCATGGCGATCAGCGTGCCGAGCTGGTTCTGCGAGGTCTCGCCGATGTCGTAGAGCTTGGCGAGAGCGGCGAATTGCGGCGGCGTCAGATCGCCGATGTGGGAGGCGAAGATCGCCACATGGCGCTGATGCGCCCTGCGCAGGATGAAGCCGACCTGGTCCTGCAGATGGTAGTTGTTCTCGTCCAGCTCTTCGGCCTCGACCAGCCGCAGCAGATTGTCCTCGCCGCTCATCTCAAGCCGTCCCAAGCCTTGATGTCTCCGGCCGCAAGGCCGCCCATGCGGTTGTGGACGCGCGGGCCGCAGGTCATGGCGAGGCAGAACAAGATCTCGTCGGGACGCGGGCCGTCGCTGATGCCGACTTCCATCGCGTCGAAATGGCTGCGCACATAGGCAGCGTTGATGTGGCCGAGCGGGACATCGAGCCGTGCGCCGAAGGCGCCGACCTTCTTCGCCGACGGCACGATCGCCTTGGCGTCGCCGAGCCGCTCGCGCATGGCGTAGCCGCCGGGCACGTGCCAGAGCGCGCCGTGCTCCAGTTCGCCGGCACTGCCGACGATGGCGCCCTTGCCGTAACCGTCGATCTTTTTCACATCGCCGCCAAGCGCGGCGATCAGCCTGTCGGAAAGCAACAGCCCGAGCGGCTTCAGGTCCTCCATCGCGCCCTGCAGGTCCTCGACATAGCGACCGGCAAACGGGTTCTTGACCACGGCGAGAGCCGCGGCGCGCAGGCGCGGCTCCTTCGCCGCTGGGCCGCCGTCGTGGAAGATCTCTTCGGTCAGCACCGCGACCTTGCGGATCGGGAATTCAGGCATGGGCAGTTTCCTTCGCTTTATGCTTGTTGGGCGCGGCGAGCGCCACGGAGCCACTGATGCGGGTTTGGCCGGCAAGGAACAGCGCCGACGCGGCGATCAGGCCGCGCCGGCGAAAATTTTCGGCGACGGCAAGGCCGTTATCCAGCGCCCGGGCCACCTCGCCGGGCGCTAGCCCGCCGACGCCCTGCGTCACCAGCCGTTCGCCGAGATCGCTGTCGGGCGAAAGATCCCGCGCCGGCACGCGATGAACCGCCGGATGCCCAGGCAGGTCGACCGCGTTGGCAATCAGCGTCGCCGCGGCATCCGCCTCGGCGCCGGTCCGCGCCAGCACGGTGACCGCGTCGGCGATGCCCAGCGAAAAGGAGCGGCCGCGCCAGCCACTGGTGGCGACGCCGCGCACGCCGTCTTCGGCGCGGATCGTGATGCGGTCGGCCATGCCGTGCCCGGTGCCGGCGATCGCCAGCGTTATCGTGCCGCCCTTGCCGAGATGAATGGCGCTGTCGCCGCCATTGTTGACGTAGGCGCGCTCGAGCAGGCGTCCGGCGAGAAGCGCGGCCAGAACTTCGTCGGCTACCGAACCCGCAACGGCGGCCATCGGCGTGATGAAGCATTCCGCGAGCGGTGCGACCGCGGCCTCCATGCGCCGCGCGGTCGGACCTGCAAAAACGCTCGGCGTCAAAGACGCCGGACGGCGCAATTCGGGAAGCTCCTCGACCAGTTCGGTCAGGATCGTCTGGAAGCGCGCGACGGCCTGCGCGCAGGCGGCGCGGCGTTCAGCTGCATCGCCAAAGGCCTCGACGATGAGGTCGATCGGCCCGTGATTGAGATGAAGCCGCCTGCCGTCGGCGAGCCAATGCGCCTGCGGACCGTTCATCAGTCGGCCCCATTGGCCGGGGTGCGGCGCAATTGCGCCAACGGCGGCCAGGGATTGCCGGCCGGCGCGCCGGCATTGCTGCGCGGATTAAGGTACTCGCCGCCTTTGGCGAGGATATCCTCGACGCTGCGGATTTCGTCCTCGTAACCGCCGAGCCGGACGTAGTCGTCGCGGCGCATGGTGAATTCGATCGGCGCGACCAGCGCCGGCGTCGGCACATAGCCGAATGCGCCTTCCGGCACGCGGGTGACATCGACCATCAGGGTGATGCCGCCGCCCGGCCAGACATAGACCGGCGCGCCGCCGACCGTGACATAGGTCTTCAGGCCCTGAACCGAGCGGGTGAGATTGACCGGGTTTTCGGTGACGCCGGCGCGCAGCGAGCCGCCGGCGCCGCCGATGAAGAGCACGGTGCACAGGGCCGGCTCGCAATTGTCCTCGATCAGGCCGACGGATTTCTGCAGCCGCTCCGGGAACGGTTTCTCGACCGGTTTCAACTGATCGTCCAGCTCGTAGTAAGCGAACTGTTCGCCCGTGGTCGAGACCATCAGCAGCGACAGGCCGGGGCGAGCACCCTTCTTGGCGTTCCAATCGCCCAGGATCGACAGCGGATCGGAGATCGTCGTGCCGCCCCAGCCGAGACCGGGCTCCGAAACCTTGAAGTAGCGGCCAGGCGTCGAGCGGCGGCCGATGATCTTTATCCCGGTATCCTCCCAGCCCAATACCTTGCCGGCCTGATGTTCCGACACGACGCCGGTGATATGGTCGTCAACCACCACAACCTCGTCGACCAGCCCGCGCCATTGCGTGGCGAACATGCCGATGGTGGCCGAGCCGCAGCCGACGCGCATGCGATGCTCGATCTTGCCGTCGATGACCGGCGCCTTGCCAGCCTCGACAATGACCGTCGCACCGCCGTCGATGGTGAGCTCGACCGGCTTCCTGTTGCAGAGGTTGAGAAGCGCGTCGCAAGTCGCGCGGCCTTCAGCCTTGGAGCCGCCGGTCAAGTGATGCACGCCGCCAAGCGACAGCATCTGCGAGCCATACTCGCCAGTGGTGACGTGGCCGATCGCCTCGCCTTCCGAGCGCACGGTCGCCGTCTCGTCGCCGATGTGGCGGTCCGTATCGATCTTCACCTTGACGCCGCAATAGGAGAAGATGCCCTCCGTGACGACGGTGACGAGATCGACGCCCTCGACCTCCTGGCTGACGATGAAAGGTGCGGGCTTGTAATCCGGGTAGGTGGTGCCGGCCCCGATCGCGGTGACGAAGCGGCGGCCGGTGTTGACCAGCTCGCCACCCCACTCCTCGCCCTCGGCGACGAATGGCACGACCGCGCCGCCGGTCTCGGCCGCGTGGTCGAGGATGGTCAGCGGATCCATGCGCACGATGCGCCCGCCGACATTGCCGTAGCGGTCGCAGGCGCCGGTGCGGCCGTCGGCGATGTAGCACATCACCGGACAGGCATCGCAGCGGATCTTCTCCGCCACCTGCTTCTCACCGGGATCGTGGGTTTCGAAACGTTCGGCAAGCTCGCTCATCGGCGCGCCTCCTTTTCGCGGATCGCCGCCAGGATGCGGCTCGGCGTCGCCGGCACTTTGGTGACCAGCACGCCGGTGGCATGTCGGATGGCGTTGAGGATCGCCGGCGCGGTCGGGATCAGCACATGCTCCCCCAAACCCTTGGCGCCGAAAGGTCCTTCCGGGTCCGGAACTTCCACCAATATGTGCTCGACCGGCGGCACGTCGCCGATGGTCGGGATGAGGTAGTCGTGCAGGTTCTCGGTGCGGCCGGGGATATATTCCTCCATCAGTGCCATGCCGATGCCTTGCGCGATGCCGCCCTCGATCTGCCCCTCGACCAGTACCGGGTTGATGGCCTTGCCGACATCATGCGCGGCGGTGATCTTGAGCAGCTTCACCGTGCCCAGCTTGAGATCGACCTCAAGCTCGGCGATCTGGGCGCCATAACCATAGACGGCGTAGGGCTTGCCCTGGCCCTTGGCGTCGAGCGGCAGCGTGGGCGGATCGTAGGTCTCTTCCGCGACGAACACCAAGCCATCGGCATCGATCTTCAGTGTACGCAGATCGATGCGTCGCGTCGCATCCCCCTCGCGGATGGAGATGCTTGCGCCGTCGAGCGCGATCGTTGCTTGATCGGACACATTGGCGAAACGCAGGATCTTTTCGCGCAGCGCGCGGCCCGCCTTCTCCGCCGCCTTGCCGGTGACAAAAGTCTGGCGCGAGGCGGATGTCTTGCCGGCGTCGGGCGTGATGGCGGTGTCGGCGCTCTTCAGCCTGAACTTGTCCAGCGGCAGGCCGAGCGCGTCGGCGCAGATCTGGCTGATGACCGTGTTGGAGCCTTGGCCGATGTCGACGGCGCCCTGGTGCAGCACGACATCTCCGGAGGCCGAGACGCCGACCTTGATCGTCGAAGGATTGGGCAGCGAGGTGTTGCCGCAGCCATACCAGCAGGAGGCGACGCCGACGCCGCGCTTGCTTGCCGTGTTGATGGCGTTGAAGGCTTCCGCATCGCCAAGCGCGCGCGCCCAATGCTGCTGAAGCCTCTCCAGGCATTCACTGATGCCGACGCCCGACTCGAGCCGTTGGCCCGTGACCGTTTCGCAGCCGTTTCGAAGGCAGTTCTTCAGCCGGAAATCGAGGCGATCCATGCCAAGCTTGCCAGCGAGCGCGTCGTAGAGCGTTTCCTGCATAATGGTTGCCTGCGGCACGCCGAAGCCGCGGAAGGCGCCGGCGATCGGGCCGTTGGTATGGATGGCCCTGCCCGTCGCCCGATAGTTCGGCGTCTGATAGGGGCCGGAGGCATGCACCGGCACGCGGTTGGCAACCGTCGGGCCCCAGCTTGCATAGGCGCCGGTGTTGAAATCGCCCTCAAAGATCATTCCGGTGACGCGGCCCTCGGAATCGGCACCGATGGTCGCCTCCATTTCGGCCGGATGGCGCTTGGTGGTCGACATCATGGATTCGTTGCGCGTGTAGGCGAGTGCCGCCGGCCTGCCGGTCTTCATCGCCACAAGGCCGATCAGAGGCTGAAGCGAGACATCGAGCTTCGAGCCGAAGCCGCCGCCAGTGGCGGTCGGCACGATGCGCACTTTTTCGACCGGGAGGCCTAGCACCTTGGCCGTGTCGTCGCGATCCATGTAGGGCGCCTGGGTGCAGGCGACGATGACGAGCGTGTCGCCATCCATGTAAGCGAAGCCGGCCTCCGGCTCGATATAGGCATGCTCGACGAAAGAAGTCTCGATGGCGCCGGAGATGGTGACAGCAGCGGCAGCAAGGGCGCCGTCGGGATCGCCATGTTCGACATAGCCGGAGGTGAGCAGGTTCGCCGGCCGATGCCGGTGGATCAGGAGTGCGCCGTCGGCTTTCGCCTCGCGGGGCTGCAACACATGCGGCAGTTCCGTCCAGGCGATCGGAAAATCCGTCAGGTCGAGGTCGGGGATGGCTTCGCGCTCGCCCGCCACCAGCGCGACCGCCTCGCCGCGAAGGCGCGCGAAACCTTCGGCAAGGGCCGGCTGATCAGCAAAGGGGCCGATGACCCCGAAGCAGTTCTTGCCCGGAATGTCGGCGGCGGTGAAGACGCCGGCAATGCCGGGATGCGCTTTGGCCCAGGCGTCGAGATCCCCGAAGCTGAAACCGGCGTGATAGTAGGGCGAGCGGACGACCAGCACCGACAGCGCGTCGTGCGGAAAGGAATCGCCGCCGAATTTTTCGTCGCCGGTAACCTTCGGCACGCCGTCGAGCCGGATCGGCGAGGCGCCGACGGCGCGGCCGACCTCCGGCAGGCGACGGTCGAAACCGTCCATATGCTGCGAGGCATGCATCACCGCCGCGACGATTTTCCGGTACCCCGTGCAGCGGCAGAGCACGCCGCCCAGCGCATCCTGCGTCTCGGCTTCACTCGGCGTTGGGTTGCGCTGCAGCAGCGCGGTAGCCGCCACCAGCAGGCCCGGCGTGCAGATGCCGCATTGCGCGGCGCCGTGTTCGAGGAAGGACGCCTGCAAGGCCGACAGCCTGCCGTTGGCGAGGCCCTCGACCGTCGTGACGGACGCGCCGGAGACCGAGGCCGCCGGCACAAGGCAGGCGCAGACGGGATTGCCGTCGACCAGCACGGTGCAGGCGCCGCAATCGCCGGCGTCGCAGCCGACCTTGGTGCCGGTCAGCCGCAACTCGTCGCGCAGAACCTGCGAGAGCCGCCGCACCGGCGGCACCGACACGCTGACAGCCGCGTCGTTGACCTCGAAGGCAATGTCGGTGCGCTCCATTGTCATGCGGCCACCTTGCCTTCGCCCAGGCTGATCGCAGCGCACACTGCGCGGACAACGATCTCGCGCGCCGCATGCTCCCGGTATTCGGCGCTGCCGCGCACATCGGCGATTGGCGACAGTTCGTCGATCGGCGCGGACAGCACCGCATCGGCGAGCGCGGCGGTAACCGGCTGGCCGCGCAGGGCCGCCTCGACGCCGGCAAGACGACGGGCGACGGCGGAGCAGGCGCCGACAGCGATAGCAGCATCGGCGACCACGCCATCTTCGATCACGAGACGCGCCGCCGCCATGGCGATCGAGATCACGAGATAGCGCCGCGCGCCAAGCTTGACGAAGGCGGACGAGCCGACAGCCGAACGTTTCGGCACACGAATGGCGGTAACCATCTCGTCCGGCTGCAGCGCCGTGCGGCGATTGCCGAGAATGAACCCGCCAAGCGGCAGGTAGCGCGTGGCTTTCGCCGACCGCAATTCGACTTCGGCATCGACCACCTGCAGCGCCGGAACGCCGTCGGCGGCGGGCGAGGCGTTGCAGAGATTACCGGCGACCGACGCGACGTTCTGGATCTGGACCGAGCCGACTTCGCGCGCGGCCGCCTTCAGCGCATCGAACGCCCTGGGCAGCTTGTGGCGCACGACGTCGGTCCAGGTGGTGCGGGCGCCGATCCACCAATAGTCGTCCGTCTCGGCGATGCCGCGCAGCGCGGCGAGACCATTGATGTCGAGAATGTTGTCGCGGAATGGTTTCGCGCCCTGCGCCGGATAGAAATCGGTGCCGCCGGCCAGAATGCGCCAGCGGTCCTCGCCAAGCAGAGCGAGCGCCTCGTCGACCGTGGTGGGTTTCGCGTAATGGATCACGCTTTGCCTTCCCAGAAAGGGGCCTTTCCGAGGGAATCTGCCGCCGTCCAGCCGGGCAAATTCATTCGTATGCAAATGATATCAACTTCGCCGCGATTGTCAAAGCGAAGTGGTCGGCCACGGCTTTGTTATGCCTGTGGAGGTTGACGCAGCCGGCCATCTGGTCAAGGTTCCGTGTCCGGTCGCGTCAACTGGAGCCCAAGCCGAGGAAGAAGGGAGGCCGCATGGCCGACGAAGCGCTCATCGTCATCGACCTGCAGAACGACTTTTGCCCCGGCGGCGCGCTGGCCGTGGCCGGGGGCGACGAGATCGTGCCGCTGGTCAACGACCTGATCCGGCGGACCGATCACGTGATCCTGACGCAGGACTGGCATCCGGCCGGCCATTCGAGCTTCGCTTCCAGCCATCCAGGCAAGCAGCCCTTCGAAGCGATCGAGATGCCCTACGGGCCGCAGACGCTTTGGCCGGATCACTGCATCCAGGGCAGCCTTGGGTCCGATTTCCATTCCGGGCTCGCCTGGACCAAAGCGGAACTGGTCATCCGCAAGGGTTTCCGCACCGCGATCGACTCGTATTCGGCTTTCTTCGAGAACGACCACACGACCCCAACCGGCCTTGCCGGCTATCTCAAGGAGCGCGGCATCGACACCATCACCTTGGTCGGCCTGGCCACCGATTTCTGCGTCGCCTTCTCGGCACTCGATGCCGCCAAGCAAGGTTTCAAGACGACGGTGCGGCTGGATGCCTGCCGCGGCATCGATCTCAACGGCTCGGTCGGCACGATGCTGAAACGGATGCGCGAGGCCGGGGTGGTGCTCGAAGATCACCTTTCGGACTGACCGCGCCGTGAGGCATCGAGGGGGCTTTGCGACATTGGCGAAGGTGTTGGCGGCAACCATGACGGCCGTACTCCTTCTCGCCTTTCCACAAGCGGTTTTCGCAGCCGAGGCGCATGAGCTGCCCGGCGCGGCGATGTCGCTCTGGTGGGCGCTGCCCTTTGCCGGCCTGTTGCTGTCGATCGCGACCGGGCCGCTGCTGTTCCATCATGTCTGGGAGCATCATTACGGCAAGATCGCCGCCGCGTGGGCGGCACTTGCCGTGGTTCCGCTGGCGATCGCTTTCGGCATGCCGGCGGCAAGCGAGGCGGTGCTGCACACGCTGCTCACCGAATATCTGTCCTTCATCATCCTTTTGTTCGCGCTGTTCACCATTTCCGGCGGCATCCTGGTCGCCGGCAACATCCACGGCACGCCGCTGGTCAATTCAGGCTTGCTGCTGATCGGCGCGATCCTCGCCTCGGTCATCGGCACGACGGGCGCCTCGATGATCCTGATCCGGCCGATGCTGCGCGCCAACGACAACCGCCCGTTCAACGCGCATGTGGTGATCTTCTTCATCTTCCTGGTTTCGAACATCGGCGGCTCGCTGACCCCGCTCGGCGACCCGCCACTCTTCGTCGGCTTCCTGCGGGGGGTCGACTTCTTCTGGACGACCGCGAACCTCTGGCGCGAGACGCTGTTCACCGGCGGGCTGGTGCTGATCATCTTCCTGGCGCTCGACATCGTGCTGCATCGCCGCGAGGGCGGCTTGCCGAAGATCAAGGACCCGACACCGGACACGAAGGTGCGCCTGCGCGGCCTCGCCAACCTGCCGCTGCTGGCCGGCGTGATCGGTGCGATCCTGCTTTCCGCCAGCTGGAAGCCGGGCATCAGCATCCCGATCCTCGGCATCGGCCTGGAGCTGCAGAACCTGGTACGCGACGCGATCATCCTGGCGCTGGCCTTTCTGTCGCTCAAAGTCTCGTACAAAAACCACAGGGAAGCGAACGGCTTCAGTTGGGGGCCCATCGCCGAGGTGGCGAAACTGTTTGCCGGCATCTTCATCTGCATCGTGCCGGTTATCGCCATCCTGAGAGCCGGGCACGATGGGGCGCTGGCGCCGCTGGTTTCGCTGGTCACCTCGGCGGACGGCCAGCCCGACGATCTCGCCTATTTCTGGCTGACCGGAGCGCTGTCGTCCTTCCTCGACAACGCGCCGACCTATCTGGTGTTCTTCGAGCTTGCCGGCGGCGACGCCAGGCACCTGATGACGGAGGCGGCCTCCACGCTCGCCGCGATCTCGGCCGGCGCCGTGTTCATGGGCGCCAACACTTATATCGGCAATGCGCCGAACTTCATGGTCTTTGCTATCGCCAGACATCGCGGCTTCAAGGTGCCGGGCTTCTTCGGCTACATGGCGTGGTCCGGCCTGGTGCTGATCCCGACGTTTTTGATCGCGGGGTTTTTGTTTTTTAGGTGAAGCGGTGCAGAGCTTTACCTCCCCTTGTGGGGAGGTCGGGCCAGGTCCGGGTGGGGCTCGGCGCCAGCTCCCGCTGCTTCGCAGTGACCTTCAGCCCACGCCCACATAGCGCCGAACCGCGGAGGGGTCGGCGCGCAGTTCCTCGACATCGACGGTCTCGCGGTTGCGGCCGTTCTCGATGAATGAGATGCGGTCGGCGACCGACAGCACGGCGTCGACGCGCTGCTCGACCAGGATCGTCGAGACGCCCAGATCGCGCAGCTTCGCCACCGTCTCGCGGATCTTGGCGATCATCGAGGGCATCAGCCCTTCGGTGGGCTCGTCGAGAAGAAGCACCTGCGGCTCGAGGCAGAGCGCACGCGCCATGGCAAGCATTTGCTGCTCGCCTCCGGAAAGCGTGCCGGAGCGTTGCTTCAAGCGCTCTCGCAACAGCGGGAAAAGGTCGAGGACGCGTTCCCGCGTCGCCTTGCCCTTGCCGCGGGTCATCAGGCCGATCTCGACGTTTTCCGCCACCGTCATGTCGGCGAATAATCGCCGGCCCTGCGGCACATAAGCGACGCCCGTCTTCGGCACGTCATGCGCGGCAAGTCCGGTCAGCTCCTTGCCGGCCAGTCTGATCGAACCGGCAGCGGCCGGAACCAGCCCCATGATCGCCTTCAGCGTCGTCGTCTTGCCGGTGCCGTTGCGGCCGAACAGGCAAAGCACTTCGCCCTTGTTGAGGACAAGGTCGAGCCCGTAGAGCACCTGCACCTCGCCGTAAAAACAGTCGAGGCCGGAAATGGCGAGCAGCCCGCTCTCGGTGCCGGGGAGATCAGCCATGGGTCGCTCCGAGATAGGCATCCTGCACCTCGGCATTGGCGCGGATCTGCTCGGGCGTGCCCTCAGCGAGAATCTTTCCCGAATTGAAGACGGTGATGCGGTCGGCAAGCTGCATGACCACCGGCATGTTGTGCTCGATGAGCAGCACGGTGGCATGCTTGGCGATCTCGCGCACCAGTAGGACGAAATTGTCGATCTCGCTGTCGGCCAGCCCTTGCGTCGGCTCGTCGAGGATCAGCAGGCGCGGCCTCAGCGCCAGGCCCATTGCCACCTCCAGCAGGCGCTGGTGGCCGTAGGAAAGCTGGCCGGCCGGGGTGCCGGCGCGGTCGGCGAGGCCGGTGCGTTCCAGCGCCGCCATGACGCCGCTCCTCACCTGCCCCTTCGAGCGGCCGTCGGTCAGCGTGCGCTGCACCGGCAACGCGACATTGTCGTAGGCCGTGAGATTGGCGAAGACGCTGGTGATCTGGAAGGTGTAGGCAACGCCGAGGCGAACCCTTTTGTAAGCCGGCATGGTCGTGATGTCGGCGCCGTCGAAGACGATCATGCCGGAGGAGGGTTGGATGCGGCCGCTGAGCAGACTGACGAAAGTTGTCTTACCGGCGCCATTGGGGCCGATGATGGCGCGGATTTCGCCCGGCATCAGCGCGAAATCGACGCCGTCGACGGCGCGCAAGCCCCCGAAACGGCGCGAAAGACCCTTGGTGGTGAGCAGCGGCATCACGGCAACCATCCGAGCCAGCGCTGGCGGACGCTGCCCAGAACGCCCTTCGGAAAGAAGAGCACCAGCACGATCAGCGCCACGCCGACGATCAAAAGATAGGCGGAGGTGAAGCCGCTGGTGATGTCGGTGACATAATACATGAACAGCGTGCCGATGAGCGGCCCGAGAATGGTCGCGGCGCCGCCGAGCAGCACCCAGAGCAGTGGCAGGATCGAATACTGCACCGACGCGAAGCTCGATCCAATATAGCCGAACAGCAGCGCGTAAGCCGCACCGGACGCGGCGCAGATGGCGCCCGAGGCAATGACGGCGACGAGCTTGTTGGCGACGGTGTCGTAGCCCAGCATCTTCGTGCGCTCCTCATTCTCGCGAATGGCGACCAGCACGCGGCCGAAGCGGGAGCGAACGACAGCAAGCGTGATGAGCAGCACGACCGAGAACAGCGCCAGAGCGCTCATGTAGCGCACAGTCGGATTGGTCAGGTCGAGCGATGCGCCGCCGATCGCGATTATTCTCGACGGCTGCTGGATGACAAGGCCCTGGTCGCCGCCGGTCCAGGCGGCGAAATAAAGGATGAGCAGATAGAAGACCTGCGCGAACATCATGGTGACGATCATGAAGGCCACACCCGATGTGCGCAGCGCGAGCAGGCCGATGACCAAGGCAAGCAGGGCGCCGCAGGCAACCCCGGCGACGAAGGCTTCCGGCACGCCCCAGCCCAATTGATAGACAGCCAGCCCGGCACCATAGAGGCCGGCCGAGAAGAACATGGCGTGACCGAGGCTGAGCAGGCCGACATAGCCGAAGAGCAGGTTGTAGCCCATGGCGAAGACGGCAAGCGCCATGATGCGCGCGAACAGGCCCTGATGATAATCGGGCAGGACGAAATTCAGCGCGAACAGGAGCGCGATGACGCCGATATGCAGCGCGTAGGTCTTCGCGGGGGAAGCATCCTTCATCGCGCCGCCGTCCCGAACAGGCCTTGCGGCCGGAACACCAGCACCATGGCGACCACCAGCGTGGCGATGATCTTGGCCAAGGTCGGCGAGAAGAACACCGAGACGATGCCGTCGGAGAGGCCGATCAGGATGGCGGCGACCACCGTGCCGCGCAATGAGCCGAGGCCGCCGATGATGACGACGATGAAGGACAACAGCAGCGGGTCCTGCCCCATCAGGTAATGCGCCTGGCTGATCGGCACGATCAGCACCGCCGCGATTGCCGCCAGCATGGCGCCGATGGCGAACACGCCGGCATAGACGCGCTCGACCGGGATGCCGAAGGCCTGCGCCGTCTCGCGGTCATACTGGGTGGCGCGCATGATCAGGCCGATTTTCGTCCGTGTCAGCACCAGCCAGGTGATCACCAGCAGAACCGCGGAGGCGGCAATGACCGAAAGCTTGTAGCCTGAATAGCCGAACCACGGCAGCAGGATGCGGTAATTGAAGGGTGGCTCGACCGGGCGCGCTTCCGGGCCGTAGAAGGTCAGCGCCAGTTGCTGGATGATATAGAGCATGCCGATGGTGGCGACGATGGTGCCTTCGGGATTGTAGTTCAGCCGGCGCAGCACCAGCCATTCGGCAAGAAACGCGACCAGCCCGACCAGCAACGGCGCGATCACCAGCGCGGCGACGAAGCCGATAGCGGGATGGCCGGAAATCGCCGTCGAGATCGCCCAGGCAAGCACGGCGCCCAGCATGAAGAACTCGCCATGCGCGACATTGACGATGCGCATGACGCCGAACACCAGCGACAGGCCAAGCGCCGTCAGCGCCAGCACGGCGGACGTGACGAGGCCTTCCAGGGCGGCGAGCAGGAGGTGGGGTCCGAAGTGCATGGGCTAGATACCGGCGGATGCGCGAGGCACCCCCCACTGCCCTGCCGGACTGTCCGGCAGGACAGAGGGGGGTGGCTTGGCGCTCACGCTCGGTGAAACGTCGAAGCTCACAGCGCTTGCGTCGTGTAATCCCCTTCCGGCTCGTAGAGGCCGTCCTCGATCTTGGTCTTGTGGACGACCTTCAGCTTGCCGCCTTCGACCTTGGAGATGTTCTGGATGCCGAAGCATTGGTGGATCTTGCCGTTAAAGGTTTTCGGACCCTGCGGATGCTCCGGCCCTTCGGCGAATTCCTTCAGCGCTTCGGTTGCCTCGACCAGCTTGGCGCGGTCTTCCGGCCCCTTGTAGCCGGCATCCTCCATCGCCTTCTTGACGACATAGAGCGTCTCCCAGCAGCCGAACATGTGGGCAGCGGTGGAGACGTCCTTGGGGTCGCCGACGGCGGCGCCATTGTCGTCGATGCCGACGGCGGCGCGATAGGCCTTCTGCGCGGCCGAGTCATCGGGCTGCGCGTAGCGCGGCGAGCCTTCCCAGAAATGGCTGCCGTCGAGGAATTCGAGGCCGGGGCTGTTGATGTCGACGGCCTCGAGGGAGTCGATGAAGCCGAAGAGCTGCGGCCTTTGCGAGCCGTAGAACTCGCCGAGTTCCTTGACGAACGTGAGCACGGCCGGACCGACCATGACGTGGTAGATCACCTCGGTCTCGGCCGGGATCTGCGGGAAGTATTTGGTGAAGGACGACTCCGTCGGGGGGATGGCGATCTGCGCGATCACGTCGGCGCCTTGCGCCTTCAACGCCGGCGGCAGGTAGTCGCGATGGTCGTAGCCGAAGGCGAAGTCGGGGAAGATCTGCGTCACCTTCTTGCCGGCATTCGCCGCGATCCACGGCGCCATCGACTGGATCTGGCTCTTCACGTCGGTGATGCCGGGCTGGAAGACGTAGCGGTTGAGCTTGGTCGAGGCGACGTGGTGGCCTTCGCTGACCACGAAATAGGGGATCTTGTTTTCGCCGGCGGCGGGCGCCGAGCCGATCACCACATGCGAGAACAGCGTGCCGAAAACGATGTCGGTCTTATGCTGCGTGGCGAACTTGCCGACCACCTCGGCGCCGCGGGCAGGATCGGTGCCATCATCTTCGATCACCAGTTCGACCTTGCGGCCGCTGATACCGCCGGCATCGTTGATCGCCTTGACGGCGGCAGCGCTCGTCTTCTCGTACCAGCGGCCGTAGGCGGCGCCGATGCCGGTGCGGTGCGACTGGAAGCCGATCTTGATCGGCGCCGAACTCTGCGCCTGGCTGTAGCGAACGAAGCCGGGCGCGAGCGCCAGGCCGGCGCCGGCGGCGATGCCTTTCAGCGCTGTGCGGCGGGAAAGCGTGCTTTTGGAGAGGTCGAAAAATCCGTTCTTGTCAGCCATGTCCGTTCCCCTGTTTTCAGTTTTTTGACCAGCGATAAGGCGGCTCGATCCTCCGCGCTCGGAGGACGCGAAAATTGCATGTGTACAAACTAAATCACCAAAGCCGTGACGTGGCAAGCGAGCTTCCACTCCAGCGCCGCCGCGCGTCCTCTAGGGGACGCGCAAAGGACGCTGGAGCACTTTCATTTTGCGCATGATCCTTTCCGAAAATCGAACCCGATTTTCGGGGTCATGCGCGCGTCATGACGGGCCCTTGTCTCATCCGGCCGTCGGCGTAGCAAGCAGCCATAGGCCGAATATGGTGTAGGCGATCATCAGAAGCGTCAGCGGCAGCTGGCTGAGCGCCGCGCGCGACGGCTGCGGGTGGAGTCGCCAGGCTAGGCCGTGTGCGATCAAGACCGCCAGCACATGGCCGACGATGATGACGCCGGCCTGCAGATTCCAGAGCCACCAGGCCGACTCGGCGCCGGCGACAACGCCCGCCTCGACCATCCTGTCGGCGGTGCCGAACAGGTTCCAGCCGAGCGCGAACGGGTCGGACAAAGCGACCAGCGCGTATTGGCCGTCGACGAGCAGCGCCGTGAGGTAGTGGGCGATGTGGTAGGCGAGCGCGATCGGCACGATCGACCAAACCAGGAGGCCGGCGGCTTTCTCGAACGGTTGCCCGTCGCCGGCAAGGCGCTGGCCGAGTGAAACGGCAAGCGCGAACACGGCCGCCAACAAGATGAATGTCAGCACCAAGCCAAAGCTGCCGATGCCGATCAACGCGGTGCGGCCGGGAAATTCCAGCGGATTGACGCCGAACAGGCCGAGCCAGAAGAAGGTTTTGGAAAGACCGTCGAAGGATACGGACGAGAGCGCCAGCAGCAGGAACGCCGTGCCGCTTGCCGGCAGCGACGAGGCGGAAAGCAGCTTCGCACCGGGCCAGCCGAGGTGGAGCCGGCCTTTCTCGCGCTGCAAAGGCGCGAAGCGGGCGACCATGGAGAAAAAGACGGTGAGGAATTCGCCGCGCCGACTCCAGTCTCCGTAGCCGAAGACGCATATGGCGGCGAAGCTGAGCAGCCAGTAGATGCCGGCGGCGAAGGCCAGGCGCGACGGATCGTCGGGCGCGGGATCGATGAGCTGGAACCAGGCGAAGCCGAAGAACAAGACGAACGCCGGCCAGTAGCCGAGCCATTTGGGAAGGCGCGATGGGTCGGCTTCGTCAGTGCGAAGGCTGAAGACGCGAGATGCAACACGCCAGGGGCCGTACCACGGGTTGAGCCAGGACCAGAGATCGCCGAGTGCGCCCTGCAGCAGCGTGAAACCGGCCCAGAGCAGTGTCCAGATCACCAGAGGCAAGGGGTTGGAGAGTGGATCACGGCTGCCGAACAGGCCGGTGGCGATGAGAAGCACGAAGCCGGCAAAGGAAAGCAGGCTGAGGACGGTGCGCGGGTGATCGCTGACAGTGAACAACGAGAGGCGCCGGCGCCAGAAGCGGTCAAGAGCGGCGGGCGGCAGCAGCGCCAGCGTCAGAAAGCTGAAAGCGACCGCAAGCGCGCCACCAGCGATGTAGTAGCCCGTGGGAAGAAGCAGGACGTGGCCGCGGTCAGAGGCGTGGGCGAAGGCGGGGGTGGGGAGGAGAGGTATGAATGAGGCCGCCATTGCGAATGACGTATTTCGAAGCCGTCGATTTCCACCGACGTGCTCCTTCGCACCCACCTCTGTCCTGCCGGACATCTCCCCCGCAAGGGGGGAGATCGGATGTCGCGCGCGATTTCGCCAATTTTGACCGCCGCAGAAAGAGGCAGATTGCGCGAAACTGCCAATCTCCCCCCTTGCGGGGGAGATGTCCGGCAGGACAGAGGGGGGTGGGCGGGAACTCAAGTTATCCGGTTATCCGAAATTCTATTCGAGCAGTCCTCACACCTTGACCAGCTGCTCCACCCGCCCCTTCTCGCCGAAGATGCGCAAATAACGCTTGACCTCCTTCTCATCGCCGGTCGACTTGGCGGGGTTGTCGGAGAGCTTGACCGCCGGCCGGCCATTGGCTTCGCTGACCTTGCAGACCAGCGAGATGGCGTCGAGGCTGTTGGTCTCGGTCGGCGCGCAGCCTTCGAAATCATTGGTGAGGTTGGTGCCCCAGCCGAAGGACATGCGCACCTTGCCGCGGAAATGCTTGTAGGTCTCCTCGATGGTCTCGACCTCGAGCCCGTCGGAGAAGATGAGCAGCTTCTGTTTCGGATCCTTGCCCTTCTCGCGCCACCAGGCGAGGATCTTCTCGCCGCCTTCGATGGGCGGCGCGCTGTCGGGGCGGAAGCCGGTCCAGTCGGCGATCCAGTCCGGCGCGTCGCGCAGGAAAGCGGACGTGCCGAACGTGTCGGGCAGCACGATCAGCAGATTGCCGCCATAATAGCGCTGCCAGTCCTGCAGCACCTTGTAGGGCGCCTGCCTCAGCTCCTCAACGGAATTGGCAAGTGCCGCAAACACCATAGGCAGCTCGTGCGCATTGGTGCCGAGCGCCTCGAGGTCGTTGTCCATGGCCAGAAGCACGTTCGACGTGCCGGTGAAAGCCTCGCCGATGCCTTCCTTCAGCGCCTCGACGCACCAGCGCTGCCACAGGAAGGAGTGGCGGCGGCGGGTGCCGAAATCGGAAATGCGGATGCCGGGCAGTGCCTTCAGCCGCTCGGTCTTGGCCCACATCTTGGCCTTGGCGCGGGCGTAGAGCACGTCGAGCGCAAACTGGCCGAAGGAGCGCATGGCGGCGCGCGAGCGCAGTTCGTTGATGATGGCGAGCGCCGGTATCTCCCACAGCGTGGTGTACATCCAGGGACCGGGGAAGGACAGTTCGTACTGGCCGTCGCGCTTGGTGAGTTCATAGTCGGGAAGGCGGAAATCCTCCAGCCAGGCGAGGAATTCCGGCTCGAAGATCTGCTTGCGACCATAGAAGGTGTTGCCGCCGAGCCAGATCATCTCCTTCTTGGTGAAGCGCAAGGTGCGAGCGTGGTCGAGCTGCTCGCGCAGTTCGCCTTCGTCGATCTCGTCGGCGAGCCGCACCGAGGTCGTGCGATTGATCAGCGTGAAGGTGGCGTCGACGTTGGGGTACATGCCCCAGATCATCTGCAGCATCAGAAGCTTGTAGAAATCGGTGTCCAGCAGGCTGCGGACGATGGGGTCCAGCTTCCAGGTGTGGTTGTAGACGCGCCGCGCTATATCGGTTCGTGCCATATCTGCTCACCCAAAAAGCGCGTCGCGCTTGCGTGATTCCAAGCGCGGCGCCTCAAGTCCCTGTTATGAAGCATTCCGGACGGAAAACCGCCGCGCAGCTCCCAGAATTGTTAACCAGCTGCGGTCTTAGCATTGTATTTTTGAAAGCGCTTCCTGCTTTGCAAGCTGGCCCGACAAAAAGCAGCTATGCAAGTCCAGCGATCATGACGCTGCGCCAGAGCATTTCACCGTTGCACGGCAACCGCGAAATGCTCTTGGCTTTCTTGTTGTTGACGCGAATCTCCGGACGGAAGACCGCTCACACTTTTCCTGGAATCGCTCTAGCCCCGATCACCTTGAGCGCCGGGCGCTTCCTGCGGCTCGGCACACGGCCGGCGACCGGGGCATCGGCGCGGCCCTCGTCCTGCTCCTTTTCGGCAAACAGCCAGTCGATGAAAAGCTGGACGATCGGCGCCGAGCGCATCTCGTTGCGGCAGACGACATAGAAGTCATCGACCGCCGGCACCGACAAAGCGAAGGGCGAGACGAGCATGCCTCTGGCGAGCAGGGCGCGCGCGGTCACGGAATCACCGAGCGCCACGCCGTGGCCGTGGACGGCGGCCTCCACCGCTATGCGCGCGTCGCCGAGGTGATGGCGGCGGCCGCGCTCCAGGTCGAGCGCGTCGGCGGCGGCCAGCCAGGTGTGCCACTCGCGGCCGTCGTCGCCATGCAGGAAAACGTGGTCGGCAAGGTCGCGCACACTGCGGATCGGGCGGTTGTTGATCAGCGTCGGGCTGACCACCGGAAACAGCTCGAGACCCGACCATTTGCGTATCCAGCAGTCGCTCCAGCTGCCATCGCCATAATGCACGCAGACGTCGATGTGCGGCGCGCGGATGTCCCTGGCGTCGTTGGAGGGGATCAGCGTCAGCTGGATGTCGGGATATTGCGCGGTGAAGGAGCCGAGCCGCGGCGTCATCCACAACAGGAGCAGCGCCGGCACGCAGGACACCGACAGCACACCGGTGCTTGCGGGGCGTGTCATGCGTTGCGTCGCGGCGGCGATGCCGTCGAAGGCCGCCGAAACCGCCGGCAGGAACTCAGCGCCGTGCGGCGTCAGCTTCACGCGCTGACCCGCGCGCTGGAAAAGCTTTACGCCGAGCGATTGCTCGAGCGCCTTGATCTGGTGGCTGACCGCGCCATGCGTGACGTTGAGCTCGCCTGCCGCCTTGGTCAGCGAGGCATGTCGCGCCGTCGCCTCGAAAGCGCGCAACGGGTTCAACGGCGGCAAGCGCTTGGCCAAGGACAGCTCCCGACTTTGTGAGATTTTCTCACAGCAAAGACCCTAACAATATCAATTGATTTTTCAATACAGTTGCCCGACACTTTTGCCCGGAACAGCTCAACAGACGTAGATTTCGCAGGCGCCGGCGGGCAACGATCAGCCGGATGACTGCTGGCTTGGCAGGCGTCGGTGCAGCCGCCGCGCTGCAAGCAGTCACGGAGGAGGACCGGACATGGGTTACGATCGCGGCAAGCTCGAAGCGTTGCGCCGCAAATATGGCGAGAGCCATGGCGGCGAGATGTTCGATCCGAAATTCCGCAAGGTCGCCGACAAGATCTTCAGCAAAAGCGGCACCCGGCTAGCGCCCTATTCCGGCATCCCGACCTTCCTTGCCGCGCCGTACCGGCAGGTGGCGGCCGACAATCCGGATTTCGGCGACTTGCAAGTGGCGATGATCGGCGTGCCGATGGACCTTGGCGTCACCAACCGGCCGGGCTCACGCTTCGGGCCGCGGGCGCTGCGCGCCATCGAGCGCATCGGCCCCTACAATCACGTGCTGGAATGCGCGCCGACGCATGAGCTGCGCGTCGCCGACATCGGCGACACGCCGTTCCGCAGCCGTTACCGGCTGGAGATCAGCCACGAGGACATCGAAAAGCGCACCAACCAGATCGTCGACGCCGGTGTGCTGCCGCTTTCGGTCGGCGGCGACCACTCGATCAGCCATCCGATCCTGAAGGCGGTCGGTAAGCAGGCTCCGGTCGGCATGATCCATATCGACGCCCATTGCGACACCAGCGGGCTGTTCGACATGACCAAGTTCCACCACGGCGGACCGTTCCGCAACGCGGTCCTGGACGGCGTGCTCGATCCCACCCGCACGATCCAGATCGGCATTCGCGGCTCGGCCGAGTATCTGTGGGAGTTCACCTATGAATCCGGCATGACGGTGGTCCATGCCGAGGAGGTGACCGGCCTCGGCATACCCGCCATCATCGAGAAGGCGCGGAAGATCGTCGGCGACGGCCCGACCTACATCTCCTTCGACGTCGACAGCATCGATCCGGCCTTCGCCCCGGGCACCGGCACGCCTGAAGTCGGTGGGCTGACGACGCGCGAGGTGCTCGAGCTGCTGCGCGGCCTGAAGGGCCTCAACATCGTCGGCGGCGACGTCGTCGAGGTGGCGCCGCAATATGACGCGACCACCAACACCGCCCATGTCGGCGCGCAAGTCCTGTTCGAGATCCTGAGCCTGATGGTGTTCAGCCCGGCAATCAAGAAAGGCTGACACGAGAGCGTTTCACCGCTTCATGGAATCGGCGAACCGCTCTAACGCTTTGTTTCTACGCAATTCCGGACGGAAGCTATACGAAGTCGCCAAGCGTAGACCGCTTCCCGCTTTTCCTGGAATTGCTAACCAGTACGGCCGTCGCGCTGGAGCCGGCGGCCGGTTTCAACAACAAGCTTCCAGCAGGGGAACTAAAATGACTCTTCGAAACACACTGAAATCCGCACTTGCGGCACTCATCATGCTCGGCGCCGCCGGTCTTGCCTCGCAGGCCAAGGCCGACGCCATCGACGACATCACCAAGGCCGGGGCCATCAATGTCGGCATCTTCTCCGACTTCCCGCCTTTTTCCTCGGCCAGCGCCGACATGAGCATCAAGGGCTATGACATCGACGTCGCGCAGGCGATCGCCGATTCCTTGAAGGTGAAGCTGAACCTCGTCAGCGTCACCGGCCAGAATCGCATCCCGTATCTCACCGACAAGCGCGTCGATATCCTGATGAGCGTCGGCTATTCGAAGGAGCGCGAGCAGGTGATCGATTTCGCCGCCGCCTACGCGCCCTACTACATCGCCGTCATCGGCCCGGCCGAGCTTGCCGTCAAAGGCAAGGACGACCTTGCCGACAAGTCGATCGCCGTCAATCGCGGCACGCTGGAGGATACCTCGCTCACCCAGGCGGCGCCCGCCTCGGCCGACATCCGCCGCTTCGACAACTACAATTCCGTCATCCAGGCCTTCATCTCCGGACAGACGCAGCTCATGGTGGTCGGCAACGATGTCGGCGCGCAGGTGCTGGCCAAGCAGGTTGCATTGAAGCCCGAGCAGAAGTTCCAGCTGCTGACCTCGCCCTCGCATATCGGCCTCAACAAGAACGAGGACAGGCTGAAGAAGGCGGTGAACGATGCGGTCGCCAAGATGCTGGCGGACGGCAAGCTGGACGAGAGCTCGAAAGCCTGGCTGAAGACGCCGCTCAATCCCGACAACCTCAAGGATTGATCTCGCTTGGCGGTTCAGCGCGCATGAAGCGCTGAACCGCTCCCGTACTTGTTTCTTGCGCTACACGCTTTCCAACAGGGCCAATCGCGATGGGCTACAGCCTGGACTTCGGCTGGCTTGCGGGTGCAGCGGGCGTGATCGCGCGCGGCGCGGCGATGACGCTGCTTCTGATCGTCGTCACCACGCTGGCCGGCACTTTCCTCAGCATCCTGGGCGCCGCCGGACGCCGGAACGGCCCGAGGCCGCTCAAGCTGGCGATCGGCTGGTATGTCGAGGTGATGCGCAACACTCCGTTCCTGGTGCAGCTGTTCTTCATCTTCTTCGGACTGCCCAGCCTCGGCATCCGACTCGATCCGATCCTGGCCGCCATGCTGGCGATGACGCTCAACATGGCGGCCTACACGATCGAGATCGTCGGCGCGGGTCTGGACGCGGTGCCGCGCGGGCAGACGGAGGCAGCACTTGCGCTCGGGCTCAGGCCCAGGCAGGTGTTCATCAAGATCGTGCTGCCGCAGGCGCTGAAAGTGATCTATCCGGCGCTGACCAGCCAGATCGTCATCATGATGCTGGAATCGGCCGTGGTGTCGCAGATCGCGGTGCGTGAACTGACCTACGAGGCCGACATGCTGCAGGCGCGCACCTTCCGCGCCTTCGAAACCTATCTGGTGGTGACCATGGTCTATCTCGGCCTGTCGATGGGGCTGCGCCGGCTGCTGGTCAGCGGCGGACGCCGCGCACTCGGAGCCGGCGTGTCATGATCGAATTCACCCTCTGGGACATATTGCGCAACCTTCTGCTCGCCGCGCGGTGGACGGTGCTGTTGTCGCTTGCCGCCTTCGTCGGCGGCGCGCTGGTCGGGCTGGTCGTGCTGTTCTTCCGCATAGCCAAGAACAAATGGATCAAGCGGATCGCTTCCGGCTATATCGCGCTGTTCCAGGGCACGCCGCTCCTCATGCAGCTTTTCCTGATGTTCTTCGGCCTGCCGATGTTGGGGCTGCGCATCGAGCCATGGACCGCCGCGGCGCTCGGCCTCACCTTCTTTGCCAGCGCCTATCTCGCCGAGATCTGGCGCAGCGGTGTCGATGCGCTGCCGCGCGGCCAGTGGGACGCCGGCGCCAGTCTCGGACTGCATTATCTGCAGGAACTCAGGCTGATCATCCTGCCGCAGGCCTTCGCCATCACGCGCGCCCCGACCGTCGGCTTCCTGGTGCAGCTGATCAAATCGACGGCGCTGACCTCGATCATCGGTTTCGAGGAGTTGGTCAGGACCTCCAACGCCATCAACAACGCGACCTTCGAACCCTTCACCGTCTACGGGCTGGTGGCGCTGATCTTCTTCGTGATGTGCTTCCCGCTGACGCAATATGCGCGGCGGCTTGAGCGTGTCGCCGCACACTGAAGGTCGACGAGGGCCGCCGCCTGACCGGCGGCCGCTCTTCTCAATGGCCGAACGACAGCGCCGGCGCGATGCGATCGCGCCGCAGCCAACGGACGAGCAGGAGCACCGCCACCACCGCCAGGCCTGACGAAAGGCCGATCCAGATGCCGACGCCGTTGAAGCCGAAATGGAAGGCGAGCAGCACGCCGAGCGGAAGGCCGACCCCCCAATAGCCGATCGCGGCATAGATCATCGGCACCTTGGTATCGTGCAGGCCGCGCAGCATGCCGGCGGCCACCGCCTGGGCGCCGTCGAAGATCTGGAACAGCGCGGCAAACACCAGGAAGGACACGGCAAGCGTGATAACCCTGGCATTGGCCGGATCGGCGAGATCGATGAAGGCGCTGATCAAAAGATGCGGCCATAGGATCATCACCAGCCCCATCAGCGCCATGAAGGAGACGCCGATGACAAAGCTGGTCCAGCCGGCGCGCGAGACGCCCTCGGGATTGCCGGCGCCATGTGCCAGGCCGACGCGCACGGTGACCGCCTGGTTGAGGCCGAGCGGCACCATGAAGGAGATCGAGGCGATCTGGATGGCAATCGCGTGGGCTGCCAGCGAATCCGCGTCGATCAGACCCATCAGCAGAGCTGCCGCATTGAAGATCGTCACCTCGAAGGCGAGGATGCCGGCGATCGGCAGGCCGAGCCTCAGCAGGCCACGGAAGCGCGGCCAGTCGGAGCGCCAGAAGCGGCCGAACAGGTGATAGCGGCGGAATTTTTTCTCCAGCACCACCACGACCGCCAGTCCAACAAACATCAGCACGCTGGAAAGCGAGGTGGCGAGGCCCGAGCCGGCGATGCCCATCGGGCGAACGCCGAGATTGCCGAACATGAAGACCCAGTTGAAGAAGGCGTTGCAGGCGACGGCGACGAAAACGATGATCAGCGCCCAGCCGGGCCGCTCCAGCGCCGAGATGAAGGAGCGCAGCACGATATAACCGTAAAAAGGCAGCACCGCCCATTGCAGCCAGTGCAGGTAGATGCCTGCCTGGTGCGCGAGGTCCGGCTTCTGCCCCATGGCCAAAAGCACTTCTTCGCCATGCCAGAGGAACAGCCAGATCGGGATCGAGACGAGGACCGCCAGCCAGAGTCCTTGGCGCACGGTGCGGCGCAGGTCGCGCACCGGATGGCGGCGGCGGCCGAGCTCGGTCGCCATCATCGGCGAGGTGGCTAGCATCAGGCCAAGCCCGAAGATCAGCGGCATGAAATAGAGGTTGGAGCCGAGCGCGCCGGCGGCCAGCGTGTCGGGTCCCAAACGGCCCATCATCATGACGTCGGTCGCGGTCATGGCGGTCTGGCCGAGATTGGTGAGCACCATCGGCCAGGCAAGCGACAATGTTGCCCTGATTTCCTGACGCCAAAAATTTTCCGGCGCGCGAGCGCCGGCTTCGATCGCAGACATTTTCCGCTCTTCAGACCACGGCGCGTCGGGACTCGCCCGGAAGCCGCACGCAAACGGCGCAAAATGGCGCCGTTTGCGCCGTCTTGTGAACGAAATGCGACATATTGGCAAGGAGGAGGAGCGGCGACCTATTGAGCCAGCGGGAAGCGCAAGAGCCGGGCCTTCTATTGGATGGTGTCGAGCGCCTGCCGCTGGCGGTGCATTTCGAGGAAGATGCGATAGTCGCGGTCGAAGCGAGCGCCGGCGGCCGGATTCGGGGGCCGCGTCCTGCCGCCCTGCTGCATGGCCACGCAAGCGGCGTTCAGGTCGGGGTAAAGCCCAGCGGCGGTCGCAGCGACCATGCCGGTGCCGAGCAGCACCGCCTCGTCGGCCAGCGGCTCGATGACGGTGCAGCCGGTGGCATCGGCATAGAGTTCCATCAAGAGCGGGTTCTTGGTGTGGCCGCCGGTGACGTGCAGCGTGTCGATCAAATAGCCGTTCTCGTTCAGCGCCTCGAGCACATGGCGCACGCCGAGCGCGATGCCGACGGCGGTGCGCCAGTAGAGCTTGCACAGGCTGTCGAAGGAGGAATCGAGTGTCAGCCCGCTGACGACGCCAACCGCGTGCGGGTCGGCGAGCGGCGAGCGATTGCCGTGGAAATCCGGCAGAACATGCAGGCGCGCCGCCAGCGCATCGCCCTCGGCGGCGCGCAGTTCGGCGACGCGCTCGGCGATCCTGGCATGCATTGCCGCATCCGGCTCGCCGCCGGCGCCGTGCCAGCGGATGATGTGGTCGAGCAGAGCGCCGGTCGCCGACTGGCCGCCCTCCGACAGCCAGAGCTTTGGCAACGCCGCGCCATAATACGGTCCCCAAACGCCGGCGAAGGGCTGCGGATCCTGCGACATCGCCATGACGCAGGACGAGGTGCCGGCAATCAGCGCCAGGTGCCGGCTGATGTCCTTCTCGTCGCCGGCGAAGCCGCCGAGCACACCGAGCGCGCCGGCATAGGCGTCGATAACCCCGGCGCCGACCCGGCATTTCTCCGTCAGGCCGAGATCTGCCGCCGCATCGGCCGTGAGTTGCCCGATATCGATGCCGACGGGGCTCGCCTTTTCCGGGAGGTTGCCATGCTCGAAGAGATCGCCGATGCCGACGAGCTTGAAGAAATCGCGCCGCCAGCCCGTCTCCTCATGCGCGAGATAGGTCCATTTGGCCGTCAGCGTGCATTGCGAGCGGGCGAGCGATCGGGTCGCTTTCCAGGTCAGGAAATCGGCGAGATCGAACAGATAGCCGGCTTCATTCCAGGTTGCGGGCAGGTTGCGCTTCAGCCACATCAGCTTCGGCGTTTCCATTTCCGGCGACATCACCCCGCCGATATAGTCGAGCACTGCATGGCCGCTTCTGGTGCATTCGTCAGCTTCGGCGATGGCGCGATGGTCGAGCCAGACGATGGTGTCCCAGCGCTTCTCTCCCGTGACCGAGACGCTCAGCTGATCGCCCCGCCTGCCGCGCACCACCAGCGAGCAGGTGGCGTCAAAGGAGATGCCGACAATATCCGATGCGGCGACGTTCGTCTTCTCGCGCGCGGCCCGCACGGCGGCGCAGACTGCCGACCAGATATTTTCCGAATCGTGCTCCGCGTGATCGGGCTTAGGCTGGTGCATGGCGATCGGCCGCTCGGCGCGGCCGAGCAGGTTGCCATGCGAGTCGAGAATGCCCGCGCGAGCGCTCCCGGTGCCGACATCGACCGCGCAAACGAAACTCGTCAAGATGCTTTTACTCTCGCTCCCAGGTCTGCAATCAGGTCGGGCAATTGCAGCATGTCAGCGAATATAAAGTCCGGTTCGGTCGACGCAAGCCGCGCCTTGAGCGCAGGGTTGTTTGCATGCGATCCGCCGGTGAAGGCAAAGACACGCATCCCCGCCGCTCGCGCCGCGGCGATGCCGGCCGGGCTGTCCTCGATGACAAGGCATTTGCCCGGATCAGCGCGCATCGCGGCGGCGGCATGGAGAAACAGGTCCGGCGCCGGCTTGCCGCGCTTGACCATGGCGGCGCTGAAGAGGTGCGGCTCCAGCAGGCCCAGCAGGCCGGTGACCTCGAGCGCGTAGCGGATGCGCTCCAGCGTGCCGGAAGAGGCGACGCAATGGGGCAGGCCAAGCTTCGGCAGGATCTCCTTGATGCCGGGGATCGGCTTCAGCTCCTCGCGGAACTTGCGCATCAGCTCGACGCGCATGGCGGTGAGATGCTGGTCGCTGATCTCAAGCCCGAAATCGCTGCCGAGGATCTCGCGCACGCTCTTCATGCTCTTGCCGAGGAAATGCTCGTAGGCGGCGTCCTCCGAGACCGTGCCGCCGGCGAGCTCGATCATGCCCAGCAACGCGGTCACCGAAAGCGCCTCGCTGTCGACCAGCACGCCGTCACAGTCGAAGATGACGAGCTCGGGCGTCATTGCGGCTGCGTCCAAAGAGCTTCAGAGCTTATCGGCGAGATAGCGCGTCAAGGTTTCGCGCGCGCCGTTCGCCCACAATTCGTTCAGCGCATGGGCGAAGGCTTCGGCAAAGACGGCGGAGCGGCCGACATCGCCATAGATGTCGTCCATCGCCAGCCAGGCCTCGGGCGAGTTCTTCGCCGCTTTGGCGGTCGCCTGCATCCGGTCCCAGTTCGGATCGTTCGGCTCGATGACGGCGCCGCTGTCGGTGGTGCCGAAGCAGTAGCGGCACCAGAGCGCGGACTCCAGAGCCAGGCCGGCAACACCTTTCCCCGCCTTCAGTCGGTCCGCGGCGGTCGGAATTATGAATTTCGGCTGGCGGTTGGAACCGTCGAGGCAAAGCCTTCGGATGGTGTCGCCGATCTTGGGGTTGGAGAAGCGGCGCTCGATGAGCTGGTAGTAATCCTCGAGCACCGTGTCGGGCACCGGCGGCACGGTCGGGATGATCTCGTCGCGCTCCACCTTGGCGAGAAAGCGGCGCACCAGAGGCTCCTGCATCGCCTCATGCACGAAATGGATGTCCATCAGGCCCGCCGGATAGGCAATGGCTGCGTGGCCGCCGTTCAAGATGCGGATCTTCATCAGCTCGTAAGGCGAGACATCCTTGACGAACTGGACGCCGGCCCGTTCCAGCGGCGGCCGGCCGGCGGTGAAATGATCTTCCAGCACCCATTGTTTGAACGGTTCGCAGAAGACCGGCCAATTGTCCTCCAGCCCGAAATCATTGGCCAGAATGCTGCGCTCGCGATCGGTGGTGGCCGGCGTGATGCGGTCGACCATGCCGTTCGGGAAAGCGACGTTGTCCCTCACCCAGTTGGCCAGAGCCTCGTCGATCAGCCGGGCAAGGCCGATGACGCCGTCGGAGGTGACGTGGCCATTGTGGGGGATGTTGTCGCAGGACATGACCGTGAACGGCACGATGCCGTCGGCGCGCCGGCGCACCAGTCCGGCAAGAATGATGCCGAAGACCGTCTTCGGTGCCGCACCGGGCTGGGCATCGGCGACAATGTCGGGATGGGCCGGATTGAACTTTCCGGAGGCCGGATCGATGAAATAGCCGCCCTCGGTGATGGTCAGCGACACAATCTTGATCGCAGGGTCGGCGAGCTGGTCGACGATCGCCTCAGCATCGCCCGGCATCAGGAAATCGACCATGGCGCCGGTGACGCGGGCGCTCATATGGCCCTGGTCCTGCTCGACCACGGTGGTCAGCCAGTCCTGCTCCTGCAGCCTGGCGCGGCCGGCCTTCTCGCCCTCGAACACGCCGGCGCCGATCAGCGCCCAGTCATGGCCGAGGCCGGAATTGAATAGGTCGTCGAGATAGACAGCCTGGTGCGAGCGGTGGAAGTTGCCGACGCCGAAATGCACGATGCCGGCCTTCAGCGCGGCGCGATCGTATTTCGGACCGGAAACCTTCGACGGAAGCTTGGCGAGGTTCGAGGAAGAGAGTTTCACGGTCATCTTACTTACCCTTTGGCCGATATGCAGCCCGACAATCCAACCCCCAATTCACCCGCTTGGGGGAGCGGTGAGGGGCAGCATCCGTTTGCCGGTATGCGCCCCTCACCTGCCCCGCGACGCGTCCTCCCCGGAGGAAGAGAGGCGCGCTTCCCCCTCAACTCATCCATTGACCGCCATCGACGTTGTAGGTCTGGGCGACAATGTATTCGGCCTCGTCACTGGCGAGGAAAACCGCCATGCCAGTCAGATCTTCGGCTCGACCCATGCGGCCATAGGGCACGCTTTCGCCGACGAGCCTCTTCTTCTCGCCCTTCGGCCGGTTCTCATATTTGGCGAACAGCGAATCGACGTGATCCCAATGCTCGCCGTCGACGACGCCCGGTGCGATGGCGTTGACGTTGATGCGGTGCTTGATCAGGTCGAGTCCGGCCGACTGGGTAAGCGAGATGACGGCGGCCTTGGTGGCGCAATAGACCGCGACCAGCGGCTCGCCGCGGCGCCCGGCTTGGCTCGCCATATTGATGATCTTGCCGCCCCGGCCAGCAGCGATCATCGAGCGGGCCGCCGCCTGCAGCATGAACAGCGTGCCGGCGACATTGACGGAGAAGAGCTTGTCGTAGCTCGCGCGGCTGATCTCGACGATGGGCGCAAGGTCGAACAAGGCGGCATTGTTGATCAGGATGTCGAGGCCGCCGGCGTTCGCTTCGACGGCTTTCACGCCGGCCTCGATCGAGGACTGGTTGGTGACGTCGAGCCGGATCGCGTAAGCGGCAGAGCCGATATCCTTTGCCGTCGCTTCCGCCGCTTCGAGATTGATGTCGGCAATCGCCACCCTGGCGCCTTCGCGAACATAGGATTCGGCGAAGGCCCTGCCGATGCCGCGCGCCGATCCGGTGATCAGCGCCGATTTGCCTTTGAGCCTCACTGCGCCAGCGCCTTGCCGTCGGCGCCGAAGCGATGGAGCTTGGCCTTGTCGGGCGTCAGGTAGACGGTGTCGCCGTGCTTGACGGCAACCTCGCCGTCGGCGCGCACATTGATCGTGCCGATGCCATCGGTCTGGACATGCAGGAAGGTGTCGGAGCCGAGATGCTCGGCAACGCCGACCGTCGCCTTCCAGTCGCCGGCCGTGGTCGAGATGTTGATGTGCTCGGGCCGGATGCCGATGGTCTTGGCGCCGTATTTGTCGGCCGGCGCGCCTTCGATCAAGTTCATCTTCGGCGAGCCGATGAAGCCGGCGACGAACAGGTTCTTCGGCGTCTTGTAGAGTTCCATCGGCGAGCCGACCTGCTCGATGTTGCCGGCATTGAGCACGACGATCTTGTCGGCCATGGTCATGGCCTCGACCTGGTCGTGGGTGACGTAGATCATCGTCGTCTTCAGCTGATGATGCAGCTCGCTGATCTCCAGCCGCATGGTGCCGCGCAGGGCTGCGTCGAGGTTGGACAGCGGCTCGTCGAACAGGAAGGCCGATGGCTGGCGCACGATGGCGCGGCCGATGGCGACGCGCTGGCGCTGGCCGCCGGAGAGCTGGCCCGGGCGCCGCTCGAGATAGTTGGTGAGGTTCAAGACGCGCGCCGCGTCCTTGACCTTCTTATCGATGGTCGCCTGGTCCTCGCCGGCCATCTTCAGCGGGAAGGCGATGTTCTTGGCGACCGTCATATGCGGGTAGAGCGCGTAGGACTGGAAGACCATGGCAAGCTTGCGCTTGGCCGGCGCCTCGCGGGTGACGTCGCGGCCATCGATGCTGATGGTGCCGCCGCTGGTGTCCTCCAGCCCGGCGATCAGCCTGAGCAGCGTGGACTTGCCGCAACCCGAGGGGCCGACGAACACGACGAACTCGCCGTCCTCGATGGCGAGGTCGATGTTCGGAATGATCGTCGTCGACCCGAAGGACTTGGAGACGTTCTTGAGCGTGATGTTTCCCATGGTTTCCTCCCCGGATTTCGTCCGCCGCTTACGGCTTACTTCACGGCGCCAAAGGTCAGGCCGCGCACCAGCTGCTTCTGGCTGAACCAGCCCATTATCAGGATCGGCGCGATCGCCAATGTCGAGGCCGCCGAGAGCTTGGCCCAGAACAGGCCCTGCGGACTGGAGAAGGAGCTGATGAAGGCGGTGAGCGGTGCGGCCTCGGTGGTGGTCAGGCGGATCGTCCAGAACGCCTCGTTCCAAGCCAGGATGATGTTCAAGAGCATGGTCGAGGCAATGCCTGGAACGGCCATGGGCGTCAGCACATAGATGATCTCGTTCCACAGCGAGGCGCCGTCCATGCGCGCCGCTTCGAGGATCTCGCCCGGGATCTCGCGGAAATAGGTGTAGAGCATCCAGACCACGATCGGCAGGTTGATCAGCATCAGCATGATGGTGAGGCCGATGCGGCTGTCGAGCAGGCCGGTGTCGCGGAAGATGAGATAGATCGGGAACAGCACCGCGACGGCCGGCATCATCTTGGTGGAGAGCATCCACATCAGGATGTCCTTGGTCCGCTTGGTCGGCGAAAAGGCCATCGACCAGGCCGCCGGCACGGCGACGATGAGCGCAAGGACGGTCGAGCCGACCGACAGGATCACGGAATTCAGGAAGAACTTGAAATAACCGCTCTGCGCCTGCACCTCGGAGTAGCTTTCGGTGGTGCCGGACGGGATCAAGGCGAAGCCCTGGATCGCCTCCTGTTCCGACTTGAAGGAGGTGATGATCGTATAAAGGATCGGGAAGAAGATCAGCAGGGCGACGACCCAGGCCGCGACTGTTGCGATCGTCTTGTGCTGGGTGGTGACTGCGCGTGCCATGTCAGGTCCTCCCGTATCGGCGATGTTGGCGGCAGGGTCGACCCCCACTCCGGTTTGCTGCGCAAACCACCTCTCCCCCGATCGACGGGGTAGAGGAAGCGCGGGGCTTCGATGCAGGCGTTTCCTCTCCCCCGGGCAGGGGGAGAGGTGTCCGGCGCAGCGGGACGGAGTGGGGGTGGTTCAGCGCAAGTGGCATCGTCTTGCCCCTACTTGTCCAGGTTCCTGCCGACCGCGCGCATGACGAAGAAGGCGACGATGTTGGCGAGAATGACCGCGATGACGCCGCCTGCCGACGCCTGGCCGATTTTGAATTCCAAGAGCGCCTTCTGGTAGACGAGGAACGGCAGGTTGGTGGAGGCGTAGCCGGGACCGCCATTGGTGGTGACCAGGATCTCGGCATAGACCGAGAGCAGGAAGATGGTCTGGATCAGGATGACGACGGTGATGGCGCGCGACATGTGCGGCAGCGTCAGATACCAGAAGCGGCTGAGGAAGCCGGCGCCATCCATCTCGGCTGCCTCTTTCTGCTCACCATCAAGCGATTGGAGCGAGGTGAGCAGGATCAGCGTCGCGAAGGGCAGCCATTGCCAGGCGACGATCAGGATGACGGCGGTCAGCGGGTGCTGACCGAACCAGTCGATCGGGTTGGCGCCGAAGAAGCGGGCAATATCGGCAAAGACGCCGTATTGCGGGTGCATGATCATGTTCTTCCAGACAAGCGCCGCCACCGGCGGCATGACGAAGAACGGCGAGATGACCAGGATGCGCACGAAGCCCTGACCCCAGATCGGCTGGTCGAGCAGCAGCGCCAAAAGGATGCCGCCGATCACGGTGATGGCCAGGACACTGACGACGATGGTCAATGTGTTGAGGATCGACTGCAGGAAGGCGGGGTTGGAATAGAAGAGCTTGTAATTGGCGAACCAGACGAACCCATCGCGGATCGGATTGAGCGGGTTGTACTGGAGGAACGAGAACCACAGCGTAAAGACCAGTGGCACGATCATCCAGACGAACAGCAGGATCACCGACGGCGCCATCATGAAACGGGCAAGCGAACGGGTTTGCTGAGTAGCCATGACGGTCACCCTCCCAAGGTCAGCCGGATTTAGACTTGTGCCAGAATTCCTGATTGCAGAGGTGGCCGCCCGAACTGGGTTTCGGGCGGCCTATGCCGGTCATGATCCGCTACCGGCGTTCGGCACCGGGAGGAGCCTTACTTGAGGTAGCCGCCTTCGGTCATCGCGGCGGTCGCCGCGTCCTGGGCCTGCTTCAGCGCATCATCGACGCTCGACTGGCCGGCAAGAGCGGCGGAGAAGAGCTGACCGACGGTGGTGCCGAGGCCCTGGAATTCCGGGATGGCCACGAACTGCACGCCGACATAGGGGACCGGCTTGACGGTCGGATGCGTCGGGTCGGCGGCATTGATGGAGTCCAGCGTCATCTTCGCGAAGGGCGCTGCCTTCTGATACTCCGGATTGTTGTAGAGCGAGGTCCGCGTTCCGGGCGGAACGTTGGCCCAGCCTTCCTTCGAAGCCACCAGTTCGAGGTAGTGCTTCGAGGTCGCCCAGGAGACGAACTTCTCGGCGGCGTCCGCCTTCTTGGTGCCGGCGGGGATAGCGAGAGACCATGCCCACAGCCAGTTGCCGCGCTTGCCGAGACCCTTGTCGGGCGCCAGCGCATAGCCGACCTTGTCGGCGACCTGCGATGCCTTCGGGTCGGAGACGAAGGACGCGGCGACGGTGGCATCGATCCACATGCCGCACTTGCCCTGCTGGAAGAGCGCAAGATTCTCGTTGAAGCCGTTGGAGGACGCGCCCTCAGGACCGTCTGCCTTCATCAGGTCGACATAGAACTGCAGCGTGTTCTTCCATTCCGGCTGGTCGAATTGCGGCTTCCAGTTCTCATCGAACCAGCGGGCGCCGAAGGAGTTCGACATGGCGGTCAGGAAGGCCATGTTCTCGCCCCAGCCGGCCTTGCCGCGCAGGCAGATGCCGTTCACGCCATTGGCGCGATCGGTCATCTTGTCGGCGGCCTCCTTGATGAAGTCCCAGGTCGGCGCGTCGGGCATTTTGAGCCCCGCCTTCTCCATCAGGTCCTTGCGGTACATGACGAAGGAGCTCTCGCCGTAGAAGGGCGCGGCATAGAGCTTGCCGTCGACCGAAAGGCCGCCGGCAATGGCCGGGATGATGTCCTTGACGTCGTAGTCGTCGCCGAGCTTCTCGAGCGGCAAGAGCCAGCTCTGCTTGGCCCAGATCGGAACCTCGTAGGTGCCGATAGTCAAGACGTCGTACTGGCCACCCTTGGTGGCGATGTCGGTGGTGACGCGCTCGCGCAGCACGTTCTCTTCGAGCGTGACCCAGTTGAGCTGGATGTCGGGATTGGCCTTCGTGAAGTCGTCCGTCAGCTTCTGCATGCGGACCATGTCGCCATTGTTGACGGTGGCGATGGTGATGGATTCGGCATGCGCGGCGAAAGCAAGGGCGCTGGCCGACAACAAGCCCAGGGTGAGCGTGCGAAGTTTCATCAATTCCTCCCTAAAACCAAGATGAGCATTTGCCTTGGCTGTGGGCAATTACTCACTAAGCGTGAATTATGTCAAGCCGGAATCGATGCTGCAGCGCAGCACAAATCGATGCCGCGCCGGTCTGGGCGATGCGTAGCGGAGACGGCAGGTGTAATGCCGTCCTACCGACAGGCGATCTCGGCGAGAATCCAATCGCGGAAGGCGCGGATCTTCGGCACGTTGCGCCGGGCCGTGGGATAGACCAGCCAGTAGGCGTGGCCGTCGTCGCCGACGAGGTCGAAGGGCTGGATCAGCCTGCCGTCGGCAAGCTCGTTCTTGAACAGGGCGCTGGTGACGATCGCAACACCTTGCCCGGCCATCGCGGCATTGGCCTCATAGGCCTGCGCTCCCATGCTGGTGCCGGGGCGGCTGGCGAGTTCCTCCGCGGGCAGGCCGGCGAGCGCGAACCATTCCTGCCACCAGATGTCGCCGGGATCGAGGATGGGGAGCTTGAGCAGGTCGGCGGGCTCCTTGACGCCGCCGATGCTCGCCGCAAGCCTGGGGCTGAGCACCGGGGTGAAGTCGGCCCTGAACAGCATATGCGTTTCCACGCCGGGCCATTTGCCGCCGCCGGAGCGGATGGCGATGTCGACGTCCTCACGCGCGAAATCGACGACCCGGTTCGAGGTGTCGACACGCACGGCAAGCGAGGGGTGCGCGACCTGAAAGGATCCCAGATGCTGCGCCAGCCAGTTCGAGGCGAAGGTGAGCAGGGTGGAAACGCAAAGCACGCCGTCGGCGCCGGCTCGGGCGGCCGCATAGGCGCCGCTCAGCAGCGCGAATGCCTCGCTGACAGCCGGCGCAAGACGCTGGCCGGGTTCGGTCAGCTCGATCTGCCGTGGACGGCGCAGGAACAGCGGCGCGCCGATGCGCTCTTCCAGAAGCTTGATCTGATAGCTCGCGGCGGCCTGGGTCATGCCGAGCTCCTCGGCGGCCTTGGTGAAGGAGAGGTGTCTGGCCACGGCCTCGAACACCCGAATCGCCTGCAGGGGCGGGAGCTGGACATTCTGCCGGGAGCTCAGATCGGGCATAAGGCCTCTTTATGGGTCATGATCGACGTTTGATTGGAAGCACGTGCCGATCAGCCCGATATTTGGGGTCGACGACCACTCCAGTTCAAGCATAGCGAAGGCTGACGATCATGACCCCGATGCAGGAAAAACTCGATTCGACCCCGATACATGGATGGATTTCGCTGCTGGCGCGGGAATTGTCGTGGTTCGCCAGCCGCAGGCGCGGCTATGTCGATGTCCGAGAACTGTCGGAGCACCTGCAGCGGGATATGGGCTTCCTCGACGGCAACGATCCGCATGGACGCTACAAATAGCCGGGTTTCTTTTTATCGCCAACGGCTCGTCGCGTCAGATTCGCCCGAGCCCAGCATCACGATCACGCGCCGCCGAGCAGGGCGGTGGCTGTCCGTTCATCGGTGATGAGGCCATTGACCAAACGACGGTTCACGGCGGCGAGAATGCCCGGCAGCTTGCGCTCGCCCATGGCAAGTGCGATGACCAAGGACATCTCGCGTGACGGCAAGGCGGCGGACGAAACGCGGTCGTTGGTGATGCCTTCGATCATGCGGCCTTCGCGGTCGAAAACCCAGCCGACGATCTCGGCGACGCCGCCGGCTTTCTGCAGTGCCTTCAGTTCCCCCTCCGAGATGAAGCCGTCCTCGTAGAGCGGCGCCTTCGGGCCGAGATCGCCGATGCCGACGAATGTGACGTCGGCCTCCGCGGCCAGCGCCAGCGTCGGCTGGATCATCGGCTGGCTGAGCAGCATGTCGCGCTCTTCCGGCGAGGAGGCGATGACCGGCAGCGGCATCGGGAAGGAGCGCGCCTTGACCCGGTCGGCCATGGTGAAGATGACGTTGTAGAAGGCGGCCGAGCCGTCGGGCGAGATGTTGCCGGTCAAGGACACCACCTTGTGCTGCGGGCATTCCATCGGCGGCAACAGCTCGATCGCCGCCTTCAGGGTGCGCCCGGTGCCGATCGCCATGACGATGGGGGCGGCGGAGCGCAGCCGCCGCTCGATCTCGGCAGCCGCCGCCTCGGCGACACCGATCGTCGTCGAGGACGAGGTCGGATCGCTCGGCACCACCTCGACGAGATCGAGGGCGAAACGCGACTTCAGCCGCGCGCCAAGGTCGAGGCAATTGGCGATCGGATGATCGACGCGGACCTTGATCAGCCCTTCCGACATCGCCAGCGAGACGAGCCGCTGCGCCGTCTGCCTGGAAATGCCGAGCTTGGCGGCGATCTGATCCTGGGTGTTGCCGGCAACATAGTAGAGCCAGCCGGCCCGCGCGGCGTCGTCCAACCTGGTGCTGCCGGTTTCCTGTCGCGCGTTCACATTCTGCCTCCCCAAGCCCGACAATAGCGGGCCCTCTAGATTACAGCGAAAGCGGCCCTGCGCAATTGTCAAATTGAAAGAGCAATTGCTTGCGCCGCTGCCGACCAAGGTTGGCCCTGTTCGCACTCGCTTCAGCCATTTGCCGGGAGAGCGGTTTATCTCTGACCGGAAACCCATTAAGGGATCGGCAAAAGGAGCCTTGCATGACGCCGAAAGCGGTTTTCTGGGACATGGACGGCACGCTGGTCGACAGCGAGCCGCTGCACGAGGCAGCACTTGTGGCCGCTTTGCGCAGCGTCGGCATCACGCCGCCGACCGACCTGCACGAACGGGTGCTGGGCGTCGCGGCATGGCCGGTCTACGAAATGCTGCGCGACCAGTTCGGCCTCGACCTGCACTTCGATGACTGGATCGTGCGCAAATACGACCACTATCTGCCGATGGCCGAGACGCTCAAGCCGCGGCCCGGCGCGATCGAGGTGTTCAACGAATTGCGCGCGCTAGGCGTCGAGCAGGCGGTGGTGTCCAATTCGGACCGGCTGATCGTCGACGCCAATCTCGGCGCGGTCGGTCTCGTCTATCCCGGCATGCACACGGTGAGCCGAAACGACGTACGCCAAGGCAAGCCGCATGCGGAACCCTTCCTGCGCGCGGCTTATCTCGCCGGCGTCGATCCGGCCGACGCGGTCGCGGTCGACGACAGCCGCACCGGCGCGATGGCCGGCCTGGCTGCCGGCATGAAGACGATTTTCTGGCCGGAAGCGCCGATGGAAGGGCCGCCCGGCGCAATCGTCATCAACAGCGCCGAGGAACTGCGGGCGCAATTGGGTCTCTGAATAGACTTTCCAGGCCTCGACGCTGCCCCTCATCCGCCTGCCGGCACCTTCTCCCGGTGACTACGGGGAGAAGGGACACGCTCCGACGCTGCGATTTCCCTCTCTCCGTGCTTCACGGGGAGAGTGTGAGGGGCAGCGCCCGGCTTCGAAAATAAGCGAAAGCCAAGCCTCCAGCGTCACCCACAACCGCGGAGCTCAGTTCCTGTAGACCGGCTCTTCCTCGTCGAGGATTGCCTTCAGTTCGGCAAGGTGGCGCTCGGCCTGCCCGGGATAGTCGTCCATCTCGCTCGCCGTCTTTTCCGCGATCTCGTCGGAGAGCGTGCGCAGCGGCCGACCGGTCCACAGCGCCTTGATGTAGGTCTCGGCGGCACGCTCGAAATAGAACATGCGATTGAAGGTGTCGGCGACAGAATCCCCGATGACCATCACGCCGTGATTGCCCATGACCATCACCTTGACCTTGGGATCGACGAGCAGTCTCGAGCAGCGCTCGCCCTCCTCTTCGAAGGCCAGCCCGCCATAATGAGGGTCCACGACATGGCGGTTGAAGAACATGGCCGAGTTCTGGTCGATCGGCGGCAAGGTGGAGTCGGCCAGCGAGGCAAGCACCGTGGCGTGGATCGAATGCACATGCATGGCGCAGCGCGCATGCGGCACGTTGCGGTGGATGGCGCCGTGCAGGCCCCAAGCCGTCGGGTCGGGCGCGTTGGGGCCGGAGAGCGTTTCGGGATCGTTGGCGTCGATCAAAAGCAGATCGCTCGCCTTGATACGCGAGAAATGCACCTGGTTCGGGTTCATCAGGAACTTCGTGCCGTCCTCGTTGACCGACAGCGAGAAATGATTGGCGACCGCCTCATGCATGTTGAGCCGCGCCGTCCAGCGGAAGGCGGCGGCGAGATCGACCCGCTCCTGGTAATAAGGCAGGTTGGTCAGCGTTTCCTTCTGCAGACGGGCAAGGCTCATCGAAAATCCTCCGGTTTGGCCGAGCATGCCGCGCATGGCGGCTGCCAGCAACCGCAAACTGATGGGTCAGACGGCAGGCCGCGCCGTTTGCAGCCCGCCCAACTCGACGATGAACTCGATCACTTCCTGCAAACCCTTGCCGCGCGACAGATCGGTGAAGCCGAAAGGCCGCTTGCCGCGCATGCGGGCGGCGTCCGCCTGCATGACGTCCAGGTTGACGTTCACATAGGGCGCCAGATCGCTCTTGTTGATGACGAGGAAGTCGGAGCGGGTGATGGCCGGGCCGCCCTTGCGCGGTATCTCCTCGCCCTGGCAGACCGAAATGACATAGAGGGTCAGATCGGCAAGGTCCGGCGAGAAGGTGGCGGCGAGATTGTCGCCGCCGGATTCGATGAAGACGATGTCGAGGTCGGGGAATTTGCGGTTCAACTCGGTGATCGCCCGCAGGTTGATCGAGGCGTCCTCGCGGATGGCCGTGTGCGGACAGCCGCCGGTCTCCACGCCGACGATGCGCTCCTCCGGCAGTGCCTGCAGGCGCGCCAGCATCATGGCGTCTTCCTTGGTGTAGATGTCGTTGGTGACGACGGCGATCGAGAACCGGTCGCGCAGCGCCTTGCAGAGCTTTTCGGTGAGCGTCGTCTTGCCGGAACCGACGGGGCCGCCGATGCCGATGCGCAGGGGACCATTGGGTTGGCTCATGCCGGAAACTCCGTGATGGCGAGGATTGCGAAGCCCAGCCCGATCAACAGGCAGAGCGGCGAGTAGATGCGCTGGTCGAGCCGGGCGAAGGGCTGCTCCGGCGTCAGCCCGCGCCACCAGGGCGTGAAGCCGGCGATGCCTCGCCCGAAGAAAACGATGCCGAAAAGCAGCGCCGTAGCGGCAAGGCCCTGCCTGGGAAAGGGCGAGGCGAAGACGCCTTCAAGGGCCAGTGGCCATAGGGTGGCGAGCGCCAGGCACGCGGCGACGGCAAAGCTCGCGACGGGCGAGGGCATGTCATCGACGCCGCGAAAGCCGACGACCGCGCGGGCGCAGGATTTCGCGTCCTTTCCCGGCCAGATGCCGCCTATGCCCCAATAGACATGCAGCGTGGTGATCAGCAGCAGGATGAGGGAGAGGAGAAAGGCAAGAATGATCATGAGCGGAACAGACGCGAATATTGGGTTTCGTGCTTCATCGCCGCAATGTCGGATATCAAGGCCGAGCCGCCGAGATCATCGAGCGTGGAGTTCGCGGCGCGAGCAGCTGTCGCGAGCGCCAACGGTTCGAAGCCGGCTAACAACGCTGTGGCATCGACCTGTCCTACAACGCCGAGCCGGATAGCGGCCTGCACGAGGTTGGAGAAGAAGGCCTGCAGGAAGGCCGACAGCGCTTCCGCCAGGCCGATGCCATGGCTGCCAGCGATCGCGCCGACGGCGACGCAATAGGGGCAATCCGCAGGCAGGCGCTCGAGTGCGGGACAGGGCCAGGCAGAGGCGGCTTTTTGGAAGGCGGCGCCCTGGAGCATGGTTTCCATGTGACGCTGCTGCGATCCGGCAAGCGCCTCAGCAAGCGCGGCGACTTCCGCGATATCGCCGCCGTCACGCGCGCGCCGCCAGCTTTCGGCAAAGAGCACCGCATCGTTCCAGCCCGAGCCCATCTCGACCAGCGTCTCCAGCCACTCGGCGAGATCCCCGCGATCGGCGACAAGTCCGTCATGCACGGCCCTTTCGAGGCCATGACTGTAGGAAAAGCCGCCGACCGGAAAGGACGGCGACAGCCAGGCCATCAGCCGCAGCAGTGCGGTACGGGACGGTTGGTCAGCCATGGTGATCGTGGTCGTGGTCATGATGGCCATGCGCGTGATCATGATCGTGATGGTCGTGGCCGTGATGATTTTGGTCGTGGCCATGTCCGGAATAGGCGCCGCGCACGGGACTGAACGGTTCCAGCACCTCGCCGACCGTGGCGCCGAGCCCTTCCAGCATCGCCTTGATGACATGGTCGCGCAGGATGAGGATACGGTCCGCCTCGATTGCCGCCGCGAGGTGGCGGTTGCCGATATGCCAGGCAAGCTCGGTGAGATGCACGGTGTCGCGGGCGCGGATGTCGTAGACCTCTTCGGGCGCGGCGACGATCTCGAGCTGGCGGCCGTCCTCCAGCACCAGCCGGTCGCCATTGCGGAGCACCACCGGCTCGGGCAGATCGACCAACACCCTGTCGCCGCCGGCGGTTTCGATGGCGCGGCGGCGCAAATGCCGCTCGTCATGCGTCAAGATGGCCTTGTCGAAAGGCGTCGCCGCTCCGCCCTCGCCGGCCGGGAGCACCGAGACGGCGCGCGGAAATTTGGTGAAATCGGTGTTGATGTTGAGCTTCATTTCATGGCTCCGCCATTGGCTTGCGCCCGCGCCCGGGCGGGTCGCGACAGCACGCGATCGAAATAGGCGTTGACGCGATCTGAGTCGACCGGGAACCGGCCGGCGCGCGCCCAAGCACCCATATCGCCGAGCAGAACGTCGACGGCGGAAAAGCGGTCGCCGAGCGTAAAAGGCTTGTCGCCGAGCCGGCGGTGCAGCGCCTTGACTTCCGAAGCGAAATCATGAGCGGCGGCAGGGCCGACATCGACGCGCAGCTCCTTGGGCAGGATGAAGCGGTGGCGCAGCTTGTTCCACAGCGGCGCTTCGAACTCGCTCTGCGCGAAATGCATCCAGGAATCCATCTCGGCGCGGCCGGCGAGCCCGGGATCGGCGCCCATTCCCTTATCGGCATGCTTGTCCGCTAAATAGACGCAGATCGCCGCCGAATCAGTGATCGTCAGCTCGCCGTCGATCAGGATCGGCACCTTGCCGGAAGGGTTCAGCGCATAGGTCTCGGGCGAGCGCAGCTTCACCTCTACGAACTCATAGGATTGCCCGAGCTCCTCGAGCATCCAGAGCACGCGGCTGACCCGGGAACCTCGTGATCCGACGGCCTTGTACATGGTTCGAATCCTGCCTTTTCCCGGAGCCTAGACCATCCAAGCCATCAGCCCAATGACGATCAGGCGATGAGGTCGAAGAGCCGCAGGAATGAAATCCGGTAGCTAAAACAGAAAATACCGCTGCGCCATCGGCAGCACCGTCGCCGGCTCGCAAGTCAAGAGCTCGCCGTCGGCGCGCACCTCATAGGTTTCAGGGTCGACCTCGACATGCGGCGTGGCGTCGTTGAGCACCATCGAATGCTTGCCGATGCCGCCGCGCGTGTTCTCGACCGCGACCATCGCCTTCTCTACGCCAAGCCTGCCCTGCAAGCCGGCATCAAAAGCCGCCTTGGAGACGAAGGTGACCGAGGAGTTGGTCAGCGCCTTGCCGTAGGCGCCGAACATCGGCCGGTAGTGCATCGGCTGCGGCGTCGGGATCGATGCGTTGGGATCGCCCATCGGGGCGGCGGCGATTGTGCCGCCTACCAGCACCATCTCCGGCTTCACGCCGAAGAAGGCCGGGTTCCACAGCACGAGATCAGCGCGTTTCCCGGCCGTCACGGAGCCGATCTCCTTCGACAGGCCATGCGCGATCGCCGGGTTGATGGTGTATTTCGCGATATAGCGGCGAACCCGGAAATTGTCGTTGTCGCCCGTCTCCTCAGCCAGCGCGCCGCGCTGGCGCTTCATCTTGTCGGCGGTCTGCCAGCAGCGGATGCCCACTTCGCCGACGCGGCCCATGGCCTGGCTGTCGGAGGAGATGATCGAGAAGGCGCCGATGTCGTGCAGGATGTCCTCGGCCGCGATCGTCTCCTTGCGGATGCGGCTTTCGGCAAAGGCGATGTCCTCGGGAATCGACGGCGACAAATGATGGCAAACCATCAGCATGTCGAGATGCTCGGCCAGGGTGTTGACCGTGTAAGGCCGCGTCGGGTTGGTCGATGACGGGATGACGTTGGGCAGGCCGCAGACCTTGATGATATCGGGCGCATGGCCGCCGCCGGCGCCCTCGGTATGAAAGGCGTGAATGGTGCGGCCCTTGATCGCTGCAACCGTGTTCTCGACAAACCCGGACTCATTCAGCGTGTCGGTGTGGATCATCACCTGCACGTCATAGTCGTCGGCGACCGAAAGGCAGCAGTCGATCGCGGCCGGCGTCGTGCCCCAATCCTCATGCAGCTTCAGCGAGCAGGCGCCGGCGAGCACCATTTCCTCCAGCGCTGCCGGCTTTGAGGCACTGCCCTTGCCGGACAGCCCGATATTCATCGGGAAAGCGTCGAAAGACTGGATCATGCGCGCCATGTGCCAGGGGCCGGGCGTGCAGGTGGTGGCCAAGGTGCCATGCGCCGGACCGGTGCCGCCGCCGAGCATCGTGGTGATGCCGCTCATCAGCGCTTCCTCGATCTGCTGCGGGCAGATGAAGTGGATATGCGCGTCGAAGCCGCCGGCCGTCAGGATCTTGCCTTCGCCGGCGATGATCTCAGTGCCGGGACCGATGATGATGGTGACGCCATCCTGGGTGTCCGGATTGCCTGCCTTGCCGATCGCGGCGATGCGACCGTCCTTCAGGCCGATATCGGCCTTGACGATCCCCGCGAGCGCGTCGACGACCAGCGCGTTGGTGATGACGGTGTCGACGGCGCCGCCCGCCCTAGATACCTGGCTCTGGCCCATGCCGTCGCGGATGACCTTGCCGCCGCCGAATTTCACTTCCTCGCCATGGACGGTAAAATCCTTCTCGACCTCGATAAAGAGCTGGGTGTCGGCAAGCCGCACCTTGTCGCCGACCGTGGGGCCGTACATCTGCGCATAGGCGGCACGGGAAATTCTTGCCATTAGCGATTGCTCCCAAAAGCGAGTTTGTATGGGCGCGGAGCGCACATTGTCGCCATCCAATGGTCACGCAATGACCCGCTCGACGACACCTTCCAATCCCATTTGGCGGTTGAGGTGACCGAGTCAGCCCAAAACGACCGTTTTCCAAACCGAGGGAAGGAATATCCATGCGAAAGACGATACTTTTCGCGGCCGCCGCCAGCTTGATGATGGCGGGTGCGGCCGGCGCGCAGCAGCAGCCCGCGCCGCAGCCGAGCCCGGCGCCTGCGGCACCTGCTGCCGCCGCGCCCAAGGCGCCAACGATCGAGAGCGTCAGCATCGTCGATATTACGGAACTGCCAAAGGACACGCAGACGCAGGTCAATCAGATCGTGGCGCAACGCGGCGACGCCGGCCTGCAGACCTTGCGCAAATCGATCGACGCGACACCCAAGGTGAAGTCCGCGCTCGAAGCCAAGGGGATGAGCTCGGCGCAGGTGATCGCCGCCAGCCTGCAACCCAATGGCGCGCTGACGCTGATCACCAAGAAGGCGAGCTGACGACCAATGCTGGCGGGCCGGTTGCAGGCCCGTCAGCATCATCGCAAACGGAACCTCCCGCCGACAGGACTCGTTTCGCCTTTTTCGCCCCGCCACAAGTTCAACCAGGAGCGAGCGATGGCGAGCGCCCCGTGCCCCGGAACAGGATTTCCAGCCCTTGTCTTTCCAGCCCTTGTGGTAGCCATGCTTCTCGTGGTCGCCGCCCCAGCGTTCCCCGCGCAGCCGGCGGACGGCAAGCCGCCACTGGACAGCACCAAGCCGGGCGCGACGATCGTCGATTCCGATGTGCGGCAGGAGGAGGCGCTGTCGAAGACGGAGGCCGGCAAGGTCATCACCGCCATCGACCGCACGGGCGACAATATCGGCACCGTGCGCAAGACGACCAAGCTGGATACCGTCGATATCGTTTTCCTGACGGATGCCGCGCGCAGCGAAGGCGGGCCGCCGCCTGCGATCGAGAACAAGGTAAAGCAGCATCAGGAAGACGTCGCGGAGCTGCGGCAGGAGATCGAAGCGAACGCCCTGCTCTTCAACGCCATCGATTCGCGGCGCGTGCAGGCCGAGGACGTGCTTGCCGTCGAGTTCGACAATCCCGGGAAGGTCGTCATCTACGCGGCCGCCAAGCCGCCGAAGTGATTTGAGCGCGCCGCCACGCCTCACAGCTTGCCCATCACCTTCTGTTGAAATCCATAGACCTCGCGCTTGCCGCCGAGCGGCACCAGCGTGACGTCACGTTCCTGGCCCGGCTCGAAGCGCATGGCCGTGCCGGCGGCGATGTCGAGCCGCATGCCGCGGGCGCGTTCGCGGTCGAATTTCAGGCCCTCATTGGTCTCGAAGAAATGATAGTGGCTGCCGACCTGGATCGGACGGTCGCCGCTGTTGGCGACCTTGAGCGTCACGGTCGGCAGGCCCTTGTTCAGCTCGATGTCGCCCTTTGCCGTGATGACTTCGCCGGGGATCATCGCAGCCTCACAGCACGCCGAAGGCAAGGCCCGCGCCGACCGTCGCGCAGGCGGCGCCGGCAAGACGCGCCAGGGCGCGGAAGCGGAGCCCAAGTCCGAGCACGGCCGCGATGCCGATGCCATGAAGAAGCGCCGTCGCCACGGCGAAACCCGCCATATATTCGAGGCCGCCGGCATTCTCCGGCACTTCAGTGCCATGCGCATGGCCGTGGAATAGGGCGAACAGGCCGATGATGGCCACACCCGCCGAGACCGGCAGGTCGACCGCCAGCGCCACCAGCAACCCGAGGGCCACGACCGAAGCGAGGATACCAGGCTCGACGAAAGGCACCGGCACCTGCAGCATGCCGAGTGCTGCGCCCGCCACCATCACGCCGACGAAAGCGAGCGGCCATGCCCACACCGCCTTGCCGCCTTTCATCGCCGCCCACAGGCCGACCGCGATCATGACGGTCATATGGTCGAGGCCCGACAGCGGGTGCATGAAGCCCGCCGTGAAGGACGAGGTCGTGCCGACGCCGACATGGGCGTAAGCCGGCATCGCCGCCGCCAGGAAAAGAATCGTGGCAAGCGCGGTGCGTTTCGTCGAAGCGGAAATCATGGGCGGGTCCTCTTCAAATTGCCGACTCAGGCGGCCTTGCGGGGGCCGCAGCCCCCGGCCTTGAGCACGCGCTTGGTCGAGGCCGGGTATTTTTTCAACTTTGCCGCCGGCCGAATCGGCCGCGGCGCGAAATTGCCGCCGCAGTTCGGGCAGACACCGCCGAGAACATTTTGCGCACAATCGGCGCAGAAGGTGCATTCGAAGGTGCAGATCAGCGCATCCGCCGCCTCCGGCGGCAGATCCTTGTCGCAGCATTCGCAATTGGGTCTGAGTTCCAGCATTGGATCCTCCTCACCGGATCGGTTCGTGCACGGTCACCAGCTTGGTGCCGTCGGGAAATGTCGCCTCGACCTGGACGTCGTGGATCATCTCGGCAATGCCGTCCATGACCTGGGCGCGCGTGACGACATGGGCGCCGGCCTCCATCAGCTCGGCCACCGTGCGGCCGTCGCGGGCGCCCTCGACGACGAAATCGGTGATCAGCGCGATCGCCTCGGGGTGGTTGAGCTTGACGCCGCGTTCCAGTCGTCTGCGCGCCACGATCGCCGCCATGGCGATCAGCAGCTTATCCTTTTCACGCGGCGTCAGGTTCATGCGTCTTCTCGGTACTCAAGATCAAAGTATTCGAAGGTCAAAGTGACCATAATTTGGGCAGGCCAGCCCGTCCGTTGAGCAGCTCGACGAGCGGAATCAGCCGCTTGCGGAGCTGGTAGCCGTCGCCGGCGGTGAGCCTCGCAAGAAGCTTGCCAGATTGCCCGACGCTCCAGAAACTGGCGCCACCCTGATCACCGATGATCGCGCGGGCAGGTTCCAGCAGGGTTTCCGCACGCGGGGAGACGAGAAGCATCGTTGCACTTGCAAGCGCGCCGCCAGCCACGGCCTGGCGCTGGAGGCCGGCCGCGATATCCGGGCCGATACGAAAGTCCTCGGCGTGGATGAGCCTGCCACCCTGGCGAACCCGCCAGCGGTCATGGAAATTGCCCAGGACCGTCCGTTCGCCCATCGCAAGCCGGCCGAACAGCGTCGCCTCCAGGAGCAGCGCCTCGGCCCCGACCGCCAGCTCGACATGCAGCGCGCGGGCAAAGACCGCGCGGTTGAAAACGATGGTTTCCTGCGGCAGCCAGGCAATGCTGCCGCCGGCGCCAACCGTGAGGCTGACCTTCGTCTCGGCCCGGTCGGATGCGGCGCGATAGATCTTCTCGCAGGCCTGGGTGGTGATCGATGCCGAGGCGCCCTCGCCGACCTCGATCTCCCAGCCAAGCCGGTCGCCGCCGGTCAGCCCACCGGCCGTGTTGATCAGCACGGCCTCGAGCGGGTCGCCTTGCACCGCCGGCATGCGAATCTTCGCCGATCCGTCCTGATAGAGACGTTGAAGGCGGGTCCTGCCGCCGCTCTTGCCGCAGAAAAGCCTGCCTCGCCCGGCAACACGTTGCGCGGCAGGCAGCGAAATCAGGATATCGTCGATCGTGTCCACGGCGCCAACGTTAAGCACTCCACCGGCTTTGTCGATATATAGCTTGTTGCTTGACATCGTTTCGGTTTCTATAGAGGGAGCCACCTTGGAGCGGTCACACGGATTCCTGGCGAGGTAAGGGGCGACGACGTTTGTGAATCCGGGGACACAGGGGCGCTGATCAGTTGGCGTCGGAAAACGACAGGGGAAGGAACCGAATGGCTGACCAGCTGACGACCGAAATCATCGAAAAGATCAAAGCGCATGCCGAACCTGGCGGCGAAGAAATCACGCCGAGCACGGATCTCAACACGCTGGGGATCCATTCGCTGGAATTGACCGAGATCATCTTCGATCTCGAGGAGAAGTACGGCATCGAGATCGAGATGAACACGGTCGACGCCTGGAGCAACCTCAAGAACGTCGGCGACATGGTCGAGGCGGTTCGCGAACTGATCGCGAAAAAAGCCTGACTGCATGCTCAAGCGCGTCGTCATCACCGGCATTGGCGGAATATGCGGGCTCGGCACCGATGTGCCGGCGATCTGGGACGCCATGCGCGCCGGCCGCTCGGCAATCGGCCCGATCGACAATCCTTCGCTGCATGACCTGAAGGTCAAGGTCGGCTCCGAAATCAAGGCGTTGCCCGATCACGGCATCGACCGCAAGCAGGTGGTGTCGATGGACCGCTTCAGCCTGCTGGCGGTGATCGCGGCGCGCGAAGCGATGCGGCAGTCCGGACTGGTCGCGCATACCGACAACACCTATCGGATGGGTGCCGTTGTCGGCGTTGGCGTCGCCGGCTTCGAAACGATCGAGGAGAATTACCGCGCGATCCTGATCGAGGGGCGCAACCGCGCCGCTATCTTCACCGTGCCGAAGGTTATGCCAGGCGCGGCCGCCGGCCAGGTCAGCATGAGTCTCGGCCTGCGCGGACCCGTGTTCGGCGTCACTTCGGCCTGCGCGTCGGCCAATCATGCCATCGCCTCGGCCGTCGACCAGATCCGGCTCGGCCGCGCCGACGTCATGGTCGCCGGCGGCACCGAGGCGCCGCTGGTCTGGGGCGTGCTCAAGGGCTGGGAGGCGCTGCGCGTGCTCTCGCCCGACACCTGCCGGCCGTTCTCTGCCGACCGCCAGGGCCTGTCGCTCGGCGAAGGCGCCGGCATGGCGGTGCTGGAAAGCTACGACCACGCAATGGCGCGCGGCGCCACTATCCTTGCCGAGATCGCCGGCGCGGGCCTCTCGGCCGATGCTTCCGACATCGTCGCGCCGACCGTCGAGGGACCGGAAGCGGCGATGCGCTTCTGCCTGGTGGATGCAGGGCTCAATCCCGAGGACGTCGACTATCTCAACGCGCATGGCACCGGCACCAAGGCCAACGACCAGATCGAGACCGCGGCGATCAAACGCGTCTTCGGCGAGCATGTGAGCGCACTCTCGGTCTCCTCGACCAAGTCGATGCATGCGCATTGCCTTGGCGCCTCGGGCGGGCTGGAGATGATCGCCTGTGTCATGGCGATCCGCGACGCCATCGTGCCGCCGACTGCCAATTTCCGCGAGCCAGACCCTGAATGCGATCTCGACGTGACGCCGAATGTGGCGCGCGAGCGCAAGGTGCGCGCAGCGCTGAGCAACAGTTTTGCCTTCGGCGGCACGAATGCCGTGCTGGCCTTCAAGGCGATCTGAGACGGGCGATCTGAGACGGGCGACCCGGCACGGGCTTTCGCCGGCGCCGGACGCGTTCTCATCCTTGCGGGTGCTTTGGTTGACTGACCGTGCACGGCAGGTCGATTGGCGGCCATATTGATCCCAGAGGGCCGGGGTCCTAAGTCTTGCCCACCCGCCACGCGCGCCGCCACGCGCCCATCCGCATCCGGAGCCCCGATGACCGACCTGTCCGCCTTTCCGATCGCCAAGCGCTGGCCGGCCAAGCATCCCGATCGCCTGCAGCTCTATGCATGGCCGACGCCCAACGGCGTGAAGATTTCGATCGCGCTGGAGGAGATCGGCCTGCCTTATGAGCCGCATCCGGTCGACATCGGCAAGAACGAGAGCTGGACGCCGGAATTCCTGTCGCTCAACCCGAACGGCAAGATACCGGCGATCATCGATCCGAACGGGCCCGGCGGCAAGCCGATCGGGCTGTTCGAATCCGGCGCCATCCTGCTCTACCTCAGCGACAAGACCGGCAAGCTGATCCCGGCCGATTCCATCCGGCGCTACGAGACGATCCAGTGGGTGTTCTTCCAGATGGCCGCGATCGGCCCGATCTTCGGACAGGTCGGCTTCTTCAACAAGTTCGCCGGGCGTGAGATCGCCGACAAGCGCCCGCTGGAGCGGTATCGCGACGAGTCGCGGCGCCTCATCGGCGTCCTGGAAACGCGGCTCAAGGGCCGGCAATGGATCATGGATGACGAGTTCACCATCGCCGACGTCGCAACGCTCGGCTGGGTGCGCAATCTAATCGGCTTCTACGAAGCGCGCGATCTGGTCGGGTTCGACGATTTCCCCGGTGTCGCGGCATGGCTGGAGCGCGGCCTCGCACGGCCCGCCGTGCAGAGGGGCCTGACCATCCCGGCCAGGGGCTGAGTCGCTCTATTTGGGCTTGGCTTTGGCGCCGCCCCGGCCGAGCACCGATGCCGCAAGCCGCGCGGTGGCCACCACCGCGCCGGTCGCGACGCTTGCCACAGTGCGGATCGGCCCCGACCTTGCCGCCGGCTTATGAGGCTTCGCGGCCTTCGCGGGAGCCTTGTGCGCCGTGCCGGGCACGACCTTCTTGGGCGCCGCCTTGCCGAAGCTTGGCTTGGCGTCCTTGGAGCGCTCGGCGGTCGCCGGAGCGGCACCAGCTCTGGATTGATTGGCTCTGCTTCTTGCAGGCGCGGGTTTTCTGGTCTTGGTTGCCATAAGACGGTTTCCTGTTATTCGCGCAATTCCGGAAACCGTTACACACTTTCCTGGAATCGCGTCAGTGCCGGACAATTAGGGTCATGGAGATAACGACCTGTAAATCTTAAGGTTCCCGCCCGAAAATGGTGAAAATTGAGCAGGTTAACCAATCACCAGGTCGGCCTCCCTGCGGCGCGCCAGCACGCGCTCGATATTGGGCATGTCGTTGGAGGCGATCCAGGCGCGGGCGTCCTCGTCGGACTTGCCATGGCCGCGCCAGCGCTCCATCAGCCGGCGCTCGAGCTCGTCGCGCGGGACATCGACGAAAATGGTGAAATCGAACAGCTCTGCCAGCCGCGACCACGGCTCCTCGTCGAGCAGCAGATAGTTGCCCTCGACCAGGATGAACTTGGTGTCGGCGGATATGATCTCGGCGGCGGCGCGCGAGAGTTCGATGGTGCGGTCGAAGACCGGAATGGCAATGTCCGGCTCGCCGGAGCGGATCCGCTTCAAAAGCGTCTCGAAGCCGGCAAAATCGAAGGTTTCCGGCGCTCCTTTTCGCGCGCGCAGGCCGCGCCGGTTGAGCACGATGTCGTCATAGTGGAAGCCGTCCATCGGCACGACTTCGGACGTGCCCTCCGGCAGCAATTCATGCAGCCTGCCCGATATGGTCGACTTGCCGGCTCCCGGCGGGCCGGCAATGGCAACGACGAAACGCTTGGCCTTGCCGGCGCGCTTGAAGATGGCGGCAGTGATATGGGCTAAGTCAGACATCAGCGCCTCTTTGCTAGCGACTCCGGCCGCATCTTGGCGGCACCGGGGAGAAATTTCAAACGGTTATAAGGCTCTGCCGCGCGCCCTTGAGATCGGTCGGCATCCTCTGGCGGAGCAAGGGTTTCAGGCGGTTACGGAACGGCTGATGCGCAGGAAGTCGCCGTCGAACGGTATCTCCTTCGCTGAGCCATTCTGGGCAAGGATGCGCAGTCGATCGGTCGCTTGTTCCAGGCCGCTTGGCGGTTCGACGTCGGCTGCCGGAACCGCGCCGATGACGTGGCGGAAGGAGACGCTGCGCCCTTCGGCAAGCGCGAAGGCCGTCGCCACGCCTTCATGCTTCAGCCAGTTGTCGCCGAGCGAGGCGGCGTGGCCGACCGCGGCGCGGCCGTCCTCGATGCCAAGCACGCCGACATGGCGGCCGCTCCAGGGCGCATAGTCGCGCCCGCCATTGCTGAACCACAGCATGGTGACCGGCAGCTCGGCCGGGTTCTTCAGCACCAGCACCAGATCCTGCTCGGCGCGGCGGGCGAGCGCCGTCCAGCCCGGCCCGCCATGATCGGCCTCGACCAGGGTGATGAAATCCTCGCGCCGGTCTTCCATGCGGTAGTCGGCGAGATCGGCGGTGCCGCCGGCCGCGAGCGGGAAACGGGTTAGGTCGGTGGCGCGGGCGGGATAGGCCAGACGAAACCGGCCGCGCGCCGGATCGGGCTCCAGAGGGGTCTCAGGCGTGACCGCCAGACGTTTCGGCGAGAAGGCGAGCCGGCCGCCGTCCTGCATCGCCGTCATCGGATGGTGGGCGACGGAAATGGCGCCGGAACCGCCCGAAAAGATGTGTTCCTGGTAGAGGAAGGGATGGTTGTCGCGGAGCGTGAAGACCTTGTCGACGGAAGCACCCATCACCTTGCGGCGCAAGCGGAAGACGGCGCGCCAGCCGCCGGCGATGGCACTGCTTTCGACGACATCCCACTCGCTGTTGGCCGTCCAACCGTGGAGGGGAGCAGCTTCGACATCGCTGGTGGAGAACGGCGCGCAGAGGAAGTCGCCGGACAGGCGCACCGTGCCTTCGGGGAGGTTTTGCGGCAACGTCGCGCGCGGCGAGCCGACCCAGGGCGCGCGGTGCAGCGGCTGCAGGCGGCGGCCATCGGCCTCGATTTCCAGGGCGGCGATATGGCCGACGGCGAGATCGAGGGAGACCGAGATGCCTTTTGCGTTGATGCTGAGGGTGTCCATTGCCAAACCTCGAATCTTCGGTGACAACAAAGCCTGACCGGCGGCAGCGGCGCAAGCAGGGCGATAGGCATTTTGCATCAGGCGAATGCCACCAATTGTCGAACTCGGCGCTGCCGACCTTGAAGGCAATTCAACCTCCTGCAAACCGCCAAAAGCTGGGCAAATGCCTCATTCCCGCCGTTAACCAGTTGGACGGAGCGGATGCGGTACGCTAGCTTCGCCGCATCTCAGCAACCGTTTTTGAACAATCTTGTCCACTCCGCTTTCGCTCCTCCAGAAATTGATGACCGCGCTGGTGCTGCTGCTCCTCATTGCCGGCTGCACCACCGCCGCGCCGCCGGAAACCGTGCTGGCCGTGCCGGCGCAGCCGCAGAAATATGCCGCGATCGTGGTCGACGCTTCGACCGGCAAGACGCTGTTCGAGGTCAATTCGACGGCGCAGCGCTATCCGGCGTCGCTGACCAAGATGATGACGCTCTACATGCTGTTCGAGGCGCTGGAGAGCGGCCGGGTGAGCAAGGAAACGCAGATCCCGGTATCCAACCACGCCGCCGCGCAGCCGCCGACGAAGCTGCGCTTCAGGCGCGGCGAGACGATCGACGTCGATTCCGCCATCCGCGCCATGGTGGTGAAGTCGGCGAACGACGTGGCGGTGGCGGTGGGCGAATATCTCGGCGGCGGCAGCGAGGAGCAGTTCGCCGCCATGATGACCACCAAGGCGCGCCAGCTCGGCATGACCAGCACCAATTTCCGCAACGCCTGCGGCCTGCCCGACGACGGCCAGGTGACGACGGCGCGCGACATGGCGGTGCTGGGCATCGCGCTCCAGCGCCGCTTCCCGCAGCATTTCCACTATTTCTCCGAAAGCGATTTCATGTTCCGCGGCCGGCTGGTGCGCGGCCATAACGACATGCTGGGACGGGTGCGCGGCGTCGACGGCATCAAGACCGGCTATATCCGCGCTTCCGGCTACAACATCGTCACCTCCTACAATGCCGACGGCAGGCATCTGATCGTGGTGGTGATGGGCGCCCAAAGCGCGCGCCATCGCAACGACCATGTCGAGGCGCTGATCCAGCGCAGCTTGTCGCCGATGAGCGCCGATGCGCAGACGCGGCTGATGTATGCCGGCCAGCAGCCGGCCGGTTCGGCACTTCCGGGTTTGCCCGCGCCAAGTTCGTCGCTGCCCGGTTTGCCGGCGCAGTAGCGAAGCCCGAGTGGCGGCGGCCTGTTCAAGCGACCGCCTTGGCCCTGATGCGGTTTGGCGGGGCGGCCGCCCACAGGGCCAGGATAGGCCAGCCGGCGGTGACCATTGGCGCCAGTGAGGCAGGATTAATGCTTTCGACGGTGGCGCTGCCCCTCACCTGCCTGCCGGCATCCTCTCCCCGTAAGTGACGGGGAGAGAGGCGCTCTCATCGCCGGTTTCGCCAATCTCCAGCGTTGCAGGAAAGCGCTGAGCTTGCGGCCAGCCTCTTCTCCCCGTCGCATACGGGAGAAGGTGCCGGCAGGCGGATGAGGGGCGGCGCTGCCCCGAGAGATTTGCTGTTGCTCAGCAAGCCCTTTCAACCAAATCTCCCTGAATTGGATCTATGTCCTGTGCGCGCCGAAAGCGCATCCATCCATCACAACAACTTGTTCGGTCACACCAGCTTCACAGTCGCGATGGATATGCCGCGCCGGCTCGGCGTATCGTATCGAAGCCCGAGAAGAGGAGCACTGAGCATGGCCGGCGACCCAAAGGCATCCGCGCAGACAATAGCCGACAACGAAAACGACTCGGGCGGCGAATACCTCGAGGCGGCCACCGTGCCGGAAGATCAGCATGAGGCGGCGGACGAGATCCTCGAAGCGCCGGAGGTGCCGGATTCGGAGCCGCACCTGCCCGGCACGGCGCGTGCAAAGCCCAAGAAAAAACCGTCGGCGATCAGCGGCCGGAAGTTCCGCAAGCGCGACCTGGTGCGCGTCGACGACCTCAGGCCGAGCCTCGCCGACCGCATCCGCTCCGACCATCCCGACCTGCCGCGCGGCGCCCGCATCAGCCGCGAGGAACTCGCCCGCTACCGCATGCGCTACATGGAGGAATTGCTGCAGCAGGAGCATGGCGAATTCTCCGAGCTCGACCGCCAGGTGGTGGAATCGATTGCCAGACAGGACACGATCTCGGAGAACTCGGAAGAAGAGTTCGAGGAGCGCCGCTCCTTCGCCGACCGCGTCTCGGACGACATGGCGGCCTTCGGCGGCAGCTGGTGGTTCCTGATCTCGTTCGCGGCGGTGCTTCTGATCTGGATCGGCCTCAACCTCTTCGAGGGCGCGGCCGCCGCCTTTGATCCCTACCCATTCATCCTGCTCAACCTCTTGCTCTCCTGCATCGCCGCCATCCAGGCGCCGATCATCATGATGAGCCAGAAGCGACAGGAAGCGAAGGACCGGCTGCGCTCCTTCAACGACTACCGGGTGAACCTCAAGGCCGAGCTCGAAGTGCGGCACCTGCACGAAAAGCTCGACTACCTGATCTCGCGCCAATGGCAGCGCCTGGCCGAGATGCAGCAGATGCAGCTTGATGCCATGCACGAGTTGACCGCGAAGAAGCAGAAGCGGGCGACGCGCGGGGTGCAGCGGAGGGTGGCGAAGAGCGAGGTGGAGGGGTGAGGGCTGGCGAGAGCTTGCGCCTGAACAACGCTCGGAAGTCGCGATGCATTGCCGAAGTGGGGCCGCCGGCCTCCGAGCCTACATCAGTTGGGACCGCTCGCTCTCGACTCCGGCACCTCCACCGGACGAATGCGAGCCTGCCCGCTACGGCGAATATTCCGCCAAGCCAATTGCCCGTTGAAGCCCGGAGCGGCTTCCGCTAAGAAGCCGTGGCTGGCCGGCTCACCGGCTGGTTCGTTTTCCGGTTTCCCGGGAAGCACCCGTAGCTCAGCTGGATAGAGCGCTGCCCTCCGAAGGCAGAGGTCACAGGTTCGAATCCTGTCGGGTGCGCCATCTATTGGCACCGCTGGCTGCTGGCACTGGCCGGCTAGGCGACCGCAGTTCGCGCGACGCCGTCCGCGCGCAGCTCAGATGGCGCTGAAGGTCAGGGCACGATGCCGCGGCAGGCCCAGGCGACGTTGGCGAAAGACCTCGGCCCATCGGCACGACCGGCCTCATAGGCCTCGCGGACTGCGGCCTCCGTGCGGGTCCGCTCGGCTGCGTCGAGCGTGGTCATATATTTGCCGAGCGGGCCTTCGCCGGCGGCAATCGGCGCCCAGTAGTCGTCGAAATTCTGGTAATCCATGCGGATCATCAGCTCGGTTTCGGTGACGTCGGTCAGGCCCTGTTCGACAAAGGTCCGCTTCATTTCGCCGGGCTGCATCATCGGCTGAAAGCAGTAGCGATTGCGCATCTGGCGGCCGCTTTCGCTGAGCGCGGCAACGGTGTCAATCATCATGCGCATGGCCGGCATGCCGCCAAGATGGTCCCACACAACGGCGGCGACCACGCCGCCCGGCCGCGTTACGCGGCGCATCTCGGCCACCGCCTTGCCGGTCTCCGGCACGAAGTGAAGCACCAGCAGCGCAAGGGCGCGATCAAACGCATTGTCCTCGAAAGGCAGCGCCGTGGCGTCCGCCTGCTCAATGGTGATGCGCGGATCGGTGTTCCTCTCCTTCGCCGCCGCGACGAAGACGGCTGAGAAGTCGATGGCCTGGATTTCGGCGAGATCGCGCGACTTCGCCAGTTCGAAGGTCAGGCTGCCGGTACCGCAGCCGACGTCGAGGATCTTCTCGCCGCCGGCCAGGCCGACGAAGTCGATGAACTTGGGCGCGAGCCTGCGGCTCCAGCGGCCCATGAGCTGCTCATAGCCGGATGCGGCGTGAACGGTGAAGCTTGATGTCATCCCGTCCTCCCTTGCTGGTTTCAGCCTAGACCCACGCGGGAACCATGCCAAGCAACGAAACCAGCCGATCGTCCCGAGATCGCACAGGTTGGGCGTTGGCAGGAGCATACGACGCCGAGGCCGAGCGCCAGGTCGGTCTATCGCAACCAGAAATCGCCGCCGAGCGAGCCCGGATCGCCGAGATGAACGCGCTGGTGAGGGCCTTCCTGTTCCGCCGCCGAATCCAGTCATGGCCCGGCTTTTCGCCGCCGCAAGCGAGGATGCCGCCGTGTTCCGCGGCGTGATCGGATCGCCATGTGCGTTTCGCAGCCGCAGATTACCCAGACCGCATATCGCGGCAAAACTGGCCGAGTTGGGCGGCCGCCCCATGCCGCCCATGCCAGCATCATCGATCGCGCCCGGATGGCATGCCTGCCTGCCGGCCGATCTTTTCGCAGTCCGGATTGCAACCTGTCCGCGGCGTCTACGAGCGGAGACTTCGCTCACGCAGGCGTCGTTTTGCCGGTCGAGAGCGCTTCGAACACCTCACCGGTTTCGGCCACGAGCGTCTGCATCAATTCGCCGGCAGGAAGCTCCCGGTTCAAGGCGGCCGCCTGCCCATAGAGATGAAAGGCGAAATCTCCTTTTGCACCGGCCTCGCCGAGCGGAGCGCTGAGCGCAACCATTTGCGGAAAGTCGGGGAGGCGCGCCCGGTTCACCTCCATCTCCAAGGCGAAGCGGGTGCGTCTCGCCCGCGCCGCGCGGCCGGTGAACGCATCGGTGACCATCGTGTCCATGTCCGTGGCGGCGCGGATCAGGGCTCGGCGCGGTCCGTCCGTGCCGGCCTCGTCGCAAGACAGGAAGCCGGTGCCGATCTGCACGCCGCTGGCACCAAGCGCGAAGGCGGCCGCTATGCCGCGGCCGTCGGCGATGCCTCCGGCGGCAATGACCGGCAGCCTGACGGCATCCACGACCTGGGGAACCAGCGCCATTGTGCCAACGCCGTCACCGGGACGGTTGGGAGCGTGCGATCCCCGGTGGCCGCCTGCCTCCCAGCCCTGAGCTATGACCGCGTCGGCTCCGCTGTCGGCGAGTTGGCGCGCTTCGGCGACATTCGTCGCGGTGCTGATAACCACGATCCCGGACTGCTTCAACCTGGCGACCGCGGCCGCGTCCGGAATGCCGAAATGGAAGCTGACGACCGGTGGCCGGATCTCGAGCAGCAGTTCAAGCTTTTCATCGTCGAAACCCGGGCCGATCGGCGGAAACCTCCGCGAGGGTTCGTCGAGCGACAGCTCCTTGTAGTAGGGCCGCAACCTGTCGATGACCTGGGTCAGTACGGCGTCGCTGGTGTCTGGTCTGGGAAAAACAAAGAAATTGAAGTTGAAGGGACGCTCGGTCGAGGCGCGCAGCTGGCGCGCAGCGGTGCGCAAGCCGTCCGGCAGCATCGATGCGCAGCCGAGCGATCCCAGCCCGCCGGCATTGCTCACCGCGGCGGCGAGTTCCGGAGTCGCCGAGCCGGCCATCGGAGCCTGGATGATCGGATGTTCGATCTTTAGGAGATCGCATAAACGACGGTTCGGCCACACGAGCGTTTTTCCTGTGTCGGGACACGCGCAGTCCATCATAGGCCTGGATCAAGACGGGGTCACCGGAATTGTGCGAGGCACGCTCCCACGCTCTCCCGCTCCACCAAGGGGCATTCAAGCTTGGTGATGGGATAGCGGCCGCGGCCGGGCGTCGGCGGTGCCTCCAATTGCTCGATCGCCCATTGGCCCATCGCCAGATGCGGCAGGATCGATGTGGTCAGCGGCGGGAAGAGGTGGCGGGCGATCTCCTCGTCGTCATAGCCGATCACGGAAATGTCGCCGGGGATATGCAGGCCCGCCTCCTTCAGCGCTTCGTAACAGCCGATCGCCGTGCGGTCGTTCTGGCAGAAGATGGCGGTCGGGCGGTCCTTCAGCGCAAGCAGCTTCACCGTCGCGGCATAACCGGCGCTGGCCGACCAGTCGCCCTCCACCACCAGGTCCGGATCGAAGGGGATGTCGGCGGTGGCCAAAGCGCGGCGATAGCCCTTCAGCCGATCCTGCGCCGCCTGCATCCACGGTTCGCCGGTGATGGTGGCGATGCGGCGGTGGCCGCGGCTGATCAGATGCCGCGTGGAGCTCTGGCCGCCGGCGATCTCGGAAGGCACCACGGCCGGGAAGGCATAGTCGGCGGTGTAGCAGTTGAGCAGGATGACCGGAATGTCGAGGCTGTAGAGGAACTCGGGCGCGGTGATCTCGCGGGTGAAGATGGTCATGTAGATCAGCGCCGAGAGGCCGCGCCGGGTGAGTGCCTGGATGGCACGCGGCTCCATGACGGTGTCACCCATGGTCTGCGCCACCAGGAGCACGTTGCCGGCATTCCACGAGGCCTGGCGCGCGCCCTCGATGGCCACCACCGCCTCGGGGCTGGTGGCGAGCTGGTCGACGGCAAAGCCGATGACGCCGTCCAGCCCTTCGAAGGGCGTGACGGGCGGACGCAACGCTGAAAAGACCGGCGGCGAATAGCCCAGGGCTCTGGCTGCCTCGATCACGCGGTCGCGCGTCTGCTGCGACAGTCTGATGCCCGGCGAATCGTTGAGCACGAAAGATACCGTCGCCTGCGAGCAGCCGGCGGCCCTCGCTATATCGGTCATGGTGACACGGCCCTTGGGCTTGGCCGATGGCTTGCGGCGTCTGGACGTTTGCCGTGGATCGCGCAGTTGCGTCGGTTCGCTCATGGTCGTTCCCAAACCTGCCGGGCTGTTCCGCAAAGCCCGCCACCGAGCGGGTATGCTTATAACTATTATCACTAAAAAGGGCGTTGGCACCAGCCACGGCACGCGGCGACAAAATGGCCAAAAGGTCAGCAAAGCTGTCAGTTTTCCCGAGTTTTGCCGACCCGACCAGCGCAAATCCTGCTTCCGCCGGCGCCCACCGCGGCACCCGGTTCGCCGTGGCTGGGGCGCCGGTCCGATCCCGCGACTAATACTATTTACTAATATCGGTAAGCGATCTACTGTCAACGCGTCGCCGGGCGAGCCGCGGCGACGGCATCTGGGAGGAGCGCAGGTTCGCTGCCCGGCAATTTGCCGGAAGAGGGCTGCCCTCATCCTCACGAAAATGTCAGACAAATCGGACTATTTACGAACGTCAAATCTGTGTCTAGTGTTTCGGTCGCGGCTGGATCGGCCCCGGACTTAGGTGCCAGACCCTTGAGGAGGAGGGCGTCCAGGCCGCAGCCGAGACAGCAGCGATGAGTTTCAAAAGGGAGGTTGAAGCATGAAATCCATGATACGCAACGCGTCCGTCGCCGCGGCGGCCTTGGCTATTGGCCTGACGGCCAGCGCAGCCGTGCGCGCCGACGACAAGCCGACGCTGGCCTTCGTCGTCAACGGCGCGTCAGACTTCTGGAAGGCGGCGGAAGCCGGCGTGAAGAAGGCGCAGGGCGAACTGCCCGACTACAATCTCGAGCTGAAATATCCCGAGCAGTCGTCGGTCGCCATCCAGCAGCGGCTGATGGACGACCTGGTGACGGCCGGCGTGAAGGGCATCATGGTGTCGGCAGTCGACCCCAAGACCTCGACCGACGGGCTGAACAAGATCGCGTCCCAGACCGCTCTGTTCACCACCGATAGCGACGCCCCGCAGACCAAGCGCGTCGCTTATATCGGCTCGTCCAACGTCGATGCCGGCAAGCAGGCGGCCGAGATCGCCAAGAAGGCGATGCCGAACGGCGGCAAGTGCCTGGGCTTCGTCGGCCTGCTCGGCGCCGACAATGCCAAGGAGCGCATCGAGGGCATGAAGGAGGGGCTTGCCGGCAGCAAGATCGAGCTGGTGGACGTGCGGGGCGACGACATCGACCAGGCACGGGCCAAGAAGAATGTCGAGGACGCGCTGGTCGCCAGCCCCGACATCACCTGCATGGTCGGCTTCTACTCATACAATACGCCGCGCATCTATGAGGCGCTTCGCGACGCCGGCAAGCTCGGCCAGATCACCGTCGTCGGCTTCGACGACGATCCGATCACGCTGGGCGGCGTCAAGGAAGGCACGGTGGCCGCGACCGTGGTGCAGCAGCCCTTCGAATGGGCCTATCAGGGCATGAAGCTGATGGCCGCCTACCTCAAGGGCGACAAGTCGGGCATTCCGGCCAACGGCTTGATCATCGTGCCGACCAAGATCATCGGCAAGGACGATGTCGACGCCTATGCCGCAAACCTGAAGGCGATGGCCGGCAAGTAATCGATGCACAGTTGCGCCGGCTCAAGCTTCGCCTTGAGCCGGCGTCCGTATTGACGGGCCGCATGCGGCCCGTCAGTCTGCAGTCTACCGGCTGCCGATAAGCGCGATGAACAATGGCGTGATGAATTATTCCGACCCATCCATCGTCCAATCCGCTCCGTTCCTGAGCCTCGAGGCCGTGCGCAAGACCTATCCCGGCGTGGTGGCGCTGGACGGGTTCTCGATGGAGGTCAGGCCGGGCGAGGTGATCGGCCTGGTCGGCGAGAACGGCGCCGGCAAATCGACATTGATGAAGATCCTCGGCGGCGTGACGCGGCCGGACAGCGGCACCGTCACCGTCGACGGCGTCGCGCATGGCGGCTTGACCGTGGAAGCCAGCATCGGCTCCGGCATCGCCTTCGTGCATCAGGAGCTCAACCTGTTCGAAAACCTCGACGTCGCCGCCAACATCTTCTTCGGCCGCGAGCCGCTCAAGGCCGGGCCGCTGAAGCTGGTCGACCGCGCGAAACTGCGCGAGATGGTGGCGCCGCTCCTGAAACGCGTCGGCGCCAATTTCTCGGCCGACGCGCCGGTCGCCTCGCTGTCGCTGGCGCAGCAGCAGATGGTCGAGATCGCCAAGGCGCTGTCGATCAAGGCGCGGCTGGTGATCCTCGACGAGCCGACCTCCAGCCTGCCGATCGCCGAGACCGAAAAGCTGCTCGACGTGATCAAGGGACTGCGGGCGGAAGGCATCAGCGTCATATTCATCTCGCACCGCCTGCACGAGGTCGAGCGCGTCGCCGACCGCGTCGTGGTGCTGCGCGACGGCATGCTTGCCGGCACGCTGCCGAAGAGCGACATCAATCACGACCAGATGGTCAAGCTGATGATCGGACGCATGCTGAAGGAGCGCGAGAAAGCCGCGGAGGCGGGTCGCGCGCCGGGCGGCGTCGCACTCTCGGCGACAGCGGTGCGCACCAGCGCCTATCCCGACCACCCGGTCGACCTGGAGCTTCGGCGCGGCGAAATCCTCGGCCTTGCCGGGCTGGTCGGCTCCGGCCGCACGGAGCTCGCGCGCGTCCTGTTCGGCATCGACGAGCGGCTCGGCGGCAGTGTCGCGCTGGACGGCAAGGCGCTCAATGTCGGATCGGCCGCCGATGCGGTGGCGAGCGGCATCTTCCTGGTACCCGAAGACCGCAAGCTGACCGGCATCCTGCTCGACCTCTCGATCGCACAAAATATTTCGCTGCCCAATATGCCGGCGCATGCGAAGCGCTCGCTGGTGTCGACCAGCGCGGAGCTCGCCACCGCCGAGAAGCAGAAGAAGGATCTCGGCATCAAGGCGCCATCGGTCCTGACCCGCACCGGCACGCTGTCCGGCGGCAACCAGCAGAAGGTGGTTCTGGCCAAATGGCTGGCGATGAACCCCAAGGTGATGATCCTCGACGAGCCGACGCGCGGCATCGATATCGGCGCCAAGGCCGAGATCTACGCGCTGATGCGGGCGCTGGCCGATGCCGGCGTCGCGGTGCTGATGATCTCCAGCGACATGGAGGAGGTGATCGGCGTCTCGGACCGCATCGCGGTCATGCATGAGGGGCAGATCTCCGGCATCCTCGACCGGGACGATTTCAGCCAGGAGAACGTGCTGTTGCTGGCGGTGGGCAAGAAGCCGAAGCTGGCGCAAGCCGCGGGAGGAGCGCAATGAGCAAGAAAGACCTCGGCCTGCTGGTCCTGATCCTGGTGGTCGGCGCGGTGGTCACGGCTATAAATCCGCGCTTCCTGTCGACGATCAATCTCGCGAACACCTCCAACCTGGTCGCGCTGTTCGGCATCCTTTCGATCGGCCAGGCCTTTGTCATCATCACCGGCGGCATCGAGCTTTCGGTCGGTTCGCTGATCGCGCTGCTCGGCACGCTGTTCATCGACTTCATCGCCGTGCGCGAGATGGACTGGCCGTTGGCCTTCGTGCTGATCATCGTGCTCGGCGCCATCATCGGCTTCGTGCATGGCTGGCTGATCACGCGGCTCAAGATGCAGCCCTTCGTGGTGACGCTTTGCGGCCTGCTGATCTACCGCGGCGTCGCCCGTTTCTACACCGCCGACGGCACGGCGGGCTTCGCTTTCGGCCAGAATTTCCCGGATCTCGAATTCCTGACCGCCGGCCGCTCCGGCGGGTTGCCGAATTCCTTCATCGCGCTGATCGTGATCGCCATCGTCATGTGGGTGGTGCTGCACCGCTCGGTGTTCGGGCGCTATCTCTATGCCATCGGCAAGAATGAGGAAGCGGCGAAGTATTCGGGCATCCGCACCGGACGCGTGGTGATCGCGGCATACGTGATCTGCGGTGTGCTGACGGCGCTGTCGGCGATCTACTTCGCCATGTACACGCGCTCGATCTCGCCGGCGAGCCACGGCCAGTTCTATGAGCTCTACGCCATCGCCGCGGCGGTGCTCGGCGGCTTCTCGCTGCGCGGGGGCGAGGGCTCGCTCGTAGGCGTCATCCTCGGCACCGTGCTGCTGCAGGAACTGCAAAACCTCGTCAATCTGCTCGGCATCCCGTCCTCACTGAACTTCGCGGTGATGGGCGGCGTGATCCTGATCGGCGTGCTGGTCGACCAGCAGTGGGGTGTGTTCCGCGCCCGGCGCCGGATGATGGAGGCGTCGCGCCGGAACGTCGCCGGCGCGCCGGCGGAGTAGCTTCCCTCGTCCGATCTCGGCAGGCAGCGGGGCAGATTTCAACTTCGCGTGCTGCACACATTTTTTGGACGTTGGCGCCGACATCAACAAGTCTCGGCCCAACCTCCCACTCGCAAGCCGGCATCACCTGAATCAATACACCTCAGATCATGTCCGAAAGGTCCGAAAACGCCATCGCCTTGCGCAGCACCTCGGCGAAACGGTCGCCGGCGATCTCTCTGGCGCCGCTGTTGTCGATGGAGGTGACATCCAGCCCGGAAAGCGTCACGCTGGTGCTGCGCGCCAGACGCGCCAGCACCTCGCCGCGCGATTCACGGCCGCGCGCCGCCAGCCGCTCGGCGAGGATCTCCGGCGCAGCGGTGATCTCGACCACCGCCAGGTTGGCATAGCGCTCACGCAGCAACGGGATGACGGCACGGGAGACGTTGGCAACGGCAACATGACCATTGGCGATCGCCCAATCGACATCGGCCGGCAGGCCATAGCGCAGGCCGTGCGCGTCCCAGCAGATGGCGAAGGCGCCGTCCGCTTCCGCCTCGGCGAAGGCGGCGTCGGCCAGCGTATCGTGGTCCTCACTGGCGGAGTCGCTCGGACGGGTGATGACGCGGCGGACGAACTCCAGCCGCGTCTCGCCGGCAAAATGCGCCTTGGCGTAGCCGATCACCGTGTCCTTGCCGGCGCCGCTCGGCCCGACCACCGCGACGAACACGCCGTTGCGGATCGGAAGGGTCTCGGTGAGCTCTCGTTCGATCAGCGCAGAAACCATCATGCGACGCGCCTGCCCTGACGCCAGACGTTGCGCACGACCGGCACATGCTGGTCGACGCGCACGCGCACGAGGTCGGCGCGCCGGCCGGGCTCGATGACACCGCGATCGCTAAGGCCGACCGCTTCCGCCGGGTTCTTCGAGACCATGGCGACCGCCTGCGGCAGCGAAATGCCTTCCACGACATCGCCGAGGAAGAAGGCGGACTGGATCAGGCTGAAGGGGATATAGTCGGACGACAGGATGTCGAGCAAACCGTCGCCGGCAAGCGAGCGCGCCGACACATTGCCCGAATGCGAGGAGCCGCGCATGACGTTGGGCGCGCCCATCAGCACGCCGAGGCCTGCCGCCTTCGAGGCCCTCGCCGCCTCCTCGGTGGTCGGGAATTCGGCAACGCGCACGCCCTGCTCCACCGCCTCGTCGACATGGCCGGCCGTCGCATCGTCGTGGCTGGCAAGCACGATGCCGCGCTCGCGGCAGGCGGCGGAAATGAAGACGCGGTTCGGCCCGGAATACTTGGCCGATTCGGCCATACGCTTCGCGCAGAATTTCTGGAAGTCGCGGTCGGTGAGCTTCAGCTTGCGCTGGTAGTAGTAGGCGTAGGTCTCGAGATCGACGAACTGGCGCTGGCCCGGCGCGTGGTCCATCAGCGAGGCGAGCTTCACCCTGTCGTCGGTCTCAAAATTGGCGAAGGCCTCGAGGCAGTCCGGCGCCGAGACCTCGCAGCGCAGATGGATGAAGTGGTCGGCCCTGAGCCGATCCTGGCGCACGCTGTCCTCGATCGCGTCGGCGAGCTTGCGCACGTCGTCGGACTTCAGGTCGGCATCCTCGTCCATGCCGACACGCAAGGCGTCGAGCACCGTGGTGATGCCGGCGGTCGCCACCTGCGCATCGTGGGCGAGCACGGCGGCGATCGGGTTCCAGCGCACTTTCGGACGCGGCGCGTAATGGCCTTCGAGGTGATCGGTGTGCAGCTCGACGAGACCCGGGATGATGTAGTCGCCGCCCATGTCCTCGCCGGTGCGGGCCGCACCCGGCTCGATCGCGGCGATCAGCCCATCGCGCAGCAGCAGCGAGCCCGCGACGATCTCGTCGGGCAGCACGATGCGGGCATTGTTCAAAACGGTCTCGGCGGTCATTTCAGCAGTCCTATCTCAGGCGGGCGGACATCAGGCGGTTTTTCTGGCCGGGCCGCGTCCAAGCACGTGGTGCGAGAGCACCATGAAGGGCGCGCCCGGTTCGGTTTCGACGAACAGCGTCAGCGCATCCACCGGCACCGGCCGCTGCAGCACATCCGCGAACAGGCTGTCGATTGCAGCGCGAAGGCGCGGGCTTTCCTGTGGCCCGACCCGTCCGGAGAGCGTCATGTGGAAGCGGAACGTCTCGAAGACGTAGGGATAACCCCACTGGCAGAGGTTGCGGAACTCATCCGGCTTCAGCGAGTCTGGGCTGCGGCGCTCGATCTCGGCCTCGGTCAGCGGCGCGCGGAAGCGGTCGAAAGCGCGCACGACCTCGCCGGCGAAACTGTTGAGTGGCTCGAAAGGACTTCCCGGCACCAGCGCGAAAAAGCCGTCGATCTGGCCGACGACCAGACGCGGGACGACGACTGGTGCCGTGGCCTCGGCGAAATCGTCGAGCGCTGCCCGCAGCGAGGCTTCCGTTTCGCTGGGCGCCAGCCGGAACGGCGCCTTCAGCGTCGCGTGGAACCCATAGCGCCGTGCCGAGGCGGTGTGGAAGGCAACTTCCGCCGCCGACAGGTCACCCACACCCTCGACCGGCCGCGTCGGCGCGCCGAACGGGTCGCGCCCCAGCCAGTTGGCGGCGATCCGCGCCAGCGGCTCATCCTGCCTCGGGGTAAAGTAAATGGCATAGCGCATCGAAAATCCTCGTCAGACCGCTGCCATAGGTGATTTCCATGACGGATTGACGAAGCTTTCATGGGTTTTCGAAGGCAACCCAGGCTCCGGCGGTCCTTAGCCGACGATTTTCCCGAACTGGACCAACAGGTTGAGGGCTATGAAAAATCTTACGCCTTCATCAGCCACTCATGCTCGGCGGCGTTGTGGAATTTCCATGTCCGCTTCGGGCCGGCCATGACATTGAGATAATAGAGATCATAGCCGTGGCAGGCCGCACACGGGTGGTAGCCCTTGGGCACCAGCACGACATCGCCGTCCTCGATCGCCATCGCCTCGTCCAGGTCGCGCACGCCATTTCTGTCGGCGTCGGTGTAGACGCGCTGGAAGGCGAAACCCTGCGGCGGGTTGAGGCGGTGATAATAGGTCTCCTCGAGATAGGACTCGGCCGGCAGATTGTCCTGGTCGTGTTTGTGCGGCGGATAGCTGGAGGTATGGCCGCCGGGCGTGATGACCTCGACCACCAGCAGCGAGTCGGCCGGCTTGCCCTCGGGCAGGATGTTGGTGACGTAGCGGGTGTTGGTGCCCTTGCCGCGCACTTCCTGACCGAGATCGTCGGGCGCAATGACGCGAGCGGGCAGGCTGCCGCCAAGACCGGGCGCCGAGCAGACGGCAAGCTCCAGCTCGGTGTCGGCGGTCACCAACCAGTCGGAGCCTTGCGGCACATAGACCGACCAGGGCTTGCCTTCGAAGGGCGACATGCGCTCGCCGAGCAGGCCGAGATCCTTGCCGCCGGCCGCAGCCTTGCCCTTGCCGGTGACGAACACCAGGCAGACCTCGCGCTCGCCCGTCTTGCCGGCGGCCGTCTCGCCCGGCCGCAACCGGTGGAGATCGAAACCCACGTAAGTCCAGCCCGCGCTTTGCGGGGTGACGTGGGCGACGTGGCCGTGGCCCTTGTCGGCCTTGACGAGCAGTTTCGACATTTTGTCTCCTGGATCATTCCTTCGGCTCGGCCGGAGGCTTGGGCTCCTCGGCCGGCTTGTAGAGGTAGAAGAACTGCCACACCGCGTAACCGGCGAAGCCGAGCGCGATTACACCCCAGAATGGCGTGCCGGAGGCGAATTCGATCACCGACCAGATTAGGCAGACGGCAACGACGGCAATGCGCCGCCACAGCGGTCGGAAGAAGGGGTGCTCATAGTCTTTCATCGCGCCAATCCGGGACTTGTCCAAACGCATCAGATAGACCGAGCGGCCGGACGAATCCACCGTTTACGCCGGGAAGCCCTGCGTCTCCACCGTATAACCGGCGGCCGTCATCACCCGCATCAGCTCCTTGTGGCCGACCTCAGCCATCCTCAGCGGCGGGTTCTTTTTCGGATCCTGCTCGGCCTCGACCACGAACCAGCCTTCATAGCCGTAGTCGGCGAAGCGCTGGACGATCGCGCCGAAATCGAGCGAGCCGTCGCCGGGCACGGTGAAGGCGCCGAGCGCGACGGCATCGAGGAAGGACTGCTTCGTGCGGTCGAGCCCGTCGATCACATTCATGCGCACGTCCTTCACATGGACGTGGTTGATGCGCTTGTGGTGGTTGTCGATGGCGCGCAACACATCGCCGCCGGCGAAGGCGAGGTGGCCGGCATCGAGCAGCAGCGGGATGCCCTCGCCGGAATGATGCATGAAGGAATCGAGTTCCGGCTCGGTCTCGATCACGGCCGCCATGTGATGATGGTAGGAAAGCGGCATACCCTGGTCGGCGCACCATTCGCCGAATTCGGTGACGCGGCGGCCATAGGCCTTCATCTCGTCGCCGGAAAGCCGTGGCTTGGTGGCAAGAGGCTTGGAGCGGTCACCCTGGATGGAGCGGCCGACCTCGCCATAGACTATGCAGGGCGCGTTGACCGCCTTGAACAGGTCGATCATCGGCTGGATGCGATCCTTGTTGCTTGCCAGGTCCTCATCGACCAGCGTGCCGGAGAACCAGCCGCCGCAGAGCGTGACGTCGGCCTCTTTCAGGATCGGCAGCATCACCTTCGGGTCGTTGGGGAAGCGGCGGCCCATCTCCATGCCGGTGAAGCCGGCCGAGCGCGACTGGCGCAAACACTCCTCCAGCGACACATCATCGCTCAATTCCACGAGATCGTCGTTCCACCACGCGATGGGAGACATGCCCAGTTTGGCTTTCAAGTCGTCACTCCAGGTTCGGATCGTTCAACTTTCGCTCATCGGCGCTGCCCTCATCCGCCTACCGGCACCTTCTCCCTGGAAATGACGGGGAGAAGGGACAGGCTTCAGCGGTGGCGGCCCCCTGCTCCCCGTTCTTCACGGGGAGAGGGCAAGGGTGAGGGGCAGCGCCAGCTTCAATCACCTAAGCTCTGCATGAGCTTTTTCTCGTCATACGCCTTGCGCGCGGCGTTCACCTGCGGCCGCAACGAGACTTCCGGCACGGCAACATCCCACCAGTGGCCGCCGGCCTCGGTCGACACCAGCGGATCGGTGTCGATGACCAGCACGGTGGTCTTGTCGTTGCCCTTCGCCTTGGCGAGCGCCGTCTCGAGTTCAGCAATCGAGGCCACCTTCTCGGCGACGGCGCCGAGGCTGGCCGCATGGGCGGCGAAGTCGACGTCGGGCATCACCTCGTGGCGAGCGTCCTTCAGGAGATTGTTGAAGTTGGCGCCGCCGGTCGCCATCTGCAGCCGGTTGATGCAGCCATAGCCGCGATTGTCGAGCAACACGATGGTGAGTTTCAGGCCGAGCATCACCGACGTCGCGATCTCGGAATTGAGCATCAGATAGGAGCCGTCGCCGACCATGACGACGACTTCCTGGTCGGGTTTCGCCATCTTGACGCCGAGCCCGCCGGCGATCTCGTAGCCCATGGTCGAGAAGCCGTATTCGGCGTGATAGGAACCGGGCGCGCCCGCTTGCCAGAGCTTGTGCAATTCGCCGGGCAGCCCGCCGGCGGCATGCAAAAGCGTGACGCCCGAGCCCATCGCGCGCTGCACGGCGCCGATCACCTGCGCGTCGGAAGGATAGGCGGCGTTGGTCGAGGCCGTCACCTTGGCGGCAGCAGCCTGCCATTCCGTCTTGCCCTTCAGCGCACTGTCGGTCCAGGCGGTCGGCGCCTTCCAGCCCTTCAGCGCGGCGGAAAGCTCGGCGAGCCCTTCGGTGGCGTCGGCAACCAGCGGCAGCGCCCAGTGCTTGCCGGCATCGAAGACCTGGGTATTGAGCCCGATGATGGTGCGGCCGGCATTCTTGAACAGCGCCCAGGAGCCGGTGGTGAAGTCCTGCAGCCTGGTGCCGACGGCAAGAACCACATCGGCCTCTTCCGCCAGCCGGTTGGCCGCTGATGTGCCGGTGACGCCGACGGCCGCCATGTTGAGCGGATGATCGTCGGGCAGCGAGGATTTGCCGCCTTGGGTCTCGCAAACCGGAATGCCGGCGCCCTGCACCAGCTTGGCCAGCTCTCCGGAAGCCTGCGAATAGAGGACGCCGCCGCCGGCGATCACCAGCGGCTTCTTGGCGTTCTTCAGGGCCGCCACGGCGACGGCCAGTTCGTTGCGATCCGGGCGCAGCCGGCGCGGCGTCCAGACGCGCTCGGCAAACAGGCTTTCCGGATAATCATAGGCCTCCGCCTGCACGTCCTGGCAGAGCGAAAGCGTGACCGGGCCGCATTCGGCCGGATCGGTCAGCACCTGCATGGCGCGGTTCAGCGCCGGGATGATCTGCTCCGGCCGCGTGATGCGGTCGAAATAGCGCGAGACGGGGCGGAAGCAATCGTTGACGCTCGCCGTGCCGTCGGAGAAATCTTCGGCCTGCTGCAGCACCGGGTCGGGCAAGCGGTTGGCGAAGATATCGCCCGGAAGCAGCAGCACCGGTAAGCGATTGACGTGGGCGAGCGCCGCAGCCGTCACCATGTTGAGCGCGCCGGGGCCGATCGAGGTGGTCGCGGCCATGAAGCGGCGGCGGAAATTCGCCTTGCCGTAAGCAATCGCCGCATGCGCCATCGCCTGCTCGTTATGGGCGCGGAAGGTCGGCAGCTCGTCGCGGACCTGGTAGAGCGCCTCGCCGATGCCGGCGACATTGCCGTGGCCGAAGATCGCCCAGACGCCGCCGAAGATCGGCACCTTCTTGCCGTCGATCTCGGTCATCTGGCGGCTGAGAAAGCGGGTCAGCGCCTGCGCCATCGTCAGGCGAACGGTCTTGGTCATTGTCGTTTTCCTCCGGCTTTCCCTGTGCCGCCTAATATGCTGCCCGTTCTTCTTATGCTGCTTTGCGGCCGCGCGCTGCAAGCCATGCCTCGGTCAATTGCTCGAAGCGCGAGGCCATGTCGGCGACAGCCTCGTCATCCGAGATCTTGCCGGCCAGCCATTGTTCGGCGGCATTGACAAAGATGGTGCGACCGACGGCAAATCCCTTGACGATGGGCGCATTGGCGGTGGCGGCAAAGGCGGCGACCAGCTCATCCTGCGGCGCCTCCAGACCGAGCAGCACGACGCCGCGGCACCACGGATCATTCTTGACGATCACCTGCTCTATCCTGGCCCAGGCGCCTGCCGAGGCCTGCGGCTCGAGCTTCCACCAGTCGGGCTTGATGCCCAGCGCATAGAGTTCTTCAAGGGCGTGCGGAATGGTGGTGTCGTCGAGCGTGCCGTGCTTGCCGGCGATGATCTCGACGAGCAGTTCCCTGCCGACTTTCCGCGCCGCCTCGAACAGGGTCCGCAGTTTTTGCTGCTGCTCTGTCTTCAGCGCCTCCGGATCATCCGGATGATAGAAGCAGAGGCACTTGATGCAATGGTCGACCGGCCATTCGGTGAGCTGCGAGCCGATGTCCTGCGAAAACTCGAAGCGCAGCGGCCGCGATCCGGGCAGCTCGACCGGCCGACCTAACCAGGCAAAGGGATGGCGGGCGAACTCGAACATGGCATCGCGGCCGTATTTCTCATCGATCAGCATGCCGTAGCCGTCGCGACCGGCGGCGACCTTGGCCGCCGCCTTGACGGTGAGCACCTTGAAGTCGGGGATGCGCGAGACATCTGCACCGACCCTGGCCGCGACATCTTCCAGCTGGACGCGGTGGTCGCAAGCGAGCGCCATCAGCGAAGGGATGTCGCGCCGGCGCGTCGTCGCCCAGTGGATGTGGTTGATCGCCTCGTCCTTGCGCAGCGCCAAGTGCTTGCTGCCGTGCTTCAGAAAGAACTCCAGCTCCTCGAAGGTGGGATATTCCGGCGCGCATAGCAGGCGCGACACGGCGAAGGCGCCGCAGGCATTGGCCCAGGTCGCCGCCGTGGCAAAGCTTTCGCCGCCGAGCCAGCCGCGCAGGAAGCCCGACATGAAGGCGTCGCCGGCGCCAAGCACGTTGTAGATCTCGATCGGGAAGCCCTCGCCGACGATACCGTCCTCGAGGTCGTCGCTGATCGGCCCGTCATAGACGATGCAGCCTTTGGCACCGCGCTTGAGCACGATGGTAGCGGCCGACAGCGTGCGGATCGTCTTAAGCGCGCTCAAACAATCGTCGGCGCCGGAGGCGATCATGATTTCCTCCTCGGTGCCGACGATGAGGTCGCAATCGGGCAGCACCGTCTTCAGCTGCGCCGAGACCCGGTCCGACTTGACGTAGCGCTCAAAGCCCTCGGCATGGCCGGCGAGCCCCCAGAGGTTCGGGCGGTAGTCGATGTCGAAGACGACCTTGCCGCCCTTGGCCTTCATCAAACGGATCGCCTTGCGCTGTGCGGCATCCGAGTTGGGACGCGAGAAATGGGTGCCGGTGACGACCACGGCGCGCGCCGAGGCGATGAAAGCCTCGTCGATGTCCGCTTCGGCGAGCGCCATATCGGCGCAATCCGAACGATAAAAAATCATCGGTGAGACGCCTTCGTCCTCGACGGAAAGCAGCACCAGCGCCGTCAGCCGTTCCTTGTCGGTCTTCAGGCCGTCGACCGAGACGCCCTCACGCCTGAGCTGCTCGCGGATGAAACGGCCCATCTGCTCGTCGCCGACGCGAGTGAGCAGCGCCGAGCGCAGGCCGAGCCTTGCCGTGCCAACGGAGATATTGGCCGGGCAGCCGCCGACCGACTTGGCGAAGGAGGTTATGTCCTCCAGACGCGAGCCGATCTGCTGGCCGTAGAGATCGACAGAGGCGCGGCCGATCGTGATGACGTCGAGCGGCGGATATTTCGCTTCCACGGCTTCGCCCATTCGAACCTCCCATCGGCTTTGTTGTGCAGAGCAGCGTCGTTTTGAGCAGCACGCGCGAACGGCGGCGTGACACCGTCAATATGAAATAATAATTCCAATCCATAGTCAATATGGAATGAGTGTTCCCTGATGGAAAAACGCCCGTTCGGGGCCGCTCAGGCCTTGCGCTTGCGGCCGGCGTCGCGCCGCTTTTCGCCGACGGCAACGGTCAGCGCCATGGCAAGCGCCATCGTCGCCGACAAAGAGCGGAAGCCGCCGAAATCGGATTCGGCCACCTCGAACCAGACCTTGGCGAATTGGGCGAGCGGCGAGAACGAGCTGTCGGTGATGGCAACGATCGGCACGCCCTGCTCGGCGATCGAGCGCGTCTCCTCGATGGTCGCAGGCGCGTAAGGCGAGAAGCTGATGGCGATGACGGCGTCGCGCGGCGTGGCGAAGCCGATCATCTCGGCATTCAAGCCCGCGGCCGACTCGATCAGTTGGTTGCGGATCTTGAGCTTGCCAAGCGCGTAGGCGATGTAGGAGGCGACCGGATAGGAGCGGCGCTTGGCCAGCACATAGATCGTCTCGGCCTTTGCCAGCAGCGTGATCGCCTGTTCGAAATGCGCATCGTTCAGCGCGCGCGAAATGTCGCTGAGCGAGGTGCTGGCGGCAGCGACGAAGCCGTCGAAGATCGCCCGGTGTCCGGCGCCTTCCTCGGCCTTGGCGCGCAGCGCCGCCAGCCGCTCGTCATAAGACGAATTGCGTTCGCGCAGCCGCTCGCGAAACACCTGCTGCAGGCTGGTGAAACCGTCGAAGCCGAGCTGCTGGGCGAAGCGGATCAGCGTCGAGGGCTGGACGCCGGCGGAAGCCGCGATACTCGCCGCCGTGCCGAAGGCGATGTCGTCGGGATTGTCCAGCGCATAGGCGGCGATCTGCGCGATGCGCTTGGGCAGACTGGTGCGCCGCTCCAGGATCGTCGTGCGCAAGGTCTCGAAATCGCGAGGCACCCGTCCGTCCATCGTCGCTCCGCCCACGGCCATGCTGGTGTTCCCTCTCCTGCCTCATCATAGCGGTTTCGCGCAAGAACACCATAAAAAATGATTTGGACGTTCCATTCTCGGCTGAAATGGATTAATTCATCCATGCGAATTCTTCCGCGGAGACAATCGACATGGTCGGAGTGGGCCTCATCGGCACGGGCTTCATGGGCAAGTGCCACGCCATTGCCTGGAACGCGGTCGGCACCGTCTTTCCCGATGTCGAGAAGGCGAGGCTGGTGCATCTGGGTGAGGTCAATGACGAGCTTGCAAAGCGCAAAGCGGCCGAGTTCGGCTTCACTCGAGGCTCGGGCGACTGGCGTGCCGTCGTCAACGATCCGGAGGTCGATGTTGTGTCGCTGACCACGCCCAACCAGTTCCATCCGGAAATGGCGATCGCCATCCTCGACGCCGGCAAGCACCTGTGGTGCGAGAAGCCGATGGCACCGAGTTTTGCCGAGGCCGAGGCGATGGCAAAGGCAGCGACCAAATCCGGCAAGGCTGCCGTGCTCGGCTACAACTACATTCAGAACCCGGCCATCCGCCATATCGGCGCGTTGCTCGAGGAAAAGATCATCGGCGACGTCAATCTCGTTCGCATCGAGATGGACGAGGATTTCATGGCCGATCCCGAGGCGCTGTTCTTCTGGAAGCATGAGGCGGCTTCCGGTTATGGCGCGCTCGACGATTTCGCGGTGCATCCGCTGTCGCTGATCAAAGTGCTGTTCGGCCGCGTCGCTCGCGTCATGTGCGACATGGCGAAACCCTATGCCGACCGGCGCGTCGCCTCCGGCGGCCGCCGTGCGGTCGAGACCTACGATATCGCCAGTGTTCTGATGCATCTGGAGAACGGTGTCGCCGGTACGCTGCTGGTCAACCGCTCGGCCTGGGGCCGCAAGGGCCGTATCGCCCTCCAGATCTTCGGCTCGAAAGGCTCGATCCTCTACGACCAGGAGCGAATGAACGAGTTCCAACTTTATCTGACCGCCGACCGGCCGACCGAGCAGGGCTACCGCACGATCCTGCTGGCGCCGCACCACAAGCCCTACGATTCCTTCGTGCCGGCGCCCGGCCACGGCCTCGGCTTCAACGACCTTAAGATCATCGAATGCCGCGAGCTTTTGATGCGGATCGCCGGCAAGCCGGCGCGGACCATCGACTTCGACGAGGGGCTGGAGATCGAGCGGACCGTGCATGCGATGGCGCGTTCGTTCCAGGAACAGCGCTGGGTGGATGTGAGGTGAGCTGGCTCCCCTTCAGGTGCCGGCGGCGGCTGCTGCATTGATCTCCCAGCCGTCCACCCAAACCTGCCGCAGTTGATCGCCTTCGCCTTTGAACCATAGGCCGGTCGGCTGGCAATCCTCGATGCGGTCGCTGCGGAAATTGCGGATGGCCTGGCGCAGTTCGCACCAAGCGACGATGTTGGCGGTCTCGGCGTAGTAGATCAGCGCGATCGGACGGACGATACGCTGTGTGTCGCGGCCGGCTTCGTCGCGGTAGGCGAGGTCGAGCTTCTCCTCGTCGCGGATGGCGCGGCGCACCAGCGCCAGATCGACCGCCGCGGCCGCAGGCGCAAAACCCCAGGCATGAAGTGCGTTGGCGTCGAGCGTCTGGCGCAAGGGCGGCGGCACCGCGCCGGCGATCTTGGCGCCGACGCGCTTTGCCGCCTGCTTGAGCTCGTCATCGCCGGTGCGTTCCAGCAGCGCCAGCGACAGCACGATCGCCTCCATCTCCTCGATCGAAAACATCAGCGGCGGCAGGTCGAAGCCGGGGCGCAGGATATAGCCGATGCCGCGCCCGCCCTCGATCGGCACGCGCATCGCCTGCAGGGCTGCGATGTCGCGATAGACGGAGCGCACCGTCACTTCCAGTTGCTCGGCAATCGTCGCCGCGGTCACCGGCTTCTTGGCCAGCCGCAGGATCTGGATGATTTCGAACAGACGCGAGGCCTTGCGCATTTTTCCACTCGATCGTAACGCAACTGACACACCCCCGTCAGTTGGGACGACCTATAGGGCCGCGCATCGGTTTGAAAATCAACAGATTCCTCAGCGTCCTTGGCGGGCACTGCGACAGGCAACTGACATGAGTTACACGGAAAATCTCTGGCTATTCTTCATCCTGCTGTTCGGCATCATCGCCGTTCCAGGCATGGACATGCTGTTCGTGCTGGCCAATGCGCTGACCGGGGGGCGCGACAGGGGGCTGGCGGCGACCGGCGGCATTATGCTGGGCGGCGTAGTGCATACGTTGAACGGGGCGATCGGCGTCGGGCTGCTGATGCATTTCGTGCCGGTCCTGTTCAAGCCGCTGCTGATCTCCGGCGCCGCTTACATGGCCTATATCGGAATTTCGCTGATGCGCAGCTCGATCACCGTCAGCGATGAAGGGCCCCGCCGGCAGCCGCTCCGCCTGGAAAGCCTTTCGCCAGGGATTGGTCACCTGCCTGATCAACCCCAAGGCCTATCTGTTTATCCTTGCCGTCTATCCGCAGTTCCTGAAGCCGGCTTACGGTCCGATCTGGATGCAGGCGACCATCATGGGACTGCTGACTGTCGTCACACAAGCAGGAATCTACGGCGGCCTCGCCATCACCGCCGGGCGCAGCCGGGCGCTTCTGGTCGGCAATCCGCGGGCAACGGTCATTGCCGGCCGTGCGGCCGGGCTGCTTCTATTCGCGGTCTCGGTATTCACCGCATGGGAAGGGCTGAGGGCGGCGTGAACGCCGCCCTCAGCCAGGGTTGTCAGGCGGCGCCCTGACGGGTGGCGAGCAGTTCGCGCTTCACCGACCGGCGCCACTCGACGGCGCCGGCAAGACCGTGCAGCACCGTTTCGGTGGTCGCCCAATCGATGCAGCCGTCGGTGATGCTCTGGCCGTAGGTGAGCTGCTTGCTGGGCACGACGTCCTGACGGCCGGCGACGAGATTGCTCTCGATCATGACTCCGATGATGCGCTCGTCGCCCGCTGCGACCTGGCCTGCCACGTCGTGCGCGACTTTCGGCTGGTTCTCCGGCTTCTTGCCGCTGTTGGCGTGGCTGACATCGATCATCAGGCGCGGCGCGATGCCGATGCGGCCGAGCTCCGCGGCGGCCGCGTCGACGCTTGCCGCGTCGTAGTTCGGCGCCACGCCGCCACGCAGAATGACATGGCAGTCTTCGTTGCCGGTCGTCGCCGCGATCGCGCTGCGGCCGCCCTTGGTCACCGCCATGAAATGATGCGGCTGCGCAGCGGACTTCACCGCCTCGCCGGCGATTCTCAGATTGCCGTCGGTGCCGTTCTTGAAGCCGACCGGGCAAGAGAGGCCCGACGCCAGCTCGCGGTGGATCTGGCTTTCGGTCGTGCGCGCGCCGATGGCGCCCCAGGCGACGAGGTCGGCGATGTATTGCGGCGTCGTCATGTCGAGGAATTCGGTCGCCGCCGGCAGGCCGAGATTGTTAACGGCGGAAAGCACGTTGCGCGCCATCCGCAAGCCTTTGTCGATGTTGAAGCTGCCGTCGAGGTCAGGATCGTTGATCAGGCCCTTCCAGCCAACCGTGGTGCGCGGCTTCTCGAAATAGACGCGCATGACGATCTCGAGCCGGTCGGCCAGGGCCTCGCGCAGCGCCGCCAGACGGCTGGCGTAGTCCACGGCGGCGACCGGATCGTGGATGGAACAAGGGCCGACGATGACGACCAGTCGATCGTCGGCCCCGGTCAGGATGGAATGGATGGCGTTGCGTGACGCAGCAACGGTGCGCGTCGCCGTGAGCGAGCGCGGTATCTCGCGCAGCACGTCGTCCGGCGTGCTCAGGACTTTGAGTTCCTTGACCCGTAGGTCGTCTGTGGTGGTCAACACGGCTTTCTGCTCCTGGTTAGGAGACCTGCCGGCTGAAACGAAAAAGCCGCCAGGTCTGGCGGCTTTTCGGATTAGATGCTGCAATCTTCAGATCGAGCGCAATCCTCCCACCGCCAGCGAGCTACCGTAGCTAAAGTACCAAAACGAGGCGGTCAGGTGGATCATGCGGCTCATATAGTCGATGCCGAGGCGCTTGTCACGTCCTCATGAAAATAAGCATTTGCTTGGTTTGCGCCGTGCTCCGTGGCCTCGGGAAAAAAGAGAGCATCATGCAGCGGTTCACGGTTCATGCAGACCATGGATCGAAAAGTTCGATTGCAAAGCCTTCGAAATCCTTCGAATTACGCGTTGCCAAGGTGAGCTGCTTCGCAATCGCGGTGGCGGCGATCAGACCGTCCATCGACGACAGACCGCGACCGCGGCGCTTGGCAAGGCCCATCAGGTCGCCCCAGGCCAGGGCAACGGCTTCGTCCACCGGCAAAACCCTTTGCTCGAAGCGCTGCGGCAAATCTCGAGCGAGCCATTCGGCCAGTGCCTCTCGTTTGCGGCCCTCATCCATGAGGGCAACGCCGCGCCGGATCTCGGCGATCGACACGACGCTGATGAATGATCGATCCTCATCAAGCCCGTCCAGCCACTTTAGAACGCCTACATCCGGCGCCGGCCTCGTCACCTCGGACAGGACATTGGTATCGAGCAGAAGCCTCAAAGCGGCTGATCACGCGGTTCGTCGGGTTGACGCTCAAGGTCGAGATCGGTGCCGCGCAGCGGCGACTCCAGGAGGAACTCCGCAAGCGTTCCTTTGCGGGCGGTCTTTCGCCGCCATTCCTCTGCAGACACCACGACCACGCTTGGTTTGCCGTTACGGGTGATCGTCTGAGGCGAAGATTGCGCCCGATCTATAACCTCCGAGAGCCGGGCTTTTGCCCCAGCGACCGTCCAGCTCGTGTCTTCTTTGGGTCCGGGCAGCATCTCAATCTCATGACTATTCTGACCATCTTGACTATATCGGAATAGTGATGCTGCGGCAACAGGGGGCCTTCAGGGGCCGGCTACCTGTGGGCGCACGGGCTGATCACATCTGCACCCATAACAGCCCGGCCTGCTTCTGGCGTAAGGCTGCTCGTTGGCACTACTCCCCGATCACGCCAGCTATATTTTGATCATAGTCGACCAGCGAGCCGGTCATGACGCCGGCCTGCGGGCTGAGCATATAGGTGATCAGCCGGGCGAGCTGCGCCGGCTTCACCAGCTGGCCCATCGGCTGCGCGGCCTCGGCCTTTTCCAGCCAGTCGTCCGGCGCATCGTGCCACTTCTTCTGCACGATCGCCTCGCCCTCGGTGTCCATCCAGCCGGGCAGCACCGCGTTGCAGCGGATGCGGTTTTTCCGGTAGGAGCTGGCGACGTTCTTGGTCAGCGTCATCAGCGCGCCCTTACTGGTCGAATAGGGCGTCAGGAAGGACTGGCCGGCATGCGCCGACATCGACAGCACGTTGACGATCGAGCCCGGCGCCCTGCGCTCCAGGAGATGTGCAACGAGGCCCTGCATCAGGAAAAAGGGGCCGCGCACATTGGTGTCGAAGATCTGATCGAAAAGCTCTTCCGATGTCTCGACCAACGAGCCGCGGGCCGAAGTGGCGGCGGCGTTGACCAGCGCGTTCAAGGTGCCGAAATGCGCGAGCGCCGTTGCGACGGCGCGCTTGCAGTCGGCGACCTTGGCGACATCGGCGCTGATGAAGATGGCGTCGACACCGTTTTTTTTGAGCGCTGCGACCGCCTTGTCGCCCTTCTCCTGCGAGCGGCCGACCAGCGCCAGCGCGCGGCAACCCTCGTCGGCCAAGGCTTCCGCTACGGCGAAGCCGATGCCCTGCGCGCCGCCGGTGACGATGGCGCGCGTTTCTGAATTGCGACCGGCTAGACCGTTCATCGCTCTGCTCCTGTAATCGATTTCAAAACCTTCAGGCGACGCGGACGGTCTTGCCCGTCTTGGCAGACTCCAAGGCCGCATCCGCCAGCTTCAAGGCGACCAGCCCGTCCTTGCCGCTCGGCGCCGCCTTCTTGCCGGCAGTCGCGGCGGCGATGAAGGAAGCGATCTCGTTGGCGTAGGCTTCGATGTAGCGGGTCATGAAGAAATCGTGCAGCGGCGGGCGGGTGTAGCCCTTGTCATTGGCGAGCTCGATCGACACCGGCCGCTGATTCTCGGCCGCAACCATGCCCTTCGAGCCGTGCGCCTCGATGCGCTGGTCATAGCCATAGGTGGCGCGGCGCGAGTTGGAGATGACGGCCTGCTTGCCGGACGCCGTTTCCAGAATGACGCTGACGGAATCGAAATCGCCCGCTTCGCCGATCTTCTTGTCGACCAGCACCGAGGCGTGCGCGCTGACCGCCACCGGCTCTTCGCCGAGCAGGAAGCGCGCCATGTCGAAATCATGGATGGTCATATCGCGAAAAATGCCGCCGGATCGCGCGATGTAGTCGAGCGGCGGCGCGCCCGGATCGCGCGAGGTGATGGTGACCATCTCGACATCGCCGATGGCGCCGTCGTCGATAGCCTTGCGGACGGCGGCGAAATGCGGGTCGAAGCGGCGGTTGAAGCCGACCATCAGCGTAGCGCCGGCCTTGTCGACCACGGCCAGGCACTGCTCGACGCGCTTGACGTCGAGGTCGATCGGCTTCTCGCAGAAGATCGCCTTGCCGGCCCTGGCGAAGCGTTCGATGAGGTCGGCGTGAGTGTCGGTCGGCGTGCAGATGATGACGGCGTCGATGTCCTTGGCCTGCTCGATGGCGTCGATGCTGCGCACCTCGGCCCCATAGGCGGAGGCAAGCTCCGTCGCCGCTTTCTCGAAGGCGTCCGCCACGGCCACCAGCTTGGCCTGCGGGTTTGAGGCTACGGCGCGGGCATGCACCTTGCCGATACGGCCGGCGCCGAGAAGAGCGAAGCGGAGAGTCATGGAATGTCCTTTGAGGGTGGTTCTAAAACGTGTCCGCGCCGGCCGGCGCGGACGATTTGGTCTGGTCCCGTCGTGGCGCCTGGTCAGGCGGCCTGAAGCTCCGCCTGCCCGGTCTTGGCGCCGGTGATGTAAGCGACGATGTCGTTGCCGTCGGTGTCCTGCTTGCGCAAATTGGCGACGATGCGGCCGCGCCGGAAGACGACGATGCGGTCGACCAGGTCGAAGACCTGGCGCATGTTGTGGCTGATCAGGATCAGCGGCTCGCCGTTCTCCTTCAGCGTGCGGATGATGTTTTCGACCTGCGCCGTTTCCTGCACGCCGAGCGCTGCGGTCGGCTCGTCCATGATGATCAGCTTGGAGGCGAAGGTTGCGGTCCTGGCGATCGCCACGCATTGGCGCTGGCCGCCCGACATGTGGCGGATGGTGCTGGAAAGGTTCGGAATCTTCACCGCGGTGCGGATCAGCGCCGCCTCCGTCGCCCTGCGCATCGCCTTGCGGTCGAGAATCGAGAAGGGGCCGAGGTTGAAAAGCACCTTCTCCCGGCCGAGGAAGAGGTTCGACGGCACGTCGAGGTCGTCGGCCAGAGCCAGGTTCTGGAACACGGTCTCGATGCCGGCCTCGCGCGCCTCGATCGGGCCGGCGAAGTTCACTTCCTTGCCGTCGAACCAGATCTTGCCGTCGGTGCGCTGCTCGACGCCGGTGATCTGGCGCACGAAGGTCGACTTGCCGGCGCCGTTGTCGCCCATGATGGCGACATGCTCGCCCTTGCGCAGCTCGAAATTCGCCTCCTGCAGCGCGTGAACGCCGCCATAATGCTTGGTGAGGTTTTCGGTCTTCAGAACGATATCGGACATGGTCAAGCTCCTATCGCCCGGCGGCGCTGGCGCCATTGATCGAGAACGACTGCGCCGACGATGATCACGCCCTTGACCATCTCCTGATAGTAGGCGTCGAGGCGCAGGAAGGTGAAGCCGGAGATGATGACGCCGAAGATCAGCGAGCCGATCACCGTGCCTATGATAGACCCGCGGCCGCCCGAGAGCGAGACGCCGCCGATGACCGCCATGGCGATGGCGTCGAGCTCGTACATCACGCCCATGCCGGCCTGGGCAGTGAGGTTCTTGGAGGAGAGCACCACCGCGGCGATCGAGGCGAGGATGCCGGCAATCACATAGACCAGCACCTTGTGGTTGGCGATCTTGATGCCGGACATGCGCGCGGCGTCCTCGTTGGAGCCAATGGCGTAACAATGCTTGCCGTATCGGGTGTAGCTCAGGATGAGCTGGAACAGGATCGCCAGTGAAATGAAGATGATGACCGGCATCAGCCCCTTGCCGATGGCCGCGAAGCTGTCGGTCGGGAACGAGATCGGTTGGCCCTTCGACCACCATTTGGCGATGCCGCGCGCCGTGACCATCATGCCGAGCGTGGCGATGAACGGCGGAATGCGGGTGTAGGCGATCAGGGCACCGTTGATCAGGCCGGCAATCAGCCCGCAGCCGATCGCGACCAGAAGCGGCACGATGACCGGCAGGTCGGTCCAGCCATAGGCGATGAACATCGCCTTGGGGTTGGGATTGCCGTTGACGGTCGCAACCTGCGCGAAACTCATGGCGATCATGGCGGTGGCGCCGACGATCGAGCCCGAGGACAGGTCGATGCCGCCGCAGATGATGACCTGCGTGACGCCGATGGCTATGATGCCGACGATCGACACCTGCAGGATGATGATCTGCAGCCGCTGCTCGTTGAAGATAGCATCGACGTTATCGCGGGTGTTGAAGAGGAAGCTGTCGCCGAGGAAGACGCGGCCGATCAGCTCGAATGCGCCGACCAGGATGACCAGCGCCAGAAACACGTTGAACTCGGCAGGCCAGGGGCGCTTCTTGGCGTCATAGCTCAGCCCGCCAATGCCATGCGATGTCTGTGACACGTCTTCTTCCTCCGAATGACCGCGCCCGCTCTCCCGCCCGGTCGGGCGGGAGAAGGAAGGGAGCGACGCTGCTCTGTCTGCAGCCGATTTCAGCCAACTCGATGCGTCGGAGCGCCGCTCCAGGGTTTGTCCTCACGCAAGTCCGTATGGAAAACTTCCTGGAATTGCGTTGGCGCGGCGTCAGTTCTTCTTCAGGAACTTGTCGATGTTCGCCGGCGTCACGAGCTGGAAGGGGATGTAGACCTTGCGCTCCACCTTCTCGCCCTTGGAGAGCTTCAGCGCCGCATCGAGCGCGCCCGCGCCTTGGCCAGCCGCATCCTGGAAGACCGTGACGTCGAGATCGCCCGCCTGCATCGCGGCCAGCGCGTCCTGGGTTGCGTCGACGCCGCCGACCACGACCGACTTCATGTCGATATTGGCGGCCTTCATCGCCTGGATGGCGCCGATGGCGCTTTCGTCATTGTTGGCGATGACGCCGTCGAACGGCTTGCCGGACGACAGCCAGTTGGTCATCAGGTTCTGCGCTTCGTCACGCTTCCAGTTCGAGGTCTGCTTGTCGATGATCTTGATGAAGTTGCAGTCCGGCGTGGCAATCACTTCATCGATATCCTTAGTGCGCTGCACCGCCGCCTGATTGGATAGCTCGCCCATGATCACATAGACATTGGCTTCCTTCTTGCCGGCTTCCTTGAACAGCCGGCAGATTTCCTTGGTCTCGAGCGTGCCGGACTCGGCCTCATTGGACGCGACGAAAGCCTGGTTGTCGGGCAGCTTGTCGACATTGACCGGCTCGCGGTTGACATAGACCAGCGGGATCTTGGCCGCGGCCGCCGCATCCGACATCGCCTGGGTGGCCGAAGTGTCGACCGGGTTGACGATGATCGCGTCGACGCCCGAAGCGGCGAAGTTCTTGATCTGGTCGAGCTGCTTGGCCACGTCGTTCTGCGCGTCCTCGACCTGCAGTTCGACGCCGTCCATGCCCTTGGCCTGGGCGATCATGCCGTTGCGCAGCACCGTCAGGAAATTGTCGTCGAAAAGAGCCATCGAGACGCCGATCTTGGCGGCGAAGGCGGACGAACACATCAGCGCCGAAAGCGCGACGCCCAAAAGCAGTTTCTTCATTTTAGTTTCTCCTCCACTTGGTGTCCGGCTGCACCGATTGAACCGGAATCCCCGATGTTACCGGGGAATCTCTCCCATGGCCCTTCCGGCGGCGTTTTCCTCGCATAATGGAACGCCTGGTCCTCTGTTTGAAACAGATGTTCCGGAACGAAAGAACCAAAATACCCAGTTGGTGAAATATTTATTCCATTTCGCTTACAGCCGTCAAGGGAGATTCGAAATGGGCGTGCCGGTTTTTCGATGAAGACAAGCGTGCAGCGCCCTCGCGGCCGGGCATGCAAACGTTCTGCGGCGGACTTCCGGGCAATTTCACGGCGCGAAAGAATTCCATCAGCCTGATGGATCACATCATTCCGACGGGAGGCGGCTTAGATGTTTTCCGGCAGATAGATGTCGAAGGGGAGAAAAGTCTGGCCGGGCGCATTGGCGGCGCCGGTCTCGATGGCATGCGCCATCAGCCCGACAAGCTCGCGGCAGAGCGCCGCCAGCGGGGTCGAGATCACCATGGTCAGGATGTTGTCGGCAAGTGCCGCGCGCGACTCCGCATTGATCTCGTTGCAGACGACCACCGGCATATGCGCCGGCTTCGCCGCCCTCAACGCCGCGACCGCGCCCTCCATGCCGCCGCCGGCGACGTAGCAGCCGGCAAGGTCGGGATGCCGAGCCAGAAGCTCGAGCATCGCATCATGCGTCACCTGGTTGGCCTCCAGGTTGACCAGCGTCTCCATCACAGTGAAATCCGGCGCATGCTCGCGAAAATAGGAGCGGAAGCCGATCTCGCGCAGCTCGTGACCATGAAAACGGTGGCTGCCGACGAAAAGCGCGACCTTGCCTGGCTTGCTGGCGGCCTTGGCGATCATCCAGGCCGCGGTGCGTCCGACCTTGCGGTTGTCGAGCCCGACATAGCCTTCACGGATGCCGGCGGCGAAGTCGGAGAGCAGCGAAAAGACCGGCTGCCCTCGCGCCTTCAGCGCCTCGACCACCGCCGTCAGGGTGGGATGGTCCGGACCGACCACGGCGATGGCCCTGGATTTCGCCGCCAGCTTGCGCATCTGGGCGGCGATCTCATCGGGCGCCAGCGAAGCGGCGAAGTCGATCGTCGCAGTGCCCCGGAAACGTTGCGATTGCGAGACGGCAAGCTCCAGCTCGCGGGCGAAATCGCCGTAGAAAACGTCATTGCCGCGTAGCAGCAGGAAGCCGAGACGATATTCGGGCAACTCCTGGCGCATGCGCTGCCTGATCAGGCCGGCGGCGTGATAGCCGATGTCGGTCGCCGCCTCGTAGACGCGACGCGCCGTCTCCTCGCGCACCGGCAGGCGATTGTTCAACACCCGGTCGACCGTGGCGACGCTGAAGCCTGAAACGCGCGCGAGATCGGTGATTGTCGGCCGCTTTGCCATGAGTGCTCCATCGCTTGCCCGACTCAGATTAGCCGAATCTGATAGAAAATGATAGAATCTATCTTTGTGACATTGAGGCTATCATGACTTGGCGCTATGGTGAAGTCGAAGCCAGCCATGGGCGAGGCGCGGCATTGCCGAGGGCCCTTCGCCAGGTGCTGATGGAGGACCCCGCAATGACGGCAATCACGTCTCCGGCGCCGTCCGGACGCGACTACAGCCTGACCGGCCGCGACGCCAAGCGCGCGGTCGAGAACGGTCTTTCGGCGGCCCAGTGGTACCACACCGAGATCCCGCGCAAGCAGATGAAGGAGCTGATGCAGCGCTCCGACCAGCCCGCTATCCGAGACACCATCGTCTGGCTCGGTGCGCTGTTCCTCAGTGGCGCGGGCGGCGCTTGGTTCTGGGGTAGCTGGTGGTGCGTGCCGTTCTTCTTTGCCTATGGCACGCTCTACGGTTCCTCGACCGACTCCCGCTGGCACGAATGCGGTCACGGCACCGCCTTCCGCACCCAATGGATGAACGATGCGGTCTACCAGCTCGCCTGCTTCATGATCATGCGCAATCCGGTGACCTGGCGCTGGAGCCATACACGCCACCACACCGATACCATCATCGTCGGCCGCGACCCGGAGATCGCCGTCATGCGACCGCCGGACCTTTTGCGCGTTGTGCTGAATTTTTTCGGCGTGCTCGATGCTTGGCATGCGATGACCGACATGGTGCGCAATGCCGCCGGCGTCATCAGCGCCGCAGAACAGACCTTCATCCCGGAACAGGAGCAGCCCAAGGCCATCCGCATCGCCCGTATTTGGCTCGCCATCTATGTCGCGACCATCGCGCTGGCGCTCTATCTGCATTCATGGCTGCCGCTGATGCTCGTCGGCCTGCCCCGCCTCTACGGCGCCTGGCATCACGTCATGACCGGGCTGCTGCAGCATGGCGGGCTGGCCGACAATGTCATCGACCATCGGCTGAACAGCCGCACCGTCTACATGAACCCGATCAGCCGGTTCATCTACTGGAACATGAACTACCATGTGGAGCACCACATGTTCGCGATGGTGCCCTACCACGCGCTGCCCAAGCTGCATGAGCTGATCAAGCACGATTTGCCGGCGCCGACGCCGTCGATCCTGGCCGGCTACCGCGAGATGATCCCGGCCTTCCTGCGCCAGCTGCGCAACGAGGATTACTTCCTCAAGCGCGAGCTGCCGCCGACGGCAAAGCCCTACCGGGAAGAGCTCCACAACGACAATCCGGTAGCGGCCGCGGCCGAGTGACCGGATCCGACACAACCGACAACGAAGAATTTCGCCGGAGGACGACATGAGCGACTGGGTCGAGGCCTGCGCGGCCGGAGACATCGACGAGGAGGACGTAATGCGGTTCGATCATGCCGGCCGCACCTACGCCATCTATCGCAGCCCGGAGGACGAGTATTACGCGACCGACGGCCTGTGCTCGCATGAGAAAGTGCATCTGGCCGATGGGCTGGTGATGGACGACATCATCGAGTGTCCAAAACACAATGGCCGCTTCAACTACAAGACCGGCGACGCGCGCGGGGCGCCGGTCTGCGTCAATCTCAAGACCTATCCGGTCAAGGTCGACGCTGGCAAAGTTCTCATTCAGCTTGGGTGACGGGATGGCGGGAGGAATGGTCATCATCGGCGCCGGCGAGTGCGGCGGTCGTGCCGCGCTTACCCTGCGCGACCTTGGTCATGAAGGGCCGGTGACGCTGGTCGGCGACGAGCCGCATCTGCCCTATGAACGGCCGCCGCTGTCGAAGGAGGCGATGACCAGCGAGGCGCTCCTCATCAAGGCGATCGCCAGCGACGAGCTTTTGGCCGAACGCTCGATCCGCCACATCCATTCCGTTCGGGCCGTCGCGATCGACCGCGCCGCGCATCTCGTGCGCCTCTCCGACGGCTCTTCGCTTGGCTATGGCAAGCTGCTGCTCGCGACCGGGTCCGTGCCGCGCAAGCTGCCGATGCCTGGTCTGGGCGGCCGCTGCGTTTATCTCAGGACCTTCAACGACGCGCTCGCGATCCGCGCCCATCTTAAGCCGGAGAACCGCGTCGCCATCATCGGCGGCGGTTTCATCGGCCTCGAGCTTGCCGCTTCGGCGCGCAAGCTAGGCGCCACGGTCACGGTGCTGGAGGCGCAGCCGCGCATCCTGATGCGCGGCGTGCCGGCCGAGGTCGCGGAAATCATTCACAAGGCGCATCAGGCCGAAGGCGTCAAGGTGCTTACCGGCCAAGGCATCACGGCGATTGCCGACGACGGCACGCAAGTTCGCATCACGCTTGCCGACGGGCAGGAAATCGTCGCCGATCTTGCCGTGATCGGCATCGGCGCCGTGCCGGTGACGGCGCTCGCCGCCGAAGCAGGACTTGCGATCGACAACGGTATCGCCGTCGATGAGAACCTTTGCACCGCGGATCCGGATGTTTTTGCCGCCGGCGACTGCTGCTCGTTCCCGCTCGCCGTCTATGGCGGCCGGCGCGTGCGGCTGGAAGCCTGGCGCAACGCGCAGGAGCAGGGCGCGCTCGCCGCGAAGAACATGCTGGGCGCCAACGAGGCGCATGCCGCGGTGCCGTGGTTCTGGTCGGATCAATATGGGCTCACGCTGCAGATCGCCGGGCTTTCGGACGAAGGCCGCTCGACCGTACGGCGCGACCTCTACGACGGCGCCTTCATTCTGTTCCACCTGGCCGAGGACGGCAGGCTGGTCGCCGCCAGCGGCATCGGGCCCGGCAATGCGGTGGCGCGCGACATACGGTTGGCCGAGATGCTGATCGCGAAGCGGGCGACGCCCGCGCCTGAGGCGCTCGGCACGCAATCGGTCAAGCTGAAGTCGCTGCTGGCGGCATAGGCCCGAGTAATCGCTGGAAACGAGGGGATCCACGGACATGGCACGCAACAGACCGACCGTCGCCGATTTGCAATTGCTGAAGGGCAAGCGCCAGCTTTCGAAGCTGCGCGTTTTCTCGCTGGAGGAGGCCGAGGCCGCCGAGCGTGCCGGCATCGACATCATCTCGGTCCCCTATGATCTTATCTTCGATCCGCGTTTTCGCGACGCCGCGCCCACCTGCTTTGCCATTCCCGGCGACGAACGCATCAAGCTGGGCGCAACCACCGACGAGATCCTGCGCATGGCGGTGAAGCTGCGCGCGGCCAGCGCCGACGCCATGTATTGCGCGGCCAGCCTGCAGACCATCCGCCGGCTGCGCGACGAGCACATTCCGGTCTGCGGTCACGTCGGACTGATCCCGGCGCATGCGACCTGGACGGGCGGCTTCAAGGCGGTCGGCAAGACGGCCGAAAGTGCCGCCTTCGTCTGGAAGCAGGTCAAGGACCTTGAAGCCGCCGGCGCCTTCGCCGCCGAGATCGAAGTTGTGCCGGCCCCGGTTGCAAGCGCGATCTCGCGGCGTACATCGCTGATCATGATCTCGATGGGCGCCGGCGCCGGCTGCGATGCGCAATATCTGTTCGCGGAAGACGTGCTCGGCAGCAATCGCGGCCATTATCCGCGCCATGCCAAGCGGTACCGCGACTTCGCGGCGGAGTTCGACCGCCTGCAGAGCGAGCGCATCGCGGCCTTCCGCGAATATGCCGACGATATCCAGGCGGGCGCCTATCCAGAGCCGCGGCACATGGTCGAGGCGGATGCCGACGAAATGCGCAAGTTCGAGGCGTTTCTCGCCTCGGAAGGCTACTGAGCCACCCGGCTCAGCCGGCTAGAACAGCGTCTTCAGCTCGTCCAGCTTGTCGTTGACCAGCCAGCCGTAATAATTCTCCTCGGGCAGCTTTTCCGCTTCCCCGGCGGCGCGACGCTTCTCGTTCTCCTCCTCCAACGCATAGGCGCGCTGCTCGGGGTTGCCGACATTGTAGAGCGTGGCGGTCAGGCCCGGATTGTGCGAGATGTCGAAGCCGGCGATGCTGTTGTAGGCGTCGATCGACTTCCTGATGGTCGCAGCGACGTAAGGCAGCGTGAGGTCGGGATCCATGATGGTCTTGTAGACCGTGTTCGGATCATTGACGTCGAGCTCGGGCAGGCCGGAGACCTTGTGCACGAGATCGCTCATCTGCAGCGCCGTCAGCGGGTTGAGCTGGCCGAGTCCGAAAGTCTGGCCGGCATAGTAGGGTTGGAAGAAAGTGGCTCCGAAGCGGTCGTTGGGGAAGCTGGTCCCGCCGACGGTCTTGCCGCGGAAGGAATGGTTCCACACCTGCTCGCGGCATTCCCAGAGATCGTAGCTGTCGGTTATGCCGGCGCATTTCTGGAATTGCGGCCGCTCAACGAAATCGCTGACGTCCTCCCCTTCATAAGCAAAGGTGAGCTTGCTCGACAGGTAGGACATTGCCTTGACGTAATAGGTCTGCAGCCGATCATAGGCGTCGACATTGTAGGTGTGCTCGCCGACGATGGCGCCGACGATGTGCATCGGATCGATGTCGTAGGCGGCCGCCACTTTCCTGATCTTGGCGCGCAGCTCGGCATCGTTCTGCAAGAGCGCGTAGACCTTGCGATACTTGGCCTGGAAGGTGGTGTTGGTGGCCTGGGTGCGCCGGCTGGAAGCGCCGGGAATATCCGGCTGCACGCTGTTGCGATTGCCCGGCGGCACCATGGTCGCCGCGTCCGCCGTTGCCACCGCCGCGGCCAATGCCAGCCCAACAAAAAGAAGTATGCGTTTCTTCATCCACCGCCGCCTTCAACTCGGCGGCAAACTAGGTAAAGCGCGTAGGAGAGTCGAGACGAGGCAAGCTTCCGACGGGACGAAAGGTGGCCAGATGGTACCATCTGGCCACACATCGCCGGGCTTCGCCCGTTAGAGGATGAACCGCGACAGGTCGGTGTTGCGCGAGAGATCGCCGACATGCTTCTGCACGTAGTCGGCATCGATGGTGACCGCCGTGCCGTGGCGGTCCGGCGCGTCGTAGGAAATCTCGTCCAGCACCCGTTCCATCACCGTCTGCAGGCGTCTGGCGCCGATGTTCTCGACATTGGCGTTGAGGTCGACGGCAATGCCGGCGAGCGAATCGATGGCGTCGTCGGTGAAGGCCAACTCGACGCCTTCGGTCTTCATCAGCGCAATATACTGCTTGATGAGGCTGGCCTCCGTTTCGGTGAGGATGCGGACGAAATCCTGCTTCTCCAGGGCACGCAATTCGACCCGGATCGGCAAGCGGCCCTGCAGCTCCGGAAGCAGGTCCGAAGGCTTGGAGACGTGAAACGCGCCCGAGGCGATGAAAAGAATATGGTCCGTCTTGATCGGCCCGTATTTCGTCGCAACGGTGGTGCCTTCAACCAGCGGCAGCAGATCGCGCTGAACGCCTTCACGCGAGGGACCGCCCGAAATGTCGCTCCTGGCCGCGATCTTGTCGATCTCGTCGAGGAACACGATGCCGTCATTCTCCGTCGATTCCAGCGCCTGGCGAACCACCTCGTCCTGGTCGAGCAGCTTGTCGGACTCGTCATTGATCAGTAGCGCGTAGGATTCCTTCACCGTCGTCTTGCGGGTCTTGGTCTTCCTGCCGCCCATCGCCTTCGACAGCATGTCGTTGATGTTGAGCACGCCGATATTGGCGCCCGGCATGCCGGGGATCTCGAAGCCCGGCATACCGCCGGTGCCGGTGTCCGCCACCTCGATCTCGATCTCCTTGTCGTCGAGCTCACCGTCGCGCAGCCGCTTGCGGAAGCTGTCGCGCGTGGCCGGGCTCGCGGTCTTGCCGACCAAAGCTTCGAGCACGCGCTCTTCGGCATTGATGTGAGCGCGCGCCTTGACGTCCTCACGCATCTTCTCGCGCGTCAGCCCGATGGCGACCTCGACGAGATCGCGCACGATCTGCTCGACGTCGCGGCCGACATAGCCGACCTCGGTGAACTTGGTGGCCTCGACCTTGACGAAAGGCGCGCCGGCCAGCCGCGCCAGCCGGCGCGAGATCTCGGTCTTGCCGACGCCGGTCGGGCCGATCATCAGGATGTTCTTGGGCATCACCTCTTCGCGCATCTGGCCCTCCAGCTGCTGGCGGCGCCAGCGGTTGCGCAAGGCGATCGCCACGGCGCGCTTGGCGTCTTTCTGGCCGATGATGAAGCGGTCGAGTTCCGAAACGATTTCGCGGGGAGAAAAGGTGCTCATGTTACTCAAATTCCACTTTGCCACTGCCTGATGGACTCGAACGGATGCAGCAGCATGATCACGTTGAGCGTCAGATTGTCCCGGATGATGTAGCCCGTGCCGAATTCGAAAATGAGCGCCAGAGCCACGATCATCCATATAGGGAGCTTTCGCGCCATCACAAATCCGAGCGCCATGAACAGCGTGTCGGACACCGAATTGATGATGCTGTCGCCGTAGTAGTTGAGGGAGATGGTGCCGGCGCGGTAGCGGTCGATGATGAAGGGGCTGTTCTCCAGGAGTTCCCAGCCGCCTTCGATGAGGACGGCGAAAGCCAGCCTCAGCCCGACGGGCGAGCGCGGGAACAGAGCCCAGGCCAGCGCATAGAACAGGAAGCCGTGGATGATGTGCGAGAAGGTGTACCAGTCGGCGATGTGCTGGGAATTCTCCGAGCTGTTCACCACACCGTGCCAGAGCTTGACGTAGCCGCAGGTGCAGATCGGCGGATGGCCCATGCCGTAGAGAATGCCGGCCTGGAACACGACGAGAGCCAGCACCAGCAGCAGCCCCATGCGCCAGCTGTCTTCATAGGCCGAAAGTGCCTTGTCTCCCCCGGATGCGGTCATTGTGATCAGTCCCCCTCTTGTTGGTCGCCTTCGGCCGCATCGACGGCCATCAGCACGACGTCCCCATATTCCGAATGCCTGCGGCCGATCGGCCTGAAGCCGGCCTTTTCATAGGCGCGGATGGCGCGGCCATTGCCGGGATGCGGATCGATGACGACACGCGGCGCGCCTTCCTCGAACAGTTCCGCGACGAACTGGCGGACGATGGCCGAGCCGTGGCCGATGCCGACCAGGTCCGGCGGCCCGATCGACAGATCGATACCCAGCGTGCCGAATGGCTGGTCGGCGTAAGGATGGTTGTCCTCGAGATGCGGATCGTAGCTCTGCAGATAGGCGATCGGCTTGCCGCCCAATTCGACGATCAGCGGCTCCACCGAAACCGACCCGATATGCTCGCGTATCTCGGCGATCTCCTTTTCCGGATCGCCCCACCATTCGGCGATATGCGGCTCGGCAAGCCAGCGGGCGATCATCGGCAGATCCTTTTGGGTGATCGGCCGAAAATCGTAGCTGTCTTCCTGTTCGACCATGATCTGTTCCAGAAGCCGATTCCCATTTTTCGGGATCATGGCCGGCCGCCTAGGCGGCATCGAGCGTTTCGACGACGAAGCTGCTGTTGGTGTAGACGCAGATGTCGGCGGCGATCTGCATCGCCCTGCGGGCGATCTCCTCGGCGTCCTTGTCGGTGTCCATCAGCGCGCGGGCGGCGGCGAGCGCGTAGTTGCCGCCGGAGCCGATGGCCATGACGCCATGTTCCGGCTCGAGCACGTCACCGGTGCCGGTCAGCGCCAGCGAGACCGACTTGTCGGCGACCAGCATCATCGCTTCCAGGCGGCGCAGATAGCGGTCGGTGCGCCAGTCCTTGGCGAGCTCGACGCAGGCGCGGGTCAGTTGGTCAGGATATTGTTCGAGCTTGGCTTCGAGGCGTTCGAGGAGGGTGAAGGCGTCGGCGGTGGCGCCGGCAAAACCGGCAATGACACTGCCGCCCTTGCCGATGCGGCGCACCTTGCGGGCGTTGCCCTTCATGATGGTCTGGCCAAGACTGACCTGGCCGTCGCCGGCGATGACAACCTTGCTGCCCTTGCGCACGGTGACGATGGTCGTGGCGTGCATGGTCAGTTCATTCGACATTTCCTGCTCCGAGTCGCGCTATCCCTCAAAGGCGATTGGCGCGGTACGAGTGACTTTGATCGGCCATATGTATGCATAGGGCGAGTTATTGCAAACCGTCCGCGGCAAGGCCGATACAGTCCGGAATGGCAACTGGCAATCGCCGGATCATGCTGATAGAAGGCTCTCGTTTTCAAGCCCGCGCCTCTGAACAGGACAGACTGATGCCGCCCCGTTCCGCAGAAATCAGCCGCAAGACCAAGGAAACCGAGATTTCCGTATCGGTCCATGTCGACGGCACGGGTAAATCCGACATTTCGACGGGTGTCGGCTTCTTCGACCACATGCTCGATCAGCTGTCGCGCCATTCGCTGATCGACATGACGATCGAGGCCAAAGGCGATCTTCACATCGACGACCATCACACGGTCGAGGATACCGGCATTGCCATCGGCCAGGCTCTGAGCAAGGCTTTGGGGGAGCGGCGCGGCATCATGCGCTTTGCCTCGATCGAGCTCGCAATGGACGAGACGCTGACCCGGGCGGCGATCGACGTTTCCGGCAGGCCGTTCCTGGTCTGGAACGTTTCCTTCTCGTCGCCGAAGATCGGCACATTCGACACCGAGCTGGTGCGCGAATTCTTCCAGGCGCTGGCGCAGAATGCCGGCATAACGCTGCATGTGACCAACCACTACGGCGCCAATAACCATCATATCGCGGAAACCTGCTTCAAGGCCGTGGCCAGGGCGCTGCGCGTGGCGCTGGAGCCTGACCCGCGCCAGCCCGATGCGGTGCCGTCCACCAAGGGATCCCTGAAAGGATAACCCTATGGCCATCTATGTCGTGATGGAGCCGCCTGCGGGGGGCAACGAGAAGGACGCCGCCCTGGTGCGCGACAGCTTCACCTGGCTCGGTTTCCTGTTCTCGCCGATCTGGCTCGCCTGGCACCGCCTCTGGATCGAGGCCCTGCTCACCTTCGCCGCCATGGCGGCGTTGTCCATGCTCGGCGAGAAACTCAGGCTTGAATGGGCTGGATCGGCGCTCTCGCTGCTGGTGTCGCTCTATATCGGCTTCGAAGGCCAGGCCCTGCGGATCGCGGCGCTCCGCCGCCGCGGCTGGCGGGAATGGGGCGTCGTCGAGGCCGGCAGGCTCGGCGATGCCGAGGTCCGTCACGCGCTTGAAGCCAGCGAGCGCACGCAGGAACAGGCGCCGATGCCGCACATCGTGCCCGACACCAACCTGGCGCGGCCGGCGCAGACGGGCATGGCGCTGGGGCTGACCCATACGCCGGGAAGGCCCTGACATGCGGGTAGCGATCATCGACTATGGGTCGGGCAATCTGCGCTCGGCCACCAAGGCCTTCGCGCGCGCCGCGCATGAGGCGGGCATCGCCGCGACCATCGATCTCACCGCCGACGCCGAGCGGGTGCGCAGCGCCGACCGCATCGTCCTGCCGGGCGTCGGCGCCTATGCCGACTGCGCGGCCGGCCTGCATGCCGTCCCCGGCATGTGGGAAGCGGTGGAAGAGGCGGCGCTTCGCAAAGGGCGGCCGTTCCTCGGCATCTGCGTCGGCATGCAATTGATGTCGGAACGCGGGCTGGAAAAGACCGTCACCGAGGGTTTTGGCTGGATTGCCGGCGACGTCAAGGAAATCACGCCGAAGGATCCGGCACTAAAGATCCCGCAGATCGGCTGGAACACGATCGAGCTCGCGCGCAAGCATCCGCTGTTTTCGGGCATCGAGACCGGTCCGAAAGGGCTGCACGCCTATTTCGTCCATTCCTACCACCTGGAGGCGAGGAACCCGGCCGAGGTGCTGGCGACGGCCGACTATGGCGGGCCGGTGACGGCGGCCGTTGCCCGCGACAACTTTGCCGGCACGCAGTTCCATCCCGAGAAAAGCCAGGCGCTCGGCCTGGCGCTGATCACCAATTTCCTGAATTGGAGGCCCTGAATGAGCAAGAAGGGCTACTGGATCGCCATGATCGATGTCCGCGACCCGGACACCTACAAGAAATACATCGAGGCCAACGCGAAGGCCTTCGCCAAATTTGGCGCGAAGTTTGCTGTTCGGGCCGGCCGCCATACCGACCCGGAGGGAGCAACGGGAAACCGCCATGTCGTGGTGGAGTTCGATTCTTACGACAGGGCGCTCGCCTGCTATCAGTCGCCCGAGTACCAGGAAGCCTTGAAACTCCGGCTGGCGGCATCGACCGGCCACTTCGCCATCGTCGAGGGCGCCTGGTCGTGATCCTGTTTCCGGCAATAGACCTCAAGGACGGCAAATGCGTGCGCCTGAAGCACGGCGACATGGCGACCGCCACCATCTACAACGATGACCCGGCGGCCCAGGCACGAGCCTTCGAAGAGCAAGGCTTCGAATGGCTGCACGTCGTCGACCTCAACGGCGCCTTCAAGGGCCAGAGCGTCAATTCCGCCGCGGTCGGCGCCATCCTCGAGGCGACGAAGAACCCGGTGCAGCTCGGCGGGGGCATCCGCACGCTGGCGCAGATCGAGGACTGGCTGGACCGCGGGCTGGCGCGAGTCATCCTCGGGACCGTGGCGGTGCGGGAGCCCGAACTGGTGAAGGAGGCATGCAGGACCTTTCCCGGCAAGGTAGCAGTCGGCATCGACGCCAAGGGCGGCAAGGTGGCGGTCGAGGGCTGGGCCGAAGCCTCGGAACTCGGCGTCATCGAATTGGCGAGGAAGTTCGAAGGTGCGGGCGTGGCCGCCATCATTTACACCGACATCGACCGCGACGGCGTGCTCTCCGGCATCAACTGGGATGCCACCATCGACCTTGCCGAGGCGGTGTCGATCCCGGTGATCGCTTCCGGCGGATTGGCCTCCATCGCCGACATCGTGCGCATGACCATGCCCGATGCGAAGCGCCTGGAGGGTGCGATCTCCGGTCGCGCGCTCTATGACGGGCGCATCGACCCGGCGGAGGCGCTCGCCATCCTGCGCGGCAACAACGCGGAGGCACGAGCGTGAACATCTCGATCATCCTGGCGTCCTATGACAGCGGCCACTTTCACGGCCGCTGTGGCCAAGGCCCCGATGCGCTGATCTCCGGCGGGCTGGCCGAGGCGCTGAAGCTTGCCGGTCACGACGTCGAGGTGCGCGACATCGGCAAGGTCGTCGAGGACGAGCAGGAGCGCGAGATCGGCACGGGATTTGCCGTCTGCAACGTCGTTTCGGGCGAGGTCCGCATCGCGCTGGACAATGGGCGCTTTCCCATCGTTCTGGCCGGCAATTGCCTGACCAGCGCGGGCGCGGTGGCCGGTGAAGGCGCGGACGCCATCATCTGGGCCGACCAGCATGGCGACCTCAACACGCCGGAAACCTCCACCTCCGGCTTTCTCGACGGCATGGCGCTGGCAACGGCGCTTGGATTGTGCTGGCGGCGCATGGCGGCGCAGATTCCCGGCTTCAAGCCGATCGAGCCGGCCCGCTGTGTCCTGGTCAACGCACGCGACCTCGATACGGCCGAGAAAGAGCTTTTGGAGAAGCTGCCGATCATTCGCACCGAGTGTCCGGACTGGGCAGCCGCCGCGGCGAAGCTGAAGGCCACGGGTGCCGAGCGCATTCACATGCATGTCGACCTCGACGTGCATGATCCGGAAAAGCTGCAGGCCAATCGTTACGCAACGCCTGGCGGCCCGGCGCCGGAGCAGGTCCGCACCGCGATGTGCGGCCTTGCCGGCCCGCTCAGCATCGCCGGACTTACCATTTCCGCCTACGATCCGGCGTTCGACCCGAAGGGCGAGGTGCCGCCGCAGGTCGGCGAGCTGGTGGTCGACCTTTTGTCGACCATGGAGGGGCGCTGATGCTGAAAGCCCGCGTCATTCCCTGTCTCGACGTCAAGAACGGCCGCGTGGTCAAGGGCGTCAATTTCGTCGACCTGGTCGATGCCGGCGATCCGGTCGAGGCGGCCAAGGCCTATGACGCGGCGGGCGCCGACGAGCTCTGCTTCCTCGACATCACCGCATCGTCCGACAATCGCGAGACGATCTTCGACGTGGTCGCCCGCACGGCCGAACAATGTTTCATGCCGCTCACCGTCGGCGGCGGCGTGCGCCAGGTGGCCGACATACGAAGGCTGCTTCTGGCCGGCGCCGACAAGGTATCGATCAACACGGCGGCGGTGAAGAACCCGGATTTCGTCGCGGAGGCTGCCGACAAGTTCGGCAACCAGTGCATCGTCGTCGCCATCGACGCCAAGAAAGTATCGGCTGCCGGCGAGGCCGACCGCTGGGAGATCTTCACGCATGGCGGGCGCGAGAAGACCGGCATCGACGCGGTCGAGTTCGCCAAGAAGATGGTCGATCGCGGCGCCGGCGAGATCCTGCTGACCTCGATGGACCGCGACGGCACCAAGGCCGGCTACGATATCGCGCTGACCCGCGCGATCGCCGATGCCGTGCGTGTGCCGGTCATCGCTTCGGGCGGCGTCGGCACGCTTGATCACATGGTGGAAGGCATCCGCGATGGCCATGCCGCCGCCGTTCTTGCCGCCTCGATCTTTCATTTCGGCACCTACACCATCGCCGAGGCCAAGGCGCATATGGCGGGCGCCGGCCTGCCGATGCGGCTGGACTCGACCGTTCATCGGACTTAAACCACTGCTATGGCTCAATTTTCACTCGCCGAGCTGGAAACGATAATTCATCAGCGCGCCCATTCCGGTGATCCGGAGTCATGGACGGCGAAATTGTTCGCCAAGGGCATGGACAAGGCGGCGCAGAAGCTCGGCGAGGAAGCGGTCGAGGCTGTGATCGCCGCCGTTCGCGGCGACCGGCAGGCCCTCGTTTCGGAAAGCGCCGATCTTCTATATCATTGGCTGGTCGTCCTCGCGATCGCGGGCATTCCGCTGGAGGACGTGCTGAAGGAGCTCGAGGGCCGCACCGGCCGCTCGGGCGTCGCTGAAAAGGCGTCCCGGCCCCGGGGCTGACCGCTAAAGACGGATAGAGCATGATGTCGTCCGAAAACCGCTCCACACTTTTCGGCATCATGCTCTAGGAGGGCAGGAGACTCGATGGACCAGCTTGCTCCGACCGAGAAATACTCCCCCTTTCGTTTCTTCTCGGCCGAGCAATGGTCGCAGTTCCGCGCCGACACGCCGCTCACGCTGACCGAGGACGAGATCGACCGGCTGCGTTCGCTCAATGACCCGGTCGACCTCGAAGAGGTCAAGCGCATTTATCTTTCGCTTTCCCGTCTGCTTTCGGCGCATGTCGAGGCGAGCCAGCTGCTGTTCAGGCAGCGCCAGGCCTTCTTCAACGCGCAGGACGTCGTCAAGACGCCGTTCATCATCGGCATCGCCGGCTCGGTCGCCGTCGGCAAATCGACCACCGCTCGCGTGCTCAAGGAATTGCTGGCGCGCTGGCCGTCGAGCCCGAAGGTCGATCTCATCACCACCGACGGCTTCCTCTTGCCGAACGAGATCCTGCGCCGCAACAATCTGATGGAGCGCAAGGGCTTTCCAGAAAGCTACGACGTCGGCGCCCTGCTCCGCTTCCTTTCCGGCATCAAGTCGGCGCAGCGCGACGTCCGGGCCCCCGTCTACTCGCACCTGACCTACGACGTCATTCCGGGCGAGTTCGTCACCATCGACAGGCCGGACATTTTGATCTTCGAAGGCATCAATGTTTTGCAGCCGGGCAAGCTGCCGAAGGACGGCAAGATCGTGCCGTTCCTGTCGGATTTCTTCGACTTCGCCATCTATATCGATGCCGACGAGAAGCTGATTCACCAGTGGTACACCCAGCGCTTCATGCGACTGCGCGAGACTGCCTTCCGCAACCCGGACTCCTTCTTCCACCGCTATTCGCAGCTGTCGGAGGATGCCGCCCGCGCCATCGCCGAGGGCCTGTGGAGCAACATCAACCTGAAGAATTTGCGCGAGAACATCCTGCCGACCAGGGCGCGCGCCGACCTCATCCTGCGCAAAGGCGCCAACCACCTGGTCGAAGAGGTGGCATTGCGGAAACTCTGATCGAATCCGGCGGACCGGCGCCTAAAGCGCATGGCCCTGGCGTCGATTCAGGCGACGCGCTTTCAAATTAGTCTTTGTTCTTAGTCGGCGGCAGCTTCGATAAGGAGCCGGGTCTCAGCAGACCGTAGCGGCCGCCACGGGACGGTTGACGGCTCCGATTGGCATGTTCGGCACGAGGCGACGGTCCGCGGGGATCAGCTTGCGAGCGACGATGTAAATCACAGACACGACGATGACGGCGACATAGCTGTCTATTGCATAGTGCCATGCCAGATAGACCGAGCTGACAGCAACAAAGGCCACGTAGAGCAGAGCGAAGGCGCCGAGGAGGCGGCTGTATTCGCGCACGAACAATGCATTGAGCATTGCAAGGCCGACGTGAACGCTGGGAAACGCCGAGATACCCGTGGCAAAACCGGTCTGCTTGGCCTCATACAGCGACCATAGATACTGCTGGTAGGCGGCCGCGGAGTTGCTTGACCCAGCCCCGCGGGCCAGGAATGCAAGCTGTTCACCAAATCGCGCCGTGTCTCCCGTGACCGCGCCGTAAAATGCCGGACCCGCCGAGAGGAACAGCGCCGCCAGGATGTTCCCGACCAGGATCCAGACTGCCATAAAGCAGGCGAGATAGCGCGTTCGGACCGATGCCACCATGGGCGATGTCGCGACGAAGAACAAGCCGACGAAATTCAGCAGAAACCAGAAGACGTTGTAGTTCCATTCTATTATGGCGCGCACCAGATCGCTTTCGGCCACAGAGTAGAGCCATCGCCACGGATCGGCGCCCAAATGGAGGAAAGCGTCGATGTCCGCGTGCAGGACATCGAATTGAAAACCGCCTTGCCAGGCCGACATTCCGTTTTTCACGGAAGTGAAATTGCCCTGAAAGATCATGAGCGCCATCAGAAGGCACAATCCCGATAGCGAATATGCCAACCGCCCGGTCGAAAACACTCTTTTCGCAACCAAACGTCGCCGGGAATTGAAGCGATGCATAATGAGAATTGCGTCGGCAAGGATTGCTATTGTGGGCAGTGCGAATCCGTTGAGGGAAATCCAGGACCCGAAATATATCGAGAACGCGAGGCGGTCGGCCGCGCCAATCGCGTTCAGAAAGATCAGCCCGGCCAAAACATAAATGACGATGGCCAGATAAAGGCCCGAATCCCTCCGAACGAGTTGGGCTGCCTCCGTGACGATTGCCCACAGGCCGCGGAGGACCGAATAGCTTTCCGTCATTGCCGAGCCCCAAGCTGCAATAGCTGCCCGTCTTTATGAGGAAAACTTCTAGATTTCGTTAGCTTGCGGGCACCGTTACCCGCCGCAGCGTCAGATTGATACGGCCGCCACTCCTCAACAGCGCCGAGGTCGCTGGGTAGATGCGGTCGACGCCGTGGAAACAGAGGCGTCCCTCGCCGCCAAGCACGACGACATCGCCGCTCTTCAGCCTGAACGATCTCGTGCCGCCTTCGCGCGTGGTGTGACCGACCCGAAACAGGCAGTCGTCGCCGAGCGACACCGAAACGACGGGTGCTGCGAAATCCTGTTCGTCGCGGTCCTGGTGCAGGCCCATCTTGGCCTCGCTCGAATAGAAATTGACGAGGCAGGCTTCCGGGGCGTGCGGACAGGCCGACACCTCGCGCCACACTTTTATCAGGGCTTCGGGGATCGGCGGCCAGGGCTCGCCTGTCACCGGGTGCATCGGCTGGTAGCGATAGCCGCGCTCGCGGTCGGTCACCCAACCGAGCATGCCGCAATTGGTCATGCGCACGCTCATCTCCTTGCCGGTGCGCGGCATGGCCGGCACATAAAGCGGCGCCGCCTGCACGACGCGCCTGATCTCCTCGACCAGAGCCTCCTGCTCCGTGCGCGGCAGATAGCCCGGCATATGGCGAACACCCTTGGGCAGAACGAGCATGACATTCGATCCGATCAGTTCGTCCGAGCATGCCACCGGCAGAACGGCTTCGCGACCCGAAAGCGGCCGTCGTCGGATGTCGGCCCCTAGTCGCTTTCAACCCGGCCGCGCAGCTTCTTCACCGTCGAGCGCCCGGCCTTGGTCTTGAGGCGCCGCTCGACGGCGCCCTTCGAAGGCTTCGTCTTCTTGCGCGGCGGCGGCGGCGGCTCGGCCGCCTTGGCGACCAGTGCCGTCAACCTGGCTCGCGCGTCGGCGCGATTCTGTTCCTGAGTGCGGAAGCGCCCGGCCTCGATGACGATGACGCCATCCTTGGTTGCGCGCTGGCCGGCGAGCTTGATGGCGCGCTCCCGCACCCGCTCCGACAGGCCCGGCGCATTGGCGGCGTCGAAGCGCAGCTGGACGGCGGTCGCCACCTTGTTGACGTTCTGGCCGCCCGGGCCGGAAGAGCGGATGAAATCCTCGTGCAGGTCGTCCGGATGGATGACCGCGTCACTGGCGATGATAATCCTGTCGTCGGCATTCATGCGCACAGTCATGGCGCGGCGGCGGGAAAAAGAAAAGGCCCGGCCAAAGCCGGGCGGCCCGGCCAAAGCCGGGCCCTGGAGGAAGATGTTGGAGCGGCAGCTATTCCGCCGCCTCCTGCAGGCGCGGCGCGGCGCCGCGGATGGCCGCGTCGACATGTGTTTCGAATTTCTCGAAGTTGGCGGCGAACATGTTGACCAGCTTGGAGGCCTGCCGGTCATAGCCCGCCTTGTCGGCCCAGGTCGAGCGCGGATCGAGAATGGCGCCGTCGACGCCCGGCACCGCCACCGGGACCTCGAAGCCGAAATTGGCATCGGTGCGGAATTCGGCGGCATTGAGCGAGCCGTCGAGCGCCGCGCCGAGCAGGGCGCGCGTCACCTTGATCGGCATGCGACGGCCGGTGCCATAGGCGCCGCCGGTCCAGCCGGTGTTGACCAGCCAGCAATCGACGCCATGGCCGGCGATCAGCTCGCGCAGCAGATTGCCGTATTCTGACGGATGGCGCGGCATGAAGGGCGCGCCGAAGCAGGTCGAGAAGGTCGCCTCGGGCTCAGTTATGCCCTTTTCGGTTCCGGCGACCTTGGCGGTATAGCCTGAAAGGAAGTGATACATCGCTTGCGCCGGCGTCAGCCGGGCGATCGGCGGCATGACGCCGAAGGCGTCGGCCGTCAGCATGATGATGTTCTTCGGATGGCCGGCGCGGCCGGTCCTCGAGGCATTGGGAATGTAGTCCAGCGGATAGGCGCAGCGCGTGTTCTCGGTGAGGCTGCCGTCGTCGAAGTCCGGCACGCGGGCGGCGTCGAGAATCACATTCTCCAGCACCGTCCCGAAGCGCTGCGTGGTGGCGAATATCTCGGGCTCCGCCTCGGCCGACAGCCTGATCGTCTTGGCGTAGCAGCCGCCTTCGAAGTTGAAGATGCCGTGCGGCCCCCAGCCGTGCTCGTCGTCGCCGATCAGCGTGCGCGATGGATCGGCCGACAGTGTCGTCTTGCCTGTGCCGGAAAGGCCGAAGAAGACGGCCGCGTCGCCGGCGGGTCCTTCGTTGGCCGAGCAATGCATCGGCATGACGCCTTTTTGCGGCAGCAGGTAGTTCAGCACGGTGAATACCGATTTCTTCATCTCGCCTGCATAGGACGTGCCGCCGATCAGCACGGCCTTGCGGGTGAGGTCGACCGCGATAACCGTCGCCGCGCGGGTGCCGTGGCGGGCCGGGTCGGCGCGGAAGGACGGCAGGTCGATGATCGTCATCTGCGGCACGAAGCGGTCGAGCTCGGCGGCTTGCGGGCGGATCAGGAGATTGCGGATGAACAGCGAGTGCCAGGCGAATTCCGTCACGACGCGAACCGGCAGCTGGAACTCGGCGTCGGCGCCGCCGACGAGATCCTGCACATAGAGATCCTTGGCCGCAGCATGGGCGCGGAAATCGGCGAGGAGCGTCTCGAACTGCGCCGGCGAGATCGCCTTGTTGTTTTCCCACCAGACATGCGGGGCGGTGCTGTCGTCACGCACGACGAACTTGTCCTTCGGCGAGCGTCCGGTGTGCTGGCCGGTCTCGGCAATCAGCGCGCCCTGCGCCGTCAATTTCGCCTCGCCGCGGCGGATCGCTTCCTCATAGAGCTCGGCAGCGCCGAAATTATATCGCACCGTGCCCGTGGTCCTCAGGCCGATCGCGTCAATGGCGCAGTCGGGGTTGCGTTTGCCGGCTTCCGACATCAAATTTCCTCTCCGGATTTTGGCCGCGTCTGACCGGTCATTGCCGGAACGCGCAAGGGACTAGGTAGGGTGAGAACCAGAAAAGGCGAATGATATCAAATCATTAATCGATTTAAAAATTTTGAAAGTTGTTTAAATCGTTTATATGTGCAAAAAATCACAGAGGTTGCCCAAAGGATTGGCAGGCTTCGTTCGTCCAATCCGGTTATGGGTGCGATCGTGTGTAGCGGCAGGCCGCCCGTGACTTCGGACAAGGCCCGTGCCACATTTTGTACCCAATTTGTCCTGCAAAAGCCCTTTCTCGACGACAGAAGGGACCGCTCATGAGGGAGCCGCTTGAAATGGCAACAATCGCGCTTGTCGACGACGACCGAAATATTTTGACTTCGGTGTCGATCGCGCTCGAATCCGAGGGCTACCGCGTCGAAACCTACACCGACGGCGCGTCGGCACTCGAAGGCCTGGCGGCGCGGCCGCCCAATCTCGCCATCCTCGACATCAAGATGCCGCGCATGGACGGCATGGAGCTGTTGCGCCGGATGCGGCAAAAATCCGACTTGCCGGTGATCTTCCTGACGTCGAAGGACGACGAGATCGACGAATTGTTCGGCCTCAAGATGGGGGCCGACGACTTCATCCGCAAACCGTTCTCGCAGCGCTTGCTTGTCGAGCGGGTGCGCGCGGTGCTGCGCCGCACCAGCGCCCGCGAGGCGGCCGCCAAGGCGCCCAGCCAGCAGGCGCGCTCGCTCGAGCGCGGCCAACTGGTGATGGACCAGGAGCGGCACACCTGCACCTGGAAGGGCGAGCCGGTGACGCTGACGGTAACCGAGTTCCTGATCCTGCATTCGCTTGCGCAGCGCCCCGGCGTGGTAAAAAGCCGTGATGCGCTGATGGACTCGGCCTATGATGAGCAGGTCTATGTCGACGACCGCACCATCGACAGCCACATCAAGCGGCTGCGCAAGAAGTTCAAGGCCGTCGATGACGACTTCGAGATGATCGAAACCCTTTACGGAGTCGGGTACCGGTTTCGGGAAGCTTGATATAGTGAATAGTCAATGGTGAATGGTGGATGGTGCGAGCGGCCCACTGGGCTCTATCTAAGCGCCCCATTTTTCCATCCGCCATGCACCATTCACCGGACAGGGACTGCTAGTTGATGGCAGTGGACGCAGAGCGAGGCAGGCGGGCGGGCGCGGCGAAGCGCCCGTCGCGTATCGTGCCTGCATTCCTGTCGAAGATCACGGTGCCGATGCGCCGCTTCCTCGGCCACCACATCTTCTCCAGCCTGACGCGGCGCATCCTGTTTCTCAACCTGGCCGGCCTTGCCGTGCTGGTCACGGGCATCCTCTACCTCAACACCTTCCGCGACGGGCTGATCGACGCCCGCGTCGAAAGCCTGATGACGCAAGGCGAGATCATCGCCGGCGCCATCGCGGCCTCGGCGACGGTCGAGACCGACTCGATCAGCATCGATCCGGAAAAGCTGCTCGAGCTGCAGGCCGGCGAAAGCCTGGGGCCAGGCTCGGACCAGCTCGACAATCTCGACTTCCCGATCAATCCCGAGCGCGTGGCGCCGGTGCTGCGGCGGCTGATCTCGCCGACCCGCACGCGCGCCCGCATCTACGACCGCGACGCGAACCTGCTGCTCGATTCGCGGCATCTCTATTCGCGCGGCCAGATCCTGCGCTACGACCTGCCGCCTGTCGACGACGAGCAGCCCGGCCTATTGGAGCGCGTCGAGAAATTCGTCTTCGACTTCTTCCGCAACAAGGACCTGCCCGTCTATCACGAACAGCCCGGCGGCAATGGCGCGGCCTTCCCCGAAGTGGTCAAGGCGCTGACCGGCAGTCCCTCGACCATCGTGCGGGTAAGCGAGCAGGGCGAGCAGATCGTCTCGGTGGCGGTGCCGATCCAGCGCTTTCGCGCCGTGCTCGGGGTCTTGATGCTGTCCACCGAAGGCGGCGACATCGACAAGATCGTCGCGGCCGAACGCAAGGCCATCCTGCGCGTGTTCGGCATCGCGGCGCTCGTCACGGCCATCCTCTCGCTGCTGCTGGCCTCCACCATCGCCAATCCGCTGCGGCGGCTGTCGGCTGCCGCCGTACGGGTGCGGCGCGGCGTCAAGAACCGCGAGGAGATCCCGGACTTCTCCGACCGTCAAGACGAGATCGGCAATCTGTCGATCGCGGTGCGCGACATGACAAACGCGCTCTATGCGCGCATCGAGGCGATCGAAAGCTTCGCGGCCGATGTCTCGCACGAGCTCAAGAATCCGCTGACCTCGCTGCGGAGCGCGGTCGAAACGCTGCCGCTGGCCAAGAACGACACCTCACGCGCGCGCCTGATGGAAATCATCCAGCACGACGTGAAGCGGCTCGACCGACTGATCACCGATATTTCCGATGCGTCGCGGCTCGATGCCGAATTGGCGCGCGAGGATGCCTCGACGGTCGACCTGAAGAAGTTCATCACCGATCTTGTCGCGGTCTCGCGCGAGACGACGCGCAACAAGAAGTCGGTCGAGATCGAGCTCAAGGTCGCCAAGCTGCCGCAGGGCGTCAAAGGCTATGTCGTCGTCGGCCATGATCTGAGGATCGGCCAGGTCATCACCAACCTGATCGAGAACGCGCGTTCCTTCGTTCCCGAGGAACACGGCCATATCACCATCTCGCTGGCGCGCGCCGGCAAGTTCAACATCGTCACCGTCGACGACAACGGTCCGGGCATCAGAGCCGAAAAGATCGATCGCATCTTCGAGCGCTTCTATACCGACCGGCCCGCCGGTGAGGCCTTCGGCCAGAACTCCGGCCTGGGCCTGTCGATCAGCCGCCAGATCGTCGAAGCGCATGGCGGCACGCTGACGGCGGAAAACATCCCCGGCACCAAGCCGGGCGAGATCAAGGGCGCGCGCTTCGTGGTGACCCTGCCGGCCGAAGGCTGATCTCCGTTCCCAGACAGAAACGATCATGTCCGATCCTGCCGTGAAGCCCGAAAACATCCACGCAACGGCGATCCTGATCGGCGATCGCGGCGTCCTCGTCACCGGGCCGTCCGGCGCCGGCAAGACGACGCTGGCGCTGACGCTGATCGACCATTGCCGGGTGCGCGGGCTGTTTTCGCGACTGATCGGCGACGACAGGCTGCTTGCCGCCCCGCGTCACGGGCGGCTGGTGTGCCGGGCGCCGGCCACCATCGCCGGTCTCGCCGAAGTGCCCGGCTTCATTCCGAGCCCGCTGCCGTTCGAGCCGGGCGGCGTAATCGACCTGCACGTCCGGCTGGTGCCGAAAGAGGAAATGGCCCGCTTCCAGGAAGAAATCAGCGAGCCGGTCGCGGGCTGCCCGGTGCCGCGCATCGATCTTGCCGAGCGCAATGTTGTCACAGGCGTGCCGGCCGTGATGGCGCGGCTGTCGATAGCGCCTTTTTCATGATCCGATCCGGATTTTTTGCTGCAATGCGTCAAAATGGATCGGGCCGTCGCAATTTTGGGCTTGTCAACCGGCCGTGCGTCGACAAGATAGCGCTCCCGCCGCCTGGAATGGTTGGCGAACATAAAATACGCCAGTGAAGCGGCGATGACGGGAGCCACCAAAGAATGATCGGACTCGTGCTCGTGACGCACGGTCAACTCGCCACCGAGTTCCGGCATGCCGTCGAACACGTGGTGGGGCCACAGGACAATTTCGAAACGGTGGCGATCGGCGCCGACGACGACATGGAGAAGCGCCGGGCCGACATCGTCGACGCGGTGGCACGCGTCGACACCGGGGCCGGCGTCATCGTGCTCACCGACATGTTCGGCGGCACGCCTTCCAACCTCGCCATCTCGGTGATGGAATCGGGCCGCACCGAGGTCATCGCCGGCATGAACCTGCCGATGCTGATCAAGCTCTCCTCGGTCCGCAAGGCCGACAACATGGCCGCCGCGCTCGACGAGGCGCAGGCCGCGGGGCGCAAATACATCAACGTCGCCAGCCAGCTTCTGAGCAGCAAATGAACGCCCATGCGCCGGAAAAAGACGAGGTTGTGCGAGAGTTCCCGATCGTCAACCAGCGCGGCCTGCATGCCCGCGCCTCGGCCAAGTTCGTCCAGGTCGCCAGCGGCTTCGACGCAACCATCCATGTCGAGAAGGACGGCGTGAAGGTCGGCGGCACCTCGATCATGGGCCTGATGATGCTGGCGGCAAGCCCCGGCTATTCGATCCGCGTCACCGCCAGCGGTCCGCAAGCCGGTCCGGCCATGGACGCGCTGGAGCAATTGGTCGCCTCGCGCTTCGGCGAGGAAATCTGAAGGTTCGCCGATCGGTGCCGCGCATTGTCTCCAAAGACATGCACGAATAAAGATTTCTTTATATCCCATTGTCGTTTGGCAGCCGATCTGCTAGTCAGGCCGGCAATCCGCGCCCTCCATGCGCCGTCCCGGCGCCGGCGCGCTTTTGAAGACAATCACACCGGAGCACTGCCATGACGGGTAGCAAGGACTATGTGGTCGCCGACATTTCGCTTGCCGGCTGGGGCCGCAAGGAGATCGAGATCGCCGAAACCGAGATGCCGGGCCTGATGGCCTGCCGCGAGGAATTCGGCGACAAGAAGCCGCTCAAGGGCGCGCGCATCACCGGCTCGCTGCATATGACGATCCAGACCGCGGTGCTGATCGAGACGCTGAGAGCGCTGGGCGCCGATATACGCTGGGCCTCCTGCAACATCTTCTCCACCCAGGATCACGCCGCCGCGGCGATCGCCGAGGCCGGCATTCCTGTCTTCGCCATCAAGGGCGAGTCGCTGGAGGACTACTGGGATTACACCGACCGAATCTTCCAGTGGGCCGACGGCGGCACGTCCAACATGATCCTCGACGACGGCGGCGACGCCACCATGTACATCCTGCTCGGCGCGCGCGCCGAGGCGGGTGAGGACGTGCTGTCCAATCCCGGCAGCGAAGAGGAAGAGATCCTGTTCGCCCAGATCAAGAAGCGCATGAAGGCTTCGCCGGGCTTCTTCGCCAAGCAGAAGGAAGCGATCCGCGGCGTCACCGAGGAGACGACCACCGGCGTCAACCGCCTCTACCAGCTGCAGAAGAAAGGCCTGCTGCCCTTCCCGGCGATCAACGTCAACGACTCCGTCACCAAGTCGAAGTTCGACAATAAATACGGCTGCAAGGAATCGCTGGTCGACGGCATCCGCCGCGGCACCGACACGATGATGGCCGGCAAGGTCGCGGTCGTCTGCGGCTATGGCGACGTCGGCAAGGGCTCGTCGGCCTCGCTGCGCGGCGCCGGCGCTCGCGTCAAGGTGACCGAGGTCGACCCGATCTGCGCGCTGCAGGCCGCGATGGACGGCTATGAAGTGGTCACCCTGGAAGACGCAGCCCCCACCGCCGACATCGTCATTACCACCACCGGCAACAAGGACGTCGTCACGCTCGACCATATGCGGACGATGAAGGACATGGTGATCGTCGGCAACATCGGCCACTTCGACAACGAGATCCAGGTGGCGTCTCTGCGCAACCTGAAATGGACCAACGTCAAGCCGCAGGTGGACATGATCACCTTCCCCGACGGCAAGCGGATGATTCTTCTGTCCGAAGGCCGCCTGCTCAACCTGGGCAACGCCACGGGCCATCCGAGCTTCGTCATGTCGGCTTCGTTCACCAACCAGGTGCTGGCTCAGATCGAGCTCTTCACCAAGCACGGCCAGTACCAGAACCAGGTCCATGTGCTGCCCAAGCACCTCGATGAGAAGGTGGCGCGGCTGCATCTCGACAAGCTTGGCGCGCGCCTCACCGAGCTCTCTTCCGAGCAGGCGGCCTATATCGGCGTGACGCCGCAGGGCCCGTTCAAGCCTGAGCACTACCGCTATTAACCAAAACGAAAATATCTACAACATATTGAAGCCGGGTGTTGACTTTCTGCCCGGCTTCATTTTTTGCACCTGTGATTCTTCACGCCGATTCCGGCAGGCGTTATTGTTGTGATTCGCGGTCCGGGGACAGTTGGGCCGGGGACGCATTCAGGGCGGTCTTGCATTCAAGCGGCGAAGAGGACCAAGACATGCCGGGGGATAACCCGCCACGCGCGGGAAAGGCCGTTTCCGGCGGCCACGAGGATTCGATCACGACCGGCTCCGCCGCGGCGGGCGGAGCTCTCTCATGGCGTGCCGGCGCCCGTCTCGGCACGCTCCTTGCCACCGCCATGTCTGCCGCCCCATTGCTTAGCATTGCGGCGCATGCCGATACCGGCGTGGCCGCGGCGGTCAGCACGGTCGAGGTGATGCAACTTGCGATGTTTGCCGGCGTCATGGGGGCAGCCCTTGTCTCGGCCATCTTCCTGATCCGCGAGCGGGCACGGACGGCGTCGCAAAATGTCCAGCTCAGGGCGCGAATCGCCGACGTCAACGCGGCCCTGCAGCGCTCCGAGGCGCTGCTCAATTTGCGCGACCAGCGCGTCGTCGTGTGGAGTTCCGAGATCAAGAAACCGGAGCTGATCGGCAGCCTGCCGCTCGAAAGCGGCGCACCGGACGAGCGGTCCGCCTTCCTCGCTTTCGGCCGCTGGCTGATGCCGCGCTCCGCCGCGGCGCTCGAGAACGCCATAGCGGCGCTGCGCGACCAAGCGAAGACTTTCGACCTCGTCATCGAAACGCAGGCGGGCATGCCGCTGGAGGTGCATGGCCGCAAGAGCGCCGCGCATGTCTTGGTCCGCTTCATATCGCTGTCGGAAACGCTGCGCAGCCAGGCCCGGCTGAAGGTCGAGAATCAGCGGCTCAGCGCCGACTACGATACCATGCTCGGCCTGCTCGACGCGCTGAAGATGCCGACATGGCTGCGGGCGGCCGACGGGCGGCTGAAATGGGTCAACCGCGCCTATGCCGAGGCGGTCGAAGCGGAAAGCGCGGAGGCCGCCGTGCGCGAAGCCAAGGAGTTCCTCGGCGGACAGGCGCGCGAGCAGATTGCCGAACAGCACAAGTCGCGCCCCGTCTTCGAGCAGACATTGTCGACGGTCATCGAGGGTGATCGCCACATGTTTTCGGTCACCGACTTTGCGAGCGCCGACGGCTCGGCGGGGCTCGCCTGCGACATCAGCGCCATCGAGACGATCCGCGCCGAATATGAGCGCACCGTGCGCAGCCATGCCGACACGCTCGACCAGCTCAACACGGCTGTGGCGATCTTCGATACGGATGAAAACCTGCGCTTTTTCAACCAGGCATTCCAGAAACTGTGGGGCCTGGACGGCGGCTTCCTGCACAGTGCCCCCTCCAACGCGCTGCTGCTCGACCGGCTGCGCAGCGAAGGCAAGATCGCCGAACAGCCGGAATGGCGGCGCTGGAAGGAGAACCTGCTCGGCGCCTATCGCGCCGTCGAATCGCAGGAGCATTGGTGGCACCTGCCGGACGGCAAGACGATCCGCGTGGTGGCCAACCCGCAGCCCAAGGGCGGCGTCACCTGGGTGTTCGAGAATCTGACCGAGAAGATGGACCTCGAAAGCCGCTACCAGACCGCCGTGCGTGTGCAAGGCGAGACGCTGGACAATCTGGCGGAGGGCGTGGCGGTGTTCGGCCCGGACGGACGGCTGCGCCTGTCCAACCCCGCCTTTATCGCGCTGTGGGGGCTGGCGCCGGACGCGATCAAGGCTAACGTGCATGTCTCGGCGATCCGCGATCTTTGCGACCAACGCGCGGCAGACAGTCCGTGGGGCGGCTTCGTCGCCGCCATCACCGGCTTCGACGACGAACGCCGCGACCGCCACGGCCAGGCGGAACTCGTCAACGGCACGGTGCTGAGCTATGCCGTGATCCACCTGCCCAACGGGCAAGTGATGATGACCTTTGTCGACGTCACCGACACCGTCAATGTCGAGCGGGCGCTGAAGGACAGGAACGAGGCGCTGGAGAAGTCAGACCAGTTGAAGAACGAGTTCGTGCAGCACGTCTCCTACGAACTGCGCTCGCCGCTGACCAACATCATCGGCTTCACCGAACTGCTGTCGCTGCCGACGACGGGACCGCTGACGCCGAAGCAGCGCGAATATGTCGAGCATGTCGGCTCGTCGTCCTCGGTCCTGCTCACCATCGTCAACGACATACTGGATCTCGCGACGGTCGATGCCGGCATCATGCAGCTCGACATTTCCGAGATGAGCATCGACAGGACGATCGCTGCGGCCGCCGAGCTGGTCGCGGACCGGCTGGAGGAGCATCAGATCAAGCTCAAGGTCGACGCTGCATCGGCGCCGAAGAGCTTCCACGGCGACGAGATCCGGGTCCGCCAGATCCTCTACAATCTCTTGAGCAATGCCGCAAATTATGCGCCAGCGGCGAGCACGATCACGCTCGCTTGCCGTCAAATGGCAGACGGCGTCGAATTCTCGGTGCATGACGACGGGCCGGGCATGCCGCCGGACGTGCTGGAATCGGTCTTCCGACGCTTCGAGCCGCGCGCCAATGGCGGCCGCCGACGCGGCGCCGGGTTGGGACTGTCGATCGTCAAGAGCTTCGTCGAATTGCACGGCGGAACGGTGCGTATAGAGACCGGAGCGGACAAGGGCACGACCGTGATCTGCACCTTCCCGGAGACGCCCTCCGGCGGCATCCGCGAAGCGGCCGAGTAACGCGCTTTGGCAGAAACGGTGTTGGAACGATTTCTCGCCGACGAGGCGGCGACCGCGAGGCTTGGCGAAGACCTTGCCATGGCGCTGCGGGCTGGCGACGCAATTGCGCTGAAAGGCGATCTCGGCGCCGGCAAGTCGACGCTCGCCCGCGCGCTCATCCGGGCGCTTGCCGACGACGCCGGCCTCGAAGTGCCGAGCCCGACCTTCACGCTGGTGCAGAGCTACGAGACGCGGATACCCGTGCACCATTTCGACCTCTACCGCCTGTCCTCGCCGGACGAGCTCGACGAGCTCGGCCTCGACGACGCGCTGGCGCAGGGCGCGGCACTGATCGAATGGCCGGACCGAGCCGGCGACCAGCTGCCGGCAAATGCGCTCCAGGTCGAGCTTATCGAGCAGGGCGCGGGCCGGTCGGCAAGGATCTCCGGACAGGGAGCCGCCTTCGAGCGCGCGGCGCGCTCGCTGGCGATGCGTGATTTCCTGGCCTCGGCCGGCTGGGGCGAAGCGAGCCGCCGTCATTTCGTCGGCGACGCGTCCGCCCGTTCCTACGAGATCGCCTCGCTTCCCGGCGGGGCGCCGCGGGTGCTGATGAACTCGCCGCGCCTGGTGCTCGGACCGCCGGTGCGCGACGGCAAGCCTTACGCCGTGATCGCTCACACCGCACAGTCGGTCGCCGCCTTCGTCGCCATCGACCGGGCGCTTCTCGCCGCCGGCGTCAGCGTGCCGCTTATCCATGCGCAGGACCTCGATCAGGGCTTTCTGCTGCTCGAACATCTCGGCTCGGAAGGATTTTTGGGCGGCGACGGCCAGCCGATCGTCGAGCGCTATGAGGCAGCGGCGGAGCTGCTCGCCATGATGCATGGCAAGGCCTGGCCGGACCGCATGGAGGCCGCGCCGGGCGTATACCACGGCGTTCCGCCCTTTGACCGCGAGGCGATGCTGATCGAGGCCGACCTTCTGGTCGATTGGTATGTGCCGATGGTCACCGGCGAGCCGGCAAGCGATGCATTGCGGGCCGGCTATCATAACGCATGGAATGCGGTGCTCGACCGGCTCAAGGGCCAGGAATACACGCTGATGCTGCGCGACTTCCATTCGCCCAACATCATCTGGCGGGCAGAGCGTTCCGGCCTCGATCGGCTCGGCATCGTCGACGTGCAGGACGCACTGATCGGCCCGGCGGCTTACGACGTCGCCTCTTTGGCCATGGATGCGCGTGTCACCGTCTCGACCGAGATCGAGCGGCGGACGGTCGAAGCCTATGTCGCGGCGCGGCGTTCGGCCGGCGCCTTCGACGAAGCCGGCTTCGCCGAGGCCTATGCGATCATGGCGGCGCAGCGCAATTCGAAGATCCTGGGCATCTTCGTGCGGCTCGAAAAGCGCGACGGCAAGCCCTACTATCTGAAGCACCTGCCGCGCATTCGCGACTATCTGAGGCGGGCGCTGGCGCACCCGGCGCTTGCCGGCCTGAAGGAATTTTACATGGCCCACGGCCTGCTCGAGGAGCGCTCGCCATGAAGCCGAAGACCGCGATGGTGCTTGCGGCCGGTCTCGGCAAGCGCATGCGGCCGATCACCGACACGATGCCGAAGCCGCTGGTGAAGATCGCCGGCAAGGCCTTGCTCGACTGGGGGTTGGACAGCCTGGAAGCCGCCGGCGTCGCCAGCGCCGTCGTCAACGTTCACTACCTGCCGGAGCAGATCATCGCCCATGTCGCCGGCCGCCGGGCGCCGAAGATCGACATTTCCGACGAGCGCGCGGGCCTGCTGGACTCGGCCGGCGGCATCGTCAAGGCGCTGCCGTTCCTGGGGGGCGAGCCTTTCTACATCATCAATGCCGATACGTTCTGGATCGACAGCGGCGAGCCCAGCCTCGAGCGCCTCGCCCTTGCATGGGACGCCGCTAGAATGGATATTCTGCTGATGCTCACCGATCTCGACTCAGCGATCGGACACTGCGTCGGCACCGACTTCCTCGTGGCGCCGGACGGCGCGCTGCACCGGTCCAAAGGCGACCCTGCCGGCTTGATCTATGCCGGTGCCGCGATCATCCATCCGCGCATCTTCAAGGATGCGCCCGAAGGCCCGCATTCGATCAACGCCTATTTCGACAAGGCAATCGCCGCCGGCCGCCTGTTCGGCATGAAGATGAGAGGCCGCTGGATCACCGTCGGGACGCCGGATGCCATTCCGGCGGCCGAAGCGGCGGTCACCGGCGCGCCCGCGACCGCATCGGCCCAAAAATCGGGTCCGATTTTTGGAAAGCACGATGCGTAGACTCAAAGAGTTAGATCGTCGTTTGTGCGCCCAAACGGGCGCACAAAGATCTAATGCGGTATGAGCGGCTCGCGCCGCGTCTTTTCCATCCCGTCCGGAGCGCCGTTCCTGCCGACGCTGGCGGAGGCGTTGCTCGAAGGCCGCCTGATCCCAACCTTCCGCTTCGACGGCGAGCCGCTGGCGCTGGCTGACGCGACTATCTATGTGCCGACGCGGCGCGCGGCGCGCGCCCTGCGCGGCGCCTTCGTCGACATGCTCGGCAGACGCTCGGCCATCTTGCCGACGGTGCGGCCGCTCGGCGAGTTCGACGAGGACGAGGCCGCCTTTGACGCCGAGGCGGCACCGGCAATAGACCTCGCACCGCCGATCGCCGCGCAGGAAAGGCTGCTGTTGCTGGCGCCGCTGGTGCGCGCCTGGAAGGAAAGCCTGCCGGCGCACGTCAGGGCGCGCTTCAACGAGGAGTTCGTTGTGCCGACCTCGGCCGCCGACGCCATTTGGCTTTCGCGCGACCTTGCCCGGCTGATGGACGAGATCGAGACCGAGGGAACGGATTGGGCGAAGCTCGCCACGCTGGTCACCGGCAACCTTGCGGGCTGGTGGCAGGTGACGCTCGATTTCCTCGGCATCGTCACCGACAACTGGCCGGAGTTGCTCAAAGAGCGTGACCGCTCTAATCCGGCCGCGCACCGCAGCGCGCTGATCCGGCTGGAAGCGGCGCGGCTGAAGCGCAGTCCGCCGACCGGACCGGTGATCGCCGCCGGTTCGACCGGCTCCATTCCAGCCACGGCCGAGTTGCTTGCCGTGATCGCCGGCTTGCCGAACGGCGCCGTCGTGCTGCCCGGGCTCGACCGTGAGCTCGACGACGCGTCCTTCGCGGCGATAACCGCGCCCGGCGCGCGGCCGGCAACACTTGGTCACCCACAATACGGTCTCGCCAAGCTGATCGGCAGCATTGGCATTGAGCGCCGCGATGTCGAGGAGATCGGCGCTGCATCACGACCGCTCGCATTACGCGCCGCCCTTGTCGGCGAGGCGCTGCGGCCGGCCGAGACCACCGAGCTTTGGACGGAGTCGCGGCCGCGTTTCTCGGTCAATGATGTCGAGCAGGCGCTGGCCGGCGTGACGCTGGTCGAGGCTGCAAATGAGCGCGACGAGGCGGCAGCGATTGCCATTGCGCTTAAGCGCGCAGTGGAAATGCCGGGCAAGCGCGCGGCACTCGTCACCGGCGACCGCGCCCTGGCGCGACGCGTCTCGGCCGAGCTGCTACGCTTCGGCGTCGTCGCTGACGATTCCGGCGGCACGCCGCTAGCCAACACGCCGGCCGCCAGCCTGCTCAGGCTGGCGCTAGGCGCAGCATTCCGGCCAGGCGATCCGGTGGGTCTATTGTCGCTGCTCAAGCATCCGCTGCTTGGCCTCGGTCTCGAACGCCAGAGCGTGCGCAAGGCTGCCGAGCTGATCGAGCTGGTGGCGCTGCGCGGCGGCACCGGCCGGCCGGACGTCGCTTCCCTCGACGCGCTTTTCGAGACGCGGCTCGCGGGCCTTGGCGGCGACAGCCGTCAGCCCTTCTGGTTCCAGCGCCTCACGGTACGCGGTATCGAAGAGGCGCGGGCAGTGCTCAATCGCCTCACCGATGCGCTATCCCCGCTCACTGCGATGCGCGGCGAGAAGGATGCCGATATCGCGACATTGACGCGGGCGAGCGTCGTGGCGTTAGAAGGTCTCGGCCGCGCGGCCGATGACAGCCTGACCAGCCTCTATGCCGGCGACGCCGGCGAGAAGCTCGCCGAGCTTCTGCGCGGGCTGGTTGCCGTGTCATCGCCGTTTATGATCGGTGCGGGCGAATGGCCCGACGTGATGGAGGCGCTGATCGCGCCGGAAACGGTCAAGCCGGCGCAAGGCACCGACCGCAACATCGCCATCTGGGGAGCGCTGGAAGCTCGCCTGCAAAGCGTCGACACGCTGGTCATCGGCGGCCTCAATGAAGGGGTCTGGCCGCGCAAGCCCGAGAGCGACCGGTTCATGTCGCGGCTGATGAAGACCGGCATCGATCTCGAGCCGCCGGAGCGGCGCATCGGCCTTGCCGCGCATGATTTCCAGATTGCGATGGGTACTGAAACGGTGGTGCTGACGCGCTCGGCCCGATCCGGCGACGCGCCGGCGGTGCCGTCGCGCTGGTTGCAGCGCATCGTCACCTTCATCGGCAAGGACCAGGCGACGGCAGTTCGCCGGCGCGGCGACGCGCTGCTTGTCTGGGCGCGCGCGCTCGATGCCGGCGACAGGAAGGATTTCGCGTCCCGCCCACAGCCGAAGCCGCCGCTGCACCTGCGGCCACAGCATTTCTCGGTCACCGAGATCGAGACACTGCGCCGCGACCCCTATGCGATCTATGCCAGGCGGATTCTCGGCCTGATGCCGCTCGACCCGGTGATCCGCGACCCCGGTGCTGCCGAACGCGGCACGCTGTTCCACGAAATCCTGCATTTGTTTTCGCGAAGGGTGGAAGATCCGAGGGCGCCGGGCGCGCTGGCAGCCCTCATCGAGGCCGGTCGCGCGTGCTTTGCCGACGCGGCACTTCCGCCCGATATCGAGGCGGTGTGGTGGCCGCGCTTCGAAAAGCTCGCGGAAAACATCATCGAATGGGAGCATACCCGCGCCGACGCCGTCGCCCGGCGCTATGCCGAGGAACGCGCCGAAAAGACCGTTGTCGGCCGCACCGGCATCACGCTTTCGGGCTATGCCGACCGGGTCGACCTTCTCGCAGTCGGCATGGCCGACATCCTCGACTACAAGACCGGTTCCTCGCCTTCGAAGGCGCAGGCGCATACGCTTCTGTCGCCGCAGCTGGCACTCGAGGGCGCGCTTCTTCGGCGGGGCGCCTTCAAGGAGCTCGGCATCTGCGAGCCCTCGCAGCTTGCCTTCGTGCGGCTGAAGCCGAACGGCGAGGTGTTCGAGGAATCGATCCTCGAATACAACCGCAAGCCGAAGACCGCCAACGAGCTTGCCGAGGAAGCGTGGGCGCGGCTGGAAAGGCTGCTGTTCCACTATGCTGACCCGACCACCGGCTATCTGTCACGCGCGCTGCCGTTCCGCGAAGGCGAGGCCGATGGCGACTACGACCATCTGGCGCGCGTGCTGGAATGGTCGGCCGGCGGCGCAACCGAGGACGAGGCGGAAGGATGAGATATCCGATCCCCTCCGACACCGCCGCCAGCCAGGCGCGCGCTTCCGATCCGCAAAATTCCGCCTGGGTCTCGGCCAATGCCGGCTCGGGCAAGACCCATGTGCTGGCGCAACGCGTCATCCGGCTTCTGCTCAACGGCACCGATCCGTCGAAGATCCTGTGCCTGACCTACACGCGCGCCGCCGCCGCCAACATGTCGAACCGCGTGTTCTCGACGTTGTCGGAGTGGACGGCGCTTCCAGACGCCGAGCTTGCGACACGGATCGCGGCGCTCGACGGGCGGGCGGCCGACCGCGATACGATGCGGCGCGCGCGCCGATTGTTTGCCGAGGCGCTGGAAACGCCGGGCGGCCTGAAAATTCAGACCATCCACGCCTTCTGCGAATCGGTGCTGCATCAGTTCCCGCTGGAAGCCAACATCCCGGCGCATTTCGAGATGCTCGACCCGCAGATGGAGGCCTCGCTTTTCGCGGATGCGCGACGCGACATGATCTCGGGTGCCGGCACCGGTGTCGAAGGCCTGGCGGAAGCCTTTGCCACGGTGCTGGAGCGCGGCGGCGAGTTCGGGCTCGACATGCTGCTCTCCGAGATCGTCGGCAAGCGCGACGAACTGCGCGCCTTTATCGAAAAGCTGGGCAAGGACCGGGACTTCCGGCTGCTGTTCGCCGAATTCGGCTTCAACCCCGGCCAGACGGCAGCCGGCATTGCCGCTTCGGTCTGGCCGCTGCCGGGCTTTGCGCCGAGCCAGTTCGCTGAATTCGGGCGCGCCGCCGAAGCCGCCGACGCGCGGCAGGTGCTGAACAACGTGCTGCCCTATGCGCAGACCGCTTTTGCCGAAGCCGATCCGATCAGGCGACTGCGACTGCTCGCCAAGGCATTTCTGCGCTCCGATGGCGACCCTTACGATCCACCGAAAATCTTCAAGAAAGCGCTGGTGGACAGGCTGCCCGACCTGCCCGAGCGCTATCTCGCGGCGGCCAAGGCGATCCTCGATGTATCGGACCGGCTGGGGCTGTTCCGCATGCTCGAAGGCACGGCCGCCGCGCTCACCGTCGCCGGCTGGCTGATCGCCCGCTACGAGCAGCTGAAGCGAAGCCGCGGTTTCCTCGACTTCAACGATTTGATCACCCGCACGGTCAGCCTGCTGTCGCGGCCCGATGCCGGGCCGTGGGTGCAGTTCAAGCTCGACCAGGGCATCGACCATATCCTGCTCGACGAGGCGCAGGACACCAGTCCCGACCAGTGGGAAGTGGTGAAGAAGCTGACGGAAGAATTCTTCGCCGGGTTCGGCCAGCGAGAGACGGTGCGGCGCTCGGTGTTCGCCGTCGGCGACGAGAAACAGTCGATCTACTCCTTCCAAGGCGCGGCGCCCGATTCCTTTGCCGAAAGCCGGCTTTTGTTTGCCGAGCGGGTGCGCGACGCGGAGGCTTCGTTTGCCGACCTGAAGCTCACCTGGTCGTTCCGCTCGAGCGACGACGTGCTCGCCGCCGTCGACCGCGTCTTCGCCGAGCCAGGCGTGCGACGCGGCATCAGCCACGATCCCGATCCGCTCAGCCACAAGGCGATCCGCACCGATGCGCCGGGCTATGTCGAGGTGTGGCCCTCGATCGGCGCCGAAATGGTCGAAGAGCCCGACGACTGGACCTTGCCGGTCAACCACGCCAGCGCGCCCGCCGTGCGCGTGGCCGAACATGTGGCAACGACGATCCAGAACTGGCTGCGCAACGGCGAGGCCATCGAAGGCAAGGGCCGCAAGCTGACCGCCGGCGACATCCTGGTGCTGGTGCGCAAGCGCGATCGCTTCGTGCACGCGCTGTCGCGCAGCCTCAAGAACCGGCAGATCCCGGTTGCCGGCGCGGACAGGCTGAGCCTTCCCGGCCATATCGCCGTGCAGGACCTGATCGCGCTCGGTCATTTTTTGATTCAGCCGGAGGACGACTTGTCCCTGGCCGCCGTGCTGCGCAGCCCGATCTTCGAGGTTTCCGAGGAGACGTTGCTCACGCTCGCTGGCGAGCGGCCAAAGGGCCAGTCGCTGATCGCCTCGCTCCGGCAGCATGCCGGCGGAGACGAGGTCTTGGCCGCCGTTGTTAGCCGGCTCGATGGCTGGGCGACTGAGGTGGCGTTCAAGCCGGTCTTCGAATTCTATGCCGCCGCGCTTTCGCGTGACGGCCTGCGCCGCAAGATGACGGCCCGGCTCGGGCCGGAAGCCGGCGACATCCTCGACGAGTTCCTGAGTTTCTGCCTGGCCGAGGAACGTACCGGCCTGCCGGGGCTGGAATCCTTCCTCTCGACGCTGGAAAACAGCGGGCCGGAGATCAAGCGCGAGATGGACCAGACCCGCAACGAGGTGCGCGTCATGACCGTGCACGCCGCCAAGGGCCTGGAGGCGCCGGTCGTCTTCCTGGTCGACGGCGGCTCGGCGCCGTTCAGCGACCAGCACCTGCCGCGGCTGATGGCCTTCGAAAGCTCGGGCGCTGATTGGAAGGGCAAGGGCTATCTCTGGCGCTCGGCGAGTGACGTCGCCAACGGCGTTTCGAAAGCGGCCTCGGCGCGGGCGCGCGCGCTTGCCGACGACGAATACCGGCGGCTGCTCTATGTCGGCATGACGCGCGCCGAGGACCGGCTGATCGTCTGCGGCTATCACGGCAAGCGCGCGCCGAGCACCGGCACCTGGCATTCGATTGTCAGCCGGGCACTGCTGGGCGCGCCGGAAAGCGCTGAGCGGCGGCATCCGGCGACACCCGACGTGGCGGTGCATCGCTTCCATATGACCAAGCTGCCGCCGATGGCGCTCAATCAGGCTGAGGAGACGATACCGTTCGATCATGCCGCGCCGCTGCCGGACGGCCTGTTCCGGCCGCTGCCACCCTATGAGGACTTGCCGCGGCCGCTCTCGCCTTCAGGCGCCTCAGCGCTGATCGACGAAGCGACGGAAAGCTTGCCCGACACGCGCTCGCCGGTGCTCGACGCGGAAACCGAACCCGGCTTTGCGGTGATGCGCGGGCTGGCACTGCACAAATTGCTGCAGATGCCGCCCGGCATCGCGGAGGACGAGAGCCGGAGCGCGGCCGAACGCTATCTGGCGCGCGCCGGCGCCGACTGGCCGGCCGAAGAGCGCGACACCGCGCTGGAAGCCGTGCTTTCCATCCTGTTCGACAGAAGCTTCGGGGCGCTGTTCTCTCCGTCCTCGCGGGCGGAAGTCGCCGTCATGGGCAGCCTGGAGGTGAAGGGCAAGCTGCGCTCCATCTCCGGCAAGATCGACCGGCTGGCCGTCACTGCGGAAACGGTCTCGATCGTCGACTACAAGACCAACCGGCCGGCGCCGGCCAGCCTGGCCGAAGTGCCGCCGGCCTATGTCCTGCAGCTTGCGCTCTACCGCGCGCTGCTTCAGCCGCTCTATCCGGGCCGCACGGTGACGGCCGCGCTGCTGTTCACCGAGGCGCCGCGCCTGATCGAGCTGCCGGCAGCGGCCATGGACGGTGCCCTTGCCCGACTCACGGGAGCGTGACACAAGAACTGCTTGAACATCGCCACCACAGCCACCACATTTGGTGCAACCCGAGTTTTCGAAAGGATTTCAGCATGGCCACCGTCAAGGTCGACAAGGGCAATTTCCAGGCCGATGTGCTCAATGCCAAGGAGCCGGTCGTGGTGGATTTCTGGGCCGAGTGGTGCGGTCCGTGCAAGATGATCGCCCCGGCGTTGGAAGACATCGCCAAGGAGCTCGGCTCGAAGGTGAAGGTCGCCAAGCTCAACATCGACGAGAATCCCGAGTTGGCCGCCCAGTACGGCGTGCGCTCGATCCCGACGCTGATGATCTTCAAGGGCGGCGAAGTGGCCGACATGAAGGTGGGTGCGGCACCGAAGACCGCGCTGTCGCACTGGATCAATGGCAGCCTCGCCTGAGCCAATCCGAATATCAGAAAGATCGAGCCCGGCCATCGCGCCGGGCTTTTCCTTGGCGCCATCGCTGACGGCGCTCTGGCCCTGACGCTTCGGGCGGCCATCTCCTTTCCTTAAGAAAAGGAGAGCCCCATGACCGGAACAGCCAAGGCCACAGTTCACGTCGACAATGAGCGCGTGATCGTCACCGAATACCGCTTCGCCCCGGGCGCCAACACCGGCTGGCACCGCCATGGCCACGACTATGTCATCGTGCCGCTGATGGACGGCAAGGTGAAGCTGGTGACCAAGGACGGCGAATCCTTCGCGGAGATGAAGCAAGGCGCGCCCTATTTCCGCCGGGAAGGCGTCGAGCACGATGTCATCAACGCCAATGACGGCGAATACGCCTTTATCGAGATCGAGCTGAAATAACCTTCGAGGCAGGCGCCGCTACCAATCGGCGACGCGATCGCCGCCGATGAATTGCGCGCTTTTGTCCGTGTATTCGAACAGCTCGATCTTCACGCCGTTGGGGTCTTTGATCCAGGCCTGCCAGGTGCCGTCGCAAGCGAGCTTCTTCGCCGTGACCTCGACCTCTTGCGACCGGATATGGGCGATCGCGGCGTCCATGTCTTCCACCTCCAGGCAGAAGTGGTTGATCTGGTTCGCCTCGCTGTAGCGGGCTTCGGCCTTCTCGAACACCTCGACATGGCTGCGGCCGCCGCAATCGAGATAGAAACCGAAGATCTTGCCGTCGCGCAGGAAGTTGAACCGCGTGTCCATGCCGAGCACATCCCGGTAGAAGCCGCGCGTCGCCTCAAGGTCATGCGCGAAGATGCAGACGTGGGCCAGCTGGTTCACCTTGATCACGATTGCTCCTCGCGACTGCCTCGGCGCTATCAGGTCGGCGGCGTGCCGTTCTCGTCCAGCACGGCGCCGGCGAAATATAGCGAGCCGCCGATGAAGATGCGCGGCGCCGGACCGTCCCAGCTGTCGCGCAACAGCATAAGCGCATCGGCGACGGAGTTGACCGGCTCGGCCGACAGGCCGGCCTCGGTGGCGCGCAGCGCGAGCTCGTCATTGGGCACGCCGGCATCGCTCTTGCTCACCGGCACCGTGTAGACATGGCGGGCAAGCCCCTTGAAGGCGCTGAAATAGCCGGTCTGGTCCTTGGTGTTGATCATGCCGGCGATGAGGATCAGCGGGCGCGGGTTCTTTTCCTCCTGCTCGGCCAGCGCTTCGGCGATGACGACGCCGGCGCCCGGATTGTGGCCGCCGTCGAGCCAGATCTCGGCGCCCTTTGGGGAAAGCTCAACCAGCCTGCCCTGCGTCAGCTTTTGCATCCGGGCCGGCCACGCGGTGCTGGTCATCGCTTTTTCGGCAGCCCGATGGCTTATCTCGAAGCCGGCGGCCTTGACCGCGGCGATCGCCGCGGCGGCATTGGCGAACTGATGCCGACCGGGCAGGCGCGGCAGCGGCAGGTCCATCAGACCGTCCTCGTCCTGATAGACCATGCGGCCGTTCTCCTCGAAGGCCAGGAAATCCTGACCGTAGACAACGGTCGGGCAATCCAGCCGCTCGGCGGTCTCGATCAGCACCTCCAGCGCGGTCTCGCTTTCCTGCGCGCCGATCACCACCGGGCAGCCGCGCTTCATGATGCCGGCCTTTTCGGCCGCGATCAGCTCAACGCGGTCGCCGAGATAGGCTTCGTGATCCATCGACACCGGCATGATCACCGAGACGGCAGGCCGCGAAATGACATTGGTGGCATCGAAGCGGCCGCCGAGCCCGACCTCGATGATCGCCGCCTCGGCCGGATGCTCGGAAAACAGGATGAAGGTGACGGCGGTGAGGATCTCGAAAACGGTGATCTTCTGGCCTTGATTGGCCTTGGCGACGCGCGCGATGGCCTCGGCAAAGACATCGTCGTCGACCAGCTTGCCGCCGCCCTCGGCGGCCAGCCGGTAGCGCTCGTGCCAGTTTACCAGGTGCGGCGAGGTGTGCACGTGGACGAGATGACCGGCCGCCTCCAGCAGCGCCCGCGAGAAGGCGGCGCAGGAGCCCTTGCCGTTGGTGCCGGCGATGTGGATGACCGGCGGCAGCCGGTCCTGCGGGTTGCCGAGACGCTCGAGCAGGCGGGCGATGCGGTCCAGCGAAAGGTCGAAACCTTTCGGATGAAGCGTCATCAGATGTTCGATTTCACGATCGGCGGCGAGCGTTGTCATGGCGGAATCCTAGAGCATTTGCGGCGAAAGAACAGGATCGCCTTCAATGCCTTTCGTTCGTGTGCAATTTGGGACGCAAAACCGCTACGCACTCTTGCTGGAATTGCTCTGGCGCATGAGCCCGAACCGGGATCGGTTTTGGAAAGGGATCATGCGCAAACAGCTACTGCGCAGCGCAGCTGGCGCAATCGCGGTGGGCGGCAAACGGTGTCGCGTCAGGCCTGCGGCCGGGCTTCGGCGTTGACGACCGCCGGCGGCAGGATCTCAGGCTCCAATGGCTTCTCGGCCACTGGGGTCTTGAGCAGCATCTTCAACAATCGTGCGATGGTCGGGCGCATCTCCAGACGCGAGACCACCATGTCGACCATGCCGTGTTCCATCAGATATTCGGCGCGCTGGAAGCCGTCGGGGAGCTTCTCGCGGATCGTCTGCTCGATGACGCGCGGGCCGGCGAAGCCGATCAGCGCGCCGGGCTCGGCGATGTGAACGTCGCCCAGCATGGCATAGGACGCGGTCACGCCGCCGGTGGTGGGGTTGGTCAGCACCACGATATAGGGCAGGCCGGCTTCCTTCAGCCGGTCGACGCCGACCGTGGTGCGCGGCAATTGCATCAGCGAGAGGATGCCCTCCTGCATGCGGGCGCCGCCCGAGGCGGCGAACAGGATCAGCGGCCGCCTGCGCTGCAAAGCGACCTCGAAGGCATGGACGATGGCCTCGCCCGCGGCCATGCCGAGCGAGCCGCCCATGAAGGCGAAGTCCTGCACGGTAACCACCACCGGCAGACCTTCGATGGTGCCGACTGCGTTAAGAATCGCGTCCTCGAGACTTGTCTTGGCTTTCGCCTCTTTCAGCCGATCGGTGTAGCGCTTCTCATCGCGGAACTTCAGCGGATCCTGCATGACCTTGGGGTTTTCCAGGGTCTCGTATCTGCCGTCGTCGAAGAAGTATTTCAGCCGCTCCTTGGCCGAGATCTTCATATGGTGGCCGGAAGACGGGATGACGAACTGGTTGGATTCGAGGTCCTTGTGGAAGATCATCTCGCCGGTCTCGGGATCCTTGATCCAGAGATTTTCCGGCATGTCGGTGCGCCGGCCGAGCATCGAATTGATCTTCGGTCGAACGTAGTTGGTGATCCAGTTCATCGCTTCGGCTCCTGTCCCGACGAAGAGACGTCCAGCAATTCCAGGAAAAGTGTGTGGCGGTTTTCCGTCCGGAATTGCGTAAAAACAGATAGTCAGACTATTCGGCGGCAGCAAGGCGGGCCGAGCGGACGCCCTGGGCAAGCCCGCTGACCAGCGTGGCGACCGCTTCGGCCGGATCGGCGGTCTTCTCGCCCTTGGGCCCGAGCACATTGGCGACCGCGTTGACAATCGCCGTGCCGACGACGACGCCGTCGGCGGAGGCGCCGATGGTACGCGCCTGCTCGGCGGTCTTGACGCCGAAGCCGACGCAGACCGGCAGCGCGGTGTGACCCTTGATGCGTTTGACCGCCGCCGACACCTTGGCAGTGTCGGCCAAGGCCGAGCCGGTGATGCCCGTCATCGACACGTAGTAGACGAAGCCGGAGGTGTTCTCGAGCACCTTCGGCAGGCGCTTGTCGTCGGTGGTCGGCGTCGCCAGGCGGATGAAATTGATGCCCGCCTTCAGCGCCGGAACGCAGAGCTCCTCGTCCATTTCCGGCGGCAGGTCGACAACGATCAGGCCGTCGATGCCGCTCGCCTTGGCGTCAGCCAGGAAACGATCGACGCCGTAAATGTAGATCGGGTTGTAGTAGCCCATCAGCACGATCGGCGTTTCGTCGTCGCCGGCGCGGAATTCGGACGCCATCTTCAGCGTCTTGACCAGCGTCTGGCCGCCTTTCAGCGCCCTGAGACCCGCCGCCTGAATGGCCGGGCCGTCAGCCATCGGATCGGAGAACGGCATGCCGAGCTCGATGACATCGCTGCCGGCGCCGGGAAGCGCCTTCATGATAGCCAAAGATGTCTCGTAGTCGGGATCGCCGCCCATGAAATAGGTGACCAAAGCCGGACGGCCCTCGGATTTGAGCTTCGCCATGCGGCGGTCGATGCGGGTCGTCATTGTCAGATCTCCATGCCCAGCATCTTGGCCACCGTGTGCACGTCCTTGTCGCCGCGGCCGGACAGGTTGACGATGACGATCTGGTCCTTGTCCATTTTCGGCACGATCTTCATCGCATGCGCGATGGCGTGCGCCGATTCCAGCGCCGGGATGATGCCTTCGACCCGGGTCGTCAGTTGGAAGGCCTCCAGCGCCTCGTCGTCGAGGATCGGCTCATATTCGACGCGGCCCGAATCGCGCAGCCAGGCATGCTCGGGCCCGACGCCCGGATAATCGAGACCGGCCGAGATCGAATGGCCGTCGAGAATCTGGCCGTCCGCATTCTGCAAGAGGTAGGTGCGGTTGCCGTGCAGCACGCCCGGCGCGCCGGCATTCATCGAGGCGCAGTGCTCGACGCCGTCGAGGCCGCGACCGCCGGCCTCGATGCCGATGATGCGCACATCCTTGTCGTCGAGGAACGGGTGGAACAGGCCAATGGCGTTGGAGCCGCCGCCGACGGCGGCGATGATGACGTCGGGCAGCCGGCCTTCCTGCTCCAGCACCTGGGCGCGCGCTTCCGTGCCGATCACCGACTGGAAGTCGCGCACCAGCTCCGGATAGGGATGCGGGCCGGCGGCGGTGCCGATCAGGTAATAGGTGTCCTCGACATTGGTGACCCAGTCACGCAGCGCCTCGTTCATGGCGTCCTTCAGCGTGCCGTGGCCGGCGGTGACCGGGCGAACCTCGGCGCCGAGCAGCTTCATGCGAAAGACGTTCGGGCTCTGGCGGGCGACGTCGGTTGCACCCATGTAAACCACGCAAGGATAGCCGAAGCGCGCAGCGACCGTGGCGGAAGCGACACCATGCTGGCCGGCACCGGTCTCGGCAATGATGCGCTTCTTGCCCATGCGCTTGGCGAGCAGGATCTGGCCAAGGCAATTGTTGATCTTGTGCGAGCCGGTGTGGTTCAGGTCCTCGCGCTTGAAATAGACCTTGGCGCCGCCCCCGAGGCCCTTCGCCGAGGAAACCTCCCGAAGATGCCTTGTCAGGCCTTCGGCGAAATAGAGCTTGGACGGTCTACCGGCATAATGGGTCGAAAGGTTCTCCAGCTCCGCCTTGAACTCCGGATCATTCTTAGCCTTGTTCCACTGCTCTTCGAGATCGAGGATCAGCGGCATCAGCGTCTCGGCGACGAAGCGGCCGCCGAAAATGCCGAACATGCCCTGCTCGTCGGGCCCGGTGCGGAAGGAATTGGGCATAGCCGGCCTGTTCATCGCCGATCTCCTGAGTCTTTGCTTCTGAGCACGTCCTTATCGGAAAACCGGTTCCCACTTTTCCGGGACATGCTCGGGTTTGAAAACTTCCTCAGGCGGCGCGGTCGTCGCGCGCGGCCCTGACGGCCCGGAAAAACTGCTCGATCAGCGCCGGTTCCTTGACGCCCGGAGCGCTCTCCACGCCGGAGGAGATGTCTATCCCGGGCGGATTGGCCAGTCTGAGGGCATCGCCGACATTGGCGGCGTTGAGCCCTCCGGAAAGCATGTAATCGAGGCCGGCGTCAAGGCCGGCAAGGATGCGCCAGTCGAAGGCGACGCCATTGCCGCCAGGCAATTGCGATCCCTTGGGCGGCTTGGCGTCGAACATCAAGCGGTCGGCAACGCCGACATAGGGCTTTATCCGCTCGAGATCCGCGGCTTCGCTGACCGACAGCACCTTCATCACCGGCAGGCCGTAGCGGGTCTTGAGCTCGGCCACCTGCACCGGCGTTTCGGAACCATGCAGTTGCAGCATATCCGGCTGCATCCTCGCGACAATATCGTCGAGAAGGGCATCATCCGCATCCACGGTGACGGCAACCGCCTTGGCCTTTCCGATGGCCGCCTGGCGCAGACGGCCGGCCTCGGCCGAATGGACGAAGCGCGGGCTTTTGGCAAAGAAGATGAAGCCGACATGGCTGGCCCCGCCGGCGAGCGCGGCGGCCATCGCGGCGTCGGTCTTCAATCCGCAGATCTTGATGTCGAGCGTCATGGCGCGGGATTGGCACGAAAAGCCGCAAGAGTCGAGAAAAAGCATGCCGTTGCCGGGCCGGCGGAAAGCGCTACCTTTCGAATAGGGACACAGGCGGGAGCAGGAAGATCATGACCGACAAGACCGTCGCCGAACTCAGACAGAAGATCGCGCAGGCGCGCGAGGTGATCGCGCATCTGATGGACAAGTCCGCTTTCAACGGCGCCGAGGCGCACCGGGCGCTCGACTATTTCGGCAGCGACGCGTTCGACCGGAATTTTTTGCCGTGGCCGCATGCGAGTGAGGAAGGGCTGCGGCCGGAGGAACTCAACGCGGCGAATGACGATTGAGCGGCTGCGGTGGGCCGCCAGCTATACGGGTGCCAGGGCGACGCCTACTCAAACACGATCGCCTGCAGCGCGCCGCCGTTGCGCTTCAGCCAGTCCTTGCAGCGATCGGTGTCGGGGCAGAGCTTTTCGCACAGCTTCCAGAATTTCGGTCCGTGGTTCATCTCTTTCAGATGCGCGACCTCATGCGCCACCAGGTAATTGATGACCGGCGGCGGCGCCATCATGATGCGCCACGAGAAGGACAGATTGCCCTCCGAGGTGCATGACCCCCAGCGGCTGGAGGTATCCTTGTAGCGGATCGCCTTGGCGCGCTTGCCGATCGCCTCGGTGTGCTTGACCACCAGCTTCTCGATCTCGCGCTTGGCCTCGCGTTTCAGATAATCGGCGATGCGGCGCGGCAGGTGGACACGCTCGCCATGGATGATGAGCAGCGGGCCGCGCTCGTCGCGCGCGATGGTGACGGTGCCGCGTTTCGCCGGCTCATGGACGATGCGGTGCGGCACGCCGCGGATCGGGATCTTGATGCCGGGCCGCACCTGCGGGCGCATCGGCACCTTGGCCAGGCGCTGCTCCAGCCAGTCCTGATGGCGGTCGAGGAACTTCTCCACCTCGCCGCGGCGCAAGCCGGGCGGCACGGTTATGCGCAGCCCCTGGCCGCCGGAATCGATACGCAGCGTCAACCGCCGGGCCCTCGCGCTCTCGACGATTTTGAGCGGCAGGGTGCGGCCGGCGACGCAATGCTCGCGCTCCACGACGGGCTTGGGTTCTGGCTTGGTCAGATTGCGAAAGAAGCCGAGGGTCATGGCCGGACGATACGCGATTCGAGAAAAACGACCAGTAGAGTGAGGCTACATGGAGAACAAAAAAGAAACGGCGCCGCTCGCGCGACGCCGCATGTCGGCCGAGTCTTATGATTGAGGCTCAGTCGTCAAGGAGGTTCGACCCCTTGCCGCGCTTCGGCCCCGTCGCTCCGGTTGGACCACTCGTCGTGGTTGGCGCGGTCCGCTTGTTACGCTCGGCCATGAAGCGGTCGAACTCTTCCTGGTCCTTGGCACGGCGCAGCTCGCGGGCATACTCGTCGAACTCGTTCAGCATCTCGTCGAGCTTGCGGCGCTCCTCGGCGAGGCGCTCAAGTTCCTTCTCGCGCCAGTCGTCGAAAGCGACGTTGCCGGTGCGGGACGAGCCATGGCCCCAGCGGGCCGCCTTTTCCGAGCCACGGCGGCAGCCGGCGAAGATGCCGTCGGTGGCGCGGTTGACATCGCGCTTGAAGCCTTCGAGCCGGTCGCCCCAGATGATGTAGGCAAGCATGGCGAAGCCCAGCGGCCAGAACACCATGAAGCCGATCACCATCAGCGCGATGGTCGCCGGCGTCCAGGCCGGACGGATCAATGCACTTGTGTTCATTTTCTCCCAATCCTTCCGTTGGAGACAGCCAAACCGGCTGCGTGGAATCGAAATGGGAAGGCGAAATCGGCGATTCAAGGCAAGTCCGGCCAAAACCGGCGAAAGGCCTGAAATGATTATCGCTTTTTGAGTTTCTCGAGGAAAAGCACTGCCATTCCGGCGACCAGCCCCCAAAAAGCCGCGCCGACGCCGAACAAGGTGAGCCCTGAGGCCGTCACCGCAAAGGTGAGCGTGGCCGGCATGCGCTCGCCCGCATCATGGAGCGCGATCGAGAGCGCGTTGGCTAAAGGCGCCATCAGCGCCAGGCCGGCGACCAGCACGATCAGGCTCTGCGGCAGGACGGCGAAGATCGCCACCAGCGAAGCGCCGAAGATGGCGAAGACCAGATAGGCGAGCGCATAGAACGGCCCCGTCTTCCAGCGCTCGGCGGGATCCGGATGGACATCCGGGCCGGTGCAGATCGCCGCGGAGATCGCCGCCAGATTGGTCGTCGAGGCGCCGAACGGCGCCGAGAGCAGCGAGAACAGCCCGGTGACGCCGATCAGCGGGCCAGGTTCCGGGTGGTAGCCGGCGGCTTTCAGCACCGCGAGACCGGAGAGGTTCTGCGAGGCCATGGTGACGAGGTAGAGCGGCAAGGCCAGGCCAATGATCGCCGAAACGGTGAACTGCGGAGCGATCAGCGTCAGTGTCGACAATTCCGGCGCCGGCAGGCCGCCGACGCGGCCGGTGAGGAAGGCGGCAAGGCCGCCGCCGATCAGCACGACAAGGACCGAAACCGCCGGGTTGAACAGCCGGATGACGAAGAAGGCGGCGATCAGCGGCAGGATCAGCCACGGATCGGCGGGAATGGCCTTGACCGCACTGATGGCGAAGCCGACCAGGATGCCGGCCAGCATGCCGGACGCCACCGAGGCCGGAATCTGCGCGATCAGCCGGGTCAGCGGCTTGAACAGGCCGGTGGCGATCAAGAGGATGCCGGTGACGATGAAAGCGCCGACGGCTTGCGCCATGGTGAAGCCGCTGGAGGCCGCGATCAGCGCCAGGCCCGGGGTCGACCAGGCGGTGATGACCGGCATTTTCGTGCGCCAGGACAGCCACAGGCATTCTAGGGCCATGGCCAGGCAGATCGCCGTCACCCCGCTCGCGGTCTCGATCTGAGTGGCGCCGATCGCCTTGGCGGCGGCAATGACGATGGCTAAAGTGCCGCCAAAGCCGACGATGGCCGCAACGAAGGCGGATATCGGGATTGAAATGCGCATGCTCATGAAACCCGCTGGACCAGGTCGCCGACGGCGCGGTTGAGCATGTCGAGATCCTCCGGGCGGGAGAGGCGATGATCGCCGTCGGGGATAAGCGACAGCGTGACGTCATCGGCCGGCAGCAGTGCGGCGAGCTTCAGCGCATGGCCGGAAGGCACGTCGGGATCGGCGAGACCCTGCAGGATATGCACCGGGCAATGAGTGTCGATCGGCCTGGTCATCACCCGGTTCGCGCGGCCGTCCTCGATCAGCGCGCGCGTGTAGATATAGGGCTCGGCGGAATAGTCGGACGGTTCCTCGAAAAATCCCTTTTTCGAAAGGTCGCGCTTCTGCGCCCTGGTCAGCACCGGCTCGATCAGCTCGACGGTAAAGTCGGGCGCCGGCGCAAGCAGCACCAGGCCGGCGATGCGGTCGTCGCCGGCCTTGCGCAATTCCTGCACCATGCGCAGCGCAATCCACGCCCCCATCGAGGAGCCGACCAGGATCTGCTTGCCCTTGCTGAAGCGGCGAAAGACGGCGAGGCTCTCGGCCAGCCATTTCGAGATCGTGCCCTCGGCGAATTCGCCGCCCGATTCGCCGTGGCCGGAATAGTCGTGGCGCAGATAGGCGCGGCCTTCGCGGCTCGCCCAGGCCGACAGCGCCTCGGCCTTGGTGCCCAGCATGTCGGACTTGTAGCCGCCCAGCCAGACGATGCCCGGCGCTGAGCCCGGCGCCTGCCTGACAGCGATCTGCGTTCCGTTCACGTCGATGAAAACTGGTGCGCTGGCGTCCATGACCTCGTCCTTCCGGCCGGTCTTTTGGCACATCCGGCGGTTCGCGGAAAAGTGCTCGCACCTTTTCTTTGCTTGATGCAGGCAATGGCAAGCTTTGAGGTGATTTCCTGGCGAGGCTGTGCTATTGACTCCGGCCGCGCGCTCACCACATAGGCGCGTCCAAGCGATTGAACTCAAAGAAACCCTGAACGAAACGGCCGAGGAGACCACGACCATTCGCAGACCTTTCAAAGCAGCGGCCCCGACCAAGGACGGTCCGCGCTCCAATCGAGACATCCGGGTGCCCCGGGTCCAGCTCATCGACGCAGAAGGCCACAACCGTGGCGAAGTTTCCATCAACGACGCGCTGCTGCTGGCCGAAGAGGCCGGGCTGGATCTCGTCGAGATATCGCCCAACGCGCAGCCGCCCGTCGTCAAGATCCTCGATCTCGGCAAGCTGAAATACGCCAACCAGAAGAAGGCGGCCGAGGCGCGCAAGAACCAGAAGGTCATCGAGATCAAGGAGATCAAGATGCGCCCGAACATCGACAGCCATGACTACGAGACCAAGATGAAGGCCGTGCGGCGCTTCTTCGAGGACGGCGACAAGGTCAAGCTGACGCTGCGTTTCCGCGGCCGCGAAATGGCGCATATGGAACTCGGCATGCAGCTCCTGAACAAGGTGCGCGAGGAAGTCGCGCCGATCGCCAAGGTCGAGGCCGAGCCGAAGCTCGAAGGCCGACAGATGATGATGGTGCTGGCGCCCCGCTGACAAGCGGGCGCTGCTGCCTCTCCTGCTCGTTCCGGCGAATGGCGACGCGACTCCCGAAGGCGGTCGCGCCGATCACGGTTTCGAGAAGCAGAATTGAGCGGCATCGTGCTCTAAAATCTGCCTGAATTGCGGAGCACGGCGTCGCGACGATCGGCGGGGCGCCTGTTTTCTATCCGATCGCGAGCAAAACACGATCGGATTGGCCATGGTCGATGAAACAAAGCTCCCGACCGACAACCAGATAGAAGGGTTGGGCGGCTACCAGTACATGCGCCGCATCGTGCTGGCGGTGCTCATCGCGGTGCTGTTTGCGGCGCTCTTGTTCGGCCAGTCGACGTTCCCTCCCGACACGCCGATGCACGAGTCGATCGAGATGTTCGGCGTGCTCCTGATCTTCCTCGGCATCGTCGGGCGCCTGTGGTCGACGCTCTATATCGGCGGCCGCAAATCCTCCGAAGTGGTCACCGGCGGTCCGTATTCGATCACCCGCAACCCACTTTACCTGTTCTCGACCGTGGCGGCAGCCGGCGTTGGCGCGCAGATCGGCTCGTTCTCGGGCATCATTCTCTTCGCGCTCCTGTGCGCGGGTGCCTTCCACATCGTCATCCTGCGCGAGGAGCGCTATCTCAAGGAAGTGCTCGGCGCTCCCTACAAAGCCTATCTGGCGAAGGTGCCGCGCTTCTTTCCCAACCTTTCGCTCTACCAGGAAGGCGACACCGGCAGCTTCAAGCCGCGCCTGCTGCTCAACACGCTGCTCGACGGGCTGGTGTTCCTGGTGGCGCTGCCGGCCTTCGAACTGATCGACGGCGCGCAGCAGTCGGGCGTGCTGCCGGTGTGGTTCACGCTGCCCTGAACGGGACAGCGCGCCGCATGGCGTGAGGTGTTGCGCACGAGCCCTGTTTGATCTATAGGACCGCCGTTCCGCGTATCGGCCCAGAAATCATCTCTGATTTACGGAAAGCAAGATACGCAGAGCAAAAAACAAAAACCGCCCGGCAGGGCATGCCGTGGCGGTTTAATTTGCTTTTCGGGCTTTGGTCGGCCCGAAGCGAGAAAAGAAGCGCGATGGTGCGCTACCAATACGGAGTAGCAAAATGCCCAAGATGAAGACCAAATCGGCCGCCAAGAAGCGGTTCAAGATTACCGCCACCGGCAAGGTGCTGTCGGCTGCCGCCGGCAAGCGCCACGGCATGATCAAGCGTTCCAACAAGTTCATTCGCGATGCCCGCGGCACGATGGTTCTGGCTGAACCGGACGGCAAGAAGGTCATCAAGAATTTTCTGCCGAACGGCCTTTAGGCATTCGGTCCGGAACAGCGTTTAAGGAGATCATGACATGGCACGCGTAAAGAGAGGCGTCACCGCCCACGCCAAGCACAAGAAGGTCCTGAAAGCCGCCAAGGGCTTCTACGGCCGTCGCAAGAACACCATCCGCATCGCCAAGCAGGCGGTGGAAAAGTCGCTGCAGTACGCCTATCGCGACCGCAAGAACCGCAAGCGCTCGTTCCGCGCGCTGTGGATCCAGCGCATCAATGCAGCGGTGCACGAGCACGGCCTGACCTATGGCCGCTTCATCGACGGCCTCAACAAGGCCGGCATCGAGATCGACCGCAAGGTTCTTTCGGACATGGCCATCCACGAGCCGCAGGCTTTCGCAGCCCTTGTGGCCAAGGCCAAGGTGGCGCTCGAATATCTGAAGAACACCACGCCGAATGCTTTTGAGAGCGCTGTCGCCTAAGCCAGCGCTTCCCAAGCATTCGCTATTCTGATTTGGGGAACCCGCGCTGGCACGGCTGGCGCGGGTTTTTCTTATGCCTGATGCAACCAAATTGGTGACGCGCCGAACCCCGGTGGTTGCCCGATCGAGAGAGTTTCGCCGTGAACGCCACCGCTGGAAATCTTGAAACCCTTGAAGCTTCTTTGATGGCCGACATCGCGGCCGCGGCCGACGAGCAGGCGATCGAGGCTGTGCGCGTCTCGGCGCTGGGCAAGAAGGGCTCGGTCTCCGAGATGCTGAAAACGCTCGGCGCGATGAGCGCCGAGGAGCGGCAGGTCAAGGGCCCGGCGATCAATGGGCTGAAGAACCGCGTCACCGAGGCGCTGACGGCGCGCAAGTCGGAGCTGAAGGACGTGGCGATCGCGGCGCGGCTCGCCGCCGAAACGGTCGACGTCACGCTGCCGGTGCGCCAGTCGCCGGCCGAGCGCGGCCGTATCCATCCGATCAGCCAGGTGATCGACGAGATCGCGGCGATCTTCGGCGATCTCGGCTTCTCGATCGCCGAAGGCCCGGACATCGAAACCGACTATTACAATTTCACCGCGCTCAACTTCCCCGAGGGACATCCGGCGCGCGAGATGCACGACACCTTCTTCTTCCAGCCGGACGAGAAGGGCGAGCGCAAGCTTTTGCGCACGCACACCTCGCCCGTGCAGATCCGCACAATGGAGCAGCAGAATCCGCCGATCCGCATCGTCATCCCCGGCAAGACCTACCGGCAGGATTCGGACGCCACGCACTCGCCGATGTTCCATCAGGTCGAGGGGCTGGTGATCGACAAGACCGCCAACATCGCCAACATGAAGTGGGTGCTGGAGGAATTCTGCAAGGCCTTCTTCGAAGTGCCGAGCGTAAAAATGCGCTTCCGGCCGTCCTTCTTTCCGTTCACCGAGCCCAGCCTCGAGGTCGACATCCAGTGCGACCGCTCGCGGCCGGGCGAAGTACGCTTCGGCGAGGGCTCCGACTGGATGGAGATCCTGGGCTGCGGCATGGTGCATCCCAACGTATTGCGTTACGGCGGGCTCGATCCCGACGAATACCAGGGCTTTGCCTGGGGCATGGGCATCGACCGCATCGCCATGCTGAAATACGGCATGCCGGACCTGCGCGCCTTCTTCGACGCCGACGTGCGCTGGCTCACGCATTACGGCTTCCGGCCGCTCGACATGCCGACGCTGTTCGGGGGCCTTTCCACATGACTGCTCCCCACACCGGGGGCTGCCGCTGCGGTGCCGTGCGGTTCGAGGCCTCGGCCGAGCCGCACCACATCAGCTATTGCCATTGCGGCGATTGCCGGCGCGCCAGCGGCGCGCCGGTGTCGGCCTTTATCGGCTTCGCGGCCGACCAGATCGCGCTCGAAGGCAAGTCGCTGAAGAGCTACCGGAACGGCCCGGTGGCGCGCTCGTTCTGCGGCATTTGCGGCTCGCCGATCGCCTATAGCGACGAGCGGCTCGCCGGCCATATTTACTTCACGCTCGGCGCCATGGACATGCCTGCCTATTTCAGGCCGACGCTGCATGCGCATGTGCGCGAGCAGCTGCCCTTCCTGCATATGCCCGATTCACTGCCGCGGCACCTCAAGACGAGCGTGGCTAGACCTGACGCGCAAAGCCCTTCCTACGGAACACAGTCATGAAATTCACCCTCTCCTGGCTCAAGGACCATCTCGAGACCGACGCTTCGCTTGCCGAAATCGTCGAGCGGCTGACGGCGATCGGCCTCGAAGTCGAACATGTCGACGACAAGGCGGGCCTAAAACCCTTTGTCATAGCCAAGGTGCTGACTGCCGTGCAGCATCCCGACGCCGACCGGCTGCGGGTGCTTACGGTCGATACCGGCGACGGCAAGCCGCCGGTGCAGGTGGTGTGCGGGGCGCCCAACGCCCGCGCCGGCCTGGTCGGCGCTTTTGCTGCGCCCGGCACCTATATTCCCGGCATCGACGTCACGCTTTCGGTCGGCAAGATCCGCGGCGTCGAGAGCCATGGCATGATGTGCTCCGAACGCGAGCTGCAGCTTTCGGACGAGCATACCGGCATCATCGACCTGCCCGAAGACGCACCGGTCGGCACCAGCTTCGCCGCCTACGCCCATCTCGACGATCCGGTGATCGAGATCAACCTGACGCCGAACCGCCCCGATGCCACCAGCGTCTACGGCATCGCCCGCGATCTCGCGGCGAGCGGCCTCGGCCGGCTGACCGGCGGCGCGATCATGCCGCATGCCGGCGACGGCATGTGCCCGGTCAAGGTCAAGATCGAGGCACCGGAACTCTGCCCCGGCTTCGCGCTGACTCTGGTGAAGGGCGTGAAGAACGGCCCGTCGCCGAAATGGCTGCAGCAGCGGCTGATCGCCATCGGGCTTCGGCCGATCAGCGCGCTGGTCGACATCACCAACTACGTCACCTTCGACCGCGGCCGGCCGCTGCATGTGTTCGACGCGAAGAAGGTCACCGGCAACCTTGTGGTGCGCCGCGCCAGGGACGGTGAAAACGTGCTGGCGCTCGACGGACGCGAATACTCGCTGACGCCCGAGATGTGCGTGATCGCCGACGACAACGGCATCGAATCGATTGCCGGCATCATGGGCGGCGAGCATTCGGGCTGCGACGAGAACACCACCGACGTGCTGATCGAATCGGCGCTCTGGGACCCGATCACGACGGCCCGCACCGGTCGCACGCTCGGCATCATCAGCGATGCGCGCTACCGCTTCGAGCGCGGCGTCGACCCTGAGTTCATGGTGCCCGGCGTCGAGCTCGCGACCAAGCTGGTGCTGGAATTGTGCGGCGGCACGCCGACGGAAATCGAGGTGGCGGGCTATGCCGGCCACAAGCCGAAGATCATTTCCTTCCCGCTGTCGGAAGTGAAGCGGCTGACCGGCATCGAGGTGCCGAGAGAAGAAGCGCTCACTATACTGACCCGTCTCGGCTTCGAGCCGCGCAGCTCAGGTGACGCCGTCGAGGTGAAGGTCCCCTCCTGGCGTCCGGATGTCGACGGCAAGGCCGATCTCGTCGAGGAAGTGATGCGCATCCACGGCGTCGACAACATAGCGCCGCAGCCGCTCACCTCGCATGACGCGGTCAACGGCAGGATCCTGACCATGCTGCAGGTGCGCACCCGGGCCGCCAAGCGCGCGCTCGCCGTGCGCGGCATGATGGAGGCGGTCACCTGGTCGTTCATTCCGGCGAAACACGCCGAGCTGTTCGGCGGCGGCCAGAACCGGCTGAAGCTCGCCAACCCGATCGCCGCCGACATGTCCGACATGCGGCCGTCGCTGCTGCCCGGGCTGATCAGCGCCGCCCAGCGCAATGCCGATCGGGGCATCAGCGACGTGGCGCTGTTCGAGGTCTCCGGCACCTATGAAGGCGACTTGGCCGATCAGCAGCGGCGCGTCGCCGCCGGCGTGCGGCGGGGCACCGCCAAGCTCGACGGCTCGGGCCGCAGCTGGGCCGGCAATGCCGGGCCGGTCGGGGTGTTCGACGCCAAGGCCGATGCGATCGCGGCGCTCGAAGCCTGCGGCGCGCCGGTCGACAGGCTGCAGATCGAGCCCGGCGGCCCGGCCTGGTACCATCCCGGACGCTCAGGCACGATCAAGCTCGGGCCGAAGACCGTGCTCGGCACTTTCGGCGAGTTCCATCCAAAGACGCTCGAAGTGCTCGACGCCTCCGGGCCGCTCTGCGGCTTCGAGGTCTTTGTCGATGCCGTGCCGGAGCCGAAGGCCAAGCCGACGCGCACCAAGCCGAAGCTGGAGCTTTCACCCTTCCAGGCGGTGAAGCGCGATTTTGCTTTCGTCGTCGACCGGACGGTTGAGGCCGGCACGCTGGTGCGGGCAGCTTTGGCCGCCGACAAGAAGCTCGTCACCGGCGTTTCGGTGTTCGACGTCTTCGAGGGCGCTGCGCTCGGCGCCGCCAAGAAGTCGATCGCCATCGAAGTCTCGATCCAGCCGGTCGAAAAGACGCTGACCGACGAGGATTTCGAGGCGCTGGCCAAGCGCATCGTCGAGAACGTCAACAAGCAGACGGGCGGCGTGCTCAGAACATGAGGCATTGCGGAGCGATGGCGAATCGCCCTCCAAAGGGCGATGCACCATCTCCGCTATTCCGGCCTGCCTTTCGAGGAGCAACGCGCGGCGTTCCTCGAAATCGTGGCGGCGGACCCGCTGCTGGCCAAAACGCTGGCGCGAGTGCGTGAACTGGAGCTGCCGGACTGGCTGGTGGTTTCCGGCGCGCTCTACAACAGCATCTGGAACCATCTCACCGGCAGGCCCTCAGGCTACGGCATCAAGGATGTCGATCTGTTCTATTTCGACGGCACCGATCTCTCCTACGAGGCCGAGGACGCGGTGATCCGCCGGGCGGCGCAGCATTTCGAAGGACTGACGCTGCCGGTGGAGGTGCGAAATCAGGCACGCGTGCACCTGTGGTATCCGGCCAAGTTCGGGCAGGCATGCCCGCGCTACACGAGCGCGAGTGAATCGGTCGGCTATTTCGCGTCGAAGACGCATGCGGTTGGGGTGCGGTACGACGCAGACGAGGCGTTGGAGCTGGTGGCGCCGTTCGGGCTCGACGACATTTTTTCGTTCCGCATCACGCCGAACCGGGTGCTGGACAACCAGCGGACGCATGAGGCGAAGGGGAAGAGGGCGCGAGAGAACTGGCCGGAGATCAGCGTGGTGCCTTGGTAGGTCAGCGCGAGGCGCCCGCCAGCGTCTCAAAGCAAGCTGAAATGTCTAACCATTCACCAGCGCCAGCAGCTCTTCGGTATAGCGCTTGCCGACGACCTTGTCGGGCGACAGCGCGTCGCCGATGGCCGCGACCTCGGCGGCGCTCAGCTTGATCCCGGCCGCTGCCGTGTTCTGCTCCAAATGGCGGATCTTGCGCGCGCCGGGGATCGGCACGATGAAATCGCCCTGGTGCAGCACCCAAGCGAGCGCCAGTTGTGCCGCTGTCACGCCCTTTTCCATCGCCAACTTTTCCAGCACGGCAATGACGGCATTGTTGGCTTCCATGGCTTCGGCCTGGAAGCGCGGCAGGCCGAGGCGCCAGTCGCCGGCGCCGAGCGTATCGCGCTTGGCGATGGTGCCGGTGAGCAGGCCGCGGCCGAGCGGACTGTAGGGGACAAAGCCGATGCCGAGCTCGCGGCAAACGGCAAAGACCTCGTCCTCGGGATCGCGGCTCCACAGCGAATACTCGCTCTGCACGGCGGCGATCGGGTGCACGGCATGCGCCCGGCGCAGCGTGGCGCCGCTCACTTCCGACAGGCCGAGCGCCCGCACCTTGCCCTCGCGCACCAGTTCGGCCATGGCGCCGACCGTGTCCTCGATCGGCACGTTCGGGTCAACGCGATGCTGGTAGTAGAGGTCGATGACGTCGGTATCGAGCCGCTTCAGCGAGGCCTCCGCCACCGCCTTGACGTGCTCAGGGCGGCTGTCGACGCCGATCATGCGGTCGATGCCCGAACCGTGCTCGGATATCTTGAAGCCGAATTTGGTGGCGATGGTGACCTTCTCGCGTACCGGCTTCAGCGCCTTGCCGAGCAGGATCTCGTTCTCGTAAGGGCCATAGACTTCGGCGGTATCGAAGAAGGTGACACCGATCTCGATGGCGCGGCGCAGCGTAGCGATGGCTTCCGCCTCCGGCTGTCCGCCATAGACAAAGCTCATGCCCATGCAGCCGAGGCCGACGGGGAAGACTTCGAGTTCAGTTCCTAATTTGCGGGTTTGCATGGCGCATCTCCTTGTTGCGATGGAGATGAAATAGCGCCTAGGCATCCGTTCGATAATCATGTCTCTTTCGCACAGCTCGCTCTATAAGATAGATCAATGAACCGGACGAACCTTTCCCAGCTGGCCGTTCTCGCCGCGGTCGCGCAATGCGCCAGCTTCCGCGGCGCGGCCCGCGAGCTCGGCATCGCGCCGTCGGCGGTCAGCCATGCGGTGGCGAGGCTGGAGGCGCGGCTCGGCGTGCGGCTTCTGGCGCGCAGCACGCGCAGTGTCGCCCCGACCGAGGAAGGCGCGCGGCTGTTGGAGCGCCTGCGGCCGGCACTGTCCGAGATCGACCTGGCGCTGGAAACGGCGGTCGAGACGCGCGACCGGCCGGCTGGCAATCTCAGGCTTAGCGTGCCGCGCACCGCCGCGCATCTGGTGCTGACGCCGCGGCTCGCTGCCTTCACGGCCGCCTATCCCGAGATCATGCTGGAGATCGTGATCGAGGACCGCTTCACGGATGTGGTGGAGGGTGGGTTCGACGCCGGCGTCAGGCTGGGCGAAAGCCTGCAGCGCGACATGATCGCGGCGCGCATCGGGCCGAACATCCGCGGCGCGTTGGTCGGCGCGCCCTCCTACTTCGCGACCATGCCCAAACCGCGTCATCCGCGCGATCTCGCCGATCACCGCTGCATCCGCTTCCGCTTCTCCAGCGGCATCCTCTACCGCTGGGAGTTAGAGAAGGACGGCGAGGAAATCGAGATCGCCGCGCCAGGGCCGCTGATCCTCGACGAGGACCATCTGATCGCCCAGGCCGCGATCGACGGCGCCGGGCTCGCCTTCGTCTTCGAGGACTATGTGAAGGCGCCGCTCGCCGATGGCCGGCTGATCCGCGTGCTGGAGGACTGGTGCCCCGCCTTCGACGGCTTCTTCGTCTACTACCCAAGCCGCCGCCAGATGCGGCCGGCGTTGCGGGCCTTCGTCGATTTCTTCAAGGTGAGCGGGTAGGGCTCCTCCGTTCCGCTTGTGGGGAGGGCTGGAAGAAAGGTGATTTCAGCGACGTTTTTCGACCATGCAATCGTCCATCACCAACACCGCCACCCGCTATGGCTGGGCGATGATCATCCTTCACTGGCTGATCGGCATCATCTTCATCGGCCAGTTCGTGCTCGGCTTCGTGATGATGCGCATCGACAGCCAGCGGACGTCCTTCGAGCTGATCCAGCTGCATAAGTCCGTCGGCTTCCTGCTGCTTGGGCTGGTCATCCTGCGCATCGCCTGGCGTGTCGGCAATGCGGCGCCAGCACTCCCGCCTTCGGTCGGAACATTGGAGCGCAAGGCAGCGCCGCTGGCGCATTTGGCGCTTTACGCCTTCCAGGTTGCCCTGCCGCTCTCCGGCTGGGCGCTGGTCTCGGTCTCGACGCTGGAAATCCCGACTATGCCCTTCAACCAGTTCGTCATGCCCGACCTGCCGCTCGCCGAATCCGACGCCGCGGAAAGCTTCTGGTCGGCCGCGCATTGGTATCTTGCCTATGCCGGCATCGCGCTGGTCGCGTTGCATATCCTTGCTGCGATGCGCCACCATTTCCTGCTGCGCGACAGCGTGCTCACGCGCATAATCACGCCTTCGTCTGCCCGGGAATAGAGCGGGCCGCCCGTTCGTTGGTGGCGGGAAGACAGCAATGCGCTGGTTCAGGATAGGAAGATGTCGATGCATGCGCGCATCCTCGGATTGGCGGCCTTTGCCGCTTGCCTTGCCGCGCCGGTTTGCGCCGCGGTGGCGCTCAGTGACGCCGCCGGCAGCTACACGATCAGCCCGGCGGGCTCCTCGATCCGCTTCACCATCGGCAAGGCCGGCGGTGGCGGCTTCGGCGGCGCCTTCGGCCGCTTCAAGGGCACGATCCGCATCGACAATGCCGATGTCGGGCGCTCGAAGGTCAACCTCACCATCTTTCCGGAAAGCGTCGGCACCGGCCAGGGCCGCATCGATGCTTTCCTGCGTTCCGACGCCGTCTTCGACAGCGCCAACAATCCGGAGATCCAATTCCGCTCGACAAACGTGACCCGCACCGGCGAGACCACCGCCGTGGTCACCGGCCGGCTGACGGCGCGCGGCAAGACGTTTTCGGAAAAGTTCACGGCCGAGCTCGATGGGCTGAAGTCAGGAACCATCAAGTTCCATGTCACCGGCAAGGTGCTCAGATCGCGCTACGGCATGGATGTCGGCACGCCGATCTATTCCAACGTCGTCGACTTCGACATGATCCTGACGGGGAGAAGGGGTTAGCTCTGGTCGCGCATCCTCGGGTTCGTCATCCTAGGGCGGAGCAAGGAGCGAAGCGACGCGCGCAGACCCTAGGATCCATGGCGTGACGCTAAGGCGTTGCAACGGTTACAGATCTCTGCATCCCTGCACTTTACGTCATAGGTCACGGAATGGATCCTCGGGTCAAGCCCGAGAATGACGAAGGCGCTTTGTGGCCCGCGTCTGCGATTGGCTTTTCTCCGGAATTGGGGCACACCTCCATCGACATAACCGACATGGAGAAGCATGATGTTCCGATGGGGTGTTCTGTCGACGGCCAAGATCGGCCGCGAGCAGCTTTTGCCGGCGATCGTGGATTCGGAGAATGGCGTGCTGTCGGCGATCGCCAGCCGCGACCTGTCGAAGGCCAAGGCACTGGGCGAGCGTTTCGGCGCGCCGCATGCCTTCGGCTCCTATGAGGAACTGCTCGCTTCCAAGGAGGTCGATGGCGTCTATATCCCGCTGCCGACCTCGCAGCATGTCGAATGGACGGCAAAGGCAATCGAGGCGGGAAAACATGTGCTGGTCGAGAAGCCTCTTGCGCTCGACGCCAAGGACATCCCGCAGCTGATCAAGCTGCGCGACGAGAAGAAGGTGCTGGTCTGCGAGGCCTTCATGGTCGTCTACCACCCGCAGTGGATCAAGGTGCGCGACCTGATCGCCAGCGGCGCGATCGGCCGGCTGCGCCACGTGCAGGGCGCGTTTTCCTATTACAATGTCGATCCCACCAACATGCGCAACCAGCTGGATCTTGGCGGCGGCGCGCTGCCCGACATCGGCGTCTATCCGACCGTGTCGACGCGCTTCTCGACCGGCAAGGAACCGGTCCGCGTGCAAGCCACCATCGAGCGCGACAAGACCTTCGGCACCGACATCTATTCCTCGATCCGCGCCGATTTCGGCGACTTTGAACTGTCCTTCTACCTGTCGACGCAGATGGCGGCGCGGCAGGTGATGGTGTTCCACGGCGAGAAGGGTTTCATCGAGGTCTTTGGCCCGTTCAATGCCGGGCTCTACGACCACCACCGCATCGAATTGCACAATCAGAACCACACCGAAGCGCAGGTGTTCCGCTTCCCAGGCACCCAGCAGTACCGGCTGGAATGCGAGGCCTTCGTACGCGCGGCCCAGGGCGGCAAGGACCGTGTCTTCACGCTGGAGGAATCGGTCCTCAACCAGAAGGTCATCGACGCCATCTTCCGCGCCGGCGACAAGGACGGCTGGGAGCCCGTCTGACTCTTTGTCTCGACGCAATTCCGGACGGAAGGCTACGGCGAAGTCGCCGAGCCCAAACCGCTTCGCACTTTTCCTGGAATTGCTCTGCCGGCCGTTTTGAGGGGAGGAAAGATGGCTGACGACGCGGATGTCATCATAGTCGGCGCGGGGCTGGCAGGCCTCGTCGCCGCGGCAGAACTTGCCGAGGCCGGCAAGAAAATCATCATCGTCGACCAGGAGCCCGAGCAATCGCTGGGCGGCCAGGCCTTCTGGTCGTTCGGCGGGCTTTTCCTGGTCGACTCGCCAGAGCAGCGGCGCATGCGCATCCGCGATTCCCACGACCTCGCGCTCGCAGACTGGATGGGCACCGCCGACTTCGACCGCCCTGAGGATTTTTGGCCGCGCAAATGGGCTGAAGCCTATCTCGGCTTCGCCGCCGGCGAGAAGCGCTCCTGGCTGATCGAGCGCGGGTTGAAATTCTTCCCCGTCGTCGGCTGGGCCGAGCGCGGCGGCGGCAATGCCAGCGGCCACGGCAATTCGGTGCCGCGCTTCCACATCACCTGGGGCACCGGGCCCGGCGTGCTGGAGCCCTTCGTGCTGCGCGTGCGCGAGGCGCAGAAGCGTGGGCTCGTCGAGTTCAAGTTCCGCTACCGGGTCAACGGAATCACGCGGACCGGGAAGACGGTGACCGGGGTCCGCGGCGACGTGCTGGAGCCAAGCACGGTCGAGCGTGGACGCAAGAGCTCGCGCAACGTGGCCGGGGATTTCGAGCTCCACGCCCAGGTCGTGATCGTCGCCTCCGGCGGCATCGGCGGCAACCACGAGCTGGTGCGCAGGAACTGGCCGCAGCGTCTCGGCGCGCCGCCGAAGCGCATGATCACCGGCGTGCCGGACCATGTCGACGGCCGCATGCTGGCAATTGCCGAAGCAGCGGGCGGGAGGGTCATCAACCGCGACCGCATGTGGCACTATGTCGAGGGCATCAAGAATTGGGCGCCGGTCTGGACCGATCACGCCATACGTATCCTGCCGGGTCCCTCTTCGCTATGGCTCGACGCGCGCGGCAGACGGCTGCCGGTGCCGCTTTTCCCAGGCTTCGACACTTTAGCCACGCTCAGCCATATCATGAGCACCGGCTTCGATTATTCGTGGTTCATCCTGACGAAGAAGATCATCCAGAAGGAGTTCGCGCTGTCGGGCTCGGAGCAGAATCCGGACCTCACCGGCAAGAGCTGGCGGCAGGTGCTCGGCCGCGCCACGTCGGGCATTCCCGGGCCGGTGAAAGCCTTCATGGAAAAGGGCGAGGATTTCATCGTCGAGGCGAACCTTTCGAAGCTGGTGGCGCGGATGAACGGGCTGGCCGGCGAACCGCTGCTCGATGTGGCGCAGGTCGAACGCGAGATCCGCGCCCGCGACATGCAGCTCGACAACCCGTTCTCCAAGGATGCGCAGGTCACCGCGCTGCGCGGCGCGCGCGCTTATCTCGGCGACAGGCTGATCCGCACCGCAAAGCCGCACAAGATGCTCGATCCGGCGAACGGCCCGTTGATTGCGGTCCGCCTCAACATCCTCACCCGCAAAACGCTGGGCGGCTTGCAGACCGATCTCGACAGCCGCGTGCTCGACGCGGCGGGCGAGCCGGTCCCTGGTCTCTACGCGGTGGGCGAGGTCGCCGGCTTCGGCGGCGGCGGCGTGCACGGCTATGCGGCGCTCGAAGGCACCTTCCTCGGCGGCTGCATCTTTTCCGGACGCAGCGCCGGAAGGGCGGCGACGAAGGCGGCCGGCTGAGCGATCGAACGGTGTTGCCAAAAGCTCGTGAGCTCGGCCCACCTTGTATGCTGCGGCCTCATTCGGGGGTTTGATGTTGCTTGAAGTCGATGCCGGAAAGGGCGTTGACGATGCACGGAGACCTCATACCAAGCGGCCTCCGGCAAGTTTGGCCTCTTCCCCAAGCAAGATGGCCCTTACAACGGGTACCCACGCGCTTTAACGGATGCTAATATTCTCCGTTACTCGGGAAGGTCGCAATGTCCAAGGTTTGTTTGTTGTGCGCGTGCCTTCTTTTGCTGGCCGGCTTGTCGACACCGGCCTCCTCTGAGACCCAGATCGGTCAACGCAGCCATAGATATGCGCTCGTAATCGGTAACTCGGCCTACCGTTTTGCGTCATCGCTTCCCAACGGGGTAAATGATGCGAATGCCATCTCCCGAGTTTTGCAAGAGACGGGCTTCGACGTCACCCTTGGATTGGATACCGACGCATCAACGTTCAGGGAACTCATCGGAAAATTCAGGCGAAACTTGCGGCCGGGTGACGTCTCGCTTTTTTACTTCGCCGGACACGGGCTCCAAGCGAACGGGGAGAACTACCTATTGCCGGTTGACGCCGCCCTTCAACGTCCGGCCGACTTGGCTCTGGAGGCTGAGCGCCTGCAAGACATCATCGCCGCCATGACGGCCGAGGAAAATATCGCAATCGTCCTTCTCGATGCCTGTCGGGACAATCCTTTCGTTAAGCAATTGAGTGGACCGGGTCAAAGTCGCGGCCTTGCCATAGGAAAGGGGCTGGGAGCCTTAGATGCTGGCAGGGGAGTCTTTATCGGCTTTGCAACACAACCCGGCAACGTGGCTCTCGATGGAGCCGTCAATCATAGTCCGTTTGCAGACTCTCTTGTGAAGCGGATAAAGACTCCTTCGATCGACATTGAAATTCTCATGCGTCGCGTCCGGTTGGACGTCATGAACGCGACTTCTGGGAAGCAGGTTCCCTGGAGCAACTCGTCCCTGGTGGAGCCGGGATTCTCATTCAACCCGGATGCCGCGTCTAGTCCGTCTTCGGCAGATGCCTATCAGCCAGACATCAACGCGGCGGCAGAGCTCGAATTCTGGAAATCAATCAAGGATACATCCGATGTCTCGATGTATCGTGCTTATCTAGCGGCATTTCCGAATGGTGCATTCGTCGAAATTGCAAAGAGCCGAATTGCCAAGTTCCAAGCACCTACGCCGCCACGCAAAAAGATCCTGCCAAAGAAAGTCAGTCGCAAGCCGCAAGTGTCGTTGCCTGTCGATGAACGTTCCAATCGTTCGGCAAAAACGAGCGCACCAGCTAAACCGGAATCCGTGGGGCGATGCAGGGATGGCAACAAGGAGAGGTGTCGCCAGAGATGCCGTGAAGGCGCAAGGCGTGCCTGTCGCAAGCTGCAACAGCTAGGGGGTTAGTAACGCCGATGACTGCCTTGCGCGCGGTGGGACTTAGGCCGCGCCGCCGACTGCGGCCGGAGACGAGCAAGGGTGCATGAAAAAAAGCTGAACTCAAGAACGCTCGGGTACCACTGCCGACCCGATCGGGATCGTGGATTAATACGCCACGTGAACCTCGCCGCGTGAGCGTAGGCAGCCAGCGACTGCTTCGGCCGGCGAGGCAAATGCGCGGGAGTTCAGTTTGGTTAATTGGCGGACCGGAGGGATGAAACTGGGAACTCGTATGTCATTGTGGTTACTTCAGATTCCTGACGGGAACGTCCGCTTTGCGCCACCATTTTTCGCCATTCAGACCACCGTTGCAGCTTCCCGAGAGCTGACGGTCTGCCTAAGCCGGCACTAAGGCCCCGAACGGGTGGTAGCGGTTACGCCGGTCACAGGTCCTGGAACACCGCCCAAGGCGTAGAGGTTTGGACTGAGCTGCTGCCAGTTCGGTGGACACGAGGTTAGGCTAGGTTATCCGCCCGCGTGGTCATTGCCACTGTGCGCGGCGATGAACATGGCGACGGCCGACCGGCAATAGGATTCGATCTCGTTGTCGTCCTCTGCTCTCGCCTCATCGAAGCGTGCGATAATCAGGAGATCGGAGCCTTTGAAAAGCGCGGCAAACAAGCGGGCGGACCGGAGAGGATCGGGCACGTCCAGAACCGCCTTCGCGTGCAACTGACGCAACAGGGCCTCGATTTGGGCGATGATATGGGCGGGGCCAGCTTCGTAATGGAGCTTGCTCAACGACTTTTGACTCGTCATGTCGGCCATGACCATGGCTTCGACCTTGCGGACGTCCGGGCGCAACAGCGTGCGAAGCAGTGATGATCCCACCGCCATGAGCTGATCTTCGGCCGAACCGTCGACGCCTTTAAAAAGGGCCTGTGGTATTAACTGATTGCAGCGGGCCGCAAACGCCGCGCCAAACAGCGTCTCCTTGTTCTCGAAGTGCCGATAGATGCTGAGCTTGGATATCTTCGCTCGCTGGGCGACCTTGTCCAATGTCGTCGCTTGAAAACCCAGTTCCGCAAAAAGTTCGCCCGCGGTGTCGACGATCGTTTGGCCAAGCGCCTCGTTGGCGGGCCGGCCGCGCCGGGCCCGGGTGTTTTTCGCGGTTACCACAATTACAGTCCTTGACAGTATCCTAATTCCTGAATTACGATACCATACAGTTTCTTAAATGCGCAAGCCATTGGGTAGGTTTCAACCATGTCCTCCAAATCCGGGCCGCCCGGCGATATCGAATGCGGCATCGTCCGATCGATCAACGCAGTGATGGGCGACTCGCTGGACGATATTGCGCGCCAGGCCCAACCCAACCCCCTCCAACCACAACACGGAGCCCATCACCATGGATGACGTCATCATCATCGGCGGCAGCTTTGCCGGTCTCGCTGGCGCCCTGCAACTCGGCCGTGCCCGCCGCAAAGTCACCGTTCTCGATACCGGCCTGCCGCGCAATCGCTTCGCCGGCCACTCGCATGGTCTGCTCGGCCACGACCACAAGCCACCGCTGGACATCCTGGCTGAGGCGCGGCAGCAGCTGGCCCGCTATCCCACGGTCAAGCTGGTCAATGCCCGGGCCGAAAGCGTCTCCGGCGCCATCGACGATTTCTCAGTCGTCACTGATGATGGCGAAACCCTTAGGGCGCGCCGCCTGATCCTGAGCTATGGCGTCATCGACCAGATGCCTGATGTGCCGGGCTTTGCCGAAGGCTGGGGCACGTCCATCGTGCCCTGCCCCTATTGCGACGGCTTTGAAGTCGCCGGCCAGCATTGGGGCCTCGTCTGGTCCGGCCGGCAGTCGCACAATCAGGTCAGGCTGTTCCACGATTGGACCGACAGGTTGACGGTGTTCGCCGATGGTCATGACATTCCGCCCGATATCCGGGCCGATCTGGCGCGCCGCAACACACCTGTCGTCGATGGCCGGATCATCGAGATCGCCCATCACGGGGGCCATAACGCCACCGTCAAGCTCGATACCGGCCCGAATGTCGCGGTCGACATCCTGTTCGCGCATCCGCGCAACAAACCGTCCGCAAGCCTGCATCAATCACTGGGCCTCGCCACGGTCGATACGCCCGTCGGCATCATCCTCAAGGTCGACGAGCGCCGCGAAACCAGCATGCCCGGCATCTACGCCGCCGGCGACCTCGCCAACCCCCTCACGCCGCCATCGGTTACCCTGGCATCATCGCACGGCGCGATGGCAGGTATCTTCGCCCAGCAGTCCATGCTGGTTTGAGAGCAGAGATTGGAGAGGAGCATGGCCGTCGAACCGGACAGCGCGGGTGTGCGCTTCCCTCCGCCTTTGGTCTATCTGGGAGCGCTGCTGTTGGGGCTGGCGGCGGAGCGGTTCGTCACCCTGTGCTCTTTCGACGTCGACTGGCGGTTGCTGGTCGCGACGGGCGCGCTGCTGTTCGTTGCCGGCGCGGCGATGATGCTTGCGGCGGCGGGGCTGTTCCGGCGGCTGGGCACCAACGTTCCGCCGTCGCAGCCAACGACCCTCATCGCAACGACCGGTCCTTATCGGTGGACCCGCAATCCCATGTATCTCGGCATGGCGCTTATCTATGCCGGCCTTGCGATCGGCTTCGACGGGCCGATCGCCTTCGCGTTGCTCCCATTGGTGCTGATCGCGATCCAGACGCAGGTGATCGACCGCGAGGAGCGCTATCTCGAAGCGAAGTTCGGCGACGACTACCGCCGCTATAAGGCCGAGGTTCGCCGCTGGCTCTGACTGTTCCGCCGCTGCCGCCTGCGGGGCTTTCTAAACCAGCACCGGCTTCTTGCCGCGAGCTATCATATTCTGAAGGTTGCGGGCCGGTGTCACGGAAAACCGACTGGCCGGCTGACCCCGCAGTACACCCGGCGCCTGAGGAGACGCACAGATTTGGTCACCGCTTGCCGCCACAAATGAGCCGTCGACGCATTGCATGCCGACGTCTGCTTTCGAGAAGCGGTAACCAAGAGCGGAGAGACCGCCACCGGCCAACTCCGGTCATCGGACCGAAACGGACTGGAATGTGCGGAAAGGGCCTGGAAGCGGCCACCTTAGGAAGCCTGACGACGTCTGCACCACATTGGTATGTGCATTACAAAATGGCGCGCCCGAAGAGATTCGAACTCCTGACCCCCAGATTCGTAGTCTGGTGCTCTATCCAGCTGAGCTACGGGCGCATCAGGCCGTGTGAGACACAAGCCCCGCGATCCGGTCGAGACGCCGGCCGCGATGTGGAGTGTTCCCTAACGACTGAATTTCGGAAAAGCAAGCCGGCCCGGCAAAAGTTTTGTCGCAGGCGTTTACAGGATCACATTCCGACCGGGGTCTTTGCTTCGCGGAACTCCGAAGCGGGAACGTCTTCCCTGGCCTGCCACGGTCAAGCCGGGCGGCGCAGGCCGTTGCGGGCCTGATCGAGTCGCACCGGCTGGTCGGGGATGGTGACGGCGAAGACCGTGCGGCCGCCGATCGATTCGACCAGCTCCACCGTGCCGCCATGGGCGCGGATCAGCTCATGGGCGATCGCCAGGCCAAGGCCGGTGCCGCCGCTGCGCGCCGAGCCGCGGAAGGCGGCGAACAGGTTCTCGCGCGCCTTGGGCGGGAGGCCGGGGCCGGTGTCGCTGACGGTGATGCGGCTGACGCTGCCTAAGCGCTCGGCCGAGACGGCGAGCCGACGCACCACCGCGCTCTCGGTGTCGGCCGCCATTGCCTGCACCGAGTTGCGGCACAGATTGGTGAGCACGCGGAAGAGCTGGTCGGAATCGGCGTCGACTTCGAAGGTGAGCTCGACGGCATTGATGAATTCGATGCCCTCCTCGATATCGAGCAGGCCGTGCACGTCGTCGACCAGCTGGCGCAGCCGCAAGCGGCGGCGCGACGGCGCCGGCTCCTGTGTGCGGCCATAGGCAAGCACGCCCTCCGAATAGGCGACGGCGCGGTCGAGCGCGCGCAGGAGCTTCGGCGCGAAGGACTGCACGGTCGGATCCTTCACCTGGCGCAACCGGTCCGACATAAGCTGCGCGGAAGCCAGGATGTTGCGCATGTCGTGGTTGATCTTGGACACGGCAAGCCCGAGATTGGCGAGGTGCTTCTGCTCGGCGAGCATTTTTTGCAGCCGATCCTGCATCTGCGACAACTCGCGCTCGGCGACGCCGATCTCGTCGGCACGCTCCGTCGGGCAAATTATGCGGCCGGGATCGTCCGGCGCCTCGGAGAAGGACAGGATCGAGCGCGTCATGGTGCGGATCGGGCCGATCATGATCAGATCGATCGCCGCATAGACAAGCATGGCGGTGAACAGCGAGATCAGCAGCGAGACGACGGCGACGTTACGCGAATATCTGAGCATGGCGTTGCGCAGACTGTAGTCCGGCATGATCAGCTCGAATTCCTTGTCGCTGTCGCCGACCGGGCCGAAGACGCGCAGCATCCGGTTTCCGCCGGCGAACAGCGTTTCCAGCGCGCCGGTCATGCCGTTGACCAGACCCACATTGGCAATGTCGATATGCTCGTCGACCTTCGGCGGCATGTCGGCCACGACCAGCAGCCGCGAGACGCCGCCGTCGCGCACCGCGATCGCCTTGGCGCCGATCGCCATCAGCACGTCGTTCTGGGCGGTGTGCGACAGGGAGTTGGGCTCGCCCTGCAGCAACACGATCGACACGGCGGCGGAGGTGCTCAGCCGCTCCTTCAGCCAGTTCACCCGGTAGCTGGCGATCCAGGGCAGGAAGATCAGGATTTCGGCGAGCAGCACGAAGACGATGGTGAGAAGCAGAAGCTTGGTCGACAGACCGCGCGACAGCGGCACCCGGCGCGGCGAGCTTGCCGCCGCGGGGCGTGGCTTTTCATCCGTTGACAGGACTTCACTTGTCATGACGCGGTTTTCACGAAGGCTTGATCGACCAAGATTATGCGATTTGCGGCTTTTTTGCCAATTTCGCCGCCAGCCAGTGAAAAAATGCCTTTGGGCGGGCTGGATTGACTTCCAAAATCCTTCTTCCTATAAGCCCGCTCACGCTCGGGCCTTCCGTCCCGGCGCGGTTTCGATCGCGCCTATAACCGGCCCGGCAAAGCTCCTGTTACAGTGTGACAGAATCAAGAAGGGCCGCACGCCGCGGTATTAAAACAAATGAAGCGTACCTACCAACCGTCCAAACTCGTCCGCAAGCGCCGGCACGGTTTCCGTGCCCGTATGGCCACCAAGGGTGGCCGCGGCGTCGTCGCAGCCCGCCGCAACCGCGGCCGCAAGCGGCTCAGCGCCTGAACGAAAGACGAGATCGTTGCCCGCAACCGGCAAGCCAAAGGGGAAAACTCCCGGGCGGCTTCTGAAACGCGCGCATTTCATGGCTGTGCGCGGCGGCGAGAAGCGCCGCGGGCGGCTTTTTCTCGTCGAGGTTCTCGACCGGGGCGACGATTGTGCGCCACGCGTCGGCTACACCGTGACCAAGAAGGTCGGCAACGCCGTGGTGCGCAACCGCGTCCGGCGGCGGCTGAGAGAAGCCGTGCGAACGCATGCCGCCGATGACATGGCGCCCGGCAGTGACTATGTCATCGTCGGGCGCGAAGACGTGCTTGCCATTCCGTTCGGCCAGTTGAAGGCCGAGCTTTCCCGCCGGCTGCGCGGAACACGATAGGCCAAGGGCTTTCGATGGAAAACAACCGCAATTTCTTCATCACCATCGCGCTGTCGGTGCTGATCCTGACGCTCTGGCAGGTGTTCTACATGAACCCCAAGATGGAGCAGCAACGCGAGCAGGCCCGCATCGAGCAGCAGCGCGTCGAGGCGCAGAAGAAGGAAGCGCAGGGGACCAATCCGGGCGCGGCCGGGACGCCGGCGCCGGCTCCGGGCGCCATCCCGACCGCACCTGGCGGCGAGACAGTCACTGTAGAGAGCCGTGACCAGGCTGTTGCCGCGACCAAGCGCATCAAGATCGACACGCCGAGCCTCGAGGGCTCGATCAATCTCACCGGCGCTCGCCTGGACGACCTCGAGCTCAAGCACTACACCGAGACGGTCGACAAGAATTCGCCCGAGATCCAACTCCTCAATCCGCAGGCGCTACCGACCGGCTATTTCGCCGAGATCGGGTTCGTCGGCACCGACAAGACCGGCGCGGTGCCGAGTTCCGACACGGTGTGGAGCGTTGAGGGCAATCCGACGCTGACCCCGTCGACGCCGGTGACGCTGACCTACACCAACGACAAGGGCCTGACCTTCAAGCGCACCATTTCGGTCGACAACGATTATATGTTCACCGTTTCGGACACCGTGCAGAATTCGGGAAGCGCTGCCGTTAGCCTGTTCAACTACGGTCGCGTCACGCGCTACGACAAGCCGGCGGTCGCCAGCACTTATGTGCTGCATGAAGGCCTGATCGGGGTTACTGGCACCGAGGGGCTGACGGAATACAAATACGCCGCCATCGAGAAGGACAAGGAAGTCAAGCCAGGCAAGTCGACCGACGGCTGGCTCGGCATCACCGACAAGTACTGGGCCGTCACCATGGTGCCGACCGAAAAGCAGCCCTTCCAGCCGCGCTACGGCTATTTCGAGGACGGGCGCCATCGCTACCAATCCGACTTCCTCACTGATCCGATCAACATCGAGGCCGGCCAGTCCGCAACCATCGAAACCGAAGTGTTCGCCGGCGCCAAGGAAGTCGCCAAGATCAACGCCTATGAGGCTGACCGCCATATTCGCCAGTTCAATCTGCTGATCGACTGGGGCTGGTTCTATTTCATCACCAAGCCGATGTTCTGGCTGATCGACACGCTGTACAAATTCTTCGGCAATTTCGGCCTAGCGATCCTGGCCACGACCGTCATCGTCAAGGCCATCTTCTTCCCGCTGGCCAACAAGTCCTACGCGTCGATGGCGAACATGAAGAAGGTGCAGCCGAAGATGCTGGAAATCCGCGAGAAATACGCGGACGACAAGATGAAGCAGCAGCAGGCGATGATGGAGCTCTACAAGACGGAAAAGATCAATCCGTTGGCCGGCTGCTGGCCGGTGGCGCTGCAGATCCCGGTCTTCTTCTCGCTCTACAAGGTGCTCTACATCACCATCGAGATGCGGCACGCGCCGTTCTTCGGCTGGATCCACGACCTCGCGGCGCCCGATCCGACCTCGGTGTTCAACCTGTTCGGCCTGCTGCCCTTCGCGCCGCCGGCCTTCCTCCCGCATATGGGCGCCTGGGCGGTCGTGATGGGCATCACCATGTTCCTGCAGATGCGCATGAACCCGACGCCGCCGGACCCGACGCAGGCCGCGGTGTTCACCTGGATGCCGGTCCTCTTCACCTTCATGATGGGTTCCTTCCCGGCCGGCCTCGTCATCTACTGGGCCTGGAACAACCTGCTCTCGATCCTGCAGCAGGGCGTGATCATGAAGCGCCAGGGCGCCAAGATCGAGTTGTGGGACAATCTGGCGGCGATGTTCCGCAAGAAACCATCGCCGGCGGAATAGATGGCACCCCGGCCCTAACACCAAAAACCCCGGCATGACCGGGGTTTTTTCGTTGGCGGCTTGCCCTATGGCGCTCCGGACAGAACTTCGCGCAGCCGTCTTTCGGAATTTGGCCTGCCCCCGCGAAACTGCGGCATGGCCTGCCTCGTAGCTTCCCCGGTCCTCCCCAAAAGCCGCGACGGCTTCCGGCGCAGCGACGCCGGTGTTGGGAAGGCCGTCCGGCAGGCCGGGGTCCCGCGGGGGGACCCCGGTTTTTCCTCCTAAAGCGCGACGCGCTTTAGGGACGTTGTAATGCAGTGTCGTTTTCCCAAAACCGCTCCACGCTTTTGGGCGACATGCACCAGCTCACTCCATGACGGCGCTGTGGTCGACCTTGGCCGGTGTGCCAGGCTTGCGCAGCAGAAGCACAAGCGGGATGGCGGCGAGCGAGAGCAACATCATCAGCTCGAAGTCGTCGACATAGCTGATGATCGTTGCCTGCAGCGTGACCAGCCCGTCGAGCGCGGCGCGGCCGGCGGCGGTGTAAGGGCTCAGCGCCTGCGCGATCGCCGGATCGCCGAACGCCGGACTATAGGGCGTCACATAGTCGGCGATGTTGGCATGGTTGATCTGCTGGTTCTGCGTCAGAAGCGCGGTGACGACCGAGATGCCGACGCTGGAGCCGATGTTGCGCGACAGATTGTAGAGGCCCGTCCCTTCAGCGCGCCGTTCCGGCGCCAGCGTGGCGAAGGTGATGGTGGTGAGCGGCACGAACAGGAAGCCTAAGCCGGCGCCCTGGATGAAGCCGGTGCGGATGATCGTCCATTGCGAAACGTCCGGGGTCCAGCCGGTCATGTCGTACATCGCCCAGGCGGTGACCGCGAGCCCCGTGAACAGCAGCCAGCGCGTGTCGACCTTGCCGACCAGCCGGCCGACAAGGAACATGCAGGCCATGGTGCCTAGGCCGCGCGGCCCCATGACGATGCCGGCGGTCACCACGGGATAGCCCATCAGCGTTTGCAGGTAGGGCGTCATCAGCGCCAGCGAGGCGAGATAGGTGATGCCTATGATGAAGATGAACACCATGCCGACCGCGAAATTCCGGTCGAGGAACAGCCGCGGGTTCACGAAGGTGTCGCGGGCGGTGAAGGTGTGGACGATGAAGATATAGAAGGCCGACGCGCAGACCAGCGCCTCGACGATGATCTCGGACGAGGAGAACCAGTTGAGCTGCTCGCCGCGGTCGAGGAACATCTGCAGCGAAGCGATGGCGAGGCTGAGCATGCCGAAACCCAACCAGTCGAGCCGGGCCTTGAGGTCGAGCTTGGTCTCCTGCACGAACATCGAGACGCCGGCGAAAGCCAGCACGCCGATCGGCACGTTGATGTAGAAGACCCAGCGCCAGGAAACATTCTCGGTCAGCCAGCCGCCGATGACGGGCCCAAGCACCGGGCCGACCATCACCGAGACGCCGAACAGCGCCATGGCCGAACCGCGCTCCTCGACGCTGTAGATGTCCAGCAGGATACTCTGGGACAGCGGTACAAGGGCGGCGCCGAACAGGCCTTGAAGCAGCCGAAAGCCGACGATCTGCGGCAGCGACTGGGCAAAGCCGCACAGCACCGAGGCGACGACGAAGCCGGTGATGGCGACCAGCAGGATGCGCTTGCGGCCGAAGCGGTTGGCAAGATAGCCGGAAGGCGGCGTCATCACCGCCGCGGCGACGATATAGGAAGTGAGCACCCAGTTGATCTGGTCGGCGCTCGCCGACACGCTGCCCTGGATATAGGGCAGCGCCACATTGGCGATGGTGGTGTCCAGCGCCTGCATGATGACCGCCAGGATGACGCAGGCGGTGATGGCGCCGCGATTGGCGACCGCAGGCGTGCCCGTGGCGACGGTGTTCATGACTTTTGCTCAAACCGCCTGAAGAGGTCGGTCACGAAATCGGGCAGGCCGCGGGCATGGCCGGTGTCTATGCTGACAACCGCGCTCATGCCCCCGCGCAGCGGCGGCTTGCCTTGCGGGTCGTCGATCGTCACCCGCATCGGGATGCGCTGCACGACCTTGACCCAGTTGCCGCTGGTGTTCTGCGCCGGAAGCAGCGAGAAGCTTGACGACGAGGCCGGGCTGATGCTGCCGACCTCGCCATGCCAGACCTCGCCCGGATAGCCGTCGATGCTGATCGTCGCCTTCTGCCCCGGCCGGACATAAGTGAGCTCGGTTTCCTTCGGCTCGGCGGCGATCCAGATGTCGGTCGACGAGACCAGGCTGAAGGCCGGCTGCGAGGCGGGAAGGTACTTGCCGACCTGCAGCGCATCGACATTGGTAACGACGCCGTCGAACGGCGCCTTGACAACAGAATCGCCGAGATTGCGCTGGGCATCGTCCACCGCCGATTGGGCCTGCAGGTAGAAAGGGTTCTTCTCGACCGGCTGGTCGGCGTCGCCGCCGAGCTGGGCGAGCGTTGCCTGCGCCTGCGCCTTGGCGACGATGACTTTCTGCCGGGCGGCGATGAGATCGTGCTGGGCGCTGTCGAAAGTCGCCTTCGAGGCGGTTGAGGTCTTGAGCAGGTCCTGCTGACGCTGGAAGGCGGACTCGTAATAGGGGATGTCGGCCTCGGCCTGGGCGATCTGCGCCAGCGACTGCTGGTAGCTCGCCTGCAAGGTCAGCACCTGGTTGCGCACCGTGCCGAGCTGCGCCTGAGCGCCGGCCAGCGCCGTCTCGAACGAGGCCGGCCGCAAGCGGAAGAGCACCTGGCCCTTCTTAACCGCCTCGTTGTCATGCACGTCGATCTCCTGCACGGTGCCGGAGACATCGGTGGAGACGCCGAGCGACTGCGCCTGGACATAGGCATTGTCGGTGGTCATGACCTGACCGCCGACGACGTAGTAATAGCCGCCGACCGCCAGCGCCACCGGAAGCAGCGAAAACAGGACAGACCGGGTTAAGTTGCGCCGCGGCTTGGCCCGGGCCGGCGAGGCTATCGTGACGGCGGCCGGCTTCGGCTGGGCCGAGGGTGCTTCGAGCGCAGCGGGTTCCGGCGCGACAGGAGCTTCCAGCCCATCGTTTTCGATCGCCGGATTGGCGGCACGCCTTTGCTCGCGCTGGCTGTCCAGGCGAATGACCTGGTCGCTGCTTCTGTCGCCGGCACTGTCGCCGTCGGCGGGCTTGCGTGGTGAGGCTGGTTCAGACATGGACTTTCTCCCGGTCGACAGCCGGCTGGGCGCAGGCCTCGAGCAGATTGGATTTGATCAGACAAAGTGTTTGCAGCTCCTGCCGCGCGTCCGCGGAAAGGTGAATGCCTTGCTGTCGAGACAGATAGGGCCGCACCTGCCCGCGAGTCTGGCTCGAGCGGCGCGAGCGCTGCTCGAAGCGTTTTCCGGGCAGGCGCGCGACGTCGTGCAGGACGAAGCTGCTGGTGAGCGAGGAAGGCATGGGAGGAACTTCGGAGTCGGCAGACAAGCTTTCGTGAGCATGCTTATTATCATCATGCACATAATCCTGCTGGACGCGGTGCGCAAGACCAGCTAAGCCGCCTGGAGCAAACGTCGCGCCGACGTGGCGCAACTGAAGGCCGGCAGAGGCACGCACGAAAAATGAAGATGAACCGGCTCAGGATCGCGACCGTGGCTGCCCTCCTGACATGCGCGATTCCGGCCGCCGCCAAGGAAGCGGTGAGCTGCGGCGGCGCGGCAATGCTCGGCGGCGCGCAGCTCAACTGCAGCCACGTGCAACCCAAGGCTCCGCCGCAGTTCTGCACCTATAGCTGGGCCCTGCACACCTCGGCCGGCGACCAGAAAGTCGTCGACGGCAGTTTCACGCTGCCGCCCGGCGCCTCCAACGTCCAGGTCTATCAGGGCAGCGGTTTCGACAGCGCGCTTTCCAACCCGATCGTGATCTGTCGCGGCAGCCGCTGAGCGCGGGTTGGTGCTGCAGCCGGATCACGGTAGTTTGATCGGGAGACAGCGTCGCCAGGGCGCCGCCTCGTGCCTGCCAACTACGGACTGACCGCGATGACCGGACCCAACCCCAACATCAAGCATCCCATTGCGATGCATCCGCGCGTCGGCTTCCTGAAGCCGCTGGTCAATGCGCCGAACATCGAGATCGGCGACTTCACCTATTACGACGATCCCGACGGCCCGGACAAATTCGCCGAGAGGTGCGTGCTGCACCACTATCCCTTCATCGGCGACAGGCTGATCATCGGCAGGTTCTGCGCCATCGCCGAGGGTGCCCGCTTCATCATGAACGGCGCCAATCACGCCATGTCCGGCTTCTCCACCTATCCGTTCAATATTTTTGGCCATGGCTGGGAGGAAGGTTTTGACCCCGAGACCTGGTCGAAAGAGATCCGCGGCGACACGATCGTCGGCAATGACGTGTGGATCGGCATGGATGCGGTGATCATGCCGGGCATCGAGATCGGCCATGGCGCGATCGTCGCCGCGAAATCGGTTGTCACGCACGACGTGCCGCCCTATGCGATCGTCGCCGGCAATGCGGCCAAGGTGGTGAAGATGCGCTTCGATGAGTTCACGGTGCGACGGCTTTTGAAAGCGGCCTGGTGGAACTGGCCGGTCGACAAGGTCAGCCGCAACCTCAACGCCATTCGCGGCGCCGATATTTCCAAGCTGGAGGCCGCCGGTTGAACGCGCCGGACAAAACCACAAGCGAAACTGCCATAAGTCCGGAGCTGTTCACCCGCGCGTGGATCTTCATCCGCGGCGTGCCGTCGATGAAATTCCTGCCGCCGGAAGGGCCGCCGGAGATCGCGTTTGCCGGCCGCTCCAACGTCGGCAAGTCGTCGCTGATCAACGCGCTGGTCGGCCAGAAGGGGCTGGCGCGCACCTCCAACACGCCCGGACGGACGCAGGAGCTGAACTATTTCGTGCCGGACGGCTTCTCCGGCGAAGGCGCCGACCTGCCGCCGATGGCGCTGGTCGACATGCCGGGCTACGGCTACGCCAGCGCGCCGAAGGACAAGGTCGATGCCTGGACGAAGCTGATCTTCGAATATCTGCAGGGCCGCGTCACGCTGAAGCGCGTCTATGTGCTGATCGACGCCCGGCACGGCATCAAGGCCAAGGACGAGGAGGTGCTGTCGCTGCTCGACAAGGCGGCGGTGTCCTACCAGATCGTGCTGACCAAGACCGATAAGATCAAGGCAGCCGGCGTGCCGAAGCTGATCGAGGAGACGCTTGCCAAGATCAAGAAACGGCCGGCGGCGTTCCCGGCGGTGCTCGCGACTTCGTCGGAAAAGGCGTCAGGGCTCGAGGATCTGCGCGCGGCGATCGCCTTGGTGGCGAACGGCGGCTGACGCATTTTTCGCCTTGGAGCAGGGCAGCCGCGTACTGCGCTCCCCCTCACCCAGTCTCCGCTTCGCCCGGCTGACCTCTCCCCGAGGGCCCCAGATAGACAAGGACGGGCAGGACCAGCCGCGATCGGCCGACCTGACTGCGCGCCCTAACGCCCGCTCAATCCGTCTCGTCGCGCTCCGGCGCATGGTCGCGCCGGCCGGCAAGGATTTCGCGCTTGCCGACATGGTTGGGCGCGCCGACCAGGCCTTCCTTCTCCATGCGTTCGACCAGCGAGGCGGCGCGGTTATAGCCGATGCCGAGGCGGCGCTGGATGTAGGAGGTCGAGCATTTCTTGTCGCGCTTGACCACTTTGACCGCCTCCTCATAGAGGGCGTCGCCATCCTCGGCGTCGATCGAGCCCTTGTCGAAGACTGGACCCGTGTCGGCCGGATCTTCTTCCTCTTCCTCGCCGGCGGTGACCGTATCGAGATATTCCGGGCGGCCTTGCGCCTTCAAATGCGCCACGACGTGTTCGACCTCGAGATCGGAGACGAAGGGACCGTGCACGCGCACGATGCGCCCGCCGCCGGCCATGTGCAGCATGTCGCCCTGGCCGAGCAGCTGCTCGGCGCCCTGCTCGCCAAGGATGGTGCGGCTGTCGATCTTGGACGTCACCTGGAAGGAGATACGGGTGGGGAAATTGGCCTTGATGGTGCCGGTGATGACGTCGACCGACGGGCGCTGTGTGGCCATGATCAAATGGATGCCGGCGGCGCGCGCCATCTGCGCCAGCCGCTGGATGGCACCTTCGATCTCCTTGCCGGCCACCATCATCAGGTCGGCCATCTCGTCGACGATGATGACGATGTAGGGCATCGGGGCGAGGTCGATCTCCTGCTCCTCGAACAGCGGCTCGCCCGTGCCCTTCTCGAAGCCGACCTGCACCTGCATGACGACGACCTCCCCCTTGTCGCGGGCGGCCGCGGCGCGCTGGTTGTAGCCGTCGATGTTGCGCACGCCGAGGCGCGCCATCTTGCGGTAACGCTCCTCCATCTCGCGCACCGCCCATTTGAGCGCGGTGACCGCTTTCTTGGAATCGGTGACGACCGGCGTGAGCAGATGCGGGATGCCGTCATAGACGGACAATTCGAGCATCTTGGGATCGACCATGATGAGGCGGCACTCCGCCGGCTTCATCCGGTAGAGCAGCGACAGGATCATGGTGTTGATGGCGACCGACTTGCCCGAGCCGGTGGTGCCGGCGACCAGCAGATGCGGCATCTTGGCGAGGTCGGCGATGACCGGCTCGCCGCCGATGGTCTTGCCCAGCCCCAGCGCCAACTTGCACGACGTGTTGCGGAAGCCGGCCGATTCGATCAGCTCGCGGAAATAGACCGTCTCGCGCGTTTCGTTGGGCAGCTCGATGCCGATGACGTTGCGGCCCGGCACCACGGCGACGCGCGCCGAGATGGCCGACATGGAGCGGGCGATGTCGTCGGCCAGGCCGATGACGCGGCTGGACTTCACGCCCGGCGCCGGCTCGAACTCGTAGAGCGTGACGACCGGACCCGGCCGGATGATCTCGCCCTTGACGCCGAAATCCTCCAGCACGCTTTCGAGCAGGTCCGCGTTCTGTTCCATCCGCTCCTGCGACATGTAGAAGCCCTGGCCTCCCGGCGGCATCTGCAGCAATTCCTCGGACGGAAGCTCGTAGCCGGCCGAAGCGGGCTGCGGCCCGACCTTGCCGGCGACGGGCAGGGACGGCGCGGGTCTCGCGGCCTGGGCGCTCTTTGCAGCGGAACGCGGCGCGACGGACTCGGGCGCGGGCGATTCGATTTCCACAGGAGCGGGCCGGAGCGCGGGCAGATCGACCGGCGGAGTCAGCGGGGCCAGACTTGCGGCCGGCCCGTGCGAGCGCCATTCGATGACGCGGTAGAACGAGGTCGCCTCGCCGATCGCGGCGGGGCGGAACGGGCTCGGTTGCGCCGCAGGACTCATCCGCGCGGGAGCCGCGGGCGTCTGCAAAGGATCGTTCAGCCGTGCCCGCGCCAGGCGCTCGGCGAGCAAGGGCAGGCTGAACTCGAAAAACGCATCGTCGGAAAGATAGGACCAACGAAATTTCGGCGGCTGCGGCTTTTGTGCCGGAGTGGCTACGGCCCGTGGCGGCGGCGCGGCGCTGGCCTGCTGCGGCTTGACGATGGCCTGCGGCGGCTTGGCCTGGGCGGTGGCGGCCGCGGCGGGGACTGCCCGGCCCGGATTGGTCGGCTGGGGCGCCAGCGGCGCCGGACGAATGGGAAGCCCGCGGGAAGCCACCGCCTTGGCCGGCGCTTCATCAACTGGCTCCGGTGCGGGCCGTTTGTCGGAATCCGGCGTGCGAGTGAAGCGCACATTGGGCGCGAGGAAGAAATATTGCTGCCAGGCCTGGCCGCCGAACTCGTCGCCGCCAGCCGAATCGGCGGCGTTCGATTCGCCGTCAGCGGCGGCTCGCAGCGTGACGACCTGCCCCGTTTGTCGCTGCGGCGGCACGGCAGCGCCATGATGCCGCGCGTCTTCCGAGCTGCTGTCGTCGTTGTCGCCGTAAGCGGAAGCGCCGGAAGGATTGGCACGGGTAAAACGCATGGATGTCACACTCGAGATTCGTCGAACAAACGTGTCCCGAGACATAGGAACGGATGGTTAACAAGCTCTTCCGGAAGGGTCCGGGAAAAGTGCCGGTCGACGGCTCGAGTTGGGCTGGAAGAAGGAGGTGACCGGTGGCATCGAAGTCGGCTGCCGCGGCGCCGTAGCGTCGTCAAAGCGCCTCGCGTTCCTTCGCAATCGCTGCGCGCCGCGGGTTCACGCCGAGAGCGACGCCTGCTCCTCGGCCGCGAGCTTCTCGGTGCCGTAGGCCTTCAGAAAGACGTTCACGCCGGAGCGAACGACATGCTCGATCTCGGCTTGGCTCGGCGCCTTGGTGCGGTAGGAAAAAATGCACTGGCGGAAGAGGCCGGCGAGGCAGAGCTCGGTGAACTGATAGGCGGCGAGATCGACATCGTCGATCTTCAGCAGGCCGCGTTCGACGGCTTCGTTGAGGAAGATCATCACCTTGTCGTGGCCACGCTTGGGACCGCGCTCGTAGAAGCGGGCGCCAAGCTCGGGAATCCTGTCGGAAGCGCCGACCACGGTGCGCTGCGCCTGGATGACCTTGGCCGAGGTGATCTTGGCGGAGAGCACCATGCCGAACTTCACCAGCGTCTTGCGCAGGTCGTCGAAATGGTCGAGCACCTCATACATATTCTTGAAGATGGTGCCACGCTCTTCCTCGATGAGAGCCTCGAACAGCTCTTCCTTGTTGGCGAAATAGACGTAGATCGTGCCCTTGGAGACGCCGGCCTCGCGCGTGATGTCGTTCATCGACGCGGCTTCGAAGCCCTTGTCGATGAAGACGCGGCGCGCGCCTTCGATGATCTGGGCCCGTTTGATCGGATCCTGCCCGGCCGCGGGACGGCCTTTGCGCAGGTCGAGCAGATCGCTATCGGCTGTCGTTTCGACCATCGGAGTCAAACCTCACGAAATATTTCGAACCAACCGGTTCGATTTGCTCTTGATATGGGCCTCTTTCCGCGCTATGTCAATCACCAATTCGAACCGAACGGTTCAGTCTGACTGACTTGTCCCAGAGAGATTATCATGTCCTCGAACGCGCCCGCTACCGCCGAAGTCCGCAATTTCCCCAACGCCAAGGTCCAGCCGTCGACCGAAGCTCCGGAAGCGCCTGTACTGCCCGCTCCTCCCGCGCCTGCCGAAGCGCCGGCCAAGAAGAAGCGCTCTGTCCGCTCGCTGCTGCTGCCGATCATCGGGCTGGGCCTCCTCGGCGCCGGCTCCTGGTACGGCTACGATTACTGGACCGACGGCCGGTTCATGATCTCCACCGACGACGCCTATGTCCAGGCCGACATGTCGTTCGTGTCGCCGAAAATCTCCGGCTATGTGGACAAGGTGCTGGTGAGCGAGAACCAGAGGGTCAAGGCCGGCGATCCGCTGTTCGTCATCGATGACGGCGACTACAAAATCGCGGTTGGCCAGGCGGAGGCGCAGATCGCCACGCTGGCGAAGACGCTCGACCGCATCGATGCGCAAACCAAGGCGGCGCAGGCCTCGCTGGCGCAAGCACAGGCGCAGAAGATCGCCGACCAGGCGGCGGCCGACAATGCGGCACGCGCACAGGCCCGCGCGGCGCAGCTGCTCAAGACGCATGTCGGCACGCAGGCACAACTCGACGACGCCCAGACGGCGCTCGACCAGGCCAAGGCAGCCCTCGCCGGCGCCGACGCGCAGATCACCGCCGCGCAGGCCAATATCGGCGTGCTCGAAGCCCAGCGTGCGGAATCCGCCAGCACGCTCGCCTTGCTGCAGCTCACCCGCGACAAGGCGCAGCGTGACCTTTCCTTCACCGTGCTCAAGGCGCCCTATGACGGCGTCGTCGGCAACCGCTCGGTCGAACAGGGCGACCTCGTCACGCCCGGCCAGAAGCTCGCCGTCGTCGTGCCGATGGACAAGCTCTACATCGTCGGCAACTTCAAGGAGACGCAGCTTGGCCGGCTGGTGCCTGGCGAGAAGGTCCGCATCACGGTCGATGCCATCGACGGCCAGACCTTCGAGGGCACGGTTTCGTCGCTGGCGCCGGCTTCGGGCGCGGTGTTCTCGCTGCTACCGCCGGAAAACGCCACCGGCAACTTCACCAAGGTCGTGCAGCGCGTGCCGGTCCGCATCGACGTGCCGGCCGACGTGCTGAAGACCGGCAAGCTGCGCGCCGGCCTCAGCGTCATCGTCGCCGCCGACAGCCGCACCGCGCCGGCCGCGACGACCAACTGAGAGTTTGGGGGGCGGCCCGGTGGCCAATTGAGCGCCGAGCCGCCCAGCCTGTTTTGACGCAGTTCCGGGCGGAAAACGCCGCGCACTTTTGGAGCTGCCGCAGGGAGGCCATGAGATGGCAACCGCAACCATTACCGCAGGAGCAGCGCCGGCACGTCCGGCAGCCGCCGCCCCCGCCGACCACATGCCGGCGCGCCGCGTCATCGCCTTCCTGGCGATGGTGTTCGGCATGTTCATGGCGATCCTCGATATCCAGATCGTCTCGGCATCGCTGGCCGAGATCCAGGCCGGCCTCAGCGCCAGCTCCGACGAGATCCCGTGGGTTCAGACCGCCTATCTGATCGCGGAAGTGGTGATGATCCCGCTGTCGGGCTTCCTCAGCCGCATGCTGTCGACCCGCGTGCTGTTCACGACCGCGGCCGCCGGCTTCACAGCAGCAAGCGCGCTGGCCGCGACCGCCACCAACATCGACCAGATGATCGTCTACCGCGCCATCCAGGGCTTTATCGGCGGCGGCATGATTCCGAGCGTGTTCGCTGCCGCCTTCACCATCTTCCCGCCGTCGCGCCGCGCCGTCGTCTCGCCGATGATCGGCCTGGTGGCGACGCTGGCGCCGACCATCGGCCCGACGGTCGGCGGCTATATCAGCCATGCCATGTCCTGGCACTGGCTGTTCCTGATCAATGTCGTGCCGGGCATACTGGTGGCGACGGCTGCCTGGTCGCTGATCGATTTCGACAAGCCGAACCTCAAGCTGTTTTCCAAGTTCGACTGGTGGGGCCTGATCGGCATGGCCGCCTTCCTCGGCTGCATGGAATACGTGCTGGAGGAAGGCCCGAACCATGACTGGCTGCAGGAGCCGGCCGTCTTTGCCTGCGCCATCATCATGACCATAGGCGGTCTCATCTTCTTCTGGCGCGTCTTCACCGCCGAGGAGCCGATCGTCGATCTGCGGGCCTTCAACAATGTCAATTTCGCCTTCGGCTCGCTGTTCTCCTTCGTCGTCGGCATCGGCCTTTACGGGTTGACCTACCTCTATCCGGTGTTCCTCGGCCGGATCCGCGGTTACGATTCGATGATGATCGGCGAGGCGCTGTTTGTCAGCGGCCTGGCGATGTTCTTCACCGCGCCCGTTGCCGGCATCCTGTCGAACAAGATCGATCTCAGGCTGATGATGATGGTCGGCTTCATCGGCTTCGCCACCGGCACATGGTGGATGACGCATCTCACCGCCGACTGGGATTTTTATGAGCTCTTGATCCCGCAGATCCTGCGCGGCTGCTCGATGATGCTGTGCATGGTGCCGATCAACAACATCGCGCTCGGTACGCTGCCGCCGGAACGGCTGAAGAATGCGTCGGGCCTGTTCAACCTGACCCGCAATCTCGGCGGTGCCGTCGGCCTGGCAGTCATCAACACGGTGCTGATCGACCGCAATGCCTTTCACTATGCAAGGCTTTCCGAGCATGTGCAGTGGGGCAGCGAGGCCGCGCAGACCAAGCTGCAGAACATGACGCTGACCTTCCAGCAAAACGCCGGCCTCGACGCCACGGCCGCCGCCATTTCAAAGCTGTCCGGCATGGTGCAGCAGCAGGCGGCGCTGTTGTCCTTCATGGACGTGTTCATGATGCTGACCGTGCTGTTCGCCTCGCTCGGATTTTTCGTGCTGTTCATCAACAAGCCGGCACAGCAAGGCGGCGGTGGCGGCGGAGGCCATTGAGGAGCCGGAACCCCCGCCTGGCGTCCTCAACGCGTGACCCCGGAAATCGTCGCCGATTTCCGGGGTCATTTCTTTGGACAGATCGCAGTCCGCTCAGGCCGCGGCGGGCTTGAAGGTCAGCGCCACGCCGTTGATGCAGTGGCGCAGGCCGGTGGGTGGCGGGCCGTCGTCGAAGACATGGCCAAGATGACCGCCGCAACGGCGGCAATGCACCTCGGTGCGCGTCATGCCGAGCGAACGGTCTTCGGTCTTGCCGATGGCATTGGGGATCTCCTGCCAGAAGCTCGGCCATCCGGTGCCGGAATCGAACTTCGTTTCCGACGGATAGACCGGCAGGTCGCATGCGGCGCAGGCGAAGATGCCCTTGCGGTGTTCGTTGAGCAGCGGGCTGGTGCCCGGATATTCGGTGCCCTCCCTGCGCAGCACGTCGAAGGCGGCATCCGAAAGGATGGCGCGCCACTCGGCGTCGGTCTTGGTGATCTCGAAGGTCTCGGCGGCCAGAGCCGGCTTCGCGCCGCCCATGTGCAACGCCGCTCCGGCTCCGATTGTGAGGGCAGTGGCGGCGGCACCGCTCCAGAGAAAGTCGCGACGGTTCATGGCCTTTCCTCCTGACGTGATCTTACAAACTAGGACGCCACCGGAAAAGCAAAAGCCGGTGACGGTTCGCGCGCCACCCCGCGTCGACCCAAGCCCTGGCGATGCGGAGCGGCGCTTGACGGCAGCACGGATCGTGGGAGGGAGACCGTGCGGCCGGCGCGGACATACGCCACTTCGCCGGCCGCACGCGCTTTGTTACATCTTCGGCAGAAGAACCTTGTCGATGACGTGGATGACGCCGTTCGACTGGCGCACGTCGGCGATTGTGACATGAGCGACGTTGCCGTTCTCGTCGGTCGCCGTGACCTTGCCCTTTTCGGACTTCAGCGTCAGGGCGCAGCCGCCGACGGTCTTGACCTCATGCGCACCGCCATCGGCCTTGGCCATCTTGGCGACGTCGGCGGCCAGCGCCTTGGCGGCAATGACATGGCAGGTAAGGATCTTGGTCAGCTTGTCCTTGTTCTCGGGCTTGAGCAGCGTCTCGACGGTGCCGGCCGGAAGTGCAGCGAAGGCCTCGTTGGTCGGGGCAAAGACGGTGAAAGGACCGCGGGTCTGCAGCGTGTCGACCAAGCCGGCGGCCTTGACGGCGGCGACCAGCGTGGTGTGGTCCTTCGAATTGACGGCATTCTCGATGATGTTCTTCTTGGCATACATCGGCGCGCCGCCGACCATCGGATTGGCGGCATAGGCAACGGCGCCAAGCGCCGAAAGGCCGATTGTAGAGGCAAGCAGAAGGGTGGCGAGTTTACGCATTGTATCAGTCTCCTCGGGTTGTTTTCCCCATCCTTGGGAACGCGAGGAGATACGAGGCGTCAAAAACTTAGTTTCGCGAACTTCGAAGATTTTTTATTCGTCGGCCCGGATGCAAACGTACCGCGTCTAGGCGCACGAAAGCGCTGCTGCCGACACATGTCGGGTGGATAGACTTCGGATAGTCTCCAATTCTTTTCCGAAATGTCGTCAGATGCCCTTCAGATCGCCGGCGGCGACGACGGGGCCGGTCGGCTGGCCGGTCGGCGAACCGCCGGCCGGCTCGAGACTGACGGCGAGCACGGCGCCTTGCGCCAGCTTCTCCTGCACGGCCGGCGTGACGGCCATGCGCGCGGTCTGGCCGGCCGGGATGACGCCCATCGAGACCGGCGCAGTCTTGCCCTCGATCATCCACAGCTCGAAATCCTTGCCGGCGCCGCGTTCGCCGGAAACATGCGAGAGGCCGACCTCCTGGCGCGCAGCGTCATAGACAGCGAGGTATTTGACGTTGCTGTTGTCGGCGGCGAGCGAGGCGACCAGCCTGGTTTCGGGCTGCGGCAACGGCGGATTGACGAGAGGCAGGGCGACAAAGACGGCCAAAGCGGCAAGCGCGGCCGCGGCAAGCCCGCGCCAGAAGGCGAGGCTCCCCAGCAGGCCGGTGCTGGGCGCGGCGGGGGTGGTCACTGATGAGGCAAACAGCCGCCGGTCGATCGCCGCCTTGACCGAAGCCGGCGCCTCGACCGCAGCGTAGGCGGCTGCCATCGGCGCGAAATGGGCTTCCCAGGCATCGACCAGGCGGGCAAAACCCGCCTCGGTATCGATGCGGCGGGAGGCGATCTGGCGTTCGTCGGCTGCCAGAACGCCGAGAACGTATTCGGCGGCGAGCAGGTCGTCGCCTCCGCGTTCCGGTCCGTTTTCTTCCGCCAGCGTCATCTTTCCAGGCATTCTCTCAGTTTGAGCAAGCTTCGCCGCAGCCAAGTCCGCATCGTGTTCAGCGGGACCTTGTGGCGCTCCGCCAGCTCGGCATAGCTTTCGCCGTTGAGATAGGCGCCCCGGACCGCCGCCGCCCGGTGTTTCTCCAATTCGTCGAGGCAATGGTAGATGCGTTCGGTCTCGCCGCCCGCGACAGCCATGGCCTCAGGCCCCGGCGCCGGATCGGCGACCTCGAGCGCTGCATCGATATTGGCGGAAGGACCGCGCCGGGCCCTGATGCGGTCGATCGCATGGTTGCGCGCAATGGCCACCAGCCAGGAAATCGGGCTGAGATCGGAAATCGCGAAACGATCGGCCTTGGTCCAGATCTTGACGAAGACCTCCTGCAGTGCTTCTTCCGCCTCACTCTTGTCCCTCAATACACGAAGGCAGACGCCGAAAAGTTTCCCGCTGGTCTGCTTGTAGAGCAGATCGAACGCAGCCCGGTCCTTCATCGAAGTCCGGACGATCAGCTTGCTGATGTCCTGAGGCCCCATGCAGGCAAATTAGAAGATTGCGATTTATTTGCAACGGCGCGGGCGGTGTTGTCCACCCAAGGCTGCCGCGGCGTCAGTACGTGAAGTCATCTTCCGCAATGCGAGATGAACAACGCAAATCCGGATTTCGATTTGCGGCTTCATGCGATAGCCTTCGCCAAAACAGGGGAGCGGCGATGTCGATCGAACGCGTGCTTTGGGAACAGGATGCGACCGGACTTGCCGAACTCATCCACAAGGGGGAAATCTCGCCGCAGGAGCTGGTCGACGCCGCGATCGCCCGCGCCGAGGCGACAAGACCCGACATCAACGCCATAGCGACGCCGCTCTATGACGCCGCCAGGGCGCGGGCGAAGGCGATCGACCGCAAGCAGCCGCTCGCCGGCGTACCCTTCGCGCTGAAGGATCTCGGCATCGGCATCAAGGGCGTGCCGATCCATGGCGGCAGCCGCATTCCGGCCTTCACGGCCGATTTCAACTCGGTGATGGTCGAGCGCTATCTGGCCGCGGGCCTGATCCCGATCGCTACCAGCACCTCGCCTGAGCATGGGCTGCGGCTGATGACCGAATCGGCCCGCTTCGGCATCACCCGCAACCCCTGGAACACCGGCCACACCACCGGCGGCTCGTCCGGCGGATCGGCGGCGCTCGTCGCGGCCGGCGTGGTGCCGGCGGCGCACGCTTCCGACGGCGGCGGCTCGATCCGGGTGCCTTCGGCCTGCAGCGGCTTGGTCGGGCTCAAGACCTCGCGCGGTCGGGTGCCGCTGACGCCGCTCACCAGCGAGAGCTGGTACGGCATGGTCGTCGACCATGCGGTCAGCCGCTCGGTGCGCGATACAGCCCTCCTGCTCGACCTGACGCACGGCGCCGATCCGCTGTCGCCTTATGCGGCGCGGGAGCCCAAGGGCGCCTTCACCGCCGCAGCGGCGCGCGATCCAGGCCGGCTCAGCCTCGCCGTCTACCGCAAATCGCCGCTCGGCCTGCCGATCTCGGCTGAGACGATGGAAGCGCTGGACACCGCGGTGGCGCTGGCGCGCGAGGGCGGGCACACGGTGGAAGAGATCGACCTGCCCTATATCGGCCGCGACTTCATCGCCGATTTCTGCAAGAGCGTCGCGTCGGCCGTCGCAGGCATGATGCGTGCCGAGGCGAAGCGCGTCGGCCGCCCGGTGTCCGGCGAGGTCGAACGTGCGACGCGCGTGCTTGGTCGCCTCGGCGAAATGCTGTCCGCCGGCGAGGTCTATGACGCCGTGCAGCGGCTCAACGCCACCGCGCGGCAGATGATCGAAGACACGGCGCGCTTCGATGCCGTGCTGATGCCGATCATTGCGCACCCGCCGCTCGCCTGCGGCGCGATGGACCCGAAAGGCGCCGACGAGCTCGTCGAGAACGTCCTCGACAAATTGCATCTTACCGGGCTGCTCAGGATCAAATCGTTTTTCGGCCAGCTGATGGACAAGAGCCTGTGGTTCACTCCCTGGCCGGCGATCCACAATGTCAGCGGCCAGCCCTCGATCGCGCTGCCGGTGCATGTCACCGCAGGTGGCCTGCCGCTCGGCATCCAGGCCGCGGGACGGCCCGGCGACGAGGAGACGCTTTTGTCGCTCGCAGCGCAAATGGAGAAGATTTCAGGATGGCTGAAGCGCCGCGCGCCGCTCAAGGTGCCCGGCTAGGTCTGTCGAGATTCAGGTGATGCCGGCCTGCGAATGGCGGTTTTCTGCGCTTTCCGGTACTCACGTACCAGAAAGTACGCTCCGTTCCGGTTCTCGAAATCCGCCATTCTCGACTCGGCCTGACCTGAATCTCGACAGACCTTGAAACCCGCCGATTTCGTCATTGTGAGCGCAAAGCCGTTTGCGACCTGCGGCAATTCCCGCTAAGACGCCCGCCATCCTTGCCACCTAGGGAAAGCACCGATGACGGACATCGCCGCCAACGCCGAAATGCAGGCCGCGCTGCTCTCGCGCGCGCTTCCTTATATGCAGCGCTACGAGAACAAGACGGTGGTGGTTAAGTATGGCGGCCATGCCATGGGCGACAACGAGCTCGGCAAGGCCTTTGCCCGCGACATCGCGCTGCTCAAACAGTCCGGCGTCAACCCGATCGTCGTTCACGGCGGCGGGCCGCAGATTGGCGCCATGCTCAACAAGATGGGCATCGAATCCAAGTTCGAGGGCGGGTTGCGCGTCACCGACCAGAAGACGGTCGAGATCGTCGAGATGGTGCTGGCCGGCTCGATCAACAAGGAAATCGTGGCGCTGATCAACGCCGAAGGCGAATGGGCTATCGGTCTCTGTGGCAAGGACGGCAACATGGTCTTCGCCGAAAAGGCGCGCAAGACCATGATCGACCCGGATTCCAACATCGAGCGGGTGCTGGATCTCGGTTTCGTCGGCGAGCCGGTCGAGGTCGACCGCACTCTGCTCGACCTGCTGGCCCGTTCCGAGATGATCCCGGTGCTGGCGCCGGTGGCGCCCGGCCGCGACGGCCATACCTACAACATCAACGCCGATACCTTTGCCGGCGCCATCGCCGGCGCCTGCCGCGCCTCGCGCCTGCTTTTCCTGACCGACGTGCCCGGCGTGCTCGACAAGAACAAGAAGCTGATCGACGAGCTGACGGTCGGCGAGGCCAAGGCGCTGATCAAGGACGGCACGATATCGGGCGGCATGATCCCGAAGGTCGAGACCTGCATCGAGGCGATCGAGCGCGGCGTCGAGGGCGTCGTCATCCTCAACGGCAAGACGCCGCATTCGGTGCTGCTCGAGCTGTTCACCGAGCACGGGGCCGGCACGCTGATCGTGCCGTAGCGATTATTTAGCCGGCTAGCCTGCTGCTTTTCGCGACCCGCTTATCTTCCGCGACGGGCAGGGCCGGCTTTCGCGCCGGGCGCTGAAAGACCATCGATTCCTCGTCGGCGTCCTGCGGCGCGCCCCAGAATTCGGCAAGCGTCGGGCCCGCGGCCACGCGGCGGTCGCGGACCAGAAAACCCCAAACCTCACGGAACCACACGCGGCGGCCCATCTTGGTGTACCAACGCATCGAATGCCGCTGCTCTGGGTCCGGATGGAAAAGGACGCGCGCCAGCGCTTTCGGCCGTGACTGCACGGCAAGCTCGATCAGCTTGACGGCGGAGAACAGCATCCACGGCTTCAGCCGGGTCATATGCAGCACCTGGTGCTTGTAGTCCCAGAGCCGGATGTCCTTCTGGATCACCCTGCGATCCTTGGCGATGCGGAAGAACAGCGTCCAGCGATGCGGCGTCACATAGAGCGCCTGGATCTGGTCGGGATCATAGGCGATGAGCTGGCGAAAGCCGCGCCAGAGATCGCGAAAACCCTCATCCTCGAAGCCAGCGACCCAGGTCGCCATGGACAATATGCCGTGCCGGCGAAGCAGCCGGATCGCTTCGCGATCGGACTTGGTGCTGCCGCCCTTGCGGATCAGCGACAGTGTGGCCTCGTCGGTGTTCTCCATGCCGAGCAGCCAGCGGATGACGCCGGCCTTGCGATAAAGGTGCAGGATATCGGCATCGCGCACGATATCGTCGGCGCGCGTCGAGCCGACGATCAGCACCGGCACGTTCTCGGCGATCATGGCATCGAGAAAGGCGCGCCAGGCCTTCTTCGAAGAGGTCGGGTTCTCGTCGGCCAGATTGACCAGCTCGACGCCATACTCGCGGTGCAGCCAGGCGATCTCCTTGGCGAAGCTGGCCGGATCGCGATGTCGCCAGCGGGTCCAGAAGCCGCGCTGGCCGCAATAGTTGCACAGATGCGGACAGCCGCGCGAGAACTGCATGACCACGGCGCGCTTGCCGCCCCAATAGCTGTAGCGGCCATGGTCGATCAGCTCCCAGCCGATGCGGCAGGCGTCGAGATCGGTAATCGTCATCGCAGGCGGCGCCGCAAAGGGTCGGCCGCAATCGTCGCGATAGGCGATGCCGGCGACACCCGACACCGGCCGGCGCCTTTCCAGCGCCTCGACCAGCGCCAGCGCGGTCGCCTCACCCTCGCCGCGCACGATGAAGTCGAAGACGTCCGTTGCGGCGAGCACGTCGCGCCAGTGATAGGTCGGGAAGACGCCGCCATAGAGGATGACGACCCCTAGCGCGCGGGCTTTGATCATTTCCGCGATCCGCAGCGCGGTCGGATGCGCCGAGGTCGAGCCGGAATGGCCGATCAGGACGAAATCCGGATTATCGCTCAGGGCCTCATCGACGAGCGTGGAAAGCGGCATCGGCCCGAACTCCGCATCGACCAGGCGCACCCGATGGCCGGCATCGAGCAGCGGACCGCCGATCGCCAGCAGACCCAAAGGCGGCAGGTGATCGTCGGGCACGCGGCTGCCGATGGCCGTATGCGGCGGGTTGACCAGCACGATGTTCATGGCGGACCTCCGTTGCGTCGGTCCGCCGGTCGTATTTGGCGATGTCGAAGCCGCCTGGGCGCGGTTCAGCAGTTTCGATGCAGCTTTCCCACAGATTTGATGGGCACACCCGAAACGTCGCGCAGAGCGGGAGACGGCGTCAGCCCAGTGCATAACAAAAGGTTAAGGACGTGCGCGTTGCGCAGCTCGATCGAGCTCTGGTTTTCGGCGCTTCAAACCTTCGGCAAGGAGAGTATTAGCAGAAACTAATGCAGTTGACCCTAAACTTTTATTAAAACTCTAGGCATTTATAATTGTCGGTGGGGGACCACAAGGAAATGCCCATATGGCGCTGAATCCCGATCTGAAAATCGATGAGGCGAGCCTCATCACATCGACGTTGATCAAGAAGCACAAGGCGGCGTCCGCGGAGGCGGTCGACGCCGCCGAGCTCAAGGCGCGGGCGGCCCAGCTCGCCCTGGTGCTGGACCTCGCTCATCAGGCTTTCGCGCGCCAGGAGCCCGCAGGGCAAATCGTCGAGCGCCTGGCGGGTCGACTGCATGAACTGCGCCGGGAGGTCGCTCCGGCTCTTTGGCAGGAACTGATCCCGCTCGCTCAGCAGCACCGCGTGGCGGCCTACCTGAAGCAGGATCCGTTCACGCGCTGGTCCTTCGAAAAGCCGCGCGGCTATTCGGGCGACGCGACGCTGCTGGACATCTACTACAAGCACCCGAGCGCCGACGAGATCGTGGCATCGTCGAGCGAACTCGGCCGCGAGATCTTTGCCTATACGAGCGAAGCGGCAAGCTCGGTGGCGGGGCGCGAGCGCCGCGAGATACTGGCCAAAACGGTCGACGAAACGGCTGCCCGGGTAGAAAACGCCGAGGTGCTGGCAATCGCCTGCGGCCATTTGCGGGAAGCCGAACTCTCAAAGGCGCTCGCCGAGAGAAGGTTAAAGCGCTGGATCGGTCTCGACCAGGATCCGGTGAGCGTCGGCACGGTCAACCGCGACCTCACCGGTACGGCAGTGGAAGCCGTGGACGGATCCGTGCGCGGTCTTTTGCGGCGCGCCTACCCGCTTGGCACATTCGATCTCGTCTATGCGTCTGGGCTGTATGACTACCTGCCGCTTCCGGTCGGCGCACGGCTGCTGCAGCGCGCGATGGAACTGGTCAAGCCGGACGGCGAATTCCTCTTCGCCAATTTCAGCGACGAGATCACGACCGACGGGTACATGGAAACGTTCATGGATTGGCCGCTCATCCTGCGATCGGCCGGCGACATGTGGGACATCATCAATGCCGCGGTGGATAAGAACCGCGTCGAAGCCGAGGTCTATTACGGATCGAATAGGAACATCGTCTACGGCAAGATCCGCAAACGCGTGGATTTCGCGGCGCCCGCCATGGAGCGGTAGCGGAGCCGCTTCACATCCGGATTTTCAAGTCGGGCCGTGCAGCGGCCCGGCTTTCTGATGCATCGCGCGGCGTCCTCGTTTCGCCGACATAGCGCCGCCTGTCCTCCTGCCGGACTGCTTAAGCTAAGCGACGAGGTCCTGCCTGGCCTGCATGATCTCTTCGATCGGGACGGGACGTCCGGTCAGGAAGCCCTGGATCGACTGAATGCCCATGTGCTGCAGCAAATTCTGCTGCTCTTTCGTCTCGACACCCTCGACAAGGACCGTATGGCCCAGATTGCGCAGCAGTCTGACCATGTCCTGCAACAGGCTCAGGCCTCGAACCGTCTGGCAATCGTGCAAGAAACTGCGATCGATCTTGACGACGTCGAACTTGAAACGACGGAGCCAGGCCAGACCCGCAAATCCGGTTCCGAAATCATCGAGCCAGATCTGAACACCCAGGTTTCGAAGCTGCTCGATACTTCTGGCGGCCTGTGCCTCCAGAGATATATCGCTGCCTTCAGTCACCTCGAGCGCCAGCCTCTGGGGCGCCATGCCATGCCGACCAAGGATCTCGGTGACGTGAAGCGGGAAATTCGGAGCCTTGAGCTGGACGACCGAGACGTTCACCGACACGACCGATCCCAATCCGTGTTCAACCATGTCACCGCAAGCCCGATCGATCACCCACATCCCGAGTTCCTCGATCCCGCCGGTCTGCTCGGCGACAGGTATGAACACGGACGGGCTGATCACGCTGCCGTCGAAGTCGCGCAGCCGCATCAACGACTCATGGCCAAGCACGTTGCCGGATATCGCATCGCAGATCGGCTGATAGACGACTGAGACCAGTCCCTCCGAAACGGCTTGCTTGAGCAGTTCCGAAAGATTCTGGCTGGCGCGCTTCTGATCGATGGCCTGCGCATCATAGATGGTGAAGGTCGCGCGACCGGAAAACTTGGAGGCGTAAAGCGCGCGATCGGCCTCCTGCAACAAGATCCGAAGCTCTATGCTTTGATCGGCGCGCGTCAACGAGGCGCCAGCGCTGATGGTGACGATGTTGAGTTTATCGTCCCGATCGGGATGGGAGATGTTCAAGTCCTCGACGGCCCGGCAGAATTGATGGGTCACCTCGCGCAGGTGATCCGGTCCGGCGACCTTGCAGAGCACGACGAATTCTTCGCCGCCGTACCGTCCTGCGATGGCGTGATGGGACGCCGCCGTCTCGTCGAAGGCTCGGGCAAGCTCGATCAGGCAGTCGTCGCCGGCCTGATGGCCGAGCCGGTCGTTGAACCGCTTGAAGTAGTCCACGTCCATGAGAATGACGCCTATTTCGTCATTGTCCCTGGCCCATTCCTTGCACAACTCCGCGAATTCCCGGGTGATCGCCCTGCGGTTCTTAAGCCCGGTAAGCGGGTCGGTGTCTGCGATCTCGATGAGCTTTTGACCATTTTCGATGGCGACCTGCTCCTGGATCTGCGCCTGAAGGGCATGCAGGAAGGTTTGGTAGCGCTCCATGCTGAGGCGCCATGACAGATAAAGCGACAAAACAAGGCAATTCACGAAATAGGTTGCAAGCACCAGACGGGTGCCAAGATCGGCTTGAAGCAAGAACAGCGTGGCGCCGAGGAATGCTATTGTCACGGTTGCGGACGACAGCGCCGAGAGCCATAGCCGGAAGTTGAAGAAAAGATTGGCACCGAGAATGAAAACCGTGCCGAAGATGATGAAATGGGACAGCGCCTCCTGATGCGTCGTTCCGAGGGCCGACAGCAGCCATCCGATCGCGCCCGCCACGATCGCCAGAGCAGCAACGTAGTGCAGAGTGGTGACGGCAAAATCGCGTCGAGCAACAAGTTCGACAAGCACCAGGAAGGTCAATCCCAACGTCAGGCGCGTCAGAATCACTCGGTCGGCAATGTCCGGGAAAAGGAACCAGTCGAAGGCCCCGTAGCATATGTAGCTCAACACGGCCGCCGCTATGCCCCAGCGCACGACCTTGCGATTCTGATCCGCGTTCTTCTGCAGCAGCATCGCAAAAAGCGTCGGATCGGCGGATTTCCACGGCGGGCGTGAAATCGCTTCAGTGACCCTCTGAGCCACGTCCTCCGTCAGTTGCATGCAATGCTCCTTTGCGATCATCCTCCGCATGAACGGGTTCGAGCAAGCGAAGTCCGTCAAGTCCTTACGGAAGGACGAAGGCAAGCCTGGTTCATTATAAGACACTAATGTTGCTAACCGCCGGTAAACGGATCATGCGATTGCACCGGCACAGCGACCCGCTAAGGATTCCATGCAACAATCGTGAGTTACCGAATAATGCATGGTCACACTTTCTCCAGATCGCAAGAGACGACGCACGAAACATTGCGTAAATTTCCGAGCGCGTCTTTTGTTAAGGTTCGTGTAACCTTAATTTCAGTTGATATCGGGGAAATCGTCCCGAAGTAGATTCGCTCCGACCACATTGTCGGGCCGTTCTTTGCGGAGAACCGTTTCGGGTACGATTACCGCCGCAGATGGCTGAGCGGCACGTGGCCTGGCCCCTTGATGTTCTGCAGCACAAGCTGGGTATGGACGTCGCGGACGCCGGGCAGCCGCATCAGTCGGTGCATGACGAAAGCATTGAGATCGTCCACCGACGGCACCATCACATGCAGCAGGAAATCGTGGTCGCCGGTCATCGTCCAGCAGGACGAGACCTCGTCCATGCGCTGCACGGCGGCGATGAAGCTTTCCGGCGAGCCGTCGCTGTGGCTCACCAGGCGGACCTGGATGAACACCTCGACCGTCAGCCCCAGCGCGCGTCGGCTGAGCACGGCGGCAAAGCCCTTGATGATGCCGGCGCCTTGCAGCGCCTCGAAGCGCCGAGCGCAGGGAGTGGTCGACAGGCCGATCTCCTGCGCGAGTTCCGACACGGCCTTGCGCCCGTCGCGCTGCAGGGTGTCCAGCATTCTTATTTCGAACTCGTCCAACTGAGGCATTTTCCCTCCTAAACGTTTAAATTTGAGCGGAGTTTACCTCAAAATCCCTCGCGTGGCTACAAAGAAGGCTGATTTGCCTCACGAGCCGCGGCTACGATGACGCCACCATCCGGGAACCGACGATTTTTCAGGAGGAAGAAATGACGATCAGCGTTGCCGACTATGCCCGCGAGTGCGCGGCGCAAGGCCTTCGCGGCGACTATTCGGTGTGCCGCGCCGACTTCACAGTGGCCCAGCATTACGACTATTCCGCCGACGAGCAGGCAGTGTGGCGCACGCTCTGCGATCGCCAGACGAAGCTGACGCAGAGGCTGGCGCACCGTTCCTATCTCGACGGCGTCGCGACGCTCGGGCTGCTCGACAAGATTCCGGATTTCGACGCCATCAGCGAGAAATTGCGCAAGCTCACGGGCTGGGAAATCGTGGCGGTGCCCGGGCTGATCCCCGCCGGCCCCTTCTTCGACCATCTCGCAAACCGCCGTTTCCCGGTCACCAACTGGCTGCGGACCAGGCAGGAACTCGACTACATCGTCGAGCCGGACATGTTCCATGACTTCTTCGGGCATGTGCCGATCCTGACGCAGCCGGTGTTCGCCGATTTCATGCAGATGTATGGTGAGAAGGCCGAGGACATGATCGCGCTGGGCGGCGACGAGATGATCACCCGGCTCTACTGGTACAGCGCCGAATACGGCCTCATCCAGGAAGCCGGCCAGCCGGTAAAGGCTTTCGGCGCAGGACTGATGTCGTCTTTCACCGAGCTGCAATTCGCGGTCGAAAGCAAGGACGCCCATCATGTGCCGTTCGACCTGGAGACGGTGATGCGCACCGGCTACGAGATCGACAAGTTCCAGCGCGCCTACTTCGTGCTGCCGTCCTTCGACGCATTGCGCGATGCATTCGCCGGCGACGACCTCGCCGGGATCGTCACGCGGTTCAAGGGTCAGCCGGCGCTCGACCCCGCCACGGTCTAGGCATTGAACCAAAATGCGCGAGCCCGAAATCGTTCGGTGCGGCGCGCTTCGGGGTCCGGCTTTCGCCCAGCCGGCCGTCAGAGCGGTTCGGTGGCTAAAAGGCGACTGAGCCGCTCTGGGTTTGCGGAAGCAAGCCGCCAGTGTCCGGTCCCTCGGGCATCAGCCGGCCGAAGCCGGCTCGGCCTTGAGCCTCGCCAACTGCTCGCTTTGCAGCTCCAGCGCGGCGTCGATGAAGCGCAGCACGGTCGCCAACTCGGCGTCGCTGAAAGCCGCCATCACTTTCTCGCCCTCGCGCGCGATGGCGCCATAGTAGCGCTCCGAAAGTTCTCTGGTCAGGTCGGTCGCCTCGATCACCACCTTGCGCCTGTCTTCCAGGCTGCGGGTTCGGGTAACGAGCCCACGCGCCTCAAGCCGGTCGATCAAGGCCGTCACCGCTGCCGGCGTCAGCCCCGTCGCCGCCGCCACGGCGCCGGCCGATTGCGGCCCCGCATAGAGCAAGCCCAGACAATGCCGCTCGGCCGCGATCAGCCCAAGCCGCTCCCCGACCGCCTCGTCATAGGCTTGCGTCGCGTCCTGCCAGCGCATGACGGCACGGCTGACGGCCGCCGTCATCTCAGCACGATTCATGCTTGACGAATTTAGTTCTATCATCTAACTATCAAGTTGTCTAACATTCAGACTATCGTATCAATATGCGATGCCACCCTTTGCGAAGCAAGGGCAAAGTCGCCGACGGGAGTGAACAATGAGCTTGATTCAACAGCGCCCCCCTCTCTCGCATGAGGAGGAGTACAGATACGCCAAGCTGGCCATGGAATGGTATGGCTGGGGCTCGCCCATCGGCCTCGGCATCCTGCTGGTGGCACTTGCCGCCGCGGCCGTGCTGGTGCGGGTCGCCGTTTTCGGACTGTAAATCCGACCCCCAAAGGCGCGCCAGGGCGGCGCCGATTCCACTTCCGGCGCCGCCTGCCTTTTCGGGGTTCAGACTGTGATCACTTGGCCGAGGTGATCGCCCAGCCGGCAGGCGAGCGCCCGCCGTCTCCTCATTAGTCGGATAATCGCCACCATTGCCGATCCAGTCGGCGATGCGCACGCGGCCGAGATTCTTCCGCGCCATGGTCGTGCCGAAGAGCCGCAAGCCCTCAGGCGGCTTCCGAAAGATCGCGATCGAGAACGGACAGGTTGCGGCCGCGATGCTTGGCCTCGTAGAGCCTGCGGTCAGCGGCGCGCATCAGCTCCGACACGGTGGCGCTCTCGCCACAGGTGATGCCGCCGATCGAGACCGTCAAAGGCACGGTCCGCTCGTCGACGGGGCGAAAGCGGATCAGTTCGACCTCGCGACGGATGCGCTCGGCCACGCGCCTTGCTTCCGGTTCGGTGGCGCCAACCAGGAAGGCGGCGAACTCCTCGCCGCCGATTCGGCCGAGCACATCGCCGCTGCGCACGCCGCGCTCGATGGCGCCGGCGATCAGAAGCAGTGCATCGTCGCCGGTCAGGTGACCGTAATTGTCGTTGATGGTCTTGAAGTGGTCGGCATCGATGATCAGCAGGGCGCCGCGATCGGCCTTGCGCCGGGAACCGTCGAGCGCGGCGAAGAAGGTCTCGCGGTTGAGCATGCCGGTCATGTCGTCGCGGCTTGCCTTCTCCGACAGGCGTCTGTGGGCCGCGGCGAGCTGGGCATGCGCGCGGGCAAGCTCGCGATGCGCATTTTTCAGCCGGTCGCTTTGCCAGAAGGTGCCGACGCTGGCAATCCAGGCGAGAATCAAAGGGCAAACCGTGGCCGTAAGCCAGACGGTGCGGCTGATCGGAAAGCCCATGGCCGGGACCACAACCAGCGTCAACAAGAGCGAGACAGCGACCGAAGCGAACGCGACGACTGCGGACTTCAAGATTATGCGACTCATCGCTGTCTCCCAACGGACTGCCTCTGTGCCAGCAAGCGCTGAAGGTGACCTTTCCGGGACGATTAAAATTTGAAGCGAGGCGCCATTTTCACGACGCAAGACGCGCGGAAGTTGTGGATAAACTCCGCGTCCGCATGCCATAAGGAGGCCATGACGACGACACCCGAGCCCGCCCGTTTTGCCCATGTCACGGATTGGGTATTCGACCTCGACAACACGCTCTATCCGCATCACTCGAACCTGTTCGCGCAGATCGACGTGAAGATGACTGCCTATGTCGGCGAGCTGCTGACGCTCTCGCGCGAGGAGGCGCGCAAGCTGCAGAAAGAGCTCTACCTGGAGTACGGCACGACGCTGAACGGGCTGATGGCGCGCCACGGCATCGACCCCGACGACTTCCTCGAGAAGGTGCACGACATCGACTATTCCTGGCTGGTGCCCGATCCGGTGCTCGGTGCCGCGATCCGCCAATTGCCGGGCCGCAAGTTCATTTTCACCAATGGGGACCGCAAGCATGCCGAGCGCGCCGCGCGCCAGCTCGGCGTATTGGATCATTTCGACGACATCTTCGACATCGTCGCGGCGGGTCTCAACCCCAAGCCGGCCCGCCAGACCTATGAGCGGTTCGCCGAGCTGCATTCCGTGACCGGCCACAACGCGGTGATGTTCGAGGACCTGGCGCGCAACCTCTCTGTGCCGAAATCGCTCGGCATGACGACGGTGCTGGTCGTGCCGCGCAATTTCGAGCCGACTTTCTCCGAGATCTGGGAGCGCGACCCGGCGAATGAGGACGACGTGGATTTCGTCACCGACGACCTCGCCGGCTTCCTGACGGCAATCGTCGAGGTCCCGGGCTGAACCAACTCCAGATTGCCGGCGCCGCCGTCAGAACTCGCTGGTCATTGCGGTAACGACGAGCGCGCACTCAGAGGCTGTAGAAGCGGCGAACGATGTCCCAGGCTTCGTCGGCGGTGTCGACGAAATCGATGATGTCCTGGTCGCCGGGCGAGATCGTGCCTTGCTCGGCAAGGAAGTCGAGGTCGATCGCCCGTTGCCAGAACGCCTTGCCGAACAGGATCACCGGCACGCGCTCCATGCGCCCGGTCTGGATCAGCGTCAGCGTCTCGAAGAATTCGTCCATCGTGCCGAAGCCGCCCGGAAACACGGCGACCGCCTTGGCGCGCATGACGAAATGCATCTTGCGGATTGCGAAATAGTGGAAGTTGAAGCAGAGCTCGGGCGTCACATAGGCGTTCGGCGCCTGCTCGTGCGGCAGCACGATGTTCAAGCCGATCGACGGCGCGCCAACATCGTCGGCGCCGCGATTGCCCGCCTCCATGACTCCCGGTCCGCCGCCGGTGACGACGACGAATTCGCGATAGTAGGACGTGGCCGACTGCTGCGAGCACAGCCGGGCGAACTTGCGCGCCTCTTCGTAATATTTGCTGTTCAGCTCGAGGTTCTTCTTCTGCGTCTCGTTCTTGGCGGCCCAGGCGGCGCCGCCCGGCTCGGGAAGCCGCGCCCCGCCGAACAGGATGACGGTCGAGCGGATGCCGCGCTCGGCAAGGATCATCTCCGGCTTCAAGAGCTCGAGCTGCAGGCGCACCGGACGCAATTCGCGCCGCGTCATGAAGTCGGGATCGTTCCAGGCCAGGCGATAGGTTTCGGCCCGCGTCTGCGGCGTGTCCGGCACGCTTTTCGACCGCTCGAGATCCTCGTCCGAATGGGGCAGCGGCGTCCAGCCCGCCTTTTCCATGGGTGTCATCGAATCCACCGTCCTAATTCCTTTACTTGCGCCGTCCCGTGACGCAGTCGCGATTGACCCCCATTAAGGCTTCACATAGGGTCCGCGCGATTTCAAAACAGGTTAAGGCGCAGGCCTTAACAGCTTTGTAATGGAGAAAATTCATGTCGAAGCCCGATCTGGCGAGCCTCGAAAAGACCATCGAAAAGGCCTTCGAGGAGCGCGATACGATTTCGACCGCGACCCGCGGCGAAACGCGCGACGCCATCCAGTCGGCGCTCGACTTGCTCGACCGCGGCGTGGTTCGCGTCGCCGAGCGGCAGGACGGCGGCAAGTGGCTGGTCAACCAGTGGCTGAAGAAGGCGGTGCTGCTCTCCTTCCGGCTGAACCCGATGGAGATCATCAAGGGCGGCCCGGGCCACTCGGTATGGTGGGACAAGGTGCCGTCGAAGTTCGAGGGCTGGGGCGCGGTCGATTTCGAGAAGGCCGGCTTCCGCGCCGTGCCGTCCTCGGTCGTGCGCCGCTCGGCCTATGTCGCCCCGGGCGCGGTGCTGATGCCGTCCTTCGTCAATGTCGGCGCCTATGTCGATACAGGAACCATGGTCGACACCTGGGCCTCGGTCGGCTCTTGCGCCCAGATCGGCAAGAACGTGCATCTCTCCGGCGGCGTCGGCATCGGCGGCGTGCTGGAGCCGATGCAGGCCGGTCCGACCATCATCGAGGACAATTGCTTCATCGGCGCGCGCTCCGAGGTGGTCGAAGGCTGCATCGTGCGCGAAGGCTCGGTGCTCGGCATGGGCGTGTTCATCGGCCAGTCGACCAAGATCGTCGACCGCGCGACCGGCGAGGTCTTCTACGGTGAAGTGCCGGCAAATTCGGTGGTCGTCGCCGGATCGCTGCCGGGCAAGCCGCTGCCCAATGGCGAGCCGGGGCCGAGCCTCTACTGCGCCGTCATCGTCAAACGCGTCGACGCCAGGACCCGCTCCAAGACGTCGATCAACGAATTGCTGCGCGATTGATCTTTCCCGCGAACAGACGCAGCCTCCACCGGCGCGACATTCCGTCGCGCTGGTTCAACGGAGGGGCGTCATGGACTGGAAGTATCTGCTGACGAGTTTCGACGGCCGCATCAACCGGGCCAAATTCTGGGCCGGCATCGGCATATTCATCGTCATCGCCATCATTGCGTTCATTCTCGACTCGATCCTCGGCACACGTTTCACCACCGCCGGCGGCGACCAGATCGGCATCCTCGGCATCCTCGTCGCGCTGGCATCGATCTATTTCGCGATTGCTCTCTATGCCAAACGCTGGCACGACCGTAACAAGTCGGGCTGGTGGACACTGATCGGCCTTATACCCATCATCGGCGGCATCTGGCTGCTCATCGAACTGGGCATGCTCGAAGGCACCAGGGGCGCCAATCAATACGGACCGGACCCGCTTGCCTGAAAAAGCAGACTTCATCTGGCTCTTCTTCAAAACCTCGGGCCGCGTCAGCCGCGCGGCTTATTTTCTCGGCGGATTGCTGGTTGCTATCGTCCAGGCCTTTCCGCTTTATCGCTTCACGCTGGTGCCGGAAGGTTCGGCCGAGAGCAACATGTGGTCGTTCGTCTTCTTCCTCACGTTCCTCGCCTCGTTGTGGTCGAACGTCGTGCTGGCAGTGAAGCGGCTGCACGACCTCGACAAGCCGGGCATCGCGGCGCTGGTGCTGTTCGTTCCCGTCGTGTCGATCGTTGCCTTCCTGGTGCTCTGCCTGTTTCCGGGACAGCCCGGATCCAATCGCTACGGCAGCCGCACGAATGCGCCGGCCGACCGCTAGCGCCGGATGATTTTTAGGTCGTTTCGACCTCAAATCTGATCCGGCTCTAAATCACAGAGATAACGCGTGATGTAATCGGTCAATGACGATGTCGCCATCCTTGGCGTCAACGAGACCGAGAATTTGAGCTCGAACCTGTCGCGCAAACATCACGCTGATCGAGGACCGCGGCTGACCTCGTCGGGCGTCAATCCGGGCGGACCGCGCCTGTTCGCTTCCGCCTGACGCACCAGCGCCATGATGCGCTTCGTCACAGGCGCCGGCACGCCGGTCTTTTGCGCGAGCCGCAGGATCGCTCCCTGCAATTCGTCGACCTCGGTCGGCCGACGACGATGGAGATCGTCCCACATCGAGGAGCGCGCCTTGGGGTCGATCGCCAGCAGCCGCCGGGCCAGGATTCCGAACAGCCAGTCCGGAAGCCGCAGCACTTTCGGCAGCAGCCATGGGGGCGGCCCAGCGATGCGCGCCGGCTCGATACGACAAGCTTTCATTGCGGCCAGCGCCTCGTCGATCTGGTCCGCCAGAATGACGCGCCAGCCGCGGTCCGCCAATTCGGTCGCCAGCGGCAGATCGGAGAGCGCGACCAGCGCATTGTTGAGGTTCATCAGCAGTTTGCTCCACTGCACCGCCCTCATGTCGGCATGGGTTTCGACCCCAAGTCCTTCGACATTGAGCAGTGCTGAAAGGCCGGGCTCAGTATTCTCGATGATGACGATGCCGTCGCTGGCGCGGCGGACGCTGAACGGCGTCTCGCCATCCGGCGATTGCAAGACATTGAACGCAACCATACCGGCAAGCACGCGATGCGCGGGAAGCGCTCCACACAGTTTGTCCGGATTGTCGACGCCATTCTGCAGGCTGATAACAATGGCATCGGGGCGGGCATGAGCCGCAACAAGCGCCGCCATCTCCTCGGTCGCGCCGCTCTTTACGGTGACCAGAACGATATCCGCGTTGCGCAGCGCCAGCGCCGGATCGTCGCTGACCGCCAGCGTCTCAGGCCCGATGCGTCGGTCGCGGCCGTCAAGATCGCTGATCCGCAGCCCGTCCTTGCGCAACGCCTCCACAATGCGGCCGCGGCCAAGGAAGACGACCTTACGCCCGGCGAGCGCCAGGCAGCCGCCGACATAGCAGCCGGATGCTGCCGGCGCCGGCTATCGCGATCGTCTTTCCTTCTTTGGCCATGCGATCATCCCGTCCTGGCCCGCGCGACTATACGACACGACAACCATATTGTCGGCGGCTTGCTCGGCGAACATCTGCCACCGTGACAGGCCTGCCGCTTTCGACTATCGCTTTGCCCATGAAATTGCCGACCGACCCTGCCCAGAACCTTGCCGCCCTGATCCGCTGCCCTTCCGTGACGCCCGCCGAAGGCGGCGCGCTGCAGACCTTGGAAGACATGCTGAAGCCACTCGGCTTCGCCGTCGAGCGGCCGATATTCTCGGAAGATGGCACGCCGAACATCGAAAATCTCTATGCGCGCCGCTCCGGCAACGGCCCACATCTGATGTTTGCCGGCCATACCGACGTGGTGCCGGTCGGCGACGAGGCGGCGTGGACGCATCCGCCCTTTGCCGCCGAGATCGCCAATGGCGAGATGTATGGCCGCGGCGCCGTCGACATGAAAGGCGGCATCGCCTGCTTCATCGCCGCGGTGGCGCGCCACATCGAGAACAATGGCGGCCCGAAAGGCTCGGTCTCGCTGCTGATCACCGGCGACGAGGAAGGGCCGGCCATCAACGGCACGGTGAAGCTGCTCGACTGGGCTGCCGCCAAGGGCGAGAAATGGGACGCCTCGATCGTCGGCGAGCCGACCAATCCGGATGCGCTTGGCGATATGATCAAGATCGGCCGGCGCGGCTCGCTCTCCGGCAGCGTCATCGTCAATGGCCGTCAGGGCCACGCCGCCTATCCGCAACTTGCCGACAACCCGGTGCGCGGGCTTATGAGCCTTGTCGACGCGCTGCTCCATCCGGTGTTCGACAGGGGAACAAAGGATTTCCAGCCGACCAATCTGGAAGTGACGTCGATCGACGTCGGCAACCCGGCGACCAATGTCATCCCGGCCAAGGCCACCGCCACGTTCAACATCCGCTTCAACGACACTTGGGATGCCGAGACCGTCCAGGCCGAGATCCACAACCGGCTCGACCAGGCGGCGGGCCGCAAGAAATATCGGCCGGGCAAGAAGACCGCCGTCGACTACGAGGTTGTCTGGCGAGACCGGCCGAGCCATGTCTTCCTTACCCGCGACGAAAAGCTGATCGACACGCTGAGCGGTTCCGTGGCCGCGGTGGTCGGCAAGAGGCCTTCGCTCTCCACCTCCGGCGGCACTTCGGATGCGCGTTTCATCAAGGATTTTTGCCCGGTGGTCGAGTTCGGGCTGGTCGGCAAGACCATGCACATGGTCGACGAGCGCGTGGCGGTCGCCGATCTCGAGACGCTGACAGGGATATACGAGCGCTTTATCGAGGACTGGTTCGGACAAGGTCTGACGTGACCATGCTCTCAACGGACGAAACCTTTGCTTCGCTGGCCGGCGCCTGGCGGCTGATGCTCGGCAGGGCCGACGGCCTGCGCATGCTCGATCTGTCTGCGGACGGTTTTTGGAATTCCTTCTTCGCCATCGTCGTGGCGGCGCCGGCGCTGATCGTCGGCTGGGTCGGCATCGCCAATGAGATAGGCGATCCGAATGCGTTCGCCGGGCGGCTCGGCATGCTGCTCCGGCTGGCAACCGTCGACATCGGTTCCTGGGTGCTGCCGCTGGTGGCGCTTGCGCTGGTCGCGCCGCGCGCCGGCATCGGCGGCCGCTTCGTCCACTACGTCGTCGCCTCCAACTGGGCCTCCGCGATCATCGCCTGGCTGATGCTGCCGTCGGCACTGCTGAGGCTGTTCCTGCCCTCGACCGACGAGGTCAGCGGCCTGGTCTCGCTGCTTCTGTTCGCGCTGTCGATGGTGCTGACCTGGCGCATGACCAACGCGACGATCGGCAAGGGCGCGGCTGCCGGCACCGCGGTGTTTGTCGGCATGTTCGTCGCCTCGCTGCTCGTCTTGTTCGGGCTGCAGGCGCTGCTCGGCATCGACATTCCGGACGGCGCGAGGGGCTAGGTCTCCGCGTCCTCTGCCGCGGCGGGTTTGTCAGCCGTCGCCGGATAATCCACCCCGACCAAGAACAGGCCGTCGGGCGGCGCTACCTGTCCGCAGGCTGCCCGGTTGCGCGCTTCGAGCGCTGCCTTGAGATCGGCGGCGCTCCAGGAGCCGTCGCCCACCCTGCGCAGTGAGCCGACCATCGAGCGCACCTGGTTGTGCAGGAAGGAGCGCGCCGAGGTTCGCACCTCAATGAGATCTCCGGCGCGGGTGACATCGAGACGGTCAAGCGTGCGCACCGGGCTTTCGGCCTGGCACTGGGTGGAGCGGAAGGTGGTGAAATCGTGCCGCCCGAGCAGCACCTTCGCCGCCTCGTGCATGGCCTCGGCATCGAGCCGTTTCGGTACCCACCAGACCTTGCCCTTTTCAAGCGCCGACGGGGCGCGGCGGTTGAGGATGCGATAGAGATAATGGCGGCCGGTGGCCGAAAACCGCGCATCGAAATCGTTGGCGACGACGGCAGCCTTGAGGATGGCGATGCGCGCGCCGGCTGCCTGCAGATGGGCGTTGACGGCGTCGCGCACCTTGTCGCCCGCCCAGTCCCTGGCCAGATCCACATGGGCCACCTGGGCGGTCGCGTGCACGCCGGCATCGGTGCGGCCGGCGGCACGTATTCGCACCTCTTCGCCGCAGAACTTTTCGATCGCCTGCTCGATCGCCTGCTGCACCGAAAGCTGGTCCGCCTGATGCTGCCAGCCGGCGAATTGGCTGCCGTCATATTCGATATCGAGTCGAAAACGCGGCATGCCAGCTCTGCGTTCGCGCTCGCCTAGGCGGCCAGCGCGGTGAAGGCCGAAGCGTATAGCAGTCTGCCGGCCTCGGGCGCGTCGCCCCAGGCCAGCGCCTGCAGCGCCTCGCCCTGGTATTCGCTCTCGAATTTCTCGGCGCGGGCGTGGGTGTAGCCGAAGCGGCCGTAATAGGCCGGATCGCCGAGCACCACCGCCAAAGCCTCGCCGGCTTCCTTCAGGCGGACATGCGCCTCGCGGATCAGCGCGCCGCCGATGCCGGTGCCGTGGAAGGACGGCTCGACGGCCAGCGGCGCCAGCGCCACGGCCGCGAAGCGCTTGCCGCCGTTCTGCACAAAAAGCCTGGAAAACAGGATGTGGCCGACGACCTGGCCATCTTCTTCCGCAACCAGCTCGACGACGGCGTCGCCGCCGGTGACCAGCGCATCGACCAGGCCGGCCTCCGCCTGCTGGCCGAAGGCATGCTCTTCGACGAGGCGGATCGCCTCGCGATCCCGCGGCGTCGCCGCACGTATCGACATCATGCTCATTGGAGTTTCGTTCCTTTTTCGATCTTGGCCCCGCGCAAAAACTCCTGCGCGGCGGCGGGCCTTCCACCCGCCCGTTGAACTTCGACCAGCCGCACCGCGCCTGACCCGCAGGCGACCGTCAGCCGATCATCGAGAATACCTCCCGACTCGCCGACGCCGTTGGAAAGCGTCGAGCGAAGCAGTTTCAGCCGCTCCACGCGGCCACCAATTTCGACCTCGCACCACGCGCCCGGAAAGGGCGAGAGGCCGCGAATGTGATTGTGGACTTCGCCGGCAGGCCGCGTCCAGTCTACGCGTGTCTCCGATTTATCGATTTTTCGGGCGTAGGTCACGCCCTCTGTCGCCTGGGGGGCAAATGTCAGACAATTTATCCCCAACTGTGCGAGCGCATCCACCATCAGCGAGGCGCCTCGAGCCATGAGGAGGTCATGCAATTCCCCGGCGGTCATATCGGGACCAATGGCGCATTTTTCAACCAATGCCACCGGGCCGGTGTCCAGCCCCTCTTCCATGCGCATCACCATCATGCCGGTTTCGACATCGCCGGCCATGATGGCGCGCTGTATGGGAGCAGCACCGCGCCAACGCGGCAAAAGTGAGGCATGGCCGTTGAGGCAACCGAGCCTGGTGGCCTCAAGAACGGGTTTCGGCAGAAGCAGGCCATAGGCGACGACCACGGCGACATCGGCCCGCAAACCGGCAAAGGCCTGCTGCTCGGTCTCTGCCTTGAGCGATGTCGGCGTGCTCACCTCGAGCCCGAGCCGTTCCGCCTCGCGCTGCACGGGCGAGGGCGTCAATTCCAACCCGCGCCGGCCGGCGGCGCGCGGCGGCTGCGTATAGACGGCGGCAATCTCGTGGCCGGCCTCGGCGATGGCGCTGAGCGTCGGCACGGAAAACTCCGGCGTGCCCATAAAGATGACGCGAAGGGGCATGCCCTTCTAGCCCGCCATCTTGCCCGGCGCCTTGTCCTTGGCGAGCTTCTTGAATTTCCTGACCACCATGTCGCGCTTCAGCTTCGAGATGTGGTCGATGAACAGCACGCCGTTAAGATGGTCGATCTCGTGCTGCAGGCAGGTCGCCATCAGGCCTTCGGCCTGCATCTCCTGCAGCTTGCCCTCGCGGTCGAGATATTTCACCCGCACCGCCGCGGGACGCTCGACCTCGGCATAGTAGTCAGGGATCGACAGGCAGCCTTCCTCATAGACCGAGCGCTCGTCGGAGCTTTCGAGGATTTCCGGATTGATGAAGACATGCGGCGCCGGCGGCTCGCCTTCCTTGGCGAGGTCGATGACCAGCAAACGCCGCGGCTCGCCGACCTGGATCGCCGCCAGCCCGATTCCCGGCGCGTCATACATGGTTTCCAGCATGTCGTCGGTGAGCTTGCGCAAGTCACCGTCGACGCGCTCGACCGGTTTGGAAACCTGGCGCAGGATTGGATCGGGAAGGATGATGAGCGGCTTGATCGACATGGCGTCTCACCTAAGACGTCGATGGAAAAGCGTCAACCGGGGCGGCTTTGACTTGTTCACGTTTTGATCTGTGCCAGCAGAGCGAATCGGTTATGCTGCCCAAATGAACGACATGACCTCGATCCTTTCGCAGCCCGTCGCGCGGCTCGGCGCCACCACAATCAGGCTCGGCGAGGCGCTTGGCTTCGGAGCGCTGCTGCTGCTGGCGCTGTTCCTGGCGCTCGTCATCGCGTTGTGGCGCGCGGGAAAGGCGCGCGCGGCAGCGGCGGCCGAAGCGGCCGACCATGCCCGCGACACCGAGGCCAGGATGGCGGACATTCTTCAGGCGCAGGCCGAGATGCAGGGTCGCATGGGCGCGATCGCCGAAGTGTTCGGCGCCAGGCAGGCCGAGCTCACCCAATCGCTCGGACAGCGGCTCGACGCCATGACCGGCCGCCTTGGCCAGACCATGGCCGAGCAGACCAAGTCGACGCATGAGAGCCTGGCCAAGCTGCAGGAGCGGCTGGCGGTGATCGACACGGCGCAGGGCAACATCCAGTCTTTAGCCGGACAGGTCGTGCAGCTGCAGGCGATCCTCTCCAACAAGCAGACTCGCGGCGCCTTCGGCCAGTCGCGCATGGAGGCAATCATTGCCGACGGCCTGCCGCACGGCGCGTACGAGTTCCAGGCGAGCCTTTCCAACGGCAGCCGGCCCGACTGCCTGGTGCGGATGCCGAACGGCGCACCGATGCTCGCCATCGACGCCAAGTTTCCGCTGGAGGCCTGGAATGCCATTCGTGCCGCCGAAGCCGCCGACTTGCAGAAGGCGGCGGCGCAGGCGTTCCGGCGCGACATCGAGGTGCATATCCGCGATATCGCGGAAAAATACCTGATCCAGGGCGAGACGCAGGACACCGCCTTCATGTTCGTGCCCTCGGAATCGGTGTTCGCCGAGATTCACGAGAATTTCGAGCCCGTGGTGCAGAAGGCGCACCGCGCCCGCGTCGTCATCGTCTCGCCGTCATTGCTGATGCTGTCGATCCAGGTCATCCAGGCGATCCTGAAGGACGCGCGCATGCGCGAGCAGGCGCATCTGATCCAGGGCGAGGTCATCCGCCTGATGGAGGACGTGGCGCGAGTCGACGAGCGCGTGCGCCGGCTGCAGACGCATTTCGGCCAGGCGGCCAGGGATATCGACGATATCCTCGTCTCGACGACGAAGGTCACCAAACGCGGGCAGAAGATCGAGGCGCTGGAGTTCGCCGAGGGCGAACCCGAACCGCCACGCGGTCCTGCCAAGGTGGAGGCGGGCGCGCGCGTGGCCGATTCCAAGACGGGTCAGCTCAGGCTGCGCGTCGTCGAAGGCGACGACTGAGCTGCCGTAACTCCGTTACTGCTCCTCGATGGTCGTGATGCCTTCGATTTCCGGCAGCCAGTGCAACGCCGAGCGGTGCCAGACCTGCCTTCTCGGCACCAGTTGGTCGCGCTGGCGCGCCGTGCCCACCCTAATGCCGTAGATTTTCGGTCCATCGCCGATCGACGTGGCATAGAGATGCGATCCGCATTCGCCGCAAAACCCCTGCGCGCGCTTGGCGCGGCTGGATCCGGTCTTGATGTAGACCTTCGGCGTGCCCTTGGTAATCCGGTAATCCTCTTCTGGCGCGCCCACTGTCACGCGAAAGGCCGTTCCCGTCAGTTGCTGGCAATCGGTGCAATGGCAGATCGAGGTCTTTTCGGGATCGACCTCCGCTTCGTAGGTGATGGCGCCGCAATGACACCCGCCGTCGATTCTCATTCGGCTTGCTCCCAAAAGATTGCTTCTCTCAAATCTAGTCTTCTTCGGAGCCCCCGGCGATAGCCTTACGCCTGCGCTCCCATGTGCCAGTCGCCTGCGGCTTGACGAACAGCCTGGCGATTTCGGGCATGTCGCTTTTCAGTCGCGCCTCCAGGCGTTCAACGCAGGCTTCGATCTCAGGCGCCGTGAGATGATCCTCGAATTCGATGCTTAGGCCTGCGACGATCTCCTCCGGGCCGATATGGACGCTCAGTATGCCGTTCGCCCGCTGCACGGCCGGGTCTTCCTGAGCGATCGCCAGAACCTTGCGGTGCACCTCGGGCGAAGCAGGCTCACCGATGAGCAGACCCTTGCTCTCGCGCGCCAGGAAGATCGCGGTCGCGCCCAGGATGATCGCGATGCCGATCGAGCCGGCGCCGTCGAGCTCGGGGATACCCAGGAGCCCGGCAGACAGGATGCCGAGGAAGGCGACGACCAGGCCGAGCAGCGCGGCGCTGTCCTCGAACAGCACGGTGTAGACGCTGGGGTCTTTGCTGCGGCGCACCGCCTGAAACCAGCCCTGCTTGCCCTTCTGCTGGCGGAACTCCTTCAGCGCCACCAGCCAGGAACTGCCTTCGAACAGAAAAGAAAGACCAAGCACGATGTAGTTGACCTTGGCGTTGACGACCGGTTCCGGCGCCATGATGTGGATGACGCCCTCGTAGAAGGAAACGCCGGCGCCAAGCGCGAACACCAGCAGGGCGACAATGAAGCTCCAGAAATAGAGTTCGCGTCCATGTCCGAGCGGATGCGTGAGGTCGGGCGGGCGCGCGGCACGGCGCATGCCGTAAAGCAGAAGCGCGCCATTGCCCGTGTCGACCAGCGAATGCACCCCCTCCGACAGCATGGCTGAAGAGCCTGTGAAGAATGCTGCGGCGAATTTAGTCAGCGCGATCGCAATATTGCCGGCGAGCGCGGCGTAGATCACTCTTTTCGAGCCGCTATGCCCTGCCATGCGCTTCCGATCCTCTTCCAAGTGGGAGCTTAGCGGCCGCCGCCCAAAGCTCCACCGACAATGCGCCAGCCGCTCCGAGGTTCAGATGCCCCTATGCATTTCTGTTGCCTGATCGATCCCAAGGTCGCGGGATGAAGGGAAAACGGTTGACATAGCGCAAGCCGGCTTTCGAAGCTGCAAGCGGCCTCTTGCGGTCGGGCGCTTCTCTTGTTTCACTTGTGCTGCCCACAAATCGGAGGAGCGAATCATGGCGAAAGGTGCGATGAAGGCGGGCAAGGAACCCCGCAAGCCGAAAAAGGACGCCAAGAAACCGGCCGCGGCCCCGGCTCCGAAGGCGCCGCCGGTCAAGGCGATGCGCATCAAGGAGAAGTAGGCCGTCAGCGCGGCCGATCCGTCTCGATGCGGATTTGAACCGGCGGCATGCCGAATGCTGCCGGTGTTTTGTTGATCGGGGTACAGAACTCACTATATCGGTACCGCGAGGACGACCTCGCTTCCCCGAAACCCGGCCGGGACGACCCGCCACGTCAAACGTCGAGCATTCGATGCTCGATCGATGGAGCGTTCGCGATGCCTGGATCTTCCTTTTCTTCGCCGGCCTGTTCGAGATCGGCTGGGCGATCGGCCTCAAATATACCGATGGTTTCTCGAAGCCGCTGCCGACCGTGCTCACGATCGTCTCGATGATCGTCAGCCTTGGCCTGCTCGGGCTTGCGTTGAAGACATTGCCCGTCGGCACGGCCTATGCGGTATGGACCGGCATCGGCACTGTCGGCACGGCCTTGCTCGGCATCTGGCTGCTCGGCGAGCCGGCGACCGCAGTGCGGCTTGCCTGCATCGGCCTGATCGTCTGCGGCATCGTCGGGCTGAAGCTCGTCGGCTGATGTAGCACGAACGCGTTCAGGGCCGCTCCTGGCGACCCTGACTCATTTTCGAAACGAACTCGAACCTAGCGGGCCGAGAAGCCCGGAGGCGTGCGACCGACGCGCGCCTTGCGGGCGGCGTAGCGCGCATCGCGCTTGGCCTTGCGTTCGGCCTCCTCGGCGAGCAGGCGGGCGATGCGTTCGGTTTCCTCGGCTTCGCGGATCTTGGCCTCGGCAGCCGCTGCCGCTTCGGCAGCAATACGGGCCGCTTCGGCCACTGCCTCGCGTTCAGCCTTCTCGGCCGCTTCGCGCGCCAGCTTTTCCTGCTTCAACCGGGCCTTCTCGGCCTCGCGGATAGCACGGGCCTCGAGGATCGCCTTGCGTTCCGCCTGACGCGCCAGAACCGCTGGGTCGTCCGCCGCCGGCTTTGACTTGAAGCGCTCCAGGAGCGCCTTCTTTGCCTCGTTCGCGGCGTTGCGCCGCTCGAATATGTCTTTTTCCCTGTAAATAGCCAAGTCCACTTCCCTGAAGTCAATTCGCGACGCTTACATACGCGCGAAAGCGGTGAGTTCAAGCGCCAAAACGGTATGCCAGCCATGAAAATCTGGGCTGTTGCCGTCGGGATACGTCGTCGCGGCGCGATGCACTGTTCACAAATCGCGCCTCTGGCGGCTCTGGGGGCCGGTCGCTACCTCTAGCGCCAACAATCAACGCCCAAGCGGCGCATCAGGATGCATGAAAATGGAACTTGGCCTATACACTTTCGCGGATGTCAGCCCGGAGCCGGGCCCCGGCGCCATCGGCCCGCACGAACGGCTGCGCAACCTGATCGAGGAGGTCGAGCTGGCCGACCAGGTCGGTCTCGACGTGTTCGGCCTCGGCGAACACCATCGCCCCGACTATGCAGCCTCGGCGCCGGTCGTGGCGCTGGCCGCGGCCGCGGAGCGGACGAAGCGGATCAAGCTCACCAGCGCGGTCACGGTGCTTTCTTCCGACGATCCGGTGCGGGTCTTCCAGCAGTTCGCGACGCTCGACCTTCTGTCCGGGGGCCGCGCCGAGATCATGGCCGGGCGCGGCTCCTTCATCGAATCGTTTCCGCTGTTCGGTTACAATCTCGAGGACTATGACGAGCTCTTCGCCGAGAAGCTCGATCTCCTGCTTGCCATCCGCGACCAGGTGAAGGTGACGTGGCAGGGCAAGCTGCGCGCGCCGATCAACGGCCGCGGCGTCTATCCCCGACCTTTCCGGGACAAGCTGCCGATCTGGATCGCTATTGGCGGGACGCCGCAGTCCGCCGCCCGCGCCGGCGTGCTCGGCCTGCCGCTGGCGCTTGCCATCATCGGCGGCGAGCCGGCCCGCTTCGCGCCGCTGTTCGAGATCTATCGCGAGGCGGCAAGGCGCGCCGGCAACGATCCCGCCTCGCTCGCGACCAGCTTGAACGTGCATGGCTTCGTCGGCGAGACGACCGAGAAGGCGGCCGACGATTTCTACGCACCGCAAGCCGAGGTGATGAACCGCATCGGCCGTGAGCGCGGCTGGGGGCCGACCTCGCGGGCGCATTTCGATCAGGCGCGCGGGCCGAACGGCGCGCTGTTCGTCGGCGATCCCGAACAGGTGGCGGAAAAGATCGTCGCCCAGCACAAGATCTTCGGCAACGACCGCTTCCTGTTGCAGATGGCGATCGGCACCATGCCGCATGCCAAGGTCATGAAGGCGATCGAGCTCTACGGCACCAAGGTGGCGCCGGTCGTGCGCAAGGAAACGGTGAAGGCCGCGCCGGCGCCCGTCGCCTGAGCACGCCTGCCCAGCAAGATGCGCCCTCACCGCCGGCTAAGGAACCTTGGCGGCGGCGCGTACGTTTTCCTCGGCGATCGCGAGGGAACGGATGAAGGTCGAAACGAGCGCTTCGGGTTCGAACGTTGCCGAAAGCCCGGACGAGCGCGCCAGCGCCCGCGCCGAATTGCGCCTGATTCGATTGCTGCTGATCGGCATCTTCGTGCTGATAACGATCGCCGCGCTTTATTTCGCCCGCGCCTTCTTCATGCCGGTGATCCTCGCCTTCCTGCTGGCGCTGACGCTGACCCCGATCGTGCGCTTCCTGCGCAAGCGCGGCATCCCCGAGGTGGCCTCCGCGACACTGCTGGTGTTGCTGTCCCTCTTCGTCTTCGCCAGCGCCGGTTACCTGCTCAGCGGCCCGGTCATCGACCTCATCAACAACAGCTACTCGATCGGCGAGCAACTCACCGAGCGGCTGGCGCCTTTCAAGCGTCCGCTCGAGAGGGTCATGGATCTCTCGCGTCAACTGCAGGCCCTGACCGAGACATCGCAGGAACCGGGTGTGCAGAAGGTCGCGCTGGCGCCGTCCGGCATCCTGTCGACGGCGGCCAGCAACATTCTGGGAGCCGGCACGAGCATCACCCTCGTCTTCGTGCTGTCGCTGTTCCTGCTCGCCTCCGGCACCTTGTTCTACGAGAAGATCGTCCAGTCCTTCGCCCACCTCAGCGACAAGAAGCGCGCGCTGCGCATCGTCTATGACGTCGAGCACGAGATTTCCCATTACCTGCTTACCGTGGCGGCCATCAACGCCGGCCTCGGCACGGTGATCGGACTTGGCCTTTGGGGACTTGGGATGCCGAACCCGCAGGTCTGGGGCGCGGCCGCGGCGCTGCTCAACTTCCTGCCCTATGTCGGCGGGCTGATCACCTTGCTGCTGGTCACGATCATCGCGCTGATCAGCTTCGATACGATCCCCTACGCGTTGCTGGCACCCGCCTTCGTTTTGTTGTGCGACATCGTCGAGGGGCAGTTCGTGACCCCGACGGTGGTCGGCCGGCGGCTCGAGATAAACGCGGTGGCGATCTTCATCGCCATCGCCTTCTGGTCCTGGCTCTGGGGTTTCGTCGGCGCGCTGATGGCGGTGCCGCTGCTGGTGGTCATCAAGGTGTTCTGCGACCATTTCGATGGCCTCAGCCATGTCGGCAATTTCCTCGCCGCGCAGCAGACCATGGCGATCGACGACGAGGCCGGCGATAACAACCACAAATCCGGCGCGTGAGGCCTGGCCCAATCAGCATGTCCGGCCGGCTGTTTGCGGCGCCCATGGCGAGTGCCTATATCGGTCCGGTCTAACCGGACCCGCCTGCATGAATGACTTCGGTCTCGCGCTGCGCAACAACCGCCTGTCTATCCACCATCTCGGCGGCCGCAGCGAGCAGCGGGAAATCGCCTCGGCGACCGAACTCGCCGACGTGCTGGAGGGCCAGTTCGCCATCGTCATTCCCGACCGCGCCGAATTCGAGGCCCGGTTGCGGCAGAAGCAAATCGTGGAGACCTGACCAATGACGGCCCTTTCGGTTCTCGACCTGTCGCCGATCACGCAAGGCAGCGATGCCTCGCGGTCGCTGGCCAATTCGCTCGACCTTGCCTGCCATGCCGAGCGGCTTGGCTACAAGCGCTACTGGCTCGCCGAGCACCACAACATGCCGGGCATTGCCAGTGCCGCGACGTCGGTTGTCATCGCCCATATCGCCGGCGGCACCAAGACTATCCGCGTCGGCGCCGGTGGCATCATGCTGCCCAACCATGCGCCGCTGATGATTGCCGAGCAGTTCGGCACGCTGGCAGCACTTTTCCCCGGCCGCATCGATCTCGGCCTCGGTCGCGCGCCAGGCACCGATATGATGACGGCGCGGGCGCTTCGCCGCAACCTGGAGGCCAGCGACAACTTCCCCCAGGACGTGGTCGAGCTGATGGGCTATTTCCAGCCGGCCGAGGAAGGTCAGCGCATCCGCGCGGTGCCGGGCGAAGGCCAGGACGTGCCGGTCTGGATCCTTGGCTCCAGCCTCTATGGCGCGCAGCTCGCGGCGCTGCTTGGGCTGCCCTATGCTTTCGCCTCGCATTTCGCGCCGGCCGAACTCGACCACGCGCTGGAGGTCTATCGCACTCGCTTCCAGCCGTCGGCGCAGCTCGACAAGCCTTATGTGATGCTCGGCCTCAATGTCTTTGCGGCACCCACCGATGCCGAGGCGAAGCTTTTGTTCACCTCGCTGCAGCAGGCCTTCGTCAACCTGCGCAGCGGCCGGCCCGGCCAGCTGCCGCCGCCGGTCGAAAACTACGACCGCGACCTTGATCCCGTCGCCAGATCCATGCTGGCCCAGGCGCTGTCCTGTGCCGTCGTCGGCGCGCCGGAGACGGTCCGCCAGGGCATCGACGCCTTCGTGCGCCGCACCGGCGCCGACGAATTGATGGTGACGGCGCAGATGTTCGACCACACCGCGCGGGTGCGCTCCTTCGAGATCCTCGCGGACGTGCGCAGATCGATGTCGCAAGCCGCCTGACCGCTGGCCGCCTGTCGACCGGGGGGCGCAAGCGATCGCGGAAAACACATCTTTCTGAAGCTCCACGGAACTCCGTTCGCAGGCATTCACGCCCGGATCATGGCGACTGCGACGTTTTTGCCCGCGCCGGATTTACCTCGGTCCGGGCGTATCGGGCGGCAAATCGGCCGCAAAATTGGCGATTTAGCACCGTTCCCGGCAGGGGATCGGCTTGGTGGATGCGTTGCGCAGGATGCTTGCGCCTCGTGCCGCCTGTTCTTATATACGCGCCAACCGCCCGGCCTTGAAAACCCGGGGACCGTGGCGGAATTTCTTGTGAACAGGGGCTTTCGTCGGAACGCCTTATTCAGGGTCCTGAGAGCCTGCTTAGAGGAGAGACTAGAACAATGGCAAAAGTAATCGGTATCGACCTCGGAACCACCAACTCCTGCATCGCCATCATGGACGGCAAGGAGCCCAAGGTTATCGAGAATGCGGAAGGCGCGCGCACGACCCCTTCCATCGTCGCCATCAACAGCGATGGCGAACGCCTCGTCGGCCAGCCGGCCAAGCGCCAGGCGGTCACCAATCCTGAAAACACCATCTTCGCGGTCAAGCGCCTGATCGGCCGCCGCTATGACGATCCGGTGACGGAGAAGGACAAGAAGCTTGTCCCCTATAAGATCGTCAAGGGCGACAATGGCGATGCCTGGGTCGAGGCCGGCGGCAAGAAGCTTTCGCCCAGCCAGATCTCGGCCATGATCCTGCAGAAGATGAAGGAAACGGCTGAAGCCTATCTCGGCGAGAAGGTCGAGAAAGCGGTCATCACCGTTCCGGCCTATTTCAACGATGCCCAGCGCCAGGCGACCAAGGACGCCGGCAAGATCGCCGGCCTCGAAGTGCTGCGCATCATCAACGAGCCGACGGCTGCCGCACTTGCCTATGGTCTGGAGAAGAAGGACGGCAAGACCATTGCCGTCTATGACCTTGGCGGCGGCACGTTCGACATTTCGGTGCTCGAGATCGGCGACGGCGTCTTCGAGGTGAAGTCGACCAACGGCGACACCTTCCTCGGCGGCGAGGACTTCGACATGCGCCTGGTCGAGTACCTGGCGGCCGAGTTCAAGAAGGAGCAAGGCATCGACCTCAAGGCCGACAAGCTCGCCCTGCAGCGCCTGAGGGAAGCGGCCGAGAAGGCCAAGATCGAGCTGTCGTCGACGACGCAGACCGAGATCAACCTGCCCTTCATCACTGCCGACGCCAGCGGGCCGAAGCACCTGACGATGAAGCTCACCCGGGCGAAGTTCGAGAGCCTGGTCGAGGACCTCGTGCAGCGCACCATCGACCCCTGCAAGGCGGCGCTCAAGGATGCCGGCCTGAAGGCGGGCGAGATCGACGAAGTGGTGCTGGTCGGCGGCATGACCCGCATGCCCAAGATCCAGGAGATCGTGAAGCAGTTCTTCGGCAAGGAGCCGCACAAGGGCGTCAACCCGGATGAGGTGGTCGCGCTCGGCGCCGCCATCCAGGCCGGCGTGCTGCAGGGCGACGTGAAGGACGTGCTGTTGCTCGACGTGACGCCGCTGTCGCTCGGCATCGAGACGCTGGGCGGCGTTTTCACCAGGCTGATCGAACGCAACACCACGATCCCGACTAAGAAGAGCCAGGTGTTCTCGACGGCCGAGGATTCGCAGTCGGCGGTGACCATCCGCGTCTTCCAGGGCGAGCGCGAGATGGCGGCCGACAACAAGCTGCTCGGCCAGTTCGATCTGGTCGGCATTCCGCCGGCTCCGCGCGGCGTGCCGCAGATCGAGGTCACCTTCGACATCGACGCCAACGGCATCGTCAACGTCTCGGCCAAGGACAAGGGCACCGGCAAGGAGCACCAGATCCGCATCCAGGCTTCGGGTGGTCTGTCCGATGCCGACATCGAGAAGATGGTGAAGGACGCCGAGGCAAATGCCGAGGCCGACAAGAAGCGCCGCGCCCTCGTCGAGGCCCGCAACCAGGCCGAATCGCTGGTGCATTCGTCCGAGAAGTCGCTGAAGGACTATGGCGACAAGGTCTCGGAGGCCGACCGCACCGCGATCGCCGACGCGATTGCGGCGCTGAAGTCCGCAGCTGAAGGCGATGACGTGGCCGATATCGAGGCCAAGTCGCAGTCGCTCGCCGAAGCTTCGATGAAGCTTGGCCAGGCCATGTACGAGGCCTCGCAGAAGGAAGCGGCCGAAGCCGACGCCAAGGCGGACGCCGCCAAGGATTCGGACGTGGTCGACGCCGACTTCGAGGAAATCGACGAAGACGACGACAAGAAGAAGTCGGCCTGAGCCGGCTGACGGCCACATAATGCGAAAAGCCCGGCGCAAGGCCGGGCTTTTTTGCAACCTTCACCGAAAAAGTGCGGACCTGGCCCAAAAATTGACGGAAAAACACCGGTGAGCACGGCTCGGCTCTGGCATCCGGGCAACATCGCTCCTAAATCGAACAACGTGCCGGCGACGACGCGACAATGCTTGAAGACATTGAGCATCCGGACAGCGGGAAAAAATGAAAGCTGATTTCTACGAAACGCTGGGCGTGCAAAAAGGCGCCGACGACAAGGAGCTGAAGAGCGCTTTCCGCAAACTCGCCATGCAGTTCCATCCCGACCGCAACCCCGGCGACCATGCCTGCGAGCACAAGTTCAAGGAAATCAACGAAGCCTACGAGACGCTGAAGGACCCGCAGAAGCGCGCGGCCTATGACCGTTTCGGCCACGCCGCCTTCGAGCAGGGCGGCATGAACGGCGCAGCGCACGGCTTCGGCGCCGGCGGCTTCGCCGACATCTTCGAAGACATTTTCGGCGACATGATGGGTGGCCGCCAGCGCCGCTCGTCGGGCGGCCGCGAGCGCGGGGCCGACCTGCGCTACAACATGGAAATCTCGCTGGAAGAGGCGTTTTTGGGCAAGACGGCGCAGATCCGCGTGCCGGCATCGATTTCCTGTTCGGAATGCTCCGGCAGCGGCGCCAAGCCCGGCACGCAGCCGGTCACCTGCGCGATGTGCCACGGCCATGGCAAGGTGCGGGCAACGCAAGGCTTCTTCTCGATCGAGCGCACCTGCCCGCAATGCCAGGGGCGCGGCCAGACGATCAAAGACCCCTGCCCGAAATGCGCCGGCCAGGGCCGCGTCACCGAGGAGCGTTCGCTGTCGGTCAACATCCCGGCCGGCATCGAGGACGGAACTCGCATCCGGCTTGCCAATGAGGGCGAGGCCGGCCTGCGCGGCGGCCCATCGGGCGACCTCTACATCTTCCTTGCCGTCAAGCCGCACGAATTCTTCCAGCGCGACGGCGCCGACCTCTACTGCAAGGTGCCGATCTCGATGACGACCGCCGCCCTCGGCGGCTCGTTCGAGGTCACCACGCTCGACGGCACTCAGACCAAGGTGAAAGTGCCGGAAGGCACCCAGAACGGCCGCCAGTTCCGGCTGAAGGGCAAGGGCATGCCGGTGCTGCGGCAGCTCAATGTCGGCGATCTCTACATCCAGACGGCGGTCGAGACGCCGCAGAACCTGTCGCGGCGCCAGCGCGAGCTCCTGGAAGAGTTCGAGCAGCTCTCCTCGAAGGACAATTCGCCCCAGTCGAGCGGCTTCTTCGCCCGCATGAAGGACTTTTTCGAATCCTTCGGCGAGCCCTGAGTGGGGTGCGACAGGGGTTGACGCGCTGCCTCAGCGTCATCAACATCTTATGCCAGATCTTGCCTTGCCTTGTTCCACCTAGCTGCTAAGTACCGGGTCGGGGAGCGTTGAGGAGAGCTCGCATGGCACGTGGTCCCGGGTTGCGCAAAGCGCTGGCGGAAAAATTCGACGACGAGCTGAAGTTCTTCAAAGGCTGGATCGACAAGCCGAAAGCTGTCGGCTCGATCGTTCCCACCAGTTCCGTGACCGCCCGCAAGATGGCCTCGATCGTCAACCCGAAATCGGGCCTGCCGGTGCTGGAGGTCGGCCCCGGCACCGGCGTCATCACCCGCGCCATCCTCGCCCAGGGCGTGAAGCCGGAGAACCTCTACGCGATCGAATACTCGACCGACTTCGTGCGCCATCTGCGCCGGCTCTATCCGCGCGTCAACGTCATCGAGGGCGACGCCTTCAACCTCGACGCAACACTCGGCGACAAGCGCGACTTGGTGTTCGATTCGGTCGTCTCCGGCGTGCCGCTGCTCAATTTCCCAGTCGCCCAGCGCATCGCCTACATCGAAAGCCTGCTCGACCGCATTCCCGTCGGCCGGCCGATCGTGCAGCTGACCTACGGCCCGCTGTCGCCGATCCCGCCCGGCCGCGGCGACTACACGGTCAAGCATTTCGATTTCATCATCCGCAACATTCCGCCTACGCAGCTGTGGATCTACCGACGCGAGGCATGTTGACCGAAAGCGCTTGGCCATCGAAAGCGCTTGGGGATTGATCGCTCTTCGGCCTATACGTCGTTCGACAGGTGGCCGATGGCAGTAATCCCAAGAATCCTCGTTTTCGCAGGCTCGATCCGCACCGGCGCTTTCAGCGGCCGGACGGCCGATGTCGCGCAAAAGGAACTCGCCATGCAGGGTGCGGAGGTGACCCGCATTTCGCTCGGCGACTATCCGCTGCCGATCATGGACGAGGATCTTGAGAAGGACAAAGGCATTCCCGAGAATGCCGTGAAGCTCGGCCATCAGATATCCGCCCATGACGGGCTGCTGATCGCGACGCCTGAATACAACGGCTCGATCCCGCCGCTCTTGAAGAATTCGATCGACTGGGTGAGCCGGCTCCGGCGCGACGGCAGCCGCTCGTTCAGGCCGCTTTACGGCAAGCCCGTCGCGCTCTGCTCCTCCTCCGAGGGCAAGTTTGCCGGCATACGCTGCATCAACCATCTGCGCGCGGTGCTGGTGCGCTGCCAGATGGAAGTGATCACGCCGGAATGCTCGGTTTCCGGCGCCGATGAAGCCTTCGCCGAGGACGGACAATTCCGCGACGCCAGACTGCACCAATCGATGGAGCGCCTATGCCGTACACTGATCGAAACCTCGCGCATGCTGTCCGTGAGGATCGAGGTCTGATGCATCCGGTCGAGACCATGCGCGACAGGCTGATCGTCGGCCTCGACGTGCCGACGCTGAAGGAAGCCGAAAAGACGGTGCGCGCGCTCGAAGGCAGCGTCTCTTTCTACAAGATCGGCTATCAGCTCGCCTTCGCCGGCGGGCTCGATTTCGCGCGCGAGCTCGCCAGCGGCGGCACCAAGGTCTTCCTCGACATGAAGCTGCTCGACATCGACAACACGGTGGCCAAGGGGGTCGAGAATATCGTCAGGATGGGGGTCTCGATGCTGACACTGCATGCCTATCCCAAGGCTATGCAGGCGGCGGTGGAAGCAGCCAAAGGCAGCGATCTCTGCCTGCTCGCGGTGACCGTGCTGACCTCGATGGACGAGCAGGACATGATCGATGCCGGCTATGAACACGATCCGCACACGCTGGTGCTGAGGCGCGCCGAACAGGCGCTGCATGCCGGCATGGGCGGCATCGTCTGCTCGGCCGAGGAGGCCGAAGCCGTGCGCCGGATCGTCGGTCCCGACATGGCCGTGGTCACGCCGGGTATACGGCCGAGCGGCAGCGACCATGGCGACCAGAAGCGTGTGGTGACGCCGGCGCAGGCGATCCGCAACGGCTCCAGCCACCTTGTCGTCGGCCGGCCGATCGTCAAGGCGCCGGATCGGCGGGCGGCGGCCGAGGCTATCTTGGCCGAAATGTGCTCGGCATAAGGCCGATCCGGTTTGCGAACCGAAACAGGAGAAAATGATGCCAAAGGGATATTGGGTTGCCCGCGTCGATGTGCGCGACCCGGAAGGCTACAAGGACTATGTCGCCGCCGCCAAACCGGCTTTCGAGCGCTTCGGCGCGAAATTCCTGGCGCGCGGCGGCGAGCATGAGAAGGCCGAGGGGCCCGGCCGCGCGCGCAATGTGATCATCGAGTTCGATTCGCTTGCCGCCGCACATGACTGCTACCACTCGCCGGAATATCAGCGCGCCGTCGCCATTCGCCAGAAAGTGGCCGACGGCGAGATCGTGCTGGTCGAGGGCGTTTGATCGTCTGAATCGTTCTGCCTTGACATCGTCAAGGAAGGCGGTGGCGCAGAATAGAGATTTGCAGCGATCCTTCGCCGGCGTCTCAAAGCCGCTCCGCAGCCGCAGGCCGGTGCAATCCCTAAGCTTATGCCCTCAGCCGGCTGGTCGCCGTCTCCGCCATCGCATCCGCCAGGCTCATGCTCCATTGCCTGCGGCAATAGTCGCGGAAATCGAAGCAGGGCAGGCCGGGACAGACTTCGAACTCGATGAGATGGACGGTGTCGTCGGCTTCGACCCTGAAGTCGACCGAGAAGACGTCCTTCAGGCCAAGCCCGGCGATCAGCTCCTGCGCGATGGCGCGGATAGCGCGATCGGCCGCCGGCTGGCGGGCGGCGACCTGCTCGAGCTCCGGCTCGGCATAGGTGCCTGCGTCCCTGGCGGCCTGGCCGCTATCGCCGTAGAGCGCCATGGAGTCGGCCATGGTCTGGAAGTCGCCGCCGGACTCGACGAAGGCGATGCCGAGCGCCTCGACGCCGGTATCCGGCCTCATACCGAGGAAGCTTGCCCGCACATTGCGGCCGGCGACATAAGGCTGGACGACGACATCGTCGCGATAATGGTCAAAGACACGCCGGCTGAGCTCCTGTGCATGACCAAGTTCGGTGATGCGCGAATCCGGCCAGATCCCGATCTTGGCGCCGAGCCGGTTGGGTTTGACGAACCAGCCGGCGGGCGAGGACGGTGGCTCGACCAGCCATTTCCCATTGCGGGCCAGCCCGGCCGGCGGCACCGGCAGGCCAAGCGCGCCGAGCACGGCGCCGGAGCGGAACTTGTCCTGGCAGAGCGCGAACAGCGAATCGTGGGCGCCGATCGTCTTCAGTCCGTTCAGCCTTGCCAGCGCAGGCGAAGCGCCGCCGCGGAAATAGGCGATGCCGTCGGTCAGCGTCCAGACCAGGGTTTTGACGGGATCGGCATTCGCCAAGACGGTCGCGGCGTCGTCCAGCTCGACGGCCATCAAGGTGAGGCCGCGCGTTTCGCAAGCGGCGGCGAGCTGGCCGAATTCGGGCGCGAGGTCGGTCGACTGCGCCAGATAGGACGAGATCTCGGTTGCGCGTTCCGTCGGGTAGCCGTCGGCGACCAGCCGGTCGAAGCAAGCCTTCTCCGGCTCGTGGACAAGGATCAGCGTCGGGCCGTTGCTCGGCATGGAAGCTCCCAGAAGAGTCAGGTGCTACCATCGCATGGCGGTTGCAATCGGCTTTCAGGAAACCGACCTGAGCGAGCGATAATGCGCAAGCCGCTCAGGCGATCAGCACGCGCGGCTCGAAGCGGCCCCGGACCGGAATGTCGAGCAGGAAGGTCATGCCGGCCTGAGGATCGAGCTTGCGCTGCTTGTCGTCCTTGCCTTTCCAGGCCGATGTCACCGCAAGGCGGTCGGCGTTCGGCCCGACAAAGGCGGGGCAGGAAGGCTGCGTTACCGGCATCGGGATTTCGCGCAGCAGCATGCCGTCCGGCGAATACGCCTTCACCGCCTTGCCGCCCCAGACGGCGTTCCACAGCACCCCGTCGCGGTCGACGACCGAGCCGTCGACATAGCCTCTTTGCGAACGATGATCGACGAAGACGTTCGGCTCGCCCGTCGGCAGGCCGGTCGCCGGATCGCAAGCGACGCGCATCAGAAGCCCGGTCGCGGTGTCGGTGTAGTAGGCGATCGTCCCGTCGTCGGAAAAGCAGATCGAGTTGGACACGGTAATGTCGGAGAACAGCCGGCGAAGCTCGCCCTTGAAGAACCAGTAGATCGCGCCGGCGCCCTTGCCCTCGTCCTTGCCCATCGTGCCGGTCCACAACGCGCCGCAGGGATGGACGCGGGAATCGTTGGAGCGGGTCAGCGGATTGTCGGCTTCTATCGGCGTGTGCAGCGTTAACTTGCCGGTTGCCACATCGCGGACCTGCAGGCCAATCTCGGTGGCGATCAGCTGGCGGGCATCGTCGATGACGGCGATGGCGCTGGCCATCACGCCGAGATCATGGATTTTCAGCGCGCCGTCGAGCGGCTTTTCCAGAAGCTTGCCATTGACGATGTCGAACCAGAACAGTGTCTCGGTGCCGGGATCGTAGCTCGGTCCCTCCCCCAACTGGCAAATGTGATCGCTGAAGACCGAAACGCTGTCCATCAAATCCCTCCGAAGGCTTCGTCCCAGGCCGCGACCGCGGCACGGGCGCGCTCAGCCACTTCATCGACGCTGGCGCCTGGCTTATAAAGGCTCGACCCCAAGCCGAAGACGCTGACGCCGACGGCTTTGTAGCCGGCAAAATCCTTGTCCGAAACGCCGCCGACTGCGCCGATCAGCGCCGTTGCCGGCAGCACGGCGCGGATCGCCGAAATGCCGCCGGCGCCGAGCACGCTTGCCGGGAAGAATTTAAGCGCCGAAGCACCGAGCCTGATCGCCTGGAAGGCCTCGGTGGGCGTGAACACGCCCGGCATCGTCACCATGCCATACTTCATGGCGCGGCCCATGACATCGGCATCGATGTTGGGGCTGACCAGCAGCCGGCCGCCGGCCTTATGCAAGGCATTGACATCGGCCGCCGTCAGCACCGTGCCGGCGCCGACCAGCGCGGTTTCGGGGAGGACTTCCGCGATCCTGGTGATCGACGAAAACGGTTCCGGCGAATTGAGCGGCACCTCGATCGCCTCGATGCCAGCGTCGAAGACCGCCTGGCCTATTGAGATCGCCTCGGTCGGCTTGAGGCCACGCAGGATGGCGACCAGCCCGCGTTTCAATTTCGGAAAGGGTGCTGTCTGCGTCACGCGTCGCCTCCGATCATGCGGTTCTCGCGCGCGGCTTCGACAAGACCGGCGCGCACCGCTTCATCCGCATCGACGATCCGAAAAGCAAGACCGGCGAAGCCAAGAGCGGCGCCATAGAGCGAAGCCAGCGCGCCGGAAGCGATCAGCACGACGGGCGCTCCACTGATGCCGTAGCGCCGCTTCGCCGAAGCGATCTCGCCGCCGATCAACAGCCCGGACAGGCACGCCGCCGCCTCGTCGGATTTCAAATCTTGCAGCAGCCCGGCGGCGCGGATCGCAAACAGCTTTGAGGTAACGTCGCCGCCTTCGCCCAGCGCCCGCTCGCACCACTGACGGAAGAACGGACCATCCGCCGTGACTGGTGCCGGATGTTCGCCCAGCGAATGTTTCAGGATCGAATGCGCGGCCAATACCGAAAACAACTCGCCGGTCGGCCAGGTGCCGAAGCCGGCGACCGCGCCGTCCTCGGCCACGACCCATTTGGAATGGGTGCCCGGCATGCAGACGATGTGGCGCCCCGTTGGCGGCAGACTCGCGCCGGCAAGCTGCGTTTCCTCGCCGCGCATGACATCCGGCGCGTCGGCGAGGCGCTGGGCGAGGCCGGGCACGATACGGATGTCGCGGCGCTCGCCTTCGATGCGGGCGGCGCCTGCCAAGATGGCGCCGATCGGGGCAGGCACGGTGACGTATGGCGCCTCGATCCAGCCCTGGCGGGAACCCGCCATGCCGCAGATGATGACCGGCAGGGACTCCGGCGCGCCCATGGCGGCGAGATGGCCTTCCAGCACCGTCGCAAAACCCTTTTCGCGCGCGGTGATCAGGCCGTCGTCGCCGCGCCGCTCGGCGAGCACCTGACCCGCGCCGTCAAGCAGCCAGGCCCTGAGCCTGGTCGTGCCCCAGTCGAGGGCGGCGACCGCAGGCGCGCCGCTCACAGCACGCCTCCGTCGACGATCAGCATTTGCGCGGTCAGCATGCGCGAGGCGTCCGACGCCAGGAACAGCACCGTACCGACAATGTCGTCGGGCTGCATGGGCTGCTTGATGCATTGCTTGGCGACATGGGCGTCAAGCGCCTGCTCGGTGACCCAAAGCTCGCGCTGGCGTTCGGTGATCACCCAGCCGGGCGCAACCGCGTTGACGCGGATGCCGTCGGCGCCGAGCTTGCCGGCAAGACCTTTGGTGAGGCCGAGGATACCGGCCTTGGCGGCGGTATAAGCCGGCAGGTCGGGATGGTTGATGAGGTAGGACGTGGAGCTGAAATTGATGATCGAGCCGCGGCCGGCGCGCTTCATGCCCGGCGCCACCGCCTGGGCGGTGAAGAAATGCGGCCGCAGGTTGATGGCCAGGTTGTTGTCCCAGAACTCGACCGTGACATCCTTCACCTCATGGCGATCGTCGAGCGCGGCGTTGTTGACCAGCGCCGTGACATCGCCATGCGCTTTCGCCGCCTTCGCTGCCGCGGCGCGCAGCGCCTCGACGTCGCGCAGATCGGTCTTGAGATAGAGCGGACGCCGGCCAAGCTCCCTTTCCAGACGGTCGGCCAGCGCCGTGCTGGGCTTGTCGGCGATGTCGATGAAGGCGACCTTGGCGCCTTGCCGCATGAAGCCCTCGGTCAGCGCCGCGCCGATGCCGGAACCGCCGCCGGTGATCAACACCGAGGCGCCGTCGAGGTCGGCGAAACGCGCCGATGGCATCATGATTTCTGTCTCCCTTTGGCCGGCGCGCATCCTAGCCATGCCGGCCCCGGGAGCAAGGGTGAAAAGGCGATTTCGGCGGCAATATGTCTGACAAAATAGCAGCCGCGCTTCCGTGAGGCGCAGACGGGTCGGCTTGGATCGCAGGTTGGTCGATCAGATCGCCTTGGCGCGCAGCGCGCCGCGATAGGAATCGCGCAGATAGCCAAGCGTGGCGTCGGCATCGACGGGCTTGCCGAACAGATACCCCTGGCCACCCGCGCAGCCGAACTGGACGAGGCGGTCGGCCTGCGCTTCCTCCTCGATGCCTTCGGCCACAACGTCCATGCCGAGTCCTTCGCACATGGCGAGAATGGCACGGATGATGTGTTCCGAGGGGCGGTCTTCGAGGATCGAGGAAACGAAGGCGCGATCGATCTTCAGCTTGTCGAAATGGAATTCGCGCAGGCGTCCGAGCGACGACTGGCCGGTGCCGAAATCGTCGAGCGAGACGCGGATGCCGACGCGGCGCAGATCCTCGACGATCTTCTCGGCCGAAGCCGGGTCGGTCATCAGGCCGGTTTCGGTGATCTCGATCTCCAGCCGGCGCGGATCGAAGCCGGTGCGGTCGAGGATCGCCAGAATATGCAGGCCGGTGTTCTGATCGACAAGCTGCGAGGGCGACAGGTTGAAGGACAAAAACAGGTCCTTCGGCCAGTTGCGAGCCGCCTCGGTCGCCTTGCGCAGCACCAGCTGCGACAGCGGGCCGATGATGCCGCGCTCCTCGGCGATGGGAATGAACACGCTCGGCGGCACCATGCCGAGATCGCGATCGGTCCAGCGAGCCAGCGTCTCGAAGCCGATGGTGCGGCGACTGGTGAGGTCGACGATCGGCTGGAAATGCGGCTCGACCTCGCCGGCCGAGACGGCGCGGCGCAGCGCCTGCTCGATGCGGGTGACGCGCTTGGCGGCCTGCTCCATCTCGCGGGTGTAGACGACGACGCGGCCGCGGCCCGAGCGCTTGGCGTGGTAGAGCGCGGTCTCGGCCTTGTTGATCAGGATCTCTGTGGTCTCGTCGCCGGAATAAAACAGCGAGCAGCCGACCGAAGCCGACAATCTGGCGGTGCGCTCGCCGACATCATAGGGTGCCGACAGGATCTCGATCAGCATGCGCGACTTCTCGGCCGCCTGCTCCTCGCTGAACACCATCGGGTAGAGGAAGGCGAACTCGTCGGCGCCGATGCGACAGACGGTGGAATAGCCATCCATCGAGGCACGCAAGCGCATAGCCACCTGGATCAGGATGTCGTCGCCGGCCTTGTGGCCGAACAGGTCGTTGATCGGCTTGAAGCCGTCGAGGTCGAGGATGCCGACGGTGAATGGCGCGGGATCGTCGGCGCGATCGCTGATCAGGCGATCGACCTTGTCGTAAAAGCGACGATGGTTGCCAAGTCCGGTCAGCGGATCGGTGAAGGCCAGATCCGCGTTTTCCCTGCCTGGCTGCCCGGTGCCAAACGTCGTTTGCATCATGTCCCTGTTCTGACGGGGGAATTTGTAACCAGACTGGCAGCAAAGCGTTTAGGAAAGGTATCGGAAAATCGATTTTCTGAAGATCGCGAAAATGGGCCTTGGCGCCATGCCTGGCGGTCCAGGGTCTTTGGCGATGGAGGCTTAAACCGGGCATTAACAGCTTCAATAAATAGTATAGCGGCCCGGAGACGCCGGCATTGGGACCGGCATTGGCGCGGCTGGTCGGCTGGGCCCGGGCACCGGAGATAGGCATGCCGCACGAGGTCCGCAACGAGCCGGCGATCGCCGTGCTCCTGCCCTGCTACAATGAGGAGCTGACGATCGGTGAGGTCGTGCGGCGCTTCCGCGAGACGCTGTCCTCCGCGACGGTCTATGTCTACGACAACAATTCGAAGGACCTGACCGCGCTCAGGGCCCGCGCGGCCGGCGCGGTCGTCGTGCGCGAACCGCGCCAGGGCAAGGGCAATGTCGTGCGCCGCATGTTCGCCGACATCGACGCCGACATCTATGTGATGGCGGACGGCGACGGCACCTACGCGCCGGAAGATGCGCCGGAGCTGATCAACACACTCTTGACCGAGCGCTCGGACATGGTGGTGGGCACCCGGCGGGGCGTCACCGACGACGCCGGCCGCTCCGGCCACGCCTTCGGCAACCGCATCTTCAACCGGCTCTACAAGGGCCTGTTCGGCGCCGATTTCACCGATATCTTTTCCGGCTACCGGGTCTTTTCGCGGCGCTTCGTCAAGAGCTTCCCGGCGGTTTCCGGCGGCTTCGAGATCGAGACCGAGGTGTCGGTCCATGCCTCGCAGCTCAAGCTGCCGGTGAACGAGATGGCGCTCGACTACGGCCGCCGCCCGGAAGGCTCATCGTCGAAGCTGTCGACTTTCCGCGACGGCGCCAGGATCCTGTGGATGTTCGCCATGTTGGTGAAGGAGACGCAGCCGCTGCGTTTCTTCGGCACGTTTGCCCTGTTCTTCCTGGCGGCCAGCATCGGGCTGATGATCCCGGTGCTGATCGAGTTCGCCGAGACAGGACTTGTTCCGCGCATGCCGACCTGGGTGCTGTCGGTTGGCCTGCTCCTCTTGTCCATGCTGGCGATGGTCACCGGGCTGATCCTCGATTCGGTGTCGCGCGGCCGGGCCGAACAGAAGCGCATCTTCTATCTTTCCATCCCTGCCGGCCGTATCGAGCGACGCGCGGGCTTCAACGGCGAGGCCTCCCCGAAGAGGGAGCCGGGCAAGGCCTCGCGAGCCGCCTGATGGTCCGGCTTGCCCGCTTCGTGCTTGCCGGCGGCATCGGCTTCGTTGCCGATGCGGCCGCGCTCTGGCTGCTGCTTTCCGTCACGCCGCTCGGACCGCTGGCGGCGCGCGTGCTGTCGATCGGCTTCGCGCTCACCGTCACCTGGCAGATCAACCGGCATCTGACCTTTGCGCCGTCGAGCCGAGGCATCGCGCAGGAAGGCGCGCGTTACGGAGGCGTCGGCGTCGCCACCAGCATCGTCAATTATCTCGTCTATTGTGCCCTTCTGTTCGCGCTGCCCTCCCTGCCGCCGCTGGCGGCGCTGACGGTCGCCTCGCTGGTCGCGATGGCGCTGTCCTTCGTCGGCTATTCCCGGCTGGTCTTCGACCGATAATCTCTGGCCGATTGGCAGAAGCCGCCGATTTCCCTATATCGGCGGCAGAGATTGCCGGAGACCCGAGATGCCGTTGAAAATCGCCGTCCAGATGGACCATGTCTCGACGGTGTCGATCGCCGGCGACACCACGTTCGCGCTGTCGCTGGAAGCGCAGCGGCGCGGCCACCAGCTTTTCCACTACACACCCGACCGGCTGTCGATGCGGGGCGGCAAGGTGTTCGCGCGCGCCGAGGAGATGCAGGTGCGCGACGAGAAGGGCAGCCATTATTCGCTGGGCGAGCCGGTGCGCACCGATCTGTCGGAGATGGACGTGGTGCTGCTCAGGCAGGACCCGCCCTTCGACATGAACTACATCACCACCACCCACATTTTGGAACGCATCCATCCGAAGACGCTGGTGGTCAACGACCCGGCCTGGGTGCGCAACAGCCCGGAAAAGATCTTCGTCACCGAATTCCCGGACCTAATGCCGGAGACGCTGATCACCAAGGACCCCCAGGAGGTGGCCGCCTTCCGCAAGGAGTTCGGCGACATCATCGTCAAGCCGCTCTACGGCAATGGCGGGGCGGGCATCTTCCATCTGCACGAGGCCGACCGCAACCTCGCCTCGCTGCTCGAAATGTTCGGCCAACTGTTCCGCGAGCCCTATATCGTGCAGCGCTACCTCAAGGACGTGCGCAAGGGCGACAAGCGCATCATCCTGATCGACGGCGAGCCGGTGGGCGCCATCAACCGCGTGCCGGCCGAGCACGATTCGCGCTCCAACATGCATGTCGGCGGCCGCGCCGAGAAGACCGAGCTGACGGAGCGCGAACGCGAGATCTGTGCCCGCATCGGGCCGGCGCTCAGGGAACGCGGCTTCATCCTCGTCGGCATCGATGTCATCGGCGACTACATGACCGAGATCAACGTCACCTCGCCGACCGGCGTGCGCGAGGTGCGGCGCTTCGGCGGCGCGGACATTGCTGCCCTGTTCTGGGACTGCGTCGAAGGGAAGCGGAAGTAGCGCCCCTCAGCTGCCCGGTGGGCGGGACCGTATGTTCCCGTAATGTTCTTGCTTAAGCTGCAAATCTGTGGTTGTCTAACCTGATCCCGCTCGCCGCCTGATCGCAGGACCGGCGAGCGAGCCGGTATCCGGGGGCTTGAGACAAGATGGTAGCGCGGGTTCGCACGGTGGCTTTCCAGGGCATCGAGGCCGTGCCGGTCGATGTCCAGGTGATGATCGCGCCGGGCAAGGTCGGCATGCAGATCGTCGGCCTGCCGGACAAGGCGGTGGCAGAGAGCCGGGAACGCGTGCAGGCCGCGCTTCATGCCTCCGGCCTGTCGATGCCGTCGAAGAAGGTGACGGTGAATCTCGCGCCGGCGGACCTGCCCAAGGAAGGCAGCCACTACGACCTGCCGATCGCGCTCGGATTGATGGCCGCACTCGGCGCCATTCCGGGCGATATGCTGGCCGGCTATGTCGTGCTCGGCGAATTGTCGCTCGACGGCACCATCGCCGCTGTCGCCGGCGCGCTGCCGGCGGCGATCGGCGCCAACGCCGAAGGCAAAGGCCTGATCTGTCCGTTCGCCTGCGGGCCGGAGGCAGCCTGGGCCGGCAAGGATTTCGATATCCTGGCGCCGCGCAGCCTGATCGCCATCGCCAACCATTTTCGCGGCACCCAGGTGCTGTCGCGTCCCGAGGCCGGCATCCAGGTCGCCGCGCGCGATCTGCCGGACCTTGCCGACATCAAGGGCCAGGAAAGCGCCAAGCGGGCGCTGGAAGTGGCGGCGGCGGGCGGCCACAATCTCCTGACATTGTGGCTAATTAAACGGCGAGCGACGTTCGAGGCCAAATCGCCGCCAGGGCACCACCTGCCGATCTGGTTTACGACCGCGATGAGCGGAAACCGGCGCCAGAACTTTAATCGACGTATCAACGCTTCACTGACCACCGCATCGCTGTAGCCCGGGTACCACGATTCTGAGTCATTCGGTTTCCGAGTCAACGGCTCAATCTGATTCGCCTACGGGTGGTTTTAATGAATCGATCACTGCTATCGCCCGCATAAGCGCAGCCTTAGCGGCGCCTAGTTCAACAGACAGTTCAATTTCATCCCGGTCTGCCATCTTTAGCAGGCAGTGCAGCACCGCATCTGAATTTTTCGCAAGCTGTATCAGATGCCAGCCGTCTGGGCCGCGCCCAGCTGAAAGCCAATACTTTGCTGCTCGGCCGCTTGCCCCGGTCCAAAGCATCACCGTCTTCGTTGCTCGCGCACTCGTGCCCAATTCCGAGCGCAAGGCGGTGGCGATCGCGGTGGCGTAGTTGGCTCCGGTTCCGTTTCGAAATTTCGGAACAATTGTGCCCGTCTTCGGAAACATAGTTCGGCCTCCTTCGGGTTAAACTCCTGACCCCCGAGGCCATTGTAAAGCGTCTGCTGACTGATGGTTATCGATTGGAGTCAGGCCGGCACTGGAAGACCGAAGGCAGGTGAACGAGAGCGAACTCGTGCAGCAGCCTATGTTCGGATGTCCACCGAGCACCAAAAATATTCCACTGACAACCAGATGGCGGTAATCCGGCGCTACGCCGACAGCCGCCAATACGAAGTCGTTCGCACCTACACCGACTCCGGAAAGAGCGGCCTGCGATTAGTAGGACGAGATGCTCTTCAGGCGTTGCTACAGGAGGTGGAGAGTGGCCTCGCCGACTACACCGCAATCCTTGTGTATGACGTCAGCCGATGGGGCCGTTTTCAAGATCCCGATGAAGCAGCCGCGATCGAGCTTCGTTGCAAGCATGCGGGCATTGTTGTCCACTACTGCGCCGAGCAGTTTGAGAATGATGGCAGCATCGGGTCATCGATCGTCAAAACTGTGAAACGCGCAATGGCTGGGGAATACAGCCGCGAGTTGTCGGTTAAGGTATTCGCGGGTCAAGCCAATCTCATTCGCCTTGGTTATCGACAAGGGGGAACTCCGGGATTCGGACTGCGCCGTGTGCTCGTTGACCAAACCGGAAATCACAAGATCGAATTGGCTCGGGGCGAGCACAAGAGCATCGCGACCGACCGGGTAATATTGGTGCCGGGTCCTGCCGACGAAGTTGCGCTTGTCCAGCAAATCTACAGGTCCTTTGTCGAGGATGGACTCGGAGAGCGGCAAATTGCTGATATGCTCAACGATCGAGGGGTGATGACCGACCTTGGCAGAGCGTGGACGCGTGGGGCAGTTCATCAGGTCCTGATCAATGAAAAGTACGTCGGCAACAATGTCTGGGGGCGGACTTCTTTCAAGCTGAAGCAGGTTCACAAGAGGAACCCGCCGGAAGCGTGGATTCGCTTTGACGGCGCGTTCGAACCTTTAGTGGCAATCGAAGCTTTTACGGCCGCACGGGCGATCATTGAAGCACGTGCGCTGCGAATGTCCGATGAGACCATGCTCGCCAAGCTGGAGCAGGTGCTGCGGCAGAAGGGGATGCTTACAGGTCTCATCATAGACGAGATTGATGACCTGCCATCTAGTAGCTCGTACGCTTGCCGATTTGGCAGCTTGCTCCGGGCGTATGCGTTAGTGGGGTTCGTTCCGGATCGCGACTATCGTTACCTCGAAATCAATCGTCGGCTGAGGCATCTGCATCCCGAGATCATGAATGACGTTATTCGGGGCATCGCTATGGCAGGGGGCCAGGCTATCCAAGATGCCAGCACCGACCTGCTGTACATAAACAACGAGTTTTCAACCTCGATTGTAATCGTTCGATGTCTCGAGACGGAGGCCGGCGCGCTCCGTTGGAAGGTCAGGCTCGATGCGGCTCTCAATCCCGACCTGACCATCGCGGTGCGGATGCGTCGCGGCAATGACGCGCCGCTCGACTATTACCTGTTGCCGCGCTTGGACATGCATGAGGCGGTGCTCCGCCTGTGCGAGTTCAATGGCCTGTCGCTGGATTGCTACCGGTTCGACAGCCTCTCCCATTTGTATGAGATGTCCGAGCGTAAGCAGATGCTGGAGGTTGCGTGATGAGTGCTGTTCCCGCACAACGTGTTGAGATGATCCCGATCAATCGGATCACCGTAGTCAACCCCAGGGTGCGCAACAAGAAGATGTTCAAGGAGATCATCGGCAACATTGCCGAGATCGGGCTGAAGCGGCCGATCACCGTAACACGAAGGGCCGAAGCCGGCGGACCATCTTACGATCTTGTCTGCGGTCAGGGTCGATTAGAGGCGTTTAGGGCACTTGGGCAGAAAGAAGTGCCTGCGCTTGTCGTCTCGGCCAATCAGGAGGACTGCCTCGTCGCCAGCTTGGTAGAGAATTGCGCTCGGCGCCAGCTTCGCGCCATCGACCTTCTTCAAGACATTGGTGGGATGAAGCAGCGGGGCTATTCTGTGCCCGAGATTGCCCGGAAGACGGGCCTCACGGCCGAATACGTCTACGCCGTTATTCGGCTTCTCGAAAAAGGTGAGCAGCGCCTACTCCGCGCGGTCGAATCCGGCCAGATCCCCTTCAGTGTGGCATTGGAGATTGCGGAGGCCGACGGTGACGAAGTCCAAGCTGCGCTTCAGAACGCCTACGAAGCGAATCTTCTCCGTGGCCGCAAGCTACTCGTGGCGAAGCGGCTGGTTGAGGCACGACGCCACCTCGGAAAGGGACTCAAGGTTCACCAAAGCGCAAAGCGCCCTGCGCCTCTCTCTTCGGATGCGTTGGTCCGCGCCTATCAACAAGACGCTGACCGCAAGAGAGTTTTGATCCGCAGAGCGGAGGCCGCTAAAGGTCGCCTCGTCTTTATTGCCGAAGCCTTGCGGCGACTCGTCACTGACGACGCTTTCATCCGTATGCTTGGTGAAGAGGGCTTGAGCGACCTTCCTGCTCCAATTGCGTCGCGGATACGCAGGGAGGCGAGTTTGGCATGAGGACATTGCGTGGAGCTGCGACCGTCCAGAGGGCGTTCGAAGACGCCAGTCTGCGAATTCCGATTGCCGACATTATGCCATTAAAGAAGCTGACTTTTGCAGTCCTGAAATCGGTCAAGTACGCCCAAATCGCCGCTTCAATAACCGAGATTGGCATCATCGAGCCGCCCGTGGTCGTGCGCGACAAAAGGGATCGCGAGCGATTTCATCTGCTTGATGGCCATGTCCGGATAGACATACTGGCAAAGCGCGGGGACTCTGAAGTCGTTTGCTTGGTGGCCACCGACGATGAGGCGTTCACCTACAACAGGCGCGTGAGCCGGATTGCGATCATTCAAGAGCACAAAATGATCCTAAAAGCGATCGAGAAGGGTGTCCCGGAAGAACGGTTAGCAAAGGCGCTCAATGTCAACATCTCCAGCATTCGCCATAAAAAGGCGTTACTGGACGGCATTTGTCCCGAAGCGGCCGAGCTGATGAAAGACAAGCACGTGCCGATCAACACGATCGGCTTGCTTAAGCAACTTAAACCCGTCCGTCAAATTGAGGCGATCGAACTCATGATCGCCATGAACAGGTTCACTTCCAACTATGCACGCTCGCTCGTTGCCGCCACGCCGGAATCACAACTGATGCGTGGTAAGAAGTCAGTAAAGGGGCTTACCGACGAGCAAATCGCACTGATGGAGAACGAATCTGCCCAACTCGAAAGAGAATTTCGGACGATCGAAAAGGAATATGGCACTGACCATTTGGATCTGGTCCTGGCAATAGGTTATGTGACGCGGCTGCTGAGCAATGCGCGCCTCGTGCGTTATCTTGCCACCCATCACGCTGACGTTCTGTCAGAATTTCAAAAGATCGCTGAACTTCAGAAAGCGGCCTAGCTTCCTGCCCAGCTCCAGCCTGCTAGTCTGAAACCTCAGCAAACAGTCGGCGTATTTCACATTCGCCGGCCTCGGGTTGGAGGCTTCGCTCTCCCGGCGGATGACACATGCTGACATTGTGGCTAATTAAACGGAACGGCCGGAAAGAGTGATCGGCGCCCAACTGGCGGCCGACGTTACTATCCACAAAAGTGGTAGGTCGTTCTGGTGGGCCCGGAGGGATTCGAACCCCCAACCAAGCGGTTATGAGCCGCCGGCTCTAACCATTGAGCTACAGGCCCCACGCGGCTGGATTAGTGTTTTTCGCTCCCCCGCACAAGCCTTTCAGAAAGCGCACAACAATCAGCTCAACCAGTCCACGCGATGGAGCTGACTGCGCCGAAGGATTGAGACATTGCGGCCAAGTCAGTTAATATACTCACCAGGGTCCGCCAAAATGTCCGGTTCGGGAAACAGCATCTGCTGCTCAAGAGCCCGCTCAATGGCAATTGGGGTAGTGCGCTCTTCTAACTCCGCAACGCGCCTGAGTGCCCAATCGACCATCCGGGCAAGCGCTGGCGAGAGATCCGCTGGATTAGGGAGCAATGCTATTGTTCCCTTTAGATGAATTACCTCCAATCTTTCCTTGGCAACGGTTGTGAGGAACGTTTCCCGTGCCCGTTCTCTCTCGACACGTTTGCTTTCCAAATCCTTGCGACGAGCATAAAAGGCGCGCCGCTCTTCGGCCTTTTGGCGCTGTTCATCGATTTCGGACTGCACCATTAAATTGATCTTGATAGAGGACACTATTCCCGCCAGATCGCTCTCAATTTGGATTCCATCCTTGTCGACCCAGTTCTTTTTGATGCCTTCCGATGATCCAAAAATCTGCAGGGCCAGTCGGCCCACGAAAACATTCTCAAAAGAGCGCCAGCTTCCCGCTGGGCTTTTTACCCGCTTCTTTGGACTGCTGATCTCGAAGTGAATCTTCGACGCCCCTCGGATAAACCACATGCTTTCGTCGGTGCTGAGGAACGTTATGCCATCAGGTTCCAATTCGTGCGCGAGGGTATGAAGGAGCGTCAAAACCCTAGGAACACTTTCGCGGTGAATATAAACCCACGGCCGTTTGATGCCGCCTTCGTGGTCGACAGGGGCGCGTCGCATCTCTTGCTCGAATGCAATGACTGATCGGTGGGGACGTGACCCGATCTTTCTAATCTCGACCTTGGTGGCCTTGGGAGGCTGAAACTCCGCTTTCGCCTTCCGCGTCGCTTCAGCCGCAAATGCTGCCTGCGGATGAAGCGTTCGGCTCCATCCAAGAGAAACATGCTCCAGCACGGGATTGTCGATCCTCCAGAGCGGCGTCTTTGTCACCTTTTGACCCGCGTCGATCCGCGCCCAATGCCCGCGCCCCGGGACCGGGATCTGATGGCGCTCGCAGATTTTTGCTAGGCCCCGTTCTGACAGCCCATGCTTCTCCGCCAGGGCGCTAATCGGTTCGGACCAAACCAATTCGTAGAGTTCTTGTCGCGTAAACTGAACCATGTTTGCCTCGCTCGTTGCGAGGTAGCCTAGTCCAATGCCGGAGTAGGTGTCATCATTACCTGGACTAAGCCACGACCACATTAGGCTAGAACCTCAGCAGCGCTCTCCTGGTACCGGGTGATGATGGCCGTAAAGCCGATGGATTTCCGACCTCGGCAAATATCTGGTCTAGCGTCCGCACATTGGCGCTAAGGTCTTGAATGCGAAAGCCGGAAGCAGTGTGACGTACGTGTTGAGCCCGGCGTTCCATGCGGGGCTCAATTGAACATCGGCGAGACCCAATTCTTGGACCTGAGAGACGGCTCCCCGGGATGTCTGCTGTTAGGACGCGGCGCAGCTGGACTTTACGGGCTGACATCACGCGCAAAGCAGGCGTTAAAATCGGAGCCTCATTTCCATGAAATCCGGCGAGCCAGCTATGCTGGCATTGTGGCTAATTAATCCGGGCGCCATCATCGATGCTGGAGAAGGCCGCTGAGGCGAAACTCGCCGCCATCGTTCCGGCCGAAGGTGGCGCTTTTTCGCCGCTCTAACAGATATGGACCTTACGGAACCGTCACGCTAGGCGCGAAAAACTTCGATGCCCAGTCCTAACGCGCGTCCAATCTCGGGCGCTTCTTCGAAAAGCGGGACTATCTAGGAATTGAAGTTTTCTCTGCTATCATGAGGCTGTGCAGTGGGTTTCTTGCGGCGGAGAAGATGCGCCATGAAGAACTTGTCTCGCGTAGTCGGCACAGCACTTCTCTTATGTGTGCTACAATTTCCAATTGCCATACTGACTTCAGCTCGCAGTGCGCAAGAAGCTGGCTGGCTCTATTACGGAAAATACGATCGTAAGGCCGGCGAATGGATCAATCGTTATTTCGCGTCTAATGGCAATGAAGATGCCAAGCCTCGGCCAGGACGTAGTGTTAGAGCCCTCGAAGCGGTCACGGTGAGGTCCAGGCCGATAGCCTTCGTTGAAGGCGAGGGCTGGAAGAATGGCAAGCCAATCGGTGCTGTGCAGGCCGGGGAGTCGGTAATCGTTCAAGAGGTTGTCGTCGTAAACAAAGGTTACTATTGGGTGAGAATCGCCATGTCGGGTAGCGCACCTTCGAATTCCGAATCGGAAGCATCGATCGACGCCACCATCATTGCCAATCGATTTGAAATTGGAACCAAGCGTGGCCCCGAAAATTTCACGCAGTGGTTTGCCGGACTTCGCATCTCAAAAGAAGGCCAGGATATCACGAAAGCGGTGGCTGCGTATTACGGCGTACCTCCGGAAGTTGTCGATCTCTCCACCAACTTGTGGAAGGACCGCGTGAAGTTCAAAGAAAACGGTAATGAAGTAAAGGGCGAGATATTATCGCCTGAGGGTTACACGATTTGCAATGTCGAACGAGACGGAGAAATCAGCATAACTGGAAAGAGTTCCATGTATATGCGGGTTAGCCGAGACCCTGAACCGGACGGGCTACAGACTTACCTCAGCGTTCCTTTTCCCCGCATGTTCCAGGGTAGTGAGTTTGCAGACGTCAGCTTCCTGATTTCGTTTGTGAAAAAGGGCAATCAGTCCAACTTCAATTGCATTGCCACCAACATGGTTGTAGCTGATTGCCCCCAAGGGCCAGATAGCTGCAAGCCACGTCACCCGCAATAACGGTGCGCCAAGCTGCCGATTTTTCGGCGCGCGAAACGCACCGTGCGGCTCAATGGCTTTTGCCGGTGGACGATCCATACTGATGGTCGGACCGCCGGGCTCGGGCAAGTCGATGCTGGCGCAAAGGCTGCCCTCGATCCTGCCGCCGCTGGCGCCGAAGGAGCTGCTCGAAGTCTCGATGATCGCGTCGGTGGCGGGCGAGCTCGGCGAAGGCAAGCTGACAGACCGACGGCCGTTCCGCGCGCCACATCATTCGGCGTCGATGGCGGCGATGGTGGGCGGCGGCTTGCGCGTGCGGCCGGGCGAAGTGTCGCTTGCGCATCACGGCGTGCTGTTCCTCGACGAGTTCCCGGAATTCACGCCGCAGACGTTGGACGCGCTGCGCCAGCCGCTGGAGACCGGCGACTGCGTGATCGCGCGCGCCAACCACCGCGTCACCTATCCGGCGCGCATCCAGCTGGTGGCGGCGATGAACCCGTGCCGCTGCGGCATGTCGGGCGAGCCCGGCTATCGCTGCCTGCGCGGCGAGCGCTGCCGCACCGAATACCAGGCGCGCATTTCCGGCCCGCTGCTCGACCGCATCGACCTCAGGATCGAGGTGCCGGCGGTCTCGGCAAGCGACCTGATCCGGCCGGACAAGGCCGAGACCAGCGCCGCTGTGGCGCAGCGCGTGGCGCGCGCCCGGGCCATGCAGCGCGAGCGGCTGGAAAGGCTGGGTGCGGCGGCCACCACCAACGCGCACTGCCCGCCTTCGGTCATCGAGGCGATCGCCAGGCCCGACGCCGCCGGGCTGACGCTGCTCAAGGACGCCAGCGAAAAGCTCGCCTTCTCGGCGCGAGCCTATCACCGCGTGCTGAAGGTCGCGCGGACGCTCGCCGATCTCGACGCCAGCGAAACCGTCGGCCGCATCCATCTCGCCGAGGCGATCTCCTACCGCATGAGCGCGGAGCGCATGGCGCAGGCGGCGTAAGGTCCCTGGCGAGATTCGCGGCGCTACCCCGCCCGGTCCTTCGCCTTCAGCTCCAGCCTGCGCGCATGCAGCACCGGCTCGGTGTAGCCGTTGGGCTGAACGGTCCCCTTGAATACCAGGTCGCAGGCGGCCTGGAAGGCGATCGACTTGTCGAAATCCGGCGCCATCGGCCGGTAGAACGGATCGCCGACATTCTGGCGATCGACGATCGCCGCCATGCGCTGCAGCGAATCCCGGACCTGGATCTCCGAGCACACCTTGTGGCGCAGCCAGTTGGCGATGTGCTGCGAGGAAATGCGCAGCGTGGCGCGGTCCTCCATCAGGCCGACATCGTTGATATCGGGCACTTTCGAGCAGCCGACGCCCTGATCGATCCAGCGCACGACATAGCCGAGAATGCCTTGCGCGTTGTTGTCGAGCTCGCGCTGGATCTCGTCCGGCGTCCAGTTCGGCCGCACCGCCACGGGCACCGACAGGATGTCGTCGAGCCTGGCCTTCGGCCGGCTCCTCAGCGCCGCCTGCACGGCGTGCACATCCACTTTATGATAGTGCGTGGCGTGCAGCGTCGCCGCGGTCGGCGAGGGCACCCAGGCGGTGTTGGCGCCGGCCTTGGGGTGCGCGATCTTTTGCTCGAGCATCGCCGCCATCAAATCCGGCATCGCCCACATGCCCTTGCCGATCTGGGCGTGGCCGGCGAGGCCGCATTCCAGGCCCGTGTCGACGTTCCACGCCTCATAGGCGGAAATCCAGGCCGCCTGCTTCATGTCGCCCTTGCGGATCATCGGGCCGGCTTCCATCGAGGTGTGGATCTCGTCGCCGGTGCGGTCGAGGAAGCCGGTGTTGATGAAGACGACGCGCTCCCTTGCGGCGCGGATCGCTTCCTTGAGGTTGACGGTGGTCCGCCGCTCCTCGTCCATGATGCCCATCTTGATGGTGTTCTTGGCCATGCCGAGCAGGGCCTCGACGCGATCGAAGATTTCCACTGCGAAGCCGACTTCCTCCGGCCCGTGCATCTTGGGCTTCACCACATACATCGAGCCGGCACGGGAGTTGGCGCGGCGGCCGTTGTCGCCGACATCGTGCAGCGCAATCAGCGCGGTGAGCGCCGCGTCCATGATGCCTTCCGGCACCTCGTTGCCGTCGCGGTCGAGGATCGCCGGATTGGTCATCAGGTGGCCGACATTCCTCACCAGCATCAGCGAGCGTCCGGGCAGCAGCAGCTGGCCGCCATTCGGCGCCGTGTAGCGGCGGTCCGGATTTAGCGTGCGGACAAAGCTCTTGCCGGCCTTGGTGATCTCTTCCGCCAGATCGCCCTTCATCAGCCCGAGCCAGTTGCGATAGACGACGACCTTGTCCTCGGCATCGACGGCGGCGACCGAATCCTCGCAATCCTGAATGGTGGTCAGGGCGGCCTCGAGGACGACGTCGGCAATGCCGGCCGCATCGGTCTTGCCGATCTGACTGGCATGGTCGACGACGATCTCGATATGCAGGCCGTTCTTTACCAGAAGCACGGCTTCCGGCGTGGCGGCGTCGCCACGGTAGCCGACGAACTGCTTCGGGTCGGCAAGCGTGGTGGCGCCGGCGCCTTCGCCGACCTTCAGCGCGCCGTTCGCCACCGAGAGCCCGTTGATGCCGGCCCATTTGCCGGTGGTGAGCGGCACGGACTGGTCGAGGAAGTCCCTGACCCAGGCGATCACCTTGGCGCCGCGCGTGGGATTGAACGTTTTGCCCCTTTCGGCGCCTCCCGTCTCGGGAATGGCGTCGGTGCCGTAGAGCGCGTCATAAAGCGAGCCCCAGCGCGCATTGGCGGCATTGAGCGCATAGCGCGCGTTCATCACCGGCACGACCAGCTGCGGCCCGGCGACGACCGCGATCTCCGGGTCGACGTTTTCGGTCGAGACGCTGAAGGCCGGACCTTCCGGCACCAGATAGCCGATCTCTTCGAGGAAAGTTCTGTACAGCTCCATGTCGACCGGCGCGCCGTTGGCGCGGTACCAGTCGTCCAGCCTCTCCTGCATGGCGTCGCGCTTGGCGAGCAGCGCGCGGTTCTTCGGCGCGAGGTCGTGGACGATCTCTGAAAAGCCGGTCCAGAACTTTTCCGGATCGATGCCGGTGCCGACTGCTGCCTCCTCGGCGACGAAGTCATGGAGCTCCCGGGCAATCTGCAACCCGGCGATCTCGATGCGGTCGGTCATCAGCACGTCTCCAGATGGGTAGGCTTTGCCGGGGCTTTGACATGTTTGGGGTTCAAGGGTCAATTCGGCTTAGGGTGAAGGTGCGGCGCGGTTTCCCTTCTCCCCTTGTGGGAGAAGGTGGATCGGCGCGCAAGCGCCGAGACGGATGAGGGGTGTTCCAGCGGAATGCGGCGCTGGTGTTCCCTGGAGCACCCCTTGTATCTGCGCGGAGGAGACTTTGTGCGAGAAGAGCGACTGAGCCTCGAACCGGACGGCC